>CAZUOQ010000003.1:0-168456 GCA_964622195.1 uncultured Methylotenera sp. | reverse complement strand
CCATGGATCCGGAAAGAAAATATGTATGCCATCCAGGCTGTTATCTGGCAGCATGTTTTGCAGTACCTCAACGACATCATGCTGAATCACACGTATGTTGGTGAGTGCCAATTCATCAATCAGTTTAAGCAGCGCGCCTACACCGGGCGTATGCACCTCTGCAGCCAGAAAGTCGCACTCCGGCAAGGTCTGCGCAATTTTTGCAGTGGTCTCACCCATGCCGAAACCGATTTCGAGGATTTTTTTACTGTCAGCACGGCCAAACTGCGTACTCAAATCCAGTAATTCAGGCTGGTAGGTGATGCCGAATTTCGGAAAAACTGTTTCCAGCGCGCGTGCCTGACCTTTGGTTAAGCGGCCCTGGCGCAGTACAAAGCTGCGTATGCGGCGCTGACTGGCATCATTAGCCTCAGCTGCGTCAATTGGTGTGTCTTCTGTTGGAGTATGTTCGTTCATGGCGCGCATTATACTTTAGTGATTAGTCATAAGGTATGGGATTTGTCGCCAGCAGTAAATCCGAGCAAAGGCGTAGCAAATTGTTTACTGAAGGCAATCACCTTAAATAAATCCCCCATCTCGGCCGGTGACAAAAGCTTTTGTGCGGCCGCAGCCAATGGTGCGTAATTTGCCATATCGTGCGGTGATACTTTAGACATCAAATCCAGAATGCCGCAATTCATCAAAAACTGCGCCTGACTGCAAAAACCGGCAAGCTCCAGACCGTTATCAACCCCGGCTTGGGCAATACTTGTAAAATCCACATGTGCTGTAATATCCTGCAGCCCTGCGTAAACCAGCGGATCAGTATGTGCATAATGCTGATAATGGCACATCAAAGTACCCAGATTGCGCTGCGGATGGTAATACTCGCGCGCCGAAAATCCGTAATCGAGCATAATAATGACACCCTTTTTAAGCACATGTGCCAGGCTGGCGATCAGCCCACATGCAGCCGGACAAATCTCGGTCAGATAATCTTGCGGCAAAGCCAAAGCATCAGCAGCATCGAATAAGTTGCCTGACAGCAAAGGTTTATCTACCCAGGCAAAGTGACCGTTAAAAGCAACGCCTCTTTCATACAAACCCTGTGCTGTGTGATGCAGCAAATGTACCGGAATCGCATCAAGCACTTCGTTGCCGACGATCATGCCTGCAAAATCCTGTGGCAAGGCATCCAGCCACACGACGCGCTGCATTAACTCAGTGGGCAGTGTATTCTGCAAAGTTTCCTGCTGAATGTAACGCAAGTGAGCACTAACTTCCATGATGCAGTACTGCTCAGGCAACTGCTTCAGACCTTGCAGCGCCAGCAGCAAGTCAGCCGCCAGCTTACCGGTGCCTGCCCCAAGCTCCATGATGCTGCCTTGCGTATCTGCCAGCACTTGCGCCGCCTGATGAGCCAGCGTCTGCGCAAACAATGGCGAAATCTCGGGTGCAGTCACAAAATCTCCGCCATGACCGAACTTTTTGGCGCCGCCGCTGTAATAACCTAGTTGCGGTTCATATAAAGCCATCTGCATAAAATCGGCAAATGATATCCAGCCTTGACGCTGGCTGATGTGGGTTTGAATTAATGCGGCTAACTGCTGACTATGCGCCTGCGCCTCAGCATTAGGAATAGGTAATGGACTCATAAGCCATTATAATATTTAAGATAAAGAAATGAGCAGACTGTGAATACAATTAACAACAAAATCGTTTTAATTACTGGTGGCGCTAAGCGTGTGGGCGCCGCCATCTGCAGGGAACTGCATGCGCACGGTGCGTACTTAATGATTCATTACAATACCAGCGCGGTTGAAGCGCGTGCACTACAGGCAGAGCTGAACCTGCTGCGCCCGAATTCAGTAGCGATTATTCAAGGTGACCTGCTTAATGTGGCGGTAATGCCAAACTTAATCAATGAAACCGTTAAGCATTTCGGCAGGCTGGATGCACTGATTAATAATGCATCTACTTACTACCCTACTGAAATTGGCCAGATCAATGAAGAGAACTGGCACGACTTAATCGGCAGCAACCTCAAGGCGCCTATATTTCTGGCACAAGCCGCGGCGGCAGAACTACGCAAAAATCATGGCAGCATCGTGAACATCACGGACATGCATATTGAACGGCCGAAGAAAGGCTACATTGTTTACAGTGTGGCAAAAGCCGGCCTGGTAACGCTGACCAAGTCATTAGCGCAAGAATTGAGCCCGGAAGTACGTGTCAATGCCGTTGCACCGGGACCGGTACAATGGCCGGAAGGTAACCCGCAATTTGATGAAGTTTACCGCCAGCGCGTCATCAATCAAACACTGCTCAAACGCGTCGGCGTGCCGGAAGATGTGGCTAAAGCGGTCAAGTTTCTGATTTACGATGCACCATTTATTACCGGCCATATATTGGCGGTAGATGGCGGTCGCTCATTAAATCTATAAATAACAACCTTAATATTCTCCAGACTTTGAAAACCGATACGCTGCGTATCAATATGATTAAACACTATTTATGATTAAACATTTACCCGATAACCATTCCAACAACTTCATCAAGTTACGCAACAGCCTGATCAGCGCGACCGGCAAAGCGATTGGTGACTACAACATGATTGAAGATGGCGACACGGTGCTGGTGTGCATGAGCGGCGGCAAGGACTCACACGCCTTACTCATGATACTGCTTGCGTTGCAGGAACGCGCGCCCATCAATTTCAAGCTGATTGCGATGAATCTGGATCAGAAACAGCCCGGTTTCCCGGCAGATATTCTGCCGGCTTACTTTGAAAAATTAGGCATTGATTACCGCATTGTCGAAGCGGACACCTATTCGATAGTGAAAGAAAAAATCCCTGAAGGCAAAACCACCTGCTCACTGTGCTCCCGCCTGCGCCGCGGTGTGATTTACACCACGGCCAAAGAGCTTGGTGCCAACAAGATTGCATTAGGGCATCACCGCGACGACATTGTTGAAACGCTGTTCTTGAATCTATTCTTTGGCGCAAAGTTAAAAGCGATGCCACCCAAGCTTGCGACCAACGACAGGCAAAATGTTGTAATCCGTCCGCTGGCTTATTGCAGCGAAAAAGACATTGCCAGCTACGCGCGCCAGATGGAGTTCCCGATTATTCCATGTGACCTGTGCGGCAGCCAGGAGAACCTGCAGCGTCAGAAAGTTAAAGACATGCTGCAAAGCTGGGAACGTGAGCAACCTGGACGTATCAATAATATTTTCCGCGCGATTACCAATGTTGAACCATCACATTTGGCAGATACCGATTTATATGACTTCAAAAGTTTAAGCCAGGCAAAAGCGGATGATGAAGACCCGTTATTTGGCGATATCGCCAATGAAGGCGCTGCCCTCAGCCTTGCCAGCACTGAGGGCAGCAAGATCGAATTTGTGCGCAATAAATAAGGTATAGCCAAATAAATTTATATGCCTTACAACTTAACTTGTTGTATTTTAGTGATTTACCTTGCTATTATCCGAACTGTTAGCTAACAAACACCTTATAAATAGGCATTCATGTCAAAACTACTCATTGTCGAATCTCCATCAAAAGCGAAAACACTGCAAAAATATCTGGGTGGTGATTATGAAGTGCTCGCTTCTTATGGTCATGTCCGAGATTTAATCCCCAAGAATGGCGCGGTCGATACCGAACATCAGTTCGCCATGAAATACGACATCATTGAGCGCAACAGCAGACATGTTGACGCGATTGCCAAAGCAGTAAAGAGCGCAGACAGCATTTACCTCGCGACCGACCCGGACCGTGAAGGTGAGGCAATTTCATGGCATATTGCAGAAATTTTAAAATCGAAGAATCTGCTCAAGAACAAGCTCATGAAACGTGTGGTGTTTCATGAAATCACCAAAAACGCAGTTGAGCATGCAATCGCCGAGCCACGTGACATTTCAATGCCTATGGTCAACGCGCAGCAAGCGCGCCGCGCGCTGGACTATCTGGTCGGCTTTAATTTATCCCCATTACTATGGAAAAAGATCCGTCGCGGTTTATCCGCAGGTCGCGTACAGAGCCCGGCTTTGCGCCTGATTGTTGAACGTGAGCTTGAAATTGAAGCATTCAGGTCCCAGGAATACTGGTCTATACATTTAGATGCGCTCAAACATAACCATGGCTTTACTGCCAAACTCGTGCAGCTGAATAACGAAAAAGTTGAGCAATTTACTGTCATCAATCATGACCAGCAGGCTGACATTGTTGGTAAATTATTACTGGCCAGTGCCGGTAAAACTACAGTTTCCCGTGTTGAAAAGAAACAGCGTAGCCGCAGCCCGGCTGCGCCGTTTACAACATCGACCCTGCAACAGGAAGCTGTACGCAAACTCGGCTTCACAACTTCACGCGCCATGCGCATCGCACAGCAACTGTATGAAGGTGTTGATGTCGGCAGCGGCACTGTCGGTTTAATCACCTACATGCGTACCGACTCATTCAATTTGGCTGCCGAGGCGATTGCCCAAATCCGCGATTACGTCAAAAAGAATTTCGAACCGGATTACCTGCCGAGATCACCGGTGGTTTACAAAACCAAATCCAAAAGCGCACAGGAAGCGCATGAGGCGATTCGCCCGACTGACATTTCACGCACGCCGACGCAGGTGCGCCAGTTCCTGACTGATGAGCAATTCAAACTCTATGAAATGATCTGGAAACGTGCGCTGGCTTGCCAGATGGCACCCGCAAAATTTGATGCGGTGAGCGTCGATTTAAGCGTAGGCAGCGACGCCAACCTGTTCCGTGCGACCGGTCAAACGCTGGTATTCCCGGGCTTTATTGCAGTATATATGGAAGGTTCTGACGACGAAGAGGAAGAAGGCGAAAGCAAGCTGCCTAACCTCGAAACCGGCGAAGTGCTCACCGTAGAAAAAATCTATGGCGACCAGCACTTTACCGAACCACCACCGCGCTACTCTGAGGCGAGCCTGGTGAAAGCATTGGAAGAATACGGCATCGGCCGCCCTTCCACCTATGCCACTATTATCAGCACACTGCAGGATCGAGAATATGTCTTGCTCGATAAAAAACGTTTCACACCCACCGATGTAGGTCGCGTGGTCAATAAGTTCCTGACCGAACATTTCACTAAATATGTGGATTACGACTTTACCGCCAATCTTGAAAATGCGCTGGACAGCGTAGCCGAAGGTGAACGTGACTGGATTCCGCTCATGGATGAGTTCTGGCAGGATTTCAACAGACAGATTCACAACAAAGCCGATGTAGAACGCCCAGGCAATGAAATTATTGATGAAGCCTGCCCGAAATGCGGCAAACCATTGCAGAAACAGCTCAGTCGCTACGGTACCTTTATTGGCTGTACCGGTTACAACGACACGCCGAAATGTGACTATAAACGCAGCATAGGTGGCGCAGCCACTTTAGGGACGGACCCTGTAACAATCGGCACCGATACTGAATCCGGCAAAGAAATTCTGCTCATGAATGGTCCGTATGGCCCTTACCTGCAGTTAGGTCTGCCGGTTGAAGGTGAGAAAAAGAAACCCAAGCGTATCAGCATCCCTAAAGAGATTCCACTTGCAGACGTGAATCTGCAAACCGCCAACATGCTGCTGTCACTGCCACGCGATTTGGGCCTGCATCCGGTGACCAACAAAAAGATCGTGGCCAATATTGGACGCTTCGGACCTTATGTCAATCACGATGCCAAGTTCAAGTCCATTCCCAAGAGCATGAGTGTGTTTACGATCAACCTGGATGAAGCTGTTGCACTGTTAGCGCAGGCAAATACAGGACCGGCACCGATACGCTCATTGGGGAATCATCCAACAGAAGACGGACAGATTGAAATTTATGCAGGTCGCTATGGCCCATATGTTGAACATGGGAAAATACGGGCAACACTGCCCAAAAGCGTAGAGCCTGAATCATTAACACTGGAAGAAGCACTCGAACTGTTAACTGCAAAAGCAGCTAAGGCAGCTCCTGCCAAGAAATCTGTTGCTAAAAAAGCAGGCGTAACTAAAGCAGCAACCACCAAAACGGCAGCCAGCAAAAAAGCGACTCCGGCTAAAGCTGCAAAGGCTAGCACTGCTAAAACCGGCATCAAGAAAGCAGCTACCAAGAAAACAACTGCAAAAAAAGCAGATTAGCAAGAAAACAGAATAATAATCAGCGTTCAAAATATCCAGGTAATAAAAAAGCGGCCTCTAGCCGCTTTTTTATTACCTGCCAATTTATAAATAACGGTTAACCATGAACATGCTCGCCCAGAGAGTTAGCATCATTATGTTCTACCCATTTACGAATACGATTGGCATCACCGATACGTGTCATCTTGCCAGCTGAATCAAGCAGCACAATAATGGTTGGCTGACCTGAGATTTCTGCCTGCATGACCAGGCAGCGCCCCGCCTCATTAATAAAACCAGTCTTGGACAAACCGATTACCCAGTTACCACCGCGTACCAAAGCATTGGTATTCACAAAATTGAGTGGATTTTGTCGGCCATATAGCGTCACTTCCTGTGATGGCAAGGTGCTGACCTGGCGAATTTCAGGGTAATGATAGGCAGCATTCACCATTTTGACCAAATCTTCAGCGGTTGAAACATTGTTACTATCCAAACCGGTTGAATCTACAAAGCGTGTAGACTGCATGCCAAGCAGCTGCGCCTTGGCATTCATCGCCTGTATAAATGCAGGCTTGCCGCCGGGATAATGACGGCCAAGCGCTGAAGCAGCGCGGTTTTCAGATGCCATCAGCGCCAGTTGCAGCAATTCGCCCCGGGTCAGCATGGTACCTACGCTTAATCTTGAACTGGTACCTTTCAAATAATCCACATCCTGATCGCTGATAGACACCACCTCATCAAGCGGCAAATGCGCATCGAGCATGACCATGGCTGTCATCAGTTTTGTGACTGATGCAATAGGCGTCGGTACATTGGTGTTTTTCGCATAGAGCGTTTCACCGGTTAACTGGTTAATCACAATTGCTTTTGCTGATGCGAGCTTCAGTGGTGTAGAGCCATCATACCGGTCAACAGCGACAGCTTTTTGCGCACGGAGACGATGATGTATTTTACGGCTACCTGATTTGTATTTAACAGTTTTATAATTGCTGCCGGCAGTAATCTGTTTTTGCGTCTTTTTACTTGCGGCATGCAAAGCCATAGGTGCCATGCAAAGCATCGCACTTACATAAAAAAGTAAAAATTTACGTGAAATATTAGTCATAATATGTTTTATCTCATACAGTTACGCTTGAATACTATATAAAAACTTTAGCTTTGTCCATCAACTAAATTAATTTTTTTAGTTGATAAAAATAAAACCGCCAGCAGCCTAATTTACGCTAAAATTTTATCGTGAATTATCATTAACATTTATCGAGTAAATACCATGCAAATACCGCAATCTCTGTTCTACAGCGCACAGCACTTATGGGCAAAACCTCTTGCCGATGGCACTTGGGAGGCAGGCATTACGGATTACGCGCAAGATTTGCTGGGAGACATTGTTTTTGTTGATGCACCCGCTGTGGGCGACGCACTCACAGCCGGGCAACCTTGCGGTTTGGTCGAATCAGTTAAAACGGGCTCGGATCTGCATGCGCTGGTAGACGGTGAAGTAACCGCAATCAATCAGGACGTCATCAATGCGCCGGAACAGATTAACGACAACCCTTACAAAGCCTGGATATTCAAGTTTACAACCAGCGACATTGAGGCAGAGAGCAAACTGCTGTCTGCGGAAGACTACAAAGCTTTGACCGATAATGCTTAAATCCCCTTGGTAGAGTAGCGCCTATTTTGTAAAAACCAGACGCACCGACTCTACCAGCTTTTCGATTTCAGCTTTAATGCTCGCACTCAGCGCCTGCTCAATGCGCGGTACTTCTGCGTCGAGTATTTCGTGTACTTTATTGCCTAATGCCTGCTCAACCGTCGGCAAATCTGCACTTAAAGCCTGTATAAATTCTTTTTTGGCATTCTCGGCCAGCGCGGTAAAGTCAGATTTCAGCGTTGCACTCAACTCATTCGATAAATCCTGATACAAAGCAGGGAAAGTATCGCCTAATTTCTGCTGCAATTGCTGCTGGGATTGAACCTGCAAAGCATCCAGATAAACACTAAGCTCGGTTTGCGTATGCTGCGTAAGCGCTTTGTAAATTGCGGCGAGCTCTTGTGCCAGATTCGCCTTGTGCTCCGCAAATATAGTTTCGCGCAGCTGACTTATCTGCTCCTGCAGTCCCTGCCTTGTATTTTCTACCGTAGCATTTTGCAAATCAGCCAATGTGAGCTGTAACTGCTCGGTCAGGCTCTGTTGTAAATCTGGCAATGCTGCGGTTATTTTTTCATTCACATCCGCTACCGCCTGGGCCTGCATTTGGCCTAGCGTTTTTTCCAGATCAGATTTAATCACCTCGGTATTGGTATGCATCAATCGCGGTATATCGGTTGCCAGCTCGGCTCTGGCCTTATCTACCATGGTAACGGCCTGATCAATCGCCTCCTGCTGTACTGTGCCTAGTGTGTCACTGATATGCTGCTTTAATGCTGACTCAGCATCACGCTGCTGCTGTTCAATTTGCTGCGCCTGTTGGTCATATTGCTGATTCAGCGCACTTGAAATATAAGCCTGATTGGCTTTCTGGATATTCGCTGATTCAGTCAGCAAGTGATCAAGCAAGTCTTGTTTCATTTCCTGCTTGAGTTTCTGTGCGAGTGATTTTTCTATCTCTGCTGCTACATGCGGCCTGATCTGCTCGGCGATTTCAGCAATCAGTTCCGGCGTCACATTAAAGGCTTTTGCTAAAGCCTGCGCTGGCAGCGCATGCACCTCGGTCAGCAATGGAATATCGTCATCTTCACGCATAGTTACTCACATTCTAGTAATTTGATACAAAAATTAACCTGCCGCTGCATCTGTCGACTTTACTTGATAGCCCCGATCGCGATAAAACTTGTAGCGCTGCCTTGCGGCCACTTTATCATCTTCATCATTTCCTACCAGCTCGACCAAATACCTGAAGCGGCTGAAAAACGGCGGATGCTCCGTTTTCAGATTTATCAGGATATCATCCTGAAGCAAATGACTGCCTACCGCATCAAGAATAATTGGCACATATGCGCTGGCATCATCCTGCGGACAGGCGCTTGGCAGGAAGCTGGCTGGCGTATGCTGCCATAGCTTCTGCTGCAAGCCATGGCTCATCGCATCATCCTGCGTAAACACGGTAAGCTGGCGCCCTTTGGCAACCGCACGCTCACACAGTTCGGTTGCCTTAGCCAGCTTGTCTGTCACATTGAAATAAAATTCAACACGTGTCATAAATCGTATTTACTTGTTTGCCTGACGTGCACGCGACGCTAAAAACTCTGTCAGCAATGGCACAGGCCTGCCGGTGCCGCCTTTCTCCTTGCCGGATTTCCATGCGGTACCGGCAATATCCAGATGCGCCCAATCATATTTCTTGGTGAACCTTGATAAGAAGCAAGCTGCAGTAATGCTGCCCGCAGCACGTCCACCAATATTGCCCATATCAGCAAAATTGCTGTCAAGCTGCGGCTGGTAATCATCCCACAACGGCATATGCCAGGCACGGTCTAGCGCTGACTCCCCTGCTTGCAGTAGCTCTTTTGCCAGCTCATCATTATTACTGAACAAGCCAGTTGCGTGATGGCCAAGTGCAATCACGCAAGCCCCAGTCAGTGTGGCAATATCCACCACAGCACTTGGCTCAAAGCGCTCGGCATAGGTCAATGCATCACATAGTATCAGGCGGCCTTCAGCATCGGTATTCAATACTTCGATCGTCAAGCCGGACATGCTGGTCAGCACATCACCCGGTCTGGTCGCGCGACCATCGGGCATGTTTTCACAAGTCGGGATAATACCCACCACATTCAGCGGCAGATCCATTTCCGCAATGGTTTTGAATGTGCCGAGCACACTGGCTGCGCCGCACATGTCGTATTTCATTTCATCCATCTCGGCACCAGGTTTGAGTGAAATGCCACCAGTATCAAAGGTAATGCCCTTACCCACCAGCACTACTGGTTTCTGGTCTTTTTTACCCTTGAGATGCTGCATCACGATCAGTTTCGGTGGCTCCTCACTGCCCTTGGTTACGCTGAGGAATGAGCCCATACCCAAGGTCTCAAGATCAGCTCGTTCCAGCACTTCCACTTTCATACCGTAAGTTTTGCCTAGCTGCAGCGCCTGCTCTGCCAGATAGGTTGGGGTACAGACGTTCGGCGGCAAGTTGCCCAGATCCTTGGTCAGACTCACGCCCGCAGCCAGCGCCTTGCCATCTGCCAACCCGGCTTCCGCCTCCTTCACATGGGCAGCATCTGCAATATGGATAGTCAACCGTTTAACAGTTTTCTTGGCGTCTTCATCTTCTGCGCCCTCTTTCTTGCGCTTGATCGCATTGAAGCGATAAGTAGCATCCAGCGCCACTTCTGCGAGCAGGGAAACTTTACGGCGCAGGCTTAATTCTTTTAGCGGCAGCTCTGCCAGATAAGTCACTGCCTCACTGGCACCGCTGGCTGCCACAGCCTTTACCGAAGCACGTACCGCTTTGGCATATTGTTTTTCTGAGAACTCACCCTGCTTACCAAGGCCAACAAGCAATACGCGATCACTATGTACACCTGGCACATCATGCAGCATCAGTGTTTTTTCTGCTTTGCCATCCAGATCACCGCGTTTAATGATATTGCTCAGATAACCGGAAGAAAGTGCATCCAGCGCCTTGGCTGAATCAGATAACTCATGCGACTCATACACGCCAACAATGACACAATTATGATGCTGTTTTTCCGTACTGCCCGTTTTTATGCTAAATTCCATCTGGTTGGATCCTTAATTTTATTTGTTGCAATGCTGTTTATAAACTTAAATAGCTTAAAGACAAGCCGTTAATAGCACTAACGCAGCACAATGGCCGCGCCGGCAATGTCCATATGGTTTAAAATAAACCAAATTATCTCGTGTTTTACACGTAATTCATAGTTGTAAATAAAACGTATGCTATTTAGGCGCTCTCTATTACAAGAACTCATTTCCACCGCTGCCGGTGCCTTCTTTATATTGATAGGCATCGTCATCGCGCAGCGCGCCGGCAATCTGATTCGTCTCGCCGCAAAAGGTATCCTGCCTAACGATGCCATCACTACTATGTTAGGTTTTAACATGGTTAAGTTCCTGCCGATGATACTTTCCCTGACACTATTTCTCGCGGTACTGATGACGTTGTCGCGCTGGTATCGGGATTCAGAAATGGTGATCTGGTTCAGCAGCGGCATGAGCATCACCGCCTGGATTCGCCCGGTACTTAACTTTATCGCGCCCGTGATCCTGTTGATTTCAGTGTTAAGTTTATTCGTAATGCCATGGGCAACCAACAAAGGCGAGACCTACCGCACACAACTGGAGAGTCGAGATGAATTAGCCTCAATCAGCCCCGGGGTATTCAAAGAATCCAACAACGGCGAGCGTGTATTTTTCATCGAAAGCTTTGATGAGCTTGGCAACGTTGTTAAGAATATTTTTGTTCAATCCATCCAGCATCAGAAATTAGGCATTATCGTTGCAGCAAAAGGACATCGCCTGATTGAAAAAAACGGCGATCATTTTGTAGTTATGGAAAATGGCAGACGTTACCAAGGCAAGCGTGGTGCGGCAGAATTTTCTACAACCCAGTTCGAAAAATATGCGATACGCGTTGAATCCAAAGAAGCACAACAAAAACCGCCGAGTACTGAATCAAAATCCAGCAAAGAGTTATTCCAGAGTGACAACATTATAAGTCAGGCAGAATTACAATGGCGCCTGGCGATCCCGATCTCGGCACTGATCCTGTCACTGCTGGCGATCCCGTTAAGCGCGCTGGATCCACGTGCAGGTCGTTCAGCAAACTTTGTGCTGGCACTGATCATCTATATTATCTACAGCAATCTGCTCAGCATTACGCATGCATGGGTCATACAGCAAAAAATTCACATCGTCATAGGACTATGGCCCGTACATCTACTGTTTCTATCACTGGCAATATATATGTTTTACCGTCGTGCGCTTCAGTTGCCTATTTTCCCGGTATTCTTATCCAGTATTTTTTCAACTTCATGGCTGAAAATGCGTGCCAAGCCATAACTTGATCAAATCAATATCGCTATGAACATTATTACCCGCTACCTGCTAAAAGAAATCACCGTCAGCGTGACCCTCATCATGCTCGCGCTGATTGCGATGTTTTCATTCTTTGATTTGATTCAGGAATTGGAGAGCTTGGGACGTGGCAGCTACGGCTTAAGTAAAGTGCTGCTGTTTGTACTGTTAAGTGCGCCAGGCCATATCTACGAAATCATGCCAGTTGCCATACTCGTCGGCTGCATGTACAGCATCGGTCAGCTGGCAAGACACTCCGAACTGATCATACTCAGGGTCAGCGGCATTTCCTCAACAGGTATTGCGCTATCTTTATTAAAAATCGGGTTGATTTTTACTTTAATCACCTTCTTTGTAGGCGAGCTGATTACGCCACTCAGTGAAAAAATGGCGCAGCGCATGCGCATCAAAGCGACAGATTCTGTCATTGTTCAGGACTTCAAGTCTGGCCTGTGGGTGAAAGACGCCAACAGTTTTGTAAATATTGAAGAAATACTGCCGGACTCGACGCTGCTGAATGTGCATATTTATGAATTTGATCAGGAATTCAGACTTAAAACCAACAGCCATGCAAAAAGCGGGCAATTTACAGATGAGCAATGGAACCTTAAACAAGTCACGCAAACCCATTTTAATAAGGATACCAATGAGATCAAGCAGCTGGAAACCGCTACCTGGCGCTCGCTTATTCGTCCAGAATTATTGAATGTATTACTCGTGCTGCCGGAGAAAATGTCCGCATGGAACCTGTATTCCTACATTAAGCACTTGTCGATTAACAAACAGAAAACTACGCGCTATGAAATGGCGCTGTGGTCAAAACTGGTCTACCCGCTGGCCTGCATGGTCATGATTATGCTGGCATTGCCTTTTGGATTCATACAGCAGCGTGCCACTGGTGCCAGCACTAAAATATTTATTGGCATTATGCTGGGTGTGCTTTACCAAATCCTTAACCGCACCTTCATACATCTGGGCGTACTGAACGATTGGGCGCCGCTGTTTAGTGCTGTCACACCCACCGTTCTATTTTTAATGGCGGGACTAAGCATGATGTATTACATAGATCGCAGGTAGTGCCAGTCAAGCATTCCGCCGCGGTCTATTTTCAGGATCCGGCTACAATTCTGCTTTTCAGAATCCGGTCATGCAGGAACAAGTGCTGCCTGTCAACGATGGCCCATAAAAAACCAAGACCACAAAAAACCAGACTCACGGTTGCCAGCACGTACCTGAAAATTGCAAGCTTAAGACTTAATAACTGGTTATCATCGGCTATGAGCTTGAATTTCCATGCCTGCATTGCCAGCGTTCGCCCGCTTTTCCGCCAGCACCAGACAAAATAAGCCCCTACAATTAACCACAGAAAAGTCTGCAATAGCAGCCGCTTGACGCCATGCGTAGCATCACCGGCAACCCACAAAAACAAACCGGCACTGACAAAAACAATTGCAATCACTGTTAACAGTTCATATAAAAGACAAGCCCCAAGCTTGATCAGACTCGGGGCTGTCGTATTCATTTTTTGATTATTCACAAGAATCCATCGCTTTAGATAAGTATTTGCTCTCTGCCATCACTTAGGCTGAGATCAACAATATCAATCCAGGTTTGAATCGCCATAAGTTTCCGGAGACTCTGCGCGCAACTTGGCACGCTCGGATTCCGGCAGTTGCTGATATTCATTCCATTTCTTACGCAGTTCGCGCTTTTTATCATCCGGCAACGCCTTGAATTGCTGGTGCCTTTTTCTGGCATTTTCACGCTCATAAGGCGTCATCCGGCTCCAGTTCGACAGCCTTTTCTTAACCAACCCCTGCTTTTCAGGGCTCATCTTTGGATAATCGCGTGCAATATCCAGCATTTTCTCGCGCTGCCATGGACGTAAAGTATCCCACTCAGATGCCAAAGGGTTTAAAACCTGACGCTGACTCTCGGTTAACTGCTCCCATGTCTGATTAATCTCATCTGCATTTGCAACAGCGGTGACCAGCAATAAAAATGACAACAACGCCCATCTTAAACCTAATTGGATTCTATCCATGCATCAAACCCCTTGTCCGCATAAGCTTCTGGTGGCAAATCAGACGCCAGCAAAAACGCATCGCTATTTTCTAAATTATGATTGGATCCGAACTGCTGCACAGCAAAAAAGGTAAGCAGCATAACGACCAGCACCAATGCTGTCGAAGCCACGCGATGCTGTTCAACGTTCTGACCTACATGGCCAAACCAACGCAACACATGACCATGTCTGGCAGTCTGGCTACCAGTATTATATTGGGCTTGCTGTTCAGTCAAATAATGCACAGCAGCATTTCTCGCTGCCGATAAGCGCTGCGCATGCTCAGCTTCAAGATGCTGCGCACGGTTATTCAGCAAATCAGAAATGCTGCGCGCAATTTGCGCTTCCATTACTGGATCTGAAATCACGCTATCATCTATCAAATCTGTATTTTTTCTGTCTGTCATATTGTCTTTATGCATATTCATCTGTTGCCCCTATAGTTCGAGCTATTTTTTATCGAATACGGCATTTGATAAGCCCAACTTATCCAACCCCTGTTTTTTTAATTCCAGCGCCAATGCGTGAACCGCCCGCGAGCAGTGCGTTTTCACACTACCATCCGAGCAGCCCATGATTTTAGCTGTTTCAGCCACATCCATCTCTTCCCAATAACGTAACACAAAAGCTTCCCGTTGACGGGCAGGCAGTTTTTCCAGCGCACGTTCAATTAATTGAATGGTCTGGCTGCGTGCAAGCTGCGCGGAAGGCTCATCGCTATCATCCTCAACATCAATCGTTTCCAGCGGATCACGGTCTTCACTATCGGCATCGTTACCGCCAAAAGAAGACAGCAGACTAGTCCACAGATTACGGACTTTCTGCCGGCGCCAGAAATCCCGCATGGTATTCTGCAATATACGCTGAAACAACATAGGGAACTCTGCTGCCGGACGCTCACCGTACTTTTCAGCCAGCTTCATCATGGCATCCTGCACGATATCCAATGCGGCATGATCATCACGCACGGCATAAGCGGTCTGCTTAAAAGCACGACGCTCTATTGCCGTTAAAAAATCCGAGAGTTCTTTTGGAGTTGCCATTTCAAAGCATTATTAACATTTATGTTTATTTTACCCATTGCCCGATCAAGTCGTGCTTGATCTCAAAAAAGCAAAGGCCATTAAGTATATCAGGGAAACACAGAATAAGTCGCCGAGCGAGATAAAGTGCCCCCGTACGCCTAATGCGCACACAATGCAGCAACTTGCTTGCGCAGGCACTTATGCTGTGTTTCCTTAAGTTTATATTTGTACTTTAATATTTGCACAGGGCTTAAGCTTGGTTACAATCTTAACCTGATAATGGGATGAGTTAGCGCTATGTGGAAACTGATTTTTTTAGGACTGTTAATATGGTTGGTCATTTACATCATAAAGCGCGCTATCGGCCCGAGCACAAAACATACAACCCGATCAGATACTCCTGAAGGCAAAAAAGAGCATCAAGAGCCAATAGAAAACATGGTTCAATGTGCTACCTGTCAGGTCCATTTGCCGAGATCAGAAGCCTTCCTGGTAAACGGAAATTTTTACTGTTCTCAGGCACATATTAAGAATAAATGAGTTTTTCCAAATTCTATTCCAGCGCCAATTTCAATAAAAATTTTGCCTTGCAGAATGACCTGACGCTGCAAGCGCGCGCAATACGTATCATCAATATTTTCCGCTTTCTTTTAAGCATCATTTTTGTCGTTTTCTACGCATTTGCAGACAAATTAAATTTATCAGATGGCAATAACAATCCGTCATTATTTTTGAGTCTTGCAATCGCATTTGCACTGTTCAGTATCGGCCTGCTTATCATCACACGATTAAAGTCTTCAGCAGTCATACTTTCTCATCCGCTACAGATTGTAATCGACATATTGTTCATCATTATGATGATGTACGCTGCTGGCGGCATACAAAGTGGTTTAGGTCTTTTGCTGATTGTAACTATCGTCACTGCCAGCCTGGTCAGCAATGGTCGCCTCGCACTGTTTTACGCAGCAATCGCCACCATCGGCCTGCTGCTTGAACAAAGCTACCGGATTGCAGAATGGGGCCTGCCTGTTACTTCCTATACGCAGTCGGTGATGCTGAGCCTGAGCTGCTTTGCAACTGCATGGCTTGCTTATAGTCTGGCTAAACGCATATTACTTAGCGAAGCGCTGGCCTCTTCCCGCGGCGTTGATCTTGAAAACCTGGCACAGGTCAATGCACTGATTACACAGCAAATGCAGGATGGCGTGCTGGTTGTAGATGAACACCTGAATATCCGTCACTACAATTCACAGGCAAAGCAGCTGTTAGCGTTGAAAGAGAATGCCGATGATGATTTGAGGCTCAGGGACCATGCGCCGGCCATTGCCAATTTATTACTGTATTGGACCGATGGCAATGATGAGCATAAAAATTTAATCATTCCGGTCAACAACCGCGAACTGAATCTACGCATCGAGCCTATCAACCAGGAAAATCGCAAGCTTGGCGCGGTGGTCTTCATTCAGGACTGGAGTAAAATCCAATCTGCTGCACAGCAGGCAAAATTAGCTGCCCTGGGCCGACTGACTGCCAACATAGCGCACGAAATCCGCAACCCTTTAAGCGCAATCAGTCATGCCAATCAGTTGCTGCAAGAGGAAGTAAATCTATCTAAAGACAACGCACGAATATTGGAAATTATTGAAGACAATATTCAGCGCATTAATCAGATTATTAAAGATGTGCTGGAATTGAACCGCCGCGATCGCACGCACCAGGAACAAATTACGCTCAACCAGTTTATTGTTGATTTCCACACCCAATTCTGTGCTATTGAGAAAATCCCGACCGCATACTTCATACTTGAGCTTTGTCCTGCTCAAGATAAGATTATGTTTGACCGCCGACACCTTACACAGATTCTATGGAATTTATGTAAAAATGGATGGGAGCATAGCCGTAAGGAAATCGGCAGCTTACGCTTGAATTGCACACAAATGCAGAAATCCATAGCTAACACCAATTCAGGCCTGGATATTGAAGTGATTGATGATGGTGCAGGCATTGCAGAACATGAGCGCACTAAATTATTTGAGCCCTTTTACACCACAAAAACGACTGGCAATGGCCTGGGCTTATACATTTCACGTGAGCTGGCTGAAGCAAATAGCGCTCAGCTATACTTCCAGCCGCGGGATCGCGGCTGTTCATTTATACTTGAGTTAAAGAATTCCAATTAAAGGCAATATTCAAGCATGTCAAACAAACCAACCTGCCTAATCGTTGATGATGAAACCGACATCCGCGAATTGCTCGTCATGACGCTGGAACGCATGGATATTGAAACCTACAGCGCTTGCGGTGTAGAAGAAGCCAAAATCTTGCTCACACAACGTCCATATGGGCTATGTATCAGCGATATGCGGATGCCTGATGGAACAGGACTGGATCTGCTGCATTACATCAATCAATTTCATACCGGCTTACCGGTTGCAATCATTACCGCGCACGGCAGCGCTGAAAATGCAGTCAGCGCACTCAAGGCCGGAGCTTTTGATTATTTATCCAAACCCATTTCACTCAAACAGCTGCGGCCCGTAGTGGAGTCTGCACTTAAACTCACGACCCAAACCAATAAATCACAGCCGAATACGCTTGAAATGATAGGCGATTCCGAGCAGATCAAACATGTGCGCATGATGATAGAAAAGCTTGCCCGCAGCCAGGCTCCCGTTTACATCAGCGGCGAGTCGGGTAGCGGCAAAGAGCTGGCTGCCAACCTGATTCATAAAAACAGCTCGCGCGCAGATGGTGCATTCATCGCCGTGAACTGTGGCGCAATTCCTGAAAATCTGATGGAAAGTGAATTCTTCGGTTACAAAAAGGGCGCGTTTACCGGCGCCAATCAGGATAAGGAAGGCATGTTCCAGGCAGCGAACGGCGGCACCTTATTTCTGGATGAAGTTGCAGATTTACCTTTACTGATGCAGGTTAAGTTACTGCGTGCGATACAGGAGAAAAAAGTACGCATGGTCGGCAGCACCACTGAAGAAGCTGTTGATGTACGTATTATCAGTGCAACGCATAAAAACCTGACGGAAATGATGGATAGCGGCCACTTCAGAAAAGACCTGTATTACCGCCTGAACGTCATCCAGCTCAAGATGCCGGCATTGCGCGACCGCCCTGCCGACATCCCGTTAATCGCCAATATGTTATTAAACAAGCTCTGTACAAATCAGCACCTAACCATCCCGAGAATAGATGAGGATGCACTCGCCTACATTTCCACGCTGCCGTTTTCGGGCAATGTGCGTGAACTGGAAAACATGCTGGAACGCGCCTTGGCGCTTTGCGATGGTGAAGTGATTACCATCGACGATTTCATGCTTGAAGATAATGCGGCAGCCAGGTTTATGAACGGAGAATTCGATGAACAGGCAGACGAACTGACACTGACTGACTACCTTGAAAACGTTGAGAAAAAAGCGATTATTCAGGCACTCAACAAAACCAACAACAACAAAACTGCTGCCGCCAAGCTGCTGGGAGTCACCTTCCGCACACTGCGGTATCGGCTTGCTAAACTAGGGCTATCCAAAGAAACCGATGCAGACCTGGAAAATGATAGTGAGTGACCTCAAATAAGTCAAGGGCGCTAAAAAGCGCCCTTAACATTCATGCTAGCTTAATACCAGCAATAGATATGTGACATACAGCGCACCATTTACCAGCAAATGCCAAACCCTGATACCGCCTTTAGCCGTTAAGTACCGGAGCCAGATCGCGGCCATCAACGTCATGACTATACCCAGCAGCACTTCCTGACGCGGCTCCCACGGCGTGAGCATAATACCGATTGCCGGCAGCAATGTACCCTGAAACACCATGGCACCGGTGATGTTGCCGAATGCCAGCGTGTCCTTGCCTTTACGTATCCATAAAATACTGTTCACTTTTTCCGGTAACTCGGTAGCAATCGGAATAATCAGCAATGAAAGCAACAGGGCAGAAATGCCTAATATATGCGCTGCTTCTTCCACGCCATGGATAAAGCCTTTGGCGCCAGCCACCAGCAAGCCCAGACCCAGCAGCAGCTGAATCACAATCACGACCATATTGTTAGGCAAGCCCACTTTACATAAAAACATGTCGCCGCCAGCTTCAGTCGCATGCCCATCTTCTACCAGCGCTTTTGAAGCATTGATGGTCATCATGACATAGATGAAATAAATCATGACCATACAAAAACCGAGGGCATAACGCACAGCCACCAAGGTATGCGGCACGAACATCGCAATTGCGGCAAAACTGAATGCAATGATAAAGAAGTTAAGGTCACGTGTCAGGCCTGTGCGCTCCGGCCTTAAATGCCCATGCGTACCGCGGCGTTTCCATACTGAAATGGCCATGAGTGAAATAGAAAGTGTTGCCAGCATCAAAGGTGCTCCCAAGATAGCCCCTACACCGATTTCTTCATTAGTCGCTGCATTCTGCGTACCTGCCAGCAGTGCGAGCAAAGGCACTGACGTTTCCGGCAGCGCGGTCCCTACCGCAGCAAATAAGGAACCGGTCACACCTTCCGATATTTTCAATTTCTCACCCAAATGCTCAAGCGCATTGGTAAAGACCTCGGCTGCGATCAGAATCACAACCAGCATCACTGCTAATTCTAAGAATACCATCAGGTGTTTCCTTGGTTAGATACTAAGTAAAGTTAGATACTTAAGTAAAGTCAGATACTAAGTTTAAAGTTAAATACAAATTCAAATATGTGCGCATTTTAAACTGAAATCCATGCAAAGTCGGCATTTGGGCAATTTGTTTAAGCAATTAATTAGCTGCACAAATTTCTGCGCCAGAACATAATCTTGCGCGATAATAATAAAAGTTTATAAATGACACGAGCTATGACAATTTGCCATATTAATCAGGCTGGATTTGCAGAAGGCGCATCGTTCATCGCATCACCGAACTTTGATGCGCGTCCATTGGCGGAGTCTGAAAAATCAGCGGATATCAGTTTAATTGTCGTGCATAACATTAGCCTGCCACCCGGCCATTATGGTGGCAATGGCATCATTGAGCTATTTACCAACCAGCTTGACCCGGCTGAGCACCCCTATTATGCGCAAATACATACCTTTAAAGTATCGGCGCATTTTTTAATCCGGCGCGATGGCAGCCTGATTCAATTCGTGTCATGCCTGGATCGCGCCTGGCACGCCGGCGTATCAAATTGGCAGGGGCGTGAACGTTGTAACGATTTTTCTGTCGGAATTGAGCTTGAAGGCAGCGATTTTGAAGCATTTGCGCCTGAACAATACACAACCTTGAATCATTTAATTGCCAGCCTCAGGAAAGCGTATCCAATTGAAAATATAGTGGGGCATTCCGATATTGCGCCGGGCCGTAAAACTGATCCCGGACCATACTTTGACTGGCAATTAATCGCAAAATAAATACATGAACTTGAGTTCTTAATAATACAAAAATATTTATGCAAAAATTTATGCCCAAAAGCACACAACTTTCTCTACTGACATTACTGATTGCCCTCGTCACAGGCTGCGGCAATCAAGACAAAAGCGCAGATGCCAAAGCCCCTGAGAATAAGGGCCCTAAACCAACGCTGGTCACCGTGGCACAAGTCAAAGATACCGCGATAGAAATTACCGAATCAGCCGTAGGCTCTATCGAAGGATTGATCGACCCCACGATTGCAGCGGAAGTCGCTGCGCGTATAGTTAAAGTGCATGTCAGCCCCGGGCAGCGAGTAAGAAAAGGGGAACTGGTTGCCACGCTGGATGCGGTTGATTTTGCGTTACAACGCAACGAGGCGCAAGCCGAGGTTGCCCGCATTGAAGCCCTGCTGCAGAACCAGACCAAGATCGTGACGCGCAGCCAGGCGCTGGTCAACAAAAATTTTATCTCGCAAAACGCAGTAGATACGGACATTGCCCAGCAGAATGTACTTAAAGAGCAGCTCGCCGGCGCCAGAGCGCGTGTTGACAGCATCAACCACAGCAGCAGCAAAACCCGCATTTATGCACCTACTGACGGTGTCGTTGAAAAGAAAATTGTCGACACCGGTGAATTTGTAAAAGTAGGTGACCCGCTGCTGCAGATTATTTCAAACAAACGTCTGCGCGCCCACATTCCTTTTCCAGAGCGCATCAGCAATCAGTTGAAGCCCGGCATGAAGGTACGCCTGAGCACCCCGACCAGCACCAAAGTGGTTGAGTCGGTGATTCGTGAATTAAAACCGATGATTACTGAGAGCAATCGCTCTATCGACGTGCTTGCTGACATCATTGACGAGTCTGACTGGCAGCCCGGTGCCAGCGTCACCGGCACAGTCGTTATCGGCGAACAGCCTTCTGCTTTAATGGTGCCGGAGCAAAGCGTTGTGCTGCGGCCAGCTGGTGAAGTAGTGTATCTGGTCAAAGACGGCAAGGCACATCAAGCCATCGTCAAGACCGGGCAGCACCAGAAAGGCATGGTTGAAATTATCGAGGGCGTTAGCGCCAATGATACGATCGTCATGGATGGTGCCGGATTCCTGACGGATCAGGCGCCGATACAGATCACCACTACTCACACGGCACCATAATAAGCAACACATAATAAACAACACAAAGACTGCGGCATGACACTTCCTGAACTCTCGATCAAACGCCATGTGCTCGCCTGGATGCTGTCAGGTGTCATTGTTTTATTCGGTATTATTTCTTACCAGCGCATCGGTATTGACCGCATTCCGGCAATCGACTTTCCCATCATTGTCGTGAATACCACCCTGCGTGGCGCGAATCCCGATGTCATCGATACCAGTGTCACCAGCATTATTGAATCCGCTATCAACACGACACCCGGCATTGAACATATTCAGTCATCCTCCTCACCCGGCGTCTCGGTCATCACCATTACGTTCTCGCTGGATAAGGATATTGACGTTGCCTATAACGAAGTACAGGCAAAGGTTAGTCAGGTATTACGCCGCTTGCCGAACGATACCGATCCACCGGTCATTCAAAAAGTGGATACCAATGCCTCGGCAGTCATCTGGCTGGCACTCAGTGGCGACCGCACCATACAGCAGCTCAACCTGTATGCCAACAACGTATTAAAGAAAAAGTTCGAAACCATCAACGGCGTGGGGGAGGTGAACATCGGCGGGCGCCGCGACCGTGTCGTGCGCGTCAATATCAAGCCGGAGCAAATGGCTGCTTACAAAGTCACGGCCAATGATCTGATCTCTGCATTCAACCGTGAACACATCCAGCTGCCGGGCGGCTTTCTGGTCAGCGCGCAATCAGAACAGCTGCTGAAACTGGATATGGAATTTCATAATGTCAGGGCACTGGGCGAACTCATCGTTGCCACCAATACCGGTGTACCGATCCGCCTCAAGGACGTAGCAACAATCGAAGACGGCATCACCGATAACCGCCAGGTCGCACGCTACAACGGCAAACCAACAGTCGGTCTGGGCATGGTCAAGATCGCCAACGCCAATACGGTGGACATCATCAAAGAAGTCGAACGCCGTCTGGAACAGGATATCCGGCCCAACCTGCCACCGGGTATGAATCTGGAAATATCCACGAATGATTCTATTTTCATTAACCAGCTTGTTGCATCGCTGAAAGAACACTTGATTGAAGGCACCCTGCTGGCAGCATTGATTGTGTTCATTTTCCTACGCTCAATACGCTCTACCCTGATTGTCGCCACGGCTATTCCGGTATCGCTGCTGGCAGCAATTGCGGTGATGTATTTCTCCGGCTTCACGTTTAATTCGATGACGCTGCTGGCGCTACTGCTGCTGATTGGCGTGGTGGTGGATGATGCGATTGTCGTGCTGGAAAACATCTACCGCCATCGCGAACATATCGACCCCAACCCGATCAGTGCCGCCTTGAACGGCGCACGTGAAGTGACTTTTTCAGTCACGGCTGCGTCACTGTCACTGGTTTGTATTTTTGCGCCAGTCATTTTTATGGATGGCATGGTAGGTAAATTCTTCAACTCATTTGGCGTGGTCGTCACTTTTGGCGTACTGGCATCACTGTTTGTATCACTGACACTGACACCCATGTTGTGCTCACGCTACCTTAACGTAAGTCGCCATGATGAGAATAAAGTTTACCGTTTGATCGGAAACATACTAGGCTCAGTGGATAAAATCTATAAAAGACTGCTTTTTACCTCGCTTAAGCATCGTGGTGTTGTGCTGTTAATCACAGTGCTGTTTGTGATGTTCAGCGGCTATCTTTCGTTCAAATATGTCGAAAAAGATTTTGTGCCTGAGTCTGATGAGAGCAGCTTCAGCATTACTGTAAAAACACCGCTTGGTTCCAGCCTCGAATACACTGATTCGCGCCTGAAAATGGTCGAAGCCGTGGTTGCCAGACACAAAGCGGAAGTAGCCAGTTTTTTCTCCACCATTGGCGCCGGTTCACGCGGGCAGGTGAATCAGGGCAACGTTAATGTACGCCTGAAACCAAAAGAAGAACGCAGCAAGAGCCAACAGGCGCTAATTAAAGAACTGAAAAAAGAACTGGATAATATTCCTGGCGTACGTGCGATTCCTACCGGTGCCTCAGTCGTTCGCGGACAGCGCTCGGAGAAACTGCAATTCAACCTGACCGGCAGCAACCTGCAGGAAATAGGCCGTGTTTCAAAACTGCTGCAGGATACTCTCGGCAGCAACCCAAGCATGGGCAAGGTAGACCTGGATGTGCAGCTGGATCTGCCGCAGCTCAACATGCAAATAGACCGCGAGCGCGCCGCAACGCTGGGCCTGAATGCAACCGATATTGCCACTGCAGTCAGCCTTTACGCAGGCGGCATTAACGTAGCCAAATATAACGATCAAAACGGCGACGGCCAGCGCTACGACATTCGCCTGAAAGCCGATAACGAAGACTTAAAAACGACTGAAGACCTGCGCAAAATATTCCTGCGCAGCAGCAACGGCCAGCTGGTTAGACTGGATGCCGTTGCGCACTTCGAACCGGAACTGGGTGCCGCTGTGATCGGCCGCTACGACCTGCAGTATGCAGCAAATTTTTATGCCAATCCGGGCATGCCGCTGGGCGATGCGGTAGAGCTGGTCAAAGCAACCGCTGCCAAAATCGTACCAGCCGAATACAACATCAAAATGGTCGGTCAGGCTGAAGAGTTTGGCAAAACTTTCAAAAACATAAAATTCGTATTCTTGCTTGCGTTTATCCTGCTCTACATGGTGCTGGCAAGCCAGTTCAATTCATTCATTCAGCCCTTAATCATCATGCTCGCACAGCCGCTGGCCATTATCGGCGGCCTCATCGCATTGCTGATCTCGGGTGACACCCTCAATATGTTCTCGATGATCGGCCTGGTGCTGCTGATTGGCCTGGTGGCTAAAAACTCTATCCTGCTGGTAGATCTCACCAATCAGCTGCGTGATAAAGGCGTAGCCATTGATGATGCGCTGAAAGAAGCCTGCCCGATCCGTTTACGCCCGGTGGTAATGACCTCATTGACCATCATTCTGGCGCTGCTGCCAGCGGCACTCGGACTAGGTGCCGGCTCGGAGACCAACAAACCGCTATCAGTCGCCATCATCGGCGGCATGGTTTCATCTACGCTGCTGACACTGGTGGTGGTACCGGCGGCCTACTCACTCGTGATGCATGGGCTGAAAAAGTGGGAAACCAAACGGAGCAGTCTGGCGAAAAAATTTCAGGTTTAGAATTACACGGGCTTTTCAAGCAGTTCAAACTGTAAGCCGGCCATTTTAGGCTGCCACATCTCGGGGTTCAGCGGAAACTCTTTTACAATACCGGTGCGCCGATAACCGCGCCGCTCGTAAAAAGCAATCAGCTCATGACGCAGCGTAATGACATGCATGCAAAATTTACTCACAGACCAGTACTGTGCAGCATAGTTTTCAGCGTAAGTAAGTAATTGCTTACCTATACCTAATTTCTGCATGGCAGGGTTAACTACAAACATACCGACATATGCCGCATCAGCTTTTTTCTCAAGACAAACTGAAGCAATCAGATCGTCGCCTCGCATGCATACCAAAATCACGCTATGTTCAGATTCAATCAGATGCTGGACATCTGCAGCCGTTGTACGCAAACCATCAAGCAGATCGGCCTCGGTAGTCCAGCCTTGGCGACTGCTTTCGCCTCGATAGGCCGCATTAACCAATGCAGCAATAGTGGCTGATTCAGAGATGATTGCACAACGAAAAAACAGCGCCTGCATTATCAAACCTTATGCGAACCCACCAACCTCTGTACCACCAGACTGCCGATCATGTCGCCCTGTACGTTCACGGTAGTACGCAACGTATCCAGTAAGCGGTCTACCGGCAGCAGAATCGCAATCGCCTCTGCCGGCAACCCTACCGACTGCAGCACCATGACCATTGTCACCATGCCGGCACTGGGGATGCCCGGTGCGCCCATGGCCGCAATCATCGCCGTAAAGCATACAATTAACTGCTGCGCCAGCGTGAGCTCAACCCCAATCAAATTCGCAATAAACAAGGCGGCAGCAGCCTCATAAAGTGCGGTACCGTCCATATTGATAGTCGCCCCCAGCGGCACCACAAAACCGGCGATTTCCGGTTTCACATTCAACTGCTGGCTGGCGCAGCGCAAAGTCACCGGCAGCGTCGCTGAGCTCGAACTGGTTGCGAATGCCGTCACCAGCGCCTCACGTGCACCGCGCCAGAAAAACAGCGGTGAAATGCGGGTAAATAAATATAAAATCAGCGGTAACGCTATAAGCCCATGTACCAGCAAGGTGCCAACCACCACCGCAACAAACTTGGCAAGTATTGCCAGCATCGCCACATCCTGCCCAGCCACCAGTTTAATCAGCAAAGCCATAATCCCGAACGGCGCCAGGCGCATCACCCACTCAACAATGAGCATGGTCACATCCAGCGCCTCCTGTAGCAGTGTGCGCAGATGCCTGAAGCGTTCTCCACCCATCACCAGTGCGATGCCAAGTATGACGGCGAACATGACTACCGCCAGCACATTGCCTTGTGACAATGCTGCAAACGGGTTCATAAACAAGCCATGCAGGAACTGGGCAAAGAATTCCGGTAATGGCAGCTGCCTGGCCTCGAAATTCTGCATGGCATGCTCGAACAGATTGATCGAGAGGCCGGTACCAGGTTTGAAATACAGACTGGCGGCCAGGCCGAGAATAATGGCGATTGCCATACTGCCGATAAAGAAAAGTATGGTGGTCACCCATACCCGCTGCATTTGCTGATGCTGGCGCAGATTGGCGATACCGACCGTGATGGAACAGAACACCAGCGGAATCAGCACCATTTTGAGCAAATCAATAAACAGGGTCCCAACCAGACCGGAGGTATACAAAACCGTTTGCGCAATCTGATGTTCATTACCCAGCCCATGCAAATAAATGCCGGCAGCAACGCCGAAGACAGCGCCTAATAAAATCTGTGCGTTCAGGCTAGGCAGCTTCATAAGCTACTTAATTACTCTGCCGCTTTTGGTTTGACAGCTTTTGGTTTTGCAACCTTTGGTTCGTCAGCTTTCGGCTCTGCAGCTTTTGCCTTGACCGTTCTGGGTTTCTTAACTTTTGGTTTAACCTCTTCAAGCTCGGCCGTTACAACTGGCGCAGATACTTCATTAACTGCAACGTCAGATTTATCTGTCCCTGCCACATTTGCGCCCGGAGTTTTTTCAAACACTGCGGCAAAGAAGCCATCGGTATTGTGCAGATGCGGCAACAGTTTCAAATAGTTGCCGGTATCCAGCGCGATTTGCTGCTGTGCCAGAATCTCGGCTGCATTCAGCAGCTTGAAATCCGGATGTGTCGCCAGAAACTGTTCAGCGATGTTCTCATTCTCGTCCTGCAACAAGCTGCAAGTTGCATAAATCAGGCGACCGCCGGTTTTTGTGAGCTTGGCCGCGCGTGCCAGAATATTGGCTTGTTTCACATTCAGTTCGGCCACATCTTCAGGCATCTGACGCCATTTCAGGTCAGGGTTGCGACGCAAGGTACCCAAGCCACTGCATGGTGCATCAACCAGTACACGGTCAAACTTGCCATTCAGGCGTTTTAATTTAGGGTCGGTTTCGCTGCTGATGACTTGCGCATGCAGATTGCTCAAGCCGGAACGCTTCAGGCGCTGCCCCAAGTTATGCAGGCGCTTCTCGGACACATCAAACGCATACAAGCGGCCGGTGTTGCGCATCAGCGCACCGATTGCCAGGCTTTTACCGCCGGCACCCGCACAGAAGTCTGCCACCATCATGCCGCGTTTAGGTGCTACCAGATAGGCCAATAACTGACTGCCTTCATCCTGCACTTCGATCTTGCCATCGGTAAACAATACATGGCGGCCGATGTTCATGCGATTGGGCATGCGAATGCCAATCGGTGAATAAGGCGTTTTGGTGATATTGGTTTCGCCGGAGGTGTTCTCAGCAATGAATTTTGCCAGCACTTCATCACGGTTACCCTTGATTGTATTCACGCGCAGATCCAATGTAGCCTGCTCATGCATGCTGCGGCCAATGGTGAGTGCTTCCGCCTCGCCATACTGGGCAACGAGTTTATCCCACAGCCAGTCACGCACATCCGCCTGCACTGCAAGCGGCAGATTCTCGGTAGACTTTGCCTTGATCATGTGCGCCCACTCTTTTTGCTGCTCATTGAGCACGGGTTCCAGTTCGCGGATGCTCATACCCTGCACGCGCAGCAGATAAGCCAGGATCAGCTTACGTGCATCATCCGGATCATCCTCTGCATTGGCAGTCACTGTGCTCAAAAAACGCAGACGGCGCAAAACACCGTAAACACTCTCTGCAACAAATGCGCGTTCCTTAGTACCAAGCTCCCTATTGTTGCGAAAGAACTCGCTTAATTTAGCGTCCGCAGGGCTGCTGAATGTCAGCAGATTAGATAAAACTACAGCAGCTTGGCGAATCAAGTTTGGGGTCATGTTGGTTTCTTTACTTTAATTTAGTTTTTAAACATCTACTACAAAGCAAAACATTTATATGTATTTGTACGTATCAAAAAAATCAATTTTTAAATAAATCTTTCAATTAAAAAATCGACTGTGCAAAACGCTCATTTATTCAATATGCAACTCAGTTAATATCTGTTCCAGCTTCTGCCCGTTATCATCCACCATCAGAATCTTCACTGGCACATAATGATAATCGGCAGCGAGCCACAGCTCTTTGGTCTCTTGTGTATCTTGCGCTGGCGGTGCGAGGTGCAGCGTCTTGTATTGCACACCTGCGCTGGCAACAACTTCGGATTCAGGGTTAATATGGTATTGGTACTGGTTAAGCTTTTTACCGGTTGTCAGCGTTACCGTGATGTCACCCTTTAACGGTTTCGGCAGATACATGAACTGGTAAGCAAAACTCGCCAGATCCTGCGTACCGGCAGTGAGCGGCGCTTCCTTGAGCTTGCCTTTTACCGTCATGCGCAGATTCTGTTTAGCCCAATCAAAATCGGCCAGCAATGCTCTCTTGGCACTATCTCCCTGACGCAGCTCAAAATGGTCAGGCCTCAGTCCCAGTGTGGTTACCTCACCTTTACTGGTTAATACACGCTCACCAAACAGCGCATAAACCCCAATGCCCTTAGTAACGCTCTCGACCTTGTAACTGCTGCCACTGACCACAAACTGCTCGTGTACTTTGGCGAACGGCTGGCCATTCTTGGTCACTTCATACACTGCCTGGATGCGTTTAGGCTGGGCGGCGTTGGAAATTGCCGCCTGTTCAGCCATGGCCGATGTCGCCAGCAACAAAACTGCAAAGCTTAATAATTTGATGTGATTAAACACAGGATTTCCTTTAATTTAACAAACACATCAATCTAACGCGCCAGCTACGATTTCGTTACCTGGCGTTTTATTACCATGCAAACCTTAAACAACAACAGTAGGTGCTTCACCTGCGTTTTGGGCACGAATATGGCCGATTTCAAACACGGTTTCACCAGAAGCTTCCAGCAATTGTTTCGCCTGCGCCACATGCTCTTTTGCCACAATCACGGCCATACCGATACCACAGTTAAACGTTTTGTACAGTTCACTAGGTACGATATTGCCCTGCGCCTGCAGCCATTGGAACAGTGGCGGTAATTGCCAGCGGTCGGCCCTGATTTCGGCCGTGAGGCCTGCCGGCAGCACACGTGGAATGTTCTCGGTAATGCCGCCGCCTGTGATATGCGCCATGCCTTTTACCGGCAACGCTTCAATCAGTTTCAGCAGTGATTTTACGTAGATGCGTGTCGGTTCCATGACCACGTCCTTGAATTTTTTGCCGTGGAAGTCTGATTCAAAGTCGATACCTGATTTTTCAATCAGTTTACGGATCAGTGAATAACCGTTTGAGTGTGCTCCGCTTGAGGCCAGACCCAGCACTACATCACCGGCAGCAATCGTGGTACCGTCAATCAGTTTGGATTTATCTGCACAACCTACGGCAAAACCTGCCAAGTCATACTCACCTGCCGGATACATGCCTGGCATCTCAGCAGTTTCACCGCCGACCAGTGCACAGCCGGATTGCTCGCAGCCTTCTGCGATGCCTTTAATTACTTGCGCTGCCACGCCCACTTCCAACTTACCGCATGCGAAGTAGTCAAGAAAGAACAATGGCTCGGCACCCTGCACCAGAATGTCATTGACGCTCATCGCTACCAGATCGATACCTACGGTGTCGTGTTTATTGAGTTCGAAAGCGAGTTTGAGTTTAGTACCGACACCGTCAGTACCGGAAACCAGAATCGGCTCCTTGAATTTCTGTGGCACTGCAAACAATGAACCAAAGCCGCCAATACCGCCCAGCACTTCCGGGCGCATGGTACGTTTGGCAAAAGGTTTGATCTGCTCAACCAGGGCATCGCCCGCTTCAATATCCACCCCGGCATCGCGGTAGCTGATAGAAGTTTTGTCTGAATTATTGGCGCTCAAGTTGATTCTCGCTTTCTACTAAAAATGTGTTCTGTCGTTATCATTCCGGATATTGCGTTAGGGCGCATGATGATAATGAGGTAGTTTGTGTGGCAGTTTAGTTGATTTTTTAATATGCACAGGAATACTATGCATGTTAAAAAATCGGCTAAAATGACCGCAAAATAGCCATTAACATCTGCACAGGATTTTAATCCTACTAATGCAATATCCAGAATGCGTCTATTTTAACTGAAATGCCCGATTAACCGAAATTTCAGGCATATCAAAATTCCATAATAATCAAAAGAATGGTGAACTTAACAAATGGATAACCGCACACATTACCTTTGGTGGATTGCCGGGTTAGCCGTCTGCGGCCTTATTTACTTGCTAGGTCCAATACTGACGCCGTTTTTAATCGCCGCGATTCTGGCTTACATCACCAACCCGCTGGTCAACAGGATAGATGCCCTTAACATTACTTTCTTCAGCAAAAAATTCAGTTACAGCCCCAGCCGCACCATCGCCACACTCATTGTGATGCTGCTTTTATTCGGACTACTGGTCATGATGCTGCTGATCGTGGTGCCTTTGATGCAAAAAGAATTTTTGCTGATCTCGCAAAAATTACCGGTTTATTTCAATACGGTAAAAAACCTGCTTGAGCCGTGGCTGCAAAAAAACTTTGGCGTTGCGCTGAATATTGACTATGCGCAGATCCAGCAGATCGTGACCGATAACTGGCAGACTGCCGGCAACTTTGCCAAACAAATCGCCCTGGGCATTGGCAGCCATGGACTTGCCATTATAGGATGGCTAGCCAACCTGATTCTTATTCCGCTGGTGTTGTTTTACCTGCTGGTGGACTGGAACGTAATTATCAGCAAGATCAATTACTTGCTACCGAGAAACATGCTGAATAAAACCGTAGAAATCGCCAGCGATATTGATGCGGTACTGGCTGAATTTCTGCGCGGCCAACTCGCAGTGATGCTGCTCATGAGTGTATTTTATGCCACAGGTTTATGGCTGTCAGGATTGGAACTTGCGCTGCCGATCGGTGTGCTATCAGGCTTGCTGGGTTTTGTGCCGTATCTGGGCATTGGCCTCGGCCTTGGGCTGGCAACGCTTTCCGGCCTGCTGCAATTCGGTAATTTTAATGACCTGATTCCGGTTCTGATTGTCTTTGGCCTTGGCCAGGTGGTGGAGAGCATGCTGCTCACCCCTTATCTGGTAGGCGACCGTATTGGACTGCATCCATTGGTCGTGATTTTCGCCCTGATGGCAGGCGGCCAGTTATTCGGCTTTAGCGGTGTTCTGCTGGCACTGCCGGTTTCTGCGGCTATTGCTGTCGGCTTCAGGCATGCAAGACAGCGTTACCTTTCCAGCAATCTTTACAATGGTTAATCCAGAGACTTACTAAGTTTGAGACAGTTACTTTTAGACATTCAGCCGCTGGCACCCGCTACGCTCGATAACTTTATCGCGGGCAGCAATGAAGAAGCTTTGCACAGCCTGAACATGGCCATAGATGGCGCAAGTGAAGCGCGTTTCATCTATCTGTGGGGCGCACCCGGCAGTGGTAAAAGTCACTTGCTGCAGGCCTGCAACGACCTGGCACTTGCACGCAATCTGCCGTTAAGCGTCGTCGATGACGTGAATACACTGGATGAAGAAGCGCAAATCGAATTATTTAACTATTTCAACCAGCTACGTTCCTCTGGCGGTATCCTGATTACCAGCGGCAATGCTGCGCCAACACAAATGGGCCTGCGTGACGACTTGGCTACCCGCCTTGCCTGGGGGCTGGTTTACCAGCTGCACCCGCTCTCAGATGAAGAAAAAGCCAAGGCGCTTAAAACGCATGCCAAAGAACGCGGCATGAAGTTGCCGGATGAAGTGGTAGATTACTGCCTGCGCTACTTGCGCCGCGACCTGCCGACACTGATGGCAGTATTGAATGCACTGGATAAATGGTCACTAACCGAGAAAAAACCGGTAACCGTACCCTTGTTAAAAAAACTGTTGCAATTGAATCTGGAGATTTAACCCCGGCAACAACCAGCTACTGTAAAATTACAACATTGCTGTAAATACTATTGATAGATAAACACTATCCAGGAAATCAAATATGCTACGTATTACTGAAATAAAACTGCCGGTTGAAAACGCGCAGTCACTCACGCACCAGGCAGATGAAATCAAGGCTGCACTGTTAAAGCGGCTGGAGATTCCTGCCGGCGACCTGATTCACTTCGAGATATTCAAACGCGGCGTTGACGCCCGCAAATCGCACGCGATTCTCTATGTTTACAGCCTGGACGTGGAAGTCAAAAACGAGGCGAAGATTTTAGCAAAATTCCGTAAAGACTCACACATCAAGCCGGCACCGGATACTGAATACAAATACGTCGCGCAGAATACGTCCACTGGCACACCACGCCCGGTGGTGGTTGGTTTTGGCCCGGCCGGCATCTTCGCCGCGCTGATTCTGGCGCAGTCCGGTTTCAGGCCTATTGTTCTGGAACGCGGCAAAGCGGTACGCGAACGCACCAAAGACACGTGGGGGCTGTGGCGCAAAAACAAGCTGAATCCGGAATCGAACGTACAATTCGGCGAAGGCGGCGCCGGCACGTTCTCTGACGGCAAGCTCTACAGCCAGATCAAGGACCCCAAACACTACGGCCGCAAAGTGATACAGGAATTTGTAAAAGCCGGTGCACCGGAAGAAATCCTCTACGTCAGCCACCCGCATATCGGCACTTTCAGATTAGTCGGTATGGTAGAGGAAATGCGCAACACCATTATCGCATTAGGCGGCGAAATCCGTTTTGAAAGCCGCGTTGAAGATATTGAACTCAGCAAAGACGAGGACGGACTGAACCAAGTACAGGCAGTAGTGCTGCAAACCGGCGAGCGTGTTGTAACCAACCATCTGGTGCTGGCAGTCGGCCACAGTGCACGCGATACCTTTGAGATGATATACAAACGCGGCATTTATGTCGAAGCCAAACCATTCTCGATTGGTTTCCGTATTGAACACCCGCAATCACTGATAGACAGAGCCAGATACGGCAAGAGCTATAGTGAAGACTTACTTAGCAAGCTTGGCGCTGCCGACTACAAGCTGGTACACCACGCCAAAAACGGGCGCTCTGTTTACAGTTTCTGCATGTGCCCGGGTGGCACCGTGGTCGCAGCGGCATCTGAACCCAACCGCGTCGTGACCAACGGCATGAGCCAGTACTCACGTAACGAGCGTAACGCCAACGCCGGTATTGTCGTAGGCATTACGCCAGAAGTGGATTACCCGGGCCACCCGTTGGCTGGCATGGAACTGCAGCGCCAGCTTGAAGGTAATGCTTTCGTGCTTGGCGGCAGCAACTACAATGCGCCTGGCCAGCTGATTGGCGATTTCCTTGCCAACAGACCTTCTACCAAATTTGGTGAAGTCATGCCTTCCTATACGCCTGGTGTTCATCTGACCAACCTGGATACAGCACTGCCAGAATTCGCCATCACCGCGATTCGCGAAGCGATACCGGAATTTGCAAAACAGGTTAAAGGCTTTGATTTGGCTGATGGCGTACTCACCGGCGTGGAAACGCGCACTTCATCACCTATCCGTATCAAGCGTGATGATGAAACCCTGCAAAGCATCAACACCAAAGGCTTGTACCCATGCGGTGAAGGTGCGGGTTATGCCGGTGGCATTCTATCAGCAGGTGTGGATGGCATTAAGGTAGCGGAAGCGGTGGCATTAAGTCTGAATGCAGTTAAATAAAGGCACACACAAAGTCCTGTTCCTATTTTCAAGTTAGGCGTAAAGTAGACGTCGTTACACTTATCCCATCAGTCAGGAGATCATGTTATGAAAGTCAACGTCGGCGGTGTAGATCGTATTGTGCGTATTGTTGCAGGGCTGGCCCTGATTGCCTGGGTTTTATTTGCAAATGGCCCTGCCTGGGCATGGATAGGCATTGCGCCACTGGCTACTGGCCTGTTAAATTTCTGCCCGGCCTATAGCATCTTCGGCATCAGCACCTGTAAGAAATAGTGCCAAATTAACAGCATAAAAAAAGCGGTGGAATTCCACCGCTTTTATGTTTTAAACCTGCATCAGCTACTGTCTAATCAGGTGATCAAACGCACCAAGTGCGGCTTTTGCACCTTCACCCATCGCGATGATGATCTGTTTGTAAGGCACGGTTGTGACATCTCCTGCCGCAAAAACACCCGGCAGTGAGGTATCGCCATGTGCGCCCACTTCAACTTCATTAAACTTGCTTAACTGAATGCCGCTGGTTTTGAGCCAATCGGTATTCGGCAGCAGGCCAATCTGTACAAATACTCCCGCCAGTTCAACCGTATGCAATGCTTTGCTGACGCGGTCACGGTAAATCAAGCCATTTACTTTATTGTCATGCCCGGTAATTTCAGTAGTTTCTGCATTCAGAATCACAGTCACATTTTTCAGCGTAAACAATTTGTTCTGCAATACGGCATCGGCAGTCAGATGGTCGCCATGCTGCAGCAAGGTTACATGATCAACAAAGCCTGCCAGATCAATCGCCGCTTCCACACCTGAATTGCCACCGCCAATGACCGCGACGTGCTTACCTTTGAATAACGGGCCATCACAGTGCGGACAGTATGCCACGCCTTTACCGCGATATTCTTTTTCGCCCGGCACATTAAGCTCTTTCCAGCGTGCACCGGTAGCCAGAATCACAGACTTACTCCTTAATGTGGCGCCGCCTTCCAGTTTAATTTCAATTAATTTGCCAGAGCCGTCAACCGGCGCATTCAATGACTGCGCGCGCTGCAAACGCATGATGTCAACCCCATAGGACTGCACATGCTCTTCAAACGCTGCCACCAGCTTCGGGCCCTCGGTTTCCTTAACGGAAATAAAGTTCTCAATCGCAAGTGTATCCATAACCTGGCCGCCGAAGCGATCAGCCACCAGACCGGTTTTAATGCCTTTACGTGCCGCATAAATCGCCGCTGAAGCACCCGCAGGGCCGCCGCCAACCACGAGAACGTCAAACGCTTCTTTTGCATCCAGTTTTTTGGCTTCACGCGCTTCAGCGCCTTTATCTAGTTTGGGCAGGATTTCATCCACACCCATGCGGCCAGCACCAAACTCACTGCCATTCAGATAAACGGTAGGCACGGCCATAATGCCGCGGTCAGCCACCTCAGCCTGATACAGCGCACCGTCAATCATCACATGCGTAATGTTCGGGTTAATGACCGCCATCAGGTTCAATGCCTGCACCACTTCCGGACAGTTATGGCAGCTCAGAGAGATATAAGTCTCAAAGTGGAATTTCTCATCCAGTGCGGCGATCTGCTCTATTTTCTCCGCCTCAAGCTTGAGCGCACGGCCACCCACCTGCAGCAAAGCAATCACGAGCGAAGTAAATTCATGCCCCATTGGAATACCGGCAAAGCGGATACCAACTTCTTTCGCAGCATCCTGATGCGTAGGCGCGCGTTTCACGGCGAAGGATGGCTTGCGCGCATCTTCTTCATGTGTCAGCGTGATCTTGTCAGACATGCCGGCAATTTCTTCCAGCAAGCCTAGCATTTCCTTTGCAGCTGGGCTTTCATCAAGCGATGCTGCCAGAACAATCGGTTGCTCAAGCATTTGCAAATAGGTTTGAAGCTGGGTTTTAATGTTGGTATCGAGTGCCATAAATAATCTCTTTGCTTACTGAAATTTTGAAAAAAAAGCTTTATCTTATGGATAAAGCTATATGTCTGGGTTGCATCCCCAAGCTTTTGGCCCGGGGATTGCAAAAAATTAAAACTTGATTAGATCTTGCCTACCAAATCCAGGCTTGGAGCAATGGTTGCTGCACCTTCCTGCCATTTAGCCGGGCAAACCTGACCTGGGTTAGCGGCAGTGAATTGTGCTGCTTTCAATTTACGCAGTGTTTCTTTCACGTCACGTGCGATTTCGTTGCTGTGCACTTCCATAGTTTTGATCACGCCTTCTGGGTTGATCACGAAAGTGCCGCGCAATGCCAGACCTTCTTCATCGATATGCACGTCAAATGCACGTGTTAATTGATGTGTTGGGTCACCTACCAGTGGAAATTGTGCTTTACTTACAGCTGGTGAAGTCTCGTGCCATACTTTGTGTGAGAAGTGTGTATCGGTTGTCACGATATACACTTCTGCACCGGCTTTCTGGAACTCTGCGTAGTTGTCTGCAGCATCTTCAACTTCGGTTGGGCAGTTGAAAGTAAAAGCGGCCGGCATGAAAATCACAACTGACCATTTGCCTTTTAAGCTGGCTTCAGTCACGTCAATGAATTTACCGTTGTGGAAAGCCTGTGCTTTGAATGGTTGAACTTGTGTGTTGATTAATGACATATTTTTTCCTATCTGTTTATAAAAAACTACTGTTGTTGAAAAGGTCTATCAATTCATGGATTGAATTATAGACATGCTGAAAAAATAAATCTAATTTATCGTTTAAATGTTATCGATAAAAATAATTTATTGATAATTTAACTTCATAATGACTTTAGCCTGGTGTCACCGTAATCTGCTGCGTTGCCGTTGCGCCTAAATTATCGTGCCAGGTTACCGCTACGATATCACCGAGCTTTGCACCTTTGAGCCGGAACGTCAGATACGGGTTTTTGGAGATGCCAGTTCCCCACTGCGCTTCCAGTACCGGTTTACCATTCAAGGTAGCGGTCAGCAACTGCACAAAGTGCGCAGGGATAAGTCTATCAAAATCATCCTTTCTGCGGCCTGTCTCCATCGGGTGACTCATGAGTACTTTAACTTCAACAAAATCACCCTTGAGCTGGGCGCGCATTTTCATGTTATCCATTTGTCTGTCCTCAGCGCTTAGCCACAGCCATTTTCCAAGACTTCAACATTTTTCGCATTGGTAAAATATTGATTGCCCGCTTTCACCACGACCTTGATATCCGAGGTTTCCGCCATTTTGATGCGCGTCACCACAAACGGTTCGGCACCATTGCTGAACATAAAATTGGCAATCAGCGGTGTCGGGTTCTTTTCTACAAATATCGCAATCGCTTCCGTATTCGCAATGCTGCTTTTCACTTCCACTTGCACTATCGCACCATTTTCTGCGCGGTCCGGCGCTATGATCTGAATATCGGCACTAGGAATTTCAGCATCTATAGCCAGATGTTTGCTTGCGTCTTTAATCTGCACCGATTCAAAGGCTGCCTTATTCCACAGCGCAGCCAGCGCTTTCATTGGCAGCAGCGCAATAAATGCTGCCATACCAAATAAAAATTCTCTGCGTTTCATCGCTTGAACTCCTAATATTTTGGTTTCTTGTCATCACCCAGCATTTGTCTCAGCTGTTTCAACCGTGCCTCAACAATCGAATGCTGATAAAAATCGCCATCCTGAGCCTTAGCTGCCAGATCCATCTGCTCTATAGCACGCGCAAGATCATATTTCCTGTAATAAGCTTCACTTTGCGCCTGATGACTCAGTAATACCTTATTCTGCATAGTATAGGCCTTGGCAAGCAAATCATAAAAATAAGGATCATCAGGATACAAATTCTGTTTCAACAACACCAGTCGCGTGGCCTGATCCGGTTGCCTGATTGCGAGAAAATGCTCCGCATACCCATGAATCAAGGCGCGATTATCGGGGAAACGTACCAAACTTGCTGCATATTGCTTCGCTGCATTCTGCGGATTGTTTCTGGCAACTTCCAGTCTGGCGGATAAATTCTCGATCATGGCGTGCGGCGCTGCATTTTTTTTCAGCCAGGCAAGCTCTTTTTCCAGTTGTGAGAATGCGCGTTTGCGTAATAAAGCCACCGCAAGCCCATAATGCTCGGCTGCCTCATGGCCGTAACGCTGCTCACGGATATTCTGCTCGAACAAACTGATTGCAGCCTCCGGTGTTGCATAGGTTGCACGCAGTTTGGCACGTATATAATGAAATTCCACACTATCTGTAATCTGACGATAAGGCATCTGTTCCACACGATTAGTCACATCCGCAATACGCTCGGTAGTTAACGGGTGGGTACGCAGGAAGCTCGGCGCGCTGCCTTCAAAGCGCGTACCGCGCTGCAGCGTCTGGAAAAAAGCCGGCATGCCGCGCACATCAAAACCGCCGCTATCCAGAATCTGCAAGCCGATACGGTCAGCCTCACGCTCATGTTCCCGCGTGTAATCGAGCTGGCTCTGCACGCCAATCGCGCTAGCAGTGGTCATCGCACCAGAAGCCAACTGCGGATTGGCGCGTGAAACCAGCAACGCCAGGGCCAGTCCGGCAATATTCTTGAGCGTGTCAGCTTTCTGTGCAGCCAACATGCGCGCCAGATGGCGCTGTGTGACGTGGCCGATTTCATGGCCCAGAACACCCGCCAGCTCTGATTCACTATTTGCAGCCAGCATTAAGCCAGTATGCACCCCGATCACACCGCCCGGCATCGCAAACGCATTGATTGATTGATCCTGCACCACAAAAAAATGAAATTTCTGCTGCTTCTCCGGGCCATTGGCAACCAGTCTGGTTCCAAGGGCCTTGATATAATCCGTGACCTCGACATCACGCACTACATCATCGCTGATGGCGACTTCACGCAAAATCTGCTCGGCGATAGCCTGCTCCTGCAACGGCGTCAGCACTGTTGCCGACACATCTCCCAGATCGGGCAGTTCATTTGCGAACACATAGGAAAGATGCAGTACCGCGGCTGTTGCCAGAATAATAATAGTTAACTTTAATTTCATTGTTGCTATGATAACGTTTGTGGCGATTCAGTTCATACAAAAAATGTTTCAGAATATTACATTAGTACTTACTAAGCAGGCTTAATCTAAAAACGGACTTAACTTCCAGATGAAATCCGATCAGCAACCCCTTACACATTTCAATGCCAGCGGCCAGGCGCACATGGTGGACGTCGGTACAAAATCCGAAACCCATCGCATCGCGATTGCGAGCGGCAGCATCAGCATGCTGCCTGCAACACTTGCGCTGATTCAACAAGGCAACAGCAAAAAAGGTGATGTACTTGGCATCGCACGTATTGCCGCCATTCAGGCCAGCAAAAAAACTGCCGACCTGATTCCTTTGTGCCACCCGATTGCACTCACCCATGTATCGGTGGATTTTGAAATTCACGAAACGACATCAAGCATACTGTGCACAGTCACGACTGAAACCTACGGTAAAACCGGTGTTGAAATGGAAGCGCTGACAGCCGTAAGCACCGGCCTACTGACCATTTATGACATGTGCAAAGCAGTGGACCGCGGCATGATCATCAGCGATATTAAGTTAGTAGAAAAACATGGGGGGAAATCAGGAGACTGGTTTAATCGTACATAGCGCAATGACACCAGCAATAACACCAGCAGTTATCTGGGAAAGCACAATATTTGCTGCTTATTGACCATGGATTACCAGCTGTTCAAAATTGGCCACTGATAATGGCTTACTGAAATAAAAGCCCTGAAAATAGTGGCAGCCGAATTTTTTCAATAGTTCAAACTGCTCCAGCTGCTCCACACCTTCGGCAACAATGTCGCAATGAATCGTCTTGCCGACCGCCAGCACCATTTTGATAATCGCGGCATCGTTCGAGTCGGTAAGCACATCGTGCACGAATGATTGATCTATTTTGATCTGAGTCACCGGCAGCTTCTTCAAGTAAATCAGCGATGAGTGCCCAATGCCAAAATCGTCAAGCGAAACCCGGATACCCATTTTTTTGAGCACTTTCATCTTGCTGATAACATCGTCGATATTATCGATCACAGCTGTTTCAGTGAGTTCCAGCTTAAGCAAATCAGGATCGATATCGGTAGCGGCAATAATTTCACGCAATTCTTTTACAAAATTGATATATAAGAACTGCTTGGCACTGATATTGACCGAAAGGCGGATTTTTCCCAGCAACGGATGCGCCTCCCACGCCTTAAGCTGCTCGCACGCCTGCCGCAACACCCAATGACCGATTCTAATAATTTCGTTATTATTCTCGGCGATCGGTATAAATTCTGCAGGGTGGATCTCACCAAGCTGATGATGCCCCCAACGTAGCAATACTTCAGCGCCGATAACATTCTGGTCTGCATCTACGATACTTTGGTAGTTAAGATGCAGTTCTTCATTCTTGATGGCTGAAGACAAGGCAGACTCAAGTGCAAAACGCTTATCAAGCCCTTCCTGCATCAACTCATCATAAAAGCGGTAAGTATTGCGGCCTGCTGCCTTGGCCTGATACATGGCGGCATCGGCATGCCTTAGGTGCGTATCAAAACTATTGAGCTGATCATCTTTAAACAAGGTAATGCCGAGACTGGCGCTGGTATTAAATTCAAACAAACCCAGATGGTAACTGCTATTAAGTTTCTCCAGTAACTTCTGCACTACATCGCTTGCCTGTTGGTAAGCCTGGCTGATATTACTGTTCAGACCCTCGAGTATCACGATAAACTCATCACCACTGAGCCTGGCCACAGTATCGCCAGCTCTAAGGCTATGCTGAATTCTTTTGGCTACCTCTATCAGCAATTGGTCACCGACTTCATGACCTTTACTGTCGTTGAGTGTTTTGAAATTATCCAGATCGATAAACATCAGCGCACAATAGGTATTAGCACGCTGACTTAACAGAATTGCATGCTGAAAACGATCCACGAGCAAACGGCGATTTGGCAAACCGGTCAGAACGTCATAGTAAGCAAAATTCTCGATTTCCTGCCGCGTTTTTTTCTGTTCGGAAATATCGCGTATAAATCCGGTAACCAAAGACAGGCCATCTTCATTCAAAGCGGTCAATGTCAACTCTACCGGAAACTCACTACCATCTGAACGCATCGCAGTGAGTTCAATGCGCTGGTTAAAAATATGCTTCTGCTTGGTTAAAACGAATTTCTGATGACCCGCTTCATGCGCTTTTCTGAGCCGTGGCGGTATAATAATCTCAGACATGGCCTTACCCAGCACCTGCTCTCTCTGATAACCGAACATATGCTCGGCAGCCGGGTTAAATTCCACCAGCCGACCCGCATCGTCTGTCGTCAGAATTGCGTCTAATGCGCCATCAACCACAGAACGCAATTTTTTTTCATTTTCACGCGATATCTTTTCGGCCGCATTTCTACCTGATTGCAGGGTAGAAATAAGCAACATGGTCACCACCAGCGTCACCATAAAAGTCCATAATGAAAACAGCCCCTCGCCAACATCCACGCTGTAAAAAGTACCGTAACCCTGCGATGTGAACCATACAGCAATAGTGCACAGGCTGATCACTACGATCGAGCCACCCACAATACCAAAGGACATGGAGGCCCAGATCAAAACCGGTAAAATCAAAAATGCCGTTAATAAAAACTGCTTATTAAGATCACTGATCAGGTTAACAATCAGATATTCACAAGCGGCGAAAAACAGCAGCCATGCAAACAGGCGCAGACTCTGAGGCAGATTGCTGAATAAGTTGCTTTTACTGATATTCAACACTAATGGCAGCGCCAGCAGCACGCCTACTGTATCGCCCATCCACCAGATAAACCAGATTCTAAAAATTTTATCGGGAGTAATTTGATCACTCAGATAAAGACTAAGCACACCGCCTGTTGAAGAAACCAGCATACCTAGCAGTGAAAACGCAATCATGAGCACAATATCGTGCTGCTTGGCCAGATTGTGGTTAAAGCGGGCTTTTTGTAGAAGATGCGCAGTGAGCAATGGTGCCAGGGTATTGCCACAGGCCATGCCTAGTGATGTGCTGACAGGCAGGTTAAGCGATAACTCTACCAGCGTAGCCGCCACAAACACAGCCGGCAGGCTAATGTAACCCCAGCGGATGATTGCGCCGACAGCGATGCCGGTGGGCAACCAAAGCAAAGTAACAATCGACTCTTTGTAAGGCCCCATCAACCCGAGTCTGGCTGATAAATAATACGCTAAACCAACAATAGTAAATTTGAACGCCAGTGATTTCAGCGTCATCAGTTGATTTAGCGCGGAGCGGTTTAGCATCGCATCACTTTGGGTGCACGTCCAACCCTGCCTGCACCAACTCTGCGGCACGCAGCACAGCACGCGCTTTATTCTGGGTTTCGATCCATTCACTCTGTGGTACGGAATCTGCCACAATGCCGGCGCCTGCCTGCACGTGCAGCATGTTATTTTTAATCACACCAGTTCTGATCGCGATCGCCACATCCATATCGCCATTAAAACCCAGATAACCGACAGCCCCGGCATAGATACCACGCTTGCTCGGCTCCAGTTCATCAATGATTTCCATTGCACGCACTTTAGGTGCACCACTTACCGTACCCGCCGGGAAAGTCGCTTTCAACACATCAATCGCGTCCATACCCGGTTTCAGTTTACCTTCAACATTACTCACAATATGCATCACGTGCGAGTAACGCTCAATCATCATGTTATCTGTGACTTTGACTGAGCCAGTCACCGCAACGCGGCCGACATCGTTGCGGCCCAGATCCATTAGCTGCACATGTTCTGCGCGCTCTTTAGGGTCAGCCAGCAACTCCTCTGCCAGTGCAATATCCTGCTCGCGTGTCTTGCCGCGTGGCCGTGTACCGGCAATCGGGCGCGCCGTCACAGTACCGTTTTCCAGTCGCACCAGAATTTCCGGTGAGGCACCGACCACATGATGGTCCCCCATATCGTAATAAAACATATAAGGTGATGGATTCAGGCTGCGCAATACACGGTACAGCGACAGCGGAGAGGCCGTAAACGGCTGCGACATGCGTTGTGACAGTACCACCTGCATGATATCGCCATCAAGGATATACTGCTGCGCACGTTTGACCGCAGTCTTGAAGTTCTCCTCGCCAAACTCGGAAACCGCTTCCGTTTTATCCGTCGGCGGTGTATCAGGAATCGTGACAGCTTTTTTCAGCATTTTCAGCAACGCGTTGAGTGTGGCATGCGCGTTTTCATAAGCGTCAGCTTCGCTGCTATCAGCATACACAATGAAGTAAAGCTTGCCGCTCAGATTATCCACCACTGCCAACTGCTCGGAAACCATGAGCAGCACGTCCGGGTTGCCGATAGCATCCGGCTTACTGGTGCCTGCCAAACGCTTTTCAATATAACGCACGGTTTCATAGCCGAAGTATCCGGCCAGGCCGCCAGTAAAGCGTGGCAGCCCTTCATAAGGCGGGGTTTTGAAACGTGCCTGATAAGCTTTCACAAAATCCAGCGGGTTGGTATCTTCCGCGGTCTCTACCACGGTGTCACCCTTGATCACCTGTACATTTCTGCCGTGCGCCACGATACGGGTCTGTGCCGGCAAACCGATAATGGAATAACGGCCAAAGCGCTCACCGCCCTGTACAGACTCCAGTAGATAGGAAAATGGCTGATTCGCCAGTTTCAGGTATAAAGAGAGCGGTGTATCCAGATCGGCAAACGTTTCCAGCACCAGTGGAATACGGTTATAACCTTGCGCAGCCAGTGCGTTGAATTCTGTTTGATTGATGGTATTGAACATAAACTTCCTACGACTTTCTTATCATAATTTTCTTTAAGCGGTCGGCAGTCAAGCTGCCGGCATGGATGGCGCATAGGTTACGCGCCTGTTAACTAAACTCGCCAAGAGCTACGCCAACGAAAGAATTCACTGCAAAAATTACCGTGAAAATTATGATCTGTGACTTTCATATATGAAGTTATGTTTTTTATAAAATGTTAAGTTAACAAGTGCACCAGGTCGGTCAAGCTGGTAATGGTGTCATCAACCAGGCTGTGATCTATTGGCTTGCCCTGATTATAGCCGTAAGGAACCGTCACGATATAACATCCCGCAGCATGTGCGGCCGCTACATCTGTTAACGAATCTCCAACCAGCATAGCTTCTGCTTCCAACACATTGAATTTTGCACAAATGTAACGTAATTGTATAGGGTCTGGTTTCTTTTTCGGTAAAGTATCTCCGCATACCACTATTTCAAAGAAATCCAGCAATCCGCTTGCATCGAGCAAAGGCATGGTGAACTTCTCTGGTTTATTTGTCACACATGCCAGTTTCAGGCCCTTATCCTGCAAGGCAGCTAAAGTTTCAATGGCTCCATCATAAGGTTTGCTTCGTGTTACATTATCAGCATAATGCGCAAAAAATAAAGCTTGTGCCTGTTCAAACAGGACGTCATCTGGCTCGCTGTGCGTATGTGCAGTAATGCAGCGCCGAACCAGCATTTGTGCACCTTCACCAATGTAACGCTCTATCTGCTGCTGCGGCAGTTGCGATAACCCGAGTTCTGCAAGCATTTCATTGATGGCAGTCGCAATTTCCGGCGCGGTGTGAACTAGCGTACCGTCAAGATCAAACATGACGGCTTTGACATCAAAAGCCACGATTCTTTAACTTCTTAAATCATATCCACATAAAGGCGCCGTAAACGGCGCCTTTTAATGTTTTATTTATTTTACAGTCGCAAGTGATGCGCGAATCTCGCCCACTACAGTGTTGTAGCGGTTAGGATCTGTATCCCTGCCTGCACCGAAAATCGCTGAACCAGCAACAAAAGTATCAGCACCGGCACGTGCAATCTCTGCAATGTTCTGCGCATTCACGCCGCCGTCCACTTCAAGCCAGATCTGGCGACCGGTTTTCTCGTAGTAAGCATCGATACGTGCACGCGCCAGTTTCAATTTTTCCAGCGTTTCCGGAATGAATTTCTGACCGCCGAAACCCGGGTTCACTGACATGAGCAAAATCATATCCACTTTATCCATCACGTGATCAAGGTAATTTAACGGTGTTGCCGGGTTGAATACCAAACCGGATTTACAGCCTGAATCGCGCACCAGGCTCAGGCTGCGGTCGATATGTTCTGAAGCTTCCGGGTGAAAGGTAATGATGTTGGCACCAGCTTTGGCAAAGTCAGGAATAATGCGGTCTACCGGTTTTACCATCAGGTGCACGTCGATCAATGCACCCACTTTTTTTGATGTTTCACGGATCGCATCACATACCAATGGACCAATGGTCAGGTTAGGCACGTAGTGGTTATCCATCACGTCGAAGTGCACAATATCTGTGCCTGAGGTAATCACATCCTCGATCTCCTGACCAAGTTTGGCGAAGTTTGCAGAAAGAATACTAGGGGCAATTCTAAAAGTTTTATCCATGGCTATATCCATCAAATTAAAATATTTTTAAGGACACTTCTATAAATACATTTTTTGGGCGCATTACTGCGTTGCGCGGTACTCGGAACCTCGCTGTATAACGCATACTATCTCGGCTTCTGCGTTCCGTGCGCCTTGTACTGCATCCCAAACTCTGCATTTATAGAAGCGCCCTTAACTACTAAACCATTATTTTAACCTTATTTTTTACTAATAACATGAAGCTTCTTGCTTAACACGAGCCAATCGCTCAAAATTACGCATTGTATTTTCAGCAATGCATTTCTTAAGATAAATCAACACACAGGCAAACACTTGGTAATAGCGGTAAAATACACCCATATCAAATTACCAGTAATGAACTGATAAAATTTCATGCAGTTATACGTTATAGGCGTGAACCACACGACCGCCCCCATCCAGATCCGCGAACATGTCGCTTTCGATAGCGAACATCTAGGCAGCGCCTTGCATGAATTGACGCTGGACGGCGCATCCGAAGCGGCAATTTTATCGACCTGCAACCGCACTGAGCTATACTGCAGCACAGACGATCCGCAAAAAGTGCTCGACTGGCTGTCGCAATATCACCACCTCGACAAAGACGCAATCGCACCCTATATTTACACCCTGCCTAATGACGAAGCGGTTAAACACGCATTCCGGGTAGCATCGGGACTAGACAGCATGGTACTGGGCGAGCCGCAGATTCTCGGCCAATTCAAACAGTCAGTCAAAATCGCGCAGGACGCCGGCACTTTGGGCACGCTACTGCACAAGCTATTCCAGCGCACGTTTGAAGTTGCGAAAGAAGTACGTACCAACACCGATATCGGCGCCAATTCGATTTCAATGGCAGCAGCAGCCGTCAAGCTTGCGCAACGCATATTTGGTGACATCAGCGAGCAAAAGGTACTATTCATTGGTGCCGGCGAGATGATCGAGTTATGTGCCGATCATTTTGCTGCACAAAAACCCAAAAGTATGACCATTGCCAACCGCACTATTGAGCGCGGCTCCAATCTGGCGCAGAAAATTAACGGTCACGCCATCCTGCTCAATGACCTGCCGGCACATTTTGCCGAGTTTGATATTGTCGTCACTTCAACTGCCAGCCAGTTACCGATAATCGGTCTGGGCATGGTGGAAACCGCCATCAAGGCGCGTCGTCACCGCCCGATTTTCATGGTCGACCTGGCAGTCCCGCGCGATATCGAGCATGAAGTGGCAGAGCTGGATGATGTATTTCTGTACACGGTGGATGATCTGTCACAGGTCGTGTCAGACGGCATTGAAAACCGCCAGATTGCAGCGGTAGAAGCAGAATCCATCGTCGCGAACCGTGTCGAGCACTTTATGCAGTGGTTCAAAAAACGCGATGCCGTGCCTACGATCAAGGCATTACGTGACCAGTTTGACGCATTGCGCAAAGTGGAAACCGAGAAGGCGCTGAAACAACTGCAAAAAGGCGAAAGCCCGGAAAAAGTTCTGGAAGCGCTGAGTATCGCGCTTTCCAACAAGTTCTTACATGCCCCCAGCCATGCACTCAACCAGTCGCACGGCGAAGAGCACGCAAAACTGGAAGACACCTTGAAACAGCTTTATCAAATTAAAAGTTAAAGAAGCACCCTATGAAACCTAGCATGATTACCAAGCTTGCCAACCTGAGCGAGCGCCTGGATGAAGTGAACCGTCTGTTAAGCAGTGAAGATGCCACTGCCAGCATGGATAACTACCGCAAGCTCACACGTGAGCATGCTGAAATTACGCCTATCGTTGAGCAGTACCGCAGCTTCGTACAAACTGAGGCCGACATCGCAGAGGCGCAAAAAATGCTCAGCGACCCGGACATGAAAGAGTTTGCGCAGGAAGAAATCGATCATGGCAAAGAAAAACTTATAGCCGTTGAAAACGAACTGCAAAAACTGTTACTGCCTAAAGACCCGAATGATGAAAAAAATATCTTTCTGGAAATTCGTGCCGGTACCGGCGGCGATGAGTCGGGCCTGTTTGCCGGTGATTTATTCCGCATGTATTCACGCTATGCAGAACGCCAGGGCTGGAAAGTAGAAGTCATGTCTGCCAATGAATCTGAAATTGGCGGTTACAAGGAAATTATCGCCAAAATCGTCGGTCAGGGTGCCTATTCAAAACTGAAATTTGAGTCTGGCGGCCACCGTGTTCAGCGCGTGCCGGATACCGAGACCCAAGGCCGCATCCACACCAGCGCCTGTACTGTTGCAGTGCTGCCTGAAGCAGATGAAGTTTCTGACGTGGTGATTAACCCGGCAGATATTCGCATTGACACCTACCGCGCCAGCGGTGCCGGCGGTCAACACATCAATAAAACCGACTCCGCCGTGCGCATTACCCACGCACCGACCGGCATTGTCGTAGAGTGCCAGGAAGGCCGCAGCCAGCATGCCAACAAAGCACAGGCCATGGCAGTATTGGCAGCGCGCATCAAAGCCAAACAAGTAGATGAGCAACAGTCTAAAATCGCCAGCGAGCGCAAGAGCCTGATCGGCAGCGGCGACCGCAGCGAGCGCATCCGCACCTACAATTATCCGCAAGGCCGCATTACCGATCACCGCATCAACCTGACGCTATACAAGATTGATGCGATTACCGAAGGCGACATGGATGAACTGATCGGCGCACTGTCTGCGGAGCATCAGGCTGACCTGCTGGCAAGTCTGGGTGAAGACAATTAAGTGCTTCAACTCGGACTGGCGTATCAGATGACTTCAATCCGTTCAGCCCTGCTGCAAGCACAGGCACAATTAAACGCCGCACAGCAGCTTGATGCGATTGATGCACGGTACGAATCGCAGCTGCTACTACAGCACGCGCTCAAGGCCAATCGCGCATGGATTATTGCACATGAAAATGATGTCCTGCAAACCAAGACCCATGCTGAATTTGAGGAGTTGCTCGCGCGACGCTTAGATGGCGAGCCGATGGCTTACATTCTCGGTCAGCGTGAGTTTTATGGATTAAGCTTGATTGTCACGCCTGATACATTGATCCCGCGACCTGATACGGAAACACTGGTAGAAGTGGCTCTGGGTAAGATTCCTGCACACGTAACCACACAGACTTCTTCATTCCGACGCAAGTCGGAATCCAGCGACTTTCAAGAAAATTATCACAAGACTCTGGATTCCGACTTGCGTCGGAATGACGTGGTGAGTATTTTAGATCTTGGCACAGGCTCCGGTGCCATTGCATTGGCTATCGCAAAGAGTCGCCCGCTAACCTATGTAGTTGGAGTAGATGCTTCGCCCATGGCATTAGAAGTAGCTAAAAAAAATGCTTCTGCCTTGCAAATTCCAAATGCGCAATTTTTATTAAGTGATTGGTTTTCAGCATTAGAGGGGGAACGCTTTGATGCAATTGTCAGCAACCCGCCCTATATTGAGGAAGCTGATACACATCTGAAACAAGGTGATCTGCGCTTTGAACCAATTTCTGCTTTAGCTTCCGGCACAGACGGACTTGATGATATACGCCAGATTATTGACGGCTGTTTAATTCACCTTAAACCACAAGGCTGGCTGATGTTCGAGCATGGTTACAATCAGGCCCAATCTGTCAGCGAACTCATGGCGCAGGCAGGGCTGGTTAATATTGAAACTTTCAAGGACCTGGGCGGCAACGACCGCGTCACCATCGGTAAAAACCCGCTGATTGTCAGCACCCACTGGGACTAATGGCGGCGCCTTTACTGGCCTAGCTGATACTGATCTTTCAAAAGTACATAATTACTGGCTGAATACATGAAATGTGCGACTTCATCCGGCGTTAAAGCACGTACTTTTTTAGCTGGCCTGCCTACATACAGATAACCGCTTTCAAGCACCTTGCCCTCCGGCACCAGGCTACCGGCCGCCAGCAACACATGGTTTTGCACCACGGCCTTATCCATCACAATACTACCCATGCCGATCAGCACTTCATCTTCTATCGTGCAGCCATGCAATATGACGGAATGCCCTATCGTCACATGATTGCCAATCACAAGCGGAGATCCTGCAGGATCAAGGCTAGATCGGTGGTTGACATGCAGCATGCTCAAATCCTGCACATTGGTATTGTTGCCGATGCGTATAAAGTTAACGTCTCCGCGAATCACCGCACCCGGCCATATCGAACTGTCTTCACCTATGATCACGTCACCAATAATGGTTGCCGCTGGATGCACATAAGCACTTTCTGCAATCTGTGGTAAATAATCAGCAAAGTGCTGAATATTTTGCGCAGGTATTTTTGACATAAATCTCTTTCTAATTCACGATTTTTTGTATAAACCTGTTTCTGTTAGCCATAGTATAATCATAATATGTCTGAAAATAACTCTGTCGGCGTTGTTGCCCCACAAACTGCACACTTTAGCGTGCCGCTCAAACTTAAAAGCGGTCAGGTGCTGCCACAATATGATCTGGTGTATGAGACCTACGGGACTCTGAATGCTGATAAATCCAACGCGGTGCTGATCTGCCATGCGCTGTCAGGCAATCATCATGTTGCCGGCAAATATAGCGTAGACGACAAATACCCTGGCTGGTGGGATAACCTGATTGGCCCCGGCAAACCGCTGGATACCAACAAATTCTTTGTCATTGGCCTCAATAATCTCGGCGGCTGTCATGGCTCGTCCGGACCGTCCAGCATTAACCCGGAAACCGGTAAACAATGGGGTTCATCATTCCCGATTCTTACAGTGGAAGACTGGGTTAATTCACAGGCACGCCTGCTCGATCATCTTGGCATCACGCAACTGGCCGCTGTAATCGGCGGCAGCCTGGGCGGCATGCAGGCCTTGCAATGGTCTATCGCCTACGCTGAACGTGTGCGCCATGCATTGATCATTGCCTCCGCACCAAATCTGACCGCCCAGAATATGGCATTCAACGAAGTAGCGCGTCAGGCCATTATTACCGACCCGGAATTCCACGGTGGCGATTATTACGGGCATGGCGTGGTACCAAGGCGCGGCTTGCGCATTGCACGTATGCTAGGCCATATTACCTACTTAAGTGACGATGTGATGGGCGAGAAATTTGGTCGCAAAGTTAAAGATACGATCAAATACAGCTTTGATGTTGAGTTCGAGATGGAATCCTACCTGCGCTATCAGGGTGATAAATTTGCCGGCAGCTTTGATGCGAACACCTATTTGCGCATGACGCGTGCGCTGGATTACTACGATCCGGCGCTTGCATTCGGTGGTGACTTGAGCAAAGCATTAAGCAAAGCCAAGGCAGAGTTCCTGGTGCTATCCTTCACCAGTGACTGGCGCTTTTCACCGGCACGCTCACGCGAAATCGTCAAAGCACTGCTGGATAACGAAAGTACTGTCAGTTATGCAGAAGTCACGGCTGCACACGGTCATGATGCATTCCTGATGCCGGACAAACATTACCACGCTATTTTGCGCAGTTATTTAAGCAACATTCAAACTGACAGCAATCAGATTGGCAGTAATCATGCAAAATAATGTAAAAATTACAGATTTCAGACAAGATTTTGCAATTATTGCAAATTGGGTTAAATTTGGCTCCAAAGTACTGGATTTAGGCTGCGGCGATGGCCAGTTATTACAATTCCTGCGCAGCTCACTTGAAATCAAAGGCTACGGCGTAGAAAAAGACGATGCCAATGTGCTGGCCTGCATTCAGAACGGCTCGAACGTGATTCAGATGGACCTGGAAGACGGCCTGTCCGGGTTTGAAGACCAGTCGTTCAATACCGTTATTCTGTCACAGACGCTACAGGCGATGCATCACACCGAAGCAATTGTGCTCGACATGCTGCGCGTCGGACAGGAAGTCATTGTTACCTTCCCCAATTTTGGCTATTGGCGCAATCGCATACAAATCACCCTGGGACAAATGCCGGTTTCAAAAACCCTGCCTTACCAATGGTTCGACACACCCAACGTGCATCTATGCACCATCCATGATTTTGATGCATTTTGCAAAAACCGCAATATCGATATTATCGAACGCAAAGTGATTACTGATGGCAAGGAAGTCAATTTCATACCGAATTTGCTTGGCTGCCTGGCCATGTATCGCTTGAAAAGCAACTTGAAAACCAAGTAGTAGAACCTTGTCATCCATTCCGCAACCCAGCATACAGCAATCGCTCATGAGCAAAAAAATGCTCATCTGCATTTTTACCGGTTTCAGTTCTGGGTTGCCGCTATATATCCTGATCAGCCTGCTGCCAGCTTGGTTGCGCTCAGAAGGCGTAGATCTCAAGTCTATCGGCCTGTTCGCACTCATTAACCTGCCGTTTACCTGGAAATTCCTGTGGGCGCCATTGTTTGACCGCTACACACCACCCCTAGGCAGAAGACGAGGCTGGCTACTGATAACGCAAACACTACTCCTGCTATCCATCCCGACTTTTGGCTTTTTCAATCCGAAGCTGGATATCTGGGCAATTGCCTACCTCGCCACAGTCGTTGCCTTTTTCAGTGCCTGCCAGGATATTGTGCTGGATGCCTACCGGCGCGAACTATTAATAGATGCGGAATTAGGTCTCGGCAACGCAGTGCACGTAAACGCCTATAAAATTGCCGGGCTGGTACCAGGCTCACTGTCACTGATACTGGCAGATCACATGGCATGGAGCAGCGTATTTATGATTACTGCGCTGTTCATGCTGCCGGGACTCATCATGACGCTGCTGGTAAGTGAACCACTGCTCAAGAACGGCACACCTAAAACCTTACGTGCAGCTGTTGTGGAACCATTCAAAGAGTTTATCAACCGCAACGGCATAAAATCTGCACTGATTATCCTGGCGTTCATTTTCCTGTATAAACTGGGTGACAGCATGGCAACCGCGCTAGCAACGCCGTTTTACCTCGACATGGGTTACACAAAGACTGAAATCGGCCTAATTGCAAAAAATGCCGGCTTGTGGCCCAGCGTCGTTGGCGGCCTGCTGGGTGGCGCATGGATGATCAAACTAGGCATTAACCGCTCGCTATGGATATTCGGCGCTGTACAGATGATCGCCATTCTTGGTTTCGCCTGGCTGGCCACCGCATCACACAATATTCCGCTGCTGGGCTTGGTAATCGGCGTTGAGGCATTTGGCGTTGGCCTTGGTACAGCAGCATTTGTAGCCTATATCGCACATACAACACACCCGCTTTACACAGCAACACAATTTGCCTTATTCACCAGCCTCGCAGCTGTACCACGTACATTCGCCAATGCCGCTACCGGCTATATGGTAGAAAATATGGGCTGGTTCAACTTCTTCATTCTTTGTTTCGTGCTGGCGATTCCGGGCATGCTGCTACTTTACAAGATTGCCCCCTGGAATACTGCGCCGCGAAACACTGCGCCTTGAAATAGTAGCAATACCAACTCTAATTTCAAATATTAAATGGTAATTTTTACCATTTAATATACAATTATCCTGTATCTGGTTTTAACCGAATTTTATCAAGATGCCAGGAGATATCTCATGCGTTACTGCAAGATTTTTGTTTTCAGCTTTCTGGCTTTACTTTCTTCACACACACCAGCCGAGAGCAGAACAATGAATAATCCATGGTTTAGCAATCATGCTTGCAGCATGGTTGAAATAAAGAAATTTAAATCAATTTCAGATCATCAGATTAGCAAAGCAATCAGGATAGAAGATACAGACGCAATCAAAATCCTCATGCAGCGCATTGCAAAAATTCCCGCTGATGGCAATATGATGAAGAAATTTAGTGATGAAGCCGAAGAGATTAATCTTGCATTTCATTGTGGAAATAAAATTCAGGAAATCGGTATTTTTAACAAAAGATTTCAAACACCTTCAACTGGCTTCAATCCCGGAAAAAATCAACTAGAAGACAATCTATATCTCGACATTGATGCCTTGCTTTTCCCTGACTTCAATAAACGCATACTCAAGATTAAAAACTTTGCTGTACCATTCAAAGACTTTACCGTTACTTATAAAGGTTCAGTTTTGGTGGACATCCAAGGCGGGGCCAAGCAAATTACAACCCAGAGATTCACAATCAAGGATAAAGTTCAGGAACAGAACATAGAGATCAGATCAGGGCAGAACGCACCCCAAACACTGGACGTGCGTCCAAATAGAACCTTACCTTTTAGCAGCGCAATCACTATCCATACATATCAAGCTAAAAGCGGCGAAATTCTCTACCCTGACTATTTCCAGGTCGCCAAATAAAAAGTTTTAGCTAATTAAATAGCCAGGCAGCTCAATTACCAGATTGCCCAATATTATTTCTACCGGCATTCCGAAGCATACAGAATGCTTCGGTAGTTACGCTCAACAACCTGTGAACCTTAAGACAAAAGGCTGCTTATGCATGCAGATGAAAACACAAGCAGCCATCCTGCTATCGTTTCTGACTATATACCAACATCAATTTATTTTATGCAACAGCAATGACTGCGATATACAAAACTGAAGAAATTGGGATATAAATGTTAAGTTTTTCGAAACGGCTTACTTCGTGCTCCATAGTGATCACACCTCCGGAGTACTACAGCATAAGACCTCTGATATTGCCTGCATTTGTTGTAATCTCTATCAACTCACGCGCCGCAGCCAACTCAACAATCAGCCGCTCGAAACCCTTATCAGTATTCAGCCTTTATAGCTGACCCTCTAAAAATGCCTGAATGCTATCTGCCCCATAAACACCATTACCATCCAGTGAAGAAGGAATGGTAAAAACGCCATTATCAAAAGTCAGATACCCTTCTGCATTCACAAATACAATTGATTTCAGTTTTTCTTTTAGTGCGTTTTTACCCATTTCATCAACTGCCACAGACTTCAACGCAGATAGTAGATTATCAAACCACAACGATTGCACTTTATTATTTTCTACGATCCATGCACATTCACGGTGATTTTCCACAGTAGCCCAATCTACATCTACAGACAAATCATAGCTAACGATGTTTTTTACATCATTTACAAATGTTTTGTAGTCGCCGTTTTTAATGCCTTCAACTGCCCTTTTCTCAGCCAAACCCATGATAAATATCCTTTCAATAATAATATAGCGATAATTGCTACATTATTATTCTATATGGGAATATTTCCCATATCAATCTCTAATTCTTACCCCCTATCTATATATTCCACAATTAGCGGCGCATGATCGCTGAATCGCTCTTCTTTATATACACTGGTAGCGATGGCCTTTCCTGCAATCGCTGGGGTTGCAATCTGGTAATCGATACGCCAGCCCACATTCTTTGCCCAAGCCTGACCGCGATTGCTCCACCAGGTATAACACTCGTCCGTAGTAGTTGGGTGCAGCTTGCGGTAAACATCCACCCAGCCTACCTCATCAAATAATGTCGTAAGCCAGGCGCGCTCTTCCGGCAGAAAACCGGAATTCTTTTTATTGCCTTTCCAGTTTTTCAGATCAGCTTCTTTGTGCGCGATATTCCAGTCGCCGCAAATAACGACATCGCGTCCGCTGGCTTTCAGCGCTTTTAATTGCTGCATAAAACGCTCCATCACACTGAACTTGAATGCCTGGCGCTCTTCACCACTGGAACCTGACGGCAAATACAGCGAAACTACACTTAAATTACCGAATCTTGCTTCGATATAACGACCTTCGCTATCGATGTCCGTCATGTCGCTTGCGACATGACCTAAATATGAATTACTCAAGCCTTCAATCACGGCATCCGGCTGTGTTTTTGAATAAATACCGACACCACTGTAGCCTTTTTTCTCAGCATAATGAAAATAACCGTAATACCCTTCAGGATTCAGCATTTCTGTGGTCATGTCAGTGACCTGCGCCTTGATTTCCTGCATACAGATAATGTCTGCATCCTGTTTTTTAAGCCATGCATATAGACCTTTATTGGCAGCAGAGCGGATGCCATTTAAATTTAACGATATAATCTTCAAAAGTTTATTCCTGATAACAGTAGATAGATAACATGACCCAACAATCAGACCAATTCAGACAAGAGTTTATCGCATTTGCGATTGAAAAAGAGGTTTTACGCTTTGGTGAATTCAAAACCAAGGCTGGCCGCTTAAGCCCGTACTTCTTTAATGCCGGCCTATTCAACGACGGCGAGAGCCTCATGAAACTGGGCGAATTTTATGCAGCAGCGATCCAGAATTCCGGTATTGAATTTGATATGCTGTTTGGCCCCGCCTACAAAGGCATTACATTAGCGGCAAGTATTGCCATCGCCTTTGCCAAAAATGGTCACAATTACCCTTATGCATACAATCGTAAAGAAGCCAAGGATCACGGCGAAGGCGGTGTCATTGTCGGCAGTCCGCTAAAGGGTAAAGTTCTCATCATTGATGACGTAATTTCAGCAGGCACTTCGGTACGCGAGTCCGTAGAACTGATTAATGCCAGCGGTGCGCAAGCCTGCGGCGTCGCCATTGCGATTGATCGTCAGGAAAAAGGGCTGGGGGAGCTGTCCGCGGTACAGGAGGTGGTAAAAACGAATCAAATTCCTGTATGCGCAATTGCAAATCTGGATGATTTGCTAAGCTATTTAAAGACACATCAGAACTTGGTGCAAAACTTGCATGCAGTGGAGGCCTATCGTCAAAAATATGGCGTAATTTAAATTCACAGGCACTGCCACAACACATGGCAGTGCAATATCACAGAGTGTTTCGGGTCATCATGGCGCAATTACGGAAATTAACGCTGAAAAAGCCACATCATATTATTACTATACAAATAGGAATAACCGCCTTACTGTGTTCAGCAGTATTGCTCATGAATAACGCACAAGCAGAGGGCAATAACCGTATCGTCAAATGGAAAGACGAGAAAGGTGTCACGCATTACGGAGACTCAATACCACCTCAATATGCAAATCGTGAAAATTCCCTGATGAACAAGCAAGGCATCACGGTACAGCAGAACAAACCGAATGCCCCCCAGAATAAAGACGCGGAATTAGCTAAATTAGAACAGGATAAAAAGGACCGCGCTTTACTTGGTACATTTACCAATGCAGATGAAATCGACCTGACGCGCGACCGTAACCTGGAACCTGAATTGCTTGTACTTAAAAACCTGCAGCAGGACAGAGCCGTTGCGCAAGCCAGGGTTGATAAATCAAACGCAAAAGCAGCCGCCTTCGTCAAAACAAAAAAACCTGTTCCAGCTAACATCAGCAGCGTGCTTAAAGCAGACAAAGATGCGCTGGCAAAAATAGACCTGCGCATTAACGAGCGTCAAAAATCAATCGACGCCATACGCAATCGCTTTGCAGAAGATAAGAAACGCTATTTGACGCTGAGAGGACTCAGTGCAGATACTCCAGCCAATCACCCACAATAAATAAGCCGGCAAAACATCTGCCGGCTTTACCATTGCCACTTATGCTCCTGGCCTGGTTATATGTACTGCAAACCTGACCAAAAAAGCGTCTCTATCATCAAGCGCCTAATTTTTTCTTCAGCATTTCATTTACCTGTGCAGGATTTGCCTTGCCTTTTGATGCCTTCATGGCCTGACCTACCAGTGCATTAAACGCTTTTTCTTTACCGGCCTTGAATTCCTCTACCATCGCCGCATTGGCAGCCAGCACTTCATCAATAATCGCTTCAATCGCGCCGGAGTCGGAAACCTGTTTCAGGCCTTTTGCCTCAATGATGACATCCACTTCACCTTCACCATTCCACATCGCTTCAAACACCTGCTTCGCGGCGTTATTTGAAATCGTGTTATCTGCAATACGCTTGAGCAGACTTGCCAGTTGCGCAGCAGTTACAGGCGATTCTGTAATCGCTTTTTCTTCCGCATTCAGTTTTGCAGAAACCGCACCCATGACCCAGTTCGCAGCAGGTTTTGCATCTGCGCCAGCATTCACGGTAGCCACAAAATAATCTGCCACATTACGGCTCGCGGTCAATGTCGCCGCATCATAACCGGTCAAACCGTATTCCGCTTCAAACCGCGCTTTCATTGCTTCCGGCAACTCCGGCATTTCCGCCCTTACGCGCGCCTTGTCAGCTTCGGTAATCTCCAGCGGCAACAAGTCAGGATCCGGGAAGTAACGGTAATCGTTGGCTTCTTCCTTGCTGCGCATGGCGCGGGTTTCGCCCGTATCCGGGTTGAACAGCACTGTAGCCTGCTGGATCGTGCCGCCGTCTTCCAGTGTTTCGATCTGCCAGCGCGTTTCATACTCAATCGCCTGCTGCATGAACCGGAACGAGTTCAGGTTCTTGATTTCACGGCGGGTACCAAGCTTGTCGCTACCTTTGGGACGTACTGATACGTTGACGTCGCAGCGGAAGCTGCCTTCCTGCATATTGCCGTCACAGATACCAATCCATTGCACCAGCTCGTGCAGCTTTTTGGCATAAGCCACGGCCTCAGCTGCCGAACGCATATCAGGCTCCGTTACAATTTCCAGCAACGGCGTACCGGCACGGTTCAGGTCAATGCCGCTCATGCCCTCCACCGCGCCATGCACGGATTTACCGGCATCTTCTTCCAAATGCGCACGTGTGATATTGACTACTTTTTCATAAGCTGCATTCTTGCCAACAGCCGGCACCTGGATCGTTACAGCACCTTTACCGACTACCGGTAACTCGTACTGGCTGATCTGGTAGCCTTTGGGTAAATCCGGATAAAAATAATTCTTACGCGCAAACACAGAGCGTGGCGTAATTTGAGCATTCACCGCAAGACCGAACTTAATAGCACAGTTCACTGCTTCTTTGTTCAGTACCGGCAGTACACCTGGCAGCGCAATACTCACCTCACAAGCCTGCGTATTAGGTTCTGCACCAAATGCCGTAGATGCGCCTGAAAAGATTTTTGTTTTTGTTTGTAACTGGGCGTGAGTTTCCAGCCCGATAACGACTTCCCATTCCATTATGCTAGACCTTCTGGCATGCGTGTATGCCAATCTGTTACTTGTTGATATTGGTGCGCCACATTCAGCATGCGTGCTTCATCAAAATAATTACCGATAATCTGCAAACCTACCGGCAAAGCCTTGCCATCTGCGCCGGCACTGAAACCTGCCGGTATGCTCATACCAGGCAAACCTGCGAGGTTGGTTGAAATGGTGTAAATATCCTGCAGATACATCGCAACCGGATCATCTACTTTTTCACCGGCTTTAAATGCGGTCGACGGCGCAGCCGGACCCATGATCACATCACAATGCTTGAAAGCCTCTTCAAAATCCTGCGCGATCAAACGGCGAATCTGCTGCGCTTTCAGGTAATACGCATCATAGTAACCCGCACTCAGCACATAGGTGCCGATCAGGATACGGCGTTTTACTTCCGCACCAAAACCTTCTGCACGGCTCTTGCAGTACATATCCATCAAGTCGTTATATTCTGCAGCACGATGGCCGTAGCGCACACCATCGTAGCGCGACAGGTTGCTTGAAGCTTCAGCTGGTGCCAGCACATAATAGACAGGGATGGATAGCCCCGTGTTCGGCAGTGAAATCTCAACAACTTCTGCGCCCAGTTTTTTGTATTCAGCTATCGCGGTTTCAATCACTTTGCCGACGCTGGCATCCAGACCTTCAGCAAAAAACTCTTTGGGCAGACCAACGCGTAAACCCTGCAAAGGCTTGTTCAAATCGCGCGTGTAATCTTCTTTTTCACGATTAAGACTAGTAGAGTCACGCTCATCAAAACCTGCCATCACATTCATCATCAACGCGCAGTCTTCAGCTGACTTTGCCATCGGGCCAGCCTGATCAAGGCTGGAAGCAAAAGCGATCATGCCGTAACGTGACACTACGCCATAGGTCGGTTTCAAACCGGTTAAACCGCACAATGACGCCGGCTGGCGAATTGAGCCACCGGTATCCGTGCCGCTTGCTGCGGCACATAGACGCGCCGCCACTGCCGCCGCACTGCCGCCGCTGCTGCCGCCTGGTACGCGCGTAAAGTCCCACGGATTTTTTACGCCGCCGAAATAGCTGGTCTCGTTAGATGAACCCATCGCAAATTCATCCATATTGGTTTTACCCAGATTCACAGCACCGGCTGCGTCAAACTGTGTAATCACGTGCGCATCATACGGCGCAACAAAATTTGCCAGCATTTTTGAACCGCAGGTCGTTTTCCAGCCGTTAGCGCAAAAAATATCTTTCTGAGCGATAGGGATGCCGGTTAATGGCGCAGCATTGCCGGCAGCAATACGCGCATCGGCTGCTTTTGCCTGTGCCAGGGTTTTATCCTGATCCAGCGCAACATAGGCATTGATTTCCGGATTGTATGTATTGATGCGGTTGAGGAATGTCTGCGTCAGTTCAACGCTGGAAACTTCTTTTTTAGCCAGCATCTGGCTGAGTGTTTTTAAGCTACTGTTAATCATGTGCTGTTACTCGATTACTTTAGGTACAAGATAAAGACCGCTATCAACGGCGCGTTCAGTTGAGCCGTTACCAAGGGCCGGCGCAATCTGCTGAAATGCTTCACGCTGATTGGTTTTAGTCACCACATCTTCACGCAGGCGCTGCACGACATCCTGCGAATGTGACATCGGGACAATACCTTCAGTATTCACGGCCTGCATTTGTTCGATCAGACCCAAAATTCCAGTAAGCTTGGTAAGGGTTGCGGCTGCCTCACCCTCACTGACTTCGATACGCGCAAGATGCGCTATTTTTTTGATATCTTCAATACTTAGTGCCATGCTTCAATAATCCAAAATGATAGTGGGAGCAATTTGATGACATCTTAATCAAATCATTCATTTTAAAAAGTTTTGTTGCCAACCATGATGATCAAATTAAGTTGTATTTTCCGCCTAATTTTTCCAATGCATCTTAATTTTCAACAAGATATGCGGTATTATACCCTGATTTCAGGTACGCCTTAATCGCACTAACCGATTAAGCTCGCAACCGGCCATTACAAAAGCACTAAACTTCAGGAAAAACACAATGTTCGGCTCTATTCGCAGTTATTTTTCAAATGACCTTGCTATCGATTTAGGTACAGCAAACACCCTTATTTACTCACGCGGCAAAGGTATTGTTCTCGATGAGCCATCAGTGGTTGCGATTCGTCTGGAAGGCGGTCCTAACGGTAAAAAAATTCTATTGGCAGTCGGCGCTGAGGCCAAAGGCATGCTCGGCCGCTCACCGGCTAACATTCAGGCAATTCGCCCGATGAAAGACGGCGTGATTGCCGACTTCACCATTACCGAGCAAATGCTCAAATACTTCATCCGCCGTGTGCACGACTCACGCTGGTTTGCACCAAGCCCACGCATCATCATCTGCGTACCAGTAGGCTCTACCCAGGTTGAACGCCGTGCGATTAAAGAATCCGCCGAACGCGCAGGTGCCAAACAGGTATTCCTGATTGAAGAACCAATGGCGGCTGCGATTGGTGCCGGTATGCCGGTAGCTGAAGCGACTGGTTCCATGGTGGTAGATATCGGCGGCGGTACGACTGAGGTGGGCGTGATTTCACTGGGCGGTATTGTTTACGCTAAATCTGAACGCGTAGGCGGCGATAAATTTGACCAGGCCATCATTGATTACATCCGCCGCAACTACGGCATGCAGATTTCAGAACCAACCGCTGAAGCGATCAAGAAAAAAATCGGTTCTGCATTCCCAGGCTCTACCGTGCTGGAAATGGAAGTCACCGGCCGCAACTTGGCAGAAGGCCTACCACGCAAATTCACTATTTCCAGCAATGAAATTCTCGAAGCCCTGACCGAACCGCTGAATGCCATCGTAGGCGCAGTAAAATCAGCACTGGAACAAACACCTCCGGAACTTGGTGCCGACATCGCCGAAAAAGGCATGGTGCTGACCGGCGGCGGCGCATTGCTGCGCGACCTGGACCGATTGCTGATCGAAGAAACCGGCCTGCCGGTCATTGTTGCAGAAGACCCACTCACCTGCGTTGCCCGCGGTTGCGGACGCGCATTGGATGAAATGGATAAATTAGGTAACGTATTTGCATACGAGTAATTCAATCTGCTTATACCTTAAAACCAGTTTTTATATCATTTGATCGTTAAACTTTAGGCCGTATGCATGCGGCCTAAAGTTTATAGCCTGACAACAAAAACGAGAGTCTATATACTCACCAATGATGCGCGGCATTCATCAGAACTTTGATCAACAGCAAGCACCGGCCTTCTTCGCCAGGGGTCCCAGTCCACTTGCTCGACTGACGTTTTTCACCGCGCTGTCATTAGCGCTGATGGCTACCGATTCACGCTTGCAATATCTGGCTAACGTACGCGAAAACCTGATGACGCTGCTGCATCCGCTACAGGTCATCGCAAACGCACCTTTGCAGCTCTATCAGAATACGGATGAATATTTCTCTACGCATCATTACCTGCTCGCTGAAAATGCACGCTTGAAGAAACAGGCCCTGACACAGGATATTGCTTTACAGCGCCTGAATCTGCTCAATCTTGAGAATGCCAATTTACGCAGCTTGCTCGATGCAAAGCAGTCGCTGACCGAGACCAGCACGCTGGCAGAAATCATACATGTCGGGCGCGACTCTTTTACTAAAAAGATCATCGTTAATCGCGGCAAAAATCATCATGTTGTTACTGGTGCAGCTGCCGTTGATGCAAAAGGAGTGATCGGCCAAGTTACCCGCACTTATCCATCCAGCAGTGAAATTACACTGATTACCGACAAATCACTGGCAATACCGGTACAGATAGAACGTAATGGCTTACGCGCGATTGCTTTTGGCCATGGCCGCGACAACACTCTGGACCTGCCTTACCTGCCGGCTAACGTCGATATTAAACGCGGCGACAAACTCGTCACTTCTGGGATTGATGGCGTTTACCCAGCTGGATTAGCTGTCGCAACCGTCGTTGAAATGACCACCACTCAAGACTCTCCATTTGCACATATTGTCTGCGCGCCAAGCGGAGGCATTGAAAATGACAGGCAAGTCCTGATCGTTAGCATCCCTAAAGTCGAGCTGGAAACCGCCATCGAAGGTTCTGGCAGCCAGAAAAGTAATCCAGCACCGGCTGCCATACCTGCCGCAGTCAACGTGCCCGCAGACGCAAGCCCTCATGCGCCGGTTACACAAACCATAAAGACCCCAAGTCCAGCCCAGCCGGCATCTGCACAAAAACCTTTAGCAAATGTCGAAAGTCACCCGCATGCGCAACAATAAGCTCAGATCGATCTATCTATCGCTGTTTGCAGCGTTTATCTGCCTGCTGTTTCCATGGTCTGGCCTGGCCATGACCCTGCGCCCGGACTTTATGCTGCTCGTGATTATCTTCTGGCTGCTGCGTGCACCTAATCAATGCAGTGTCGGCACGGCCTGGTTTATGGGCTTATGGGTAGATCTGGCGACCGGCGGCATTTTTGGCCAATATGCACTGGCCTACACCATTACGACTTTTTTTGCCGTCATCTACCAGCGTCGCTTAGTGCTGTTTAGCAGCACACAGCAATTGGTTTATGTATTTTCATTGCTGTTTCTATCGCAGTTGATGTTACTGATACTCAAGGCGTTTGCCGGCCATGAATTCACAGGCTGGTCATATTTTCTGCCCAGTGTTACCGGAGTGGTTCTATGGCAAATTGCAGTTAGTTTTGGCCTGAATACCGGCAGACACGCTCACGGCAACTGATTAAAACATGGGTTCAGAATTAAAAAATTACCTGCATGAGCAGCATTATTTCAGGCTCCGGCTAGGCGTTGCCGCACTGATCGTATTCGGGCTGTTTGCCTTGCTGGCTTTCAGGTTCTCCTACCTGCAGCTCAAGCAATACAATCACTACCAGACACTTGCCGAAAACAACCGTATTTCACTGGTGCCGATTATTCCCAACCGCGGCCTGATCCTGGATAAAAACGGCGTCGTGCTTGCACACAATTTTTTCGCATACACACTGGAAATCACCCCAGCCAAAGTAAAAGATCTGGAAGAGACGATTGCCGATATCGGCAAACTGGTCGAAATCAGCTCCCTTGACCGCAAGCGTTTTAAAAAATTTCGCGAGCAAAGCCACAGCTTTGAAAGCATACCGATACGCACGCACCTTAATGAGGTCGAAGCTGCTAAATTTGCGGTGAATCATTACCGTTTTCCCGGCGTAGAAATCAAGTCACGTCTATTCAGGCATTACCCCTTGGGCAAGCTTGGCTCGCATATGGTGGGTTATATTGGCCGCATCAACGATAAAGACCTGAAAAACCTGCAGGAATCCGGCGACCTGTCCAACTACAAAGGCTCCGACCATATTGGCAAAAGCGGGCTGGAGCAGTTTTATGAAAAACAGCTGCACGGCACCACAGGTTTTCAGCAGGTTGAAATCGACGCCGATGGCCATGCAATACGCGTACTCTCAAGCACCCCGCCGATTCCGGGTGACAACATCATCTTGGCGGCAGACAGCAAACTGCAGGAAATTGCTGAAACCGCATTTGGCGCTCACCGCGGCGCACTGGTAGCAATCAACCCCAAGACCGGTGAAATATTGAGTTATGTGAGTCAACCCACATTCGACCCCAACTTATTTGTAGATGGCATTGATAGTGAAAACTGGAAAGCGCTCAATGAATCACTGGACAAACCGCTGATTAACAGGCCATTACGCGGCGTTTATCCGCCCGGCTCCACCTTCAAGCCCTTTGTTGCACTAGCCGGGCTCGAAGCAGGCAAGCGTGCACCGCCATTCTCGATCCAGGATCCAGGCTTCTTTACCCTGCCGGGCAAAAGACACCGCTATCGCGACTGGAAACCAAGCGGTCATGGCACTGTTGATATCCAGAAAGCCATCACCATCTCTTGTGATACCTTTTTTTACGGCTTGGCCATGGAAATGGGCATAGAAAGCCTGACTTCATTCGTGCGCCATTTTGGCTTTGGCAGAAAATCCGGCATCGACATTGATAACGTCAATGGCAAAAGCGAGAACGGCGGGCTGCTGCCTACCCCGGAATGGAAGCAGCGCCGCTTTAAGCAGCCTTGGTACCCCGGTGAAACCGTGATTGTCGGCATCGGACAAGGTTACACTTTAGTCACCCCGCTGCAGCTGGCACACGCCACTGCCATTCTGGCTAACAACGGGGTTGCCATGAAACCGCATTTAGTCAGCTATATCGAGGATGCGCAATCCGGCAAGAAACAGATGATTGCACCGGTCATTCAGGACAAAATCGAACTGCATCCGCAAAATATAGAAATTGTTAAGCGCGGCATGATTGATGTCACCTTACCGGGGGGCACTGCTGCCAGTGTAGGCGCGAACGCAGGTTATTCAATCGCAGCCAAGACCGGTACTGCACAGGTAATTGGTATCAAGCAGAACGAAAAATATAATGAAAGCGCAATCAATGAACGGCATCTTGACCATGCGCTGTTTATTGCCTATGCACCTGCCGAGGACCCGACCATTGCAATGGCAGTAATTGTTGAAAATGGCCGCCACGGCGGCTCTACAGCCGGCCCGATTGCCAGAAAAGTAATGGATTATTACCTGCTGGGCAAAGTGCCTGTCAGCGAAGCTGCAAAAGACAGTCTAACATCAACCGGCAATACTGCCGCAACCACCCCTGTTCCAGAGGAAGAGCTACATGATTAGCAAACTAATCCAGCTCTTATTCAAGCATATCGATGCCTTTCTGATGACATGCCTGTTTTTTGCCTTATTAACCAGCCTGTTCGTGCTGTACAGTGCATCAGGACAGAGCCTTGACCGCGTCTATGCGCAAGCTGTCAATATGATGGTGGCATTAAGTGTGTTGTGGGTAGTTGCCAACATATCCCCGCAAAAACTTGAGCGTGTGGCCTTGGCGCTATACGTCATAGGGGTTCTGCTGCTGATTGCAGTTGCGTTATTTGGCTCCATCAGCCACGGGGCACGACGCTGGCTCAATATTGGTTTTACACAGATTCAGCCATCAGAGCTGATGCGTATTGCCATGCCGATGATGCTGGCATGGTACTTTGCCTCACGTGAGGGCAAGCCAAGTACGGCAAACTTCGTTATTGCCGGTTTTTTATTGGCCGTTCCGGTTGCACTTATTATGAAACAGCCAGATCTGGGCACGTCATTACTGATTGCATCATCCGGTTTTTATGTACTGTTTCTAGCAGGTTTGAGCTGGAAATTCCTGGTAGGCGCCTCGGTATCACTGCTTGGCCTCATGCCGATTTTCTGGTCCATGCTGCATGACTACCAGAGAAAACGTATTGAAATACTGTTCGACCCAACCCAGGATCCGCTTGGTGCAGGTTATCACACGATTCAAGCCATTATTGCGATTGGCTCCGGCGGCGCATCAGGCAAGGGCTGGCTCAATGGTACGCAGACACAACTGGATTTCTTACCGGAACGCACTACCGATTTCATTTTCGCAGTATTCAGTGAAGAATTCGGCTTTCTGGGTAATATGCTGCTGCTCGGGCTGTTCAGCCTGATTATCATGCGCGGGCTGATGATTGCATCGCAGGCACAGAGCACCTTCTCCAGACTGCTGGCAGGCGCGATCACATTGAATTTCTTTTCTTACGCCTTTGTGAACATGGGCATGGTAAGCGGCATTTTACCGGTAGTAGGTGTACCATTGCCTTTAATCAGCTATGGTGGCACCTCAATGGTGACACTATGTTTAGGTTTTGGTATTTTAATGAGTATACATACCCACAAGAATCTAGTTGCAAACTGACGGGTGCTTCTGAAAGACATTTAAGGAAACACTGATTAATTGAGCGAGCGGGATGAAGTGCCAGGCGCACGGAACGCAGGAACCGAGATAGTATGCGATATACAGCGAGGTTACGAGTACCGCGCAACGCAGCAATTCGCCCGCATAGCCATTTAATCAGCGTTTCCTAGAAGTGCCCTAACCTGTATCAAAGACGTATAGATACTTTATAGAGGTGATTGAATGTTTAGCTTTCAACGATTAACCGTCATTCTCTGCATTGCCATGATCACTGCATGCAGCAGCCAGCCTACCGTAAAAGAGGGCACTGATACACGCGCCTCAACCCCCGCCGGCAAAGGTGGCTACTATCTGGATGACGGTCCAGGCGACAATCCTCCGGCAGATATTGACAGTATTCCCGATGCGCAACTCAAGACGGAAACACCGATGGTACGTCCCAACCAACCGTATACTGCGCTCGGCAAAAAATATATCCCGATGACCAGTTATACACCGTATTCACAGCAGGGTATTGCATCCTGGTATGGCAGGCGCTATCACGGCAAAAGAACTTCCAGTGGCGAGATTTACGACATGTATGGTATGACCGGTGCACACCCAACACTCCCGATTCCGAGCTATGTCAGGGTCACCAACCCGCTCAATAAACGCTCAGTGATCGTACGCATCAATGACCGCGGACCATTCAAGCACGATCGGCTCATAGACTTATCCTACGCAGCAGCCTATAAATTGCGCATCACTTCGCGCGGCAGCGGCCCGGTTGAGGTTGAATGGATTGATACCAGCCCGGAAGCGCTGCGCAAAATGAATGTCACGCCCGTCGCAACATCAGCCAGCGCAGTAGAGATTACCCCCGCAGCTTACAAAGAGACGCCTGCTGTAGCTGTCGCTATCGCTGCAACTACAACTGCACCTACAACTGTAACTACACCTGTACCTTTACCGGCAAATAATATGGAACCTAGAGCGACAAGCTACTATGTGCAGGTTGGTGCATTTAAAAATGAATCCAATGGCGATCAGCTGCAGAAGAAAATTCTCGGGCTGGAACTTGCCGGGGATGCCGCGGTCACTAACGTGTATAATGACGGTATTTACCGCGTGAAGCTCGGCCCTTTCGCTACCAGAAAAGAAGCTGATGTCTCTGCCAATAAAGTTCGCAAGCAATTAAACCTATCAGCAATCGTTACCAATCAGTAAACATTAGTAAATACCCATGACCAAACATCCACTATTAGCTCGTAGTATCAGTATTATTTCTGCAACCACTTTATGCGCAACCTTAAGTTTTAACCAGTTAGCGCATGCCGAAAGCGCACAGATCGCACCTCCGCCCAACCTGGCTGTAAAAGCGTATTTGCTTAAGGATTTCAACAGCGGCCATGTGATTGCGACGCAAAATGCCAATATGCGCATAGAGCCGGCATCACTGACTAAAATCATGACTGCTTACCTCAGCTTCAAAGCCATTAAGAATGGCCATCTGCAGCTTACACAAACATTGCCCGTGAGCGAAACTGCCTGGAAAGTTGAAGGCTCTAAAATGTTTATCGAGCCTAACAAGCCTGTAACAGTTGATGAGTTGCTGCATGGCATGATTATTGTGTCAGGCAATGATGCATCTATTACCTTGGCAGAAGGCATCGCTAGTACAGAAGAACTGTTTGCCAGCATGATGAACAAAGAAGCTAAGCGCCTGGGCATGAAAAACACAAACTATGTAAATGCTACCGGCCTGCCAGACCCGCAGCATTATACAACGGCGGAAGACTTATCAATTCTCGCCAGCGCTTTGATCCGTGATTTCCCGGAAGATTACAAACGCCTGTATTCTGTTAAAGAATATACCTACAACAATATCAAGCAGCCTAACCGCAACCGCCTGCTATGGCTGGACCCGAATGTAGACGGCATGAAAACCGGCCATACCGAATCTGCCGGTTATTGCCTGATTTCTTCTGCAAAACGCGACACCACACGCCGCATTTCTGTAATATTGGGTGCACCTACCGATGCTGCTCGCGCAACCGAAAGCCAGAAGCTGCTCAATTACGGCTTCCAGTTCTTTGATTCGACACCGGTCTACAAACGCGGACAGACCATCAATCAGCTCAGGGTATGGAAAGGCAGCGAGAATGTCGTCGCCTCGACTGTTGCCAACGATTTATACCTGACGCTGCCCAAAGGCGAATATGCCAACGTTAAAGCCGTGATTTCAAGTACACAGCCTTTGATTGCCCCGATCAAGAAAGGTCAGGTCATCGGTACTGTAAAATTCATGCTGAATGGCAAAATGGTTGAACAGCGCTCTATCGTTGCAGCAAAAGCAGTCGACACTGCCGGCATTTTAGGCCGCGCGTGGGACTCGATAAAATTGCTATTACAATAAACAGGTAATGTGTATGCGTGAAATAGAACCCCACACCGCACCGCCGCTGATCGAATTCCCCTGTAACTTTGCCATTAAAGTCATGGGGGAAACACACGAGGCATTTTCAGCCACCATCGTGGAAGCTATCCAGACCCTGGTACCTGCATTTACAGCCGAGCATGTGGAAATGCGCGCGAGTTCAGCCGGTAAATATATCAGCCTGACCTGTAGCGTATATGTCACCTCTCAAGATCAGCTGGATGGGGTTTACCGTTTGCTCAGTGCGCATCCGCTGGTAAAATTCGCACTTTAGTCATCGCAGCCAGTAATGCAGCAGCCAATAGTCATTCGGCGTTTGGGCCTCACAGCGTTTGAAAGCACATGCGAGGCCATGCAAAGTTTCAACGCGAATCGTACCGCTGATACGCCGGATGAACTGTGGCTGACTGAACACCCGCCGGTCTATTCACTGGGGCTGAACCGCAGGCAGGTCAGGCTGCCGCAGCCCGATGATATTCCGACCGTACTCACAGACCGCGGCGGTAAAATTACTTATCATGGTCCCGGGCAGGTTGTGGTGTATGTGCTGGCAGACCTCCGGCGCCGACACCTGAACATACGCACGCTGGTCAGCCTGCTGGAAAACACGGTCATCGAATTACTGGCAGAGCACGGCGTTGAGGCCGTAGCAAAAAAAGAAGCCCCGGGCGTATATGTGCGCCTGAATGACGGACAAGAGGCTAAAATTGCATCCTTGGGCTTACGCGTAAAAAACAACTGCTGCTACCATGGCCTGAGTCTTAATGTAGAGATGGACCTGAGCCCGTTTGAGGCAATCGATCCCTGCGGTTATGCTGGCCTGAAAGTAACACAGACTAAAGACTTGGGCATTGCTGCGAACATGCAGGCAATCAGTGAACAACTGCTGCAAAAACTGACCGCTAACTTTGAACAGCTAGAAAACTCGGCGATGCCCGATGATATGGAACAGCATGACTGATACTTCAAGCGAAAAAAAATCCAACCAGAAAATTGCCGGCGTGAAGGAAATCGACGCGGCAAAAACTTCGCGCATCCCGATTAAAATCATCCCGCAGCCTGCACAGCGCAAGCCGGAATGGATACGCATGAAAGCGCCGGACTCTGCACGCTATCAGGAAATCAAACGCGTATTGCGCGATAATAATCTGCATACCGTATGTGAAGAGGCCAGTTGCCCCAACATCGGCGAATGCTTCAGCGGCGGCACAGCTACCTTCATGATTCTGGGCGATATCTGTACGCGTCGCTGCCCGTTCTGTGACGTGGCACATGGCAAACCGCTGCCGCCCGACGTAAATGAACCGGAAAACCTCGCGCGCACCATTGCGCAGATGAAACTCAAATATGTCGTGATTACCAGCGTAGACCGTGATGACCTGCTCGATGGCGGTGCACAGCATTTTGTGGATTGCATCAAAGCCGTACGCGGGCAATCTCCTGACATCAAGATTGAAATTCTGGTGCCGGATTTCCGAGGCCGTCTCGATGTTGCCATGAAGATCCTGAGCGAAGCGCCGCCCGATGTCATGAACCATAATCTGGAGACCATTCCAAGACTGTACAAACAGGCCAGACCTGGCTCCGACTACCAGAACTCACTGACTTTATTAAAGAAATTCGGCGAGCTTTACCCGCATATTCCGACCAAATCCGGCCTGATGTTAGGCCTGGGCGAAACCGATGATGAAATCCTGGAAGTCATGCGCGACCTGCGTGCGCACAATGTCACCATGCTGACACTGGGCCAATACCTGCAGCCCAGCGTGCACCATTTGCCGGTCATGCGCTACGTGGAACCGCATGCATTTGAAACATTAAAACAAAAAGCTGATGCCATGGGCTTTAATAATACCGCCAGCGGCCCCATGGTAAGAAGTAGCTACCATGCTGACCTGCAGGCACAGCAGGTAGTTTAGGGCACCGCTCTAATCCAGAACCGGTGTAATCGCGATATTTTTTGAAAAGGGCAATTATGGTTCCTCACCTGACAACAGCACTGAACGGCCCCTTGCTGAGCTTAGAAAAGCGCATGCTCGATGCCATGCCAAAAATTGAACACTGGTTCCGTTCGCAGTGGCTGGACTATGCTGCACCGTTTTATGCTTCGGTCGATTTACGCAATTCCGGCTTTAAACTGGCGCCGGTTGATACCAACCTGTTTCCGGGCGGCTTTAACAACCTCAATCCGGAATTTCTGCACCTGAGCGTGCAGGCAGCGATGGTGGCTGTGGAAAAAATCTGTCCGGAAGCGCATCGCCTGCTGATCATTCCGGAGAACCACACCCGCAACGGCTACTACTTGCGTAATGTAGTCGAGCTTGCCAATATCCTGAAGCAGGCAGGCATGAACATCAGAATCGGCTCGATTTCACCGGAGATTACCGCGCCAACCAGATTTGAAACCCCTGGCGGAGAGTCACTACTATTGGAACCGGTAGTACGCGTCGGCAATCGCATCAAATTACCCCAATCCAGCATTGATGGTGTAACCCTGGAAGAATTCGACAGCTGTGCAATTCTGCTCAATAACGATTTATCCGGCGGTATTCCGGAAATTCTGGAAAATCTTGAGCAGGACCTGATCCCGCCACTCTATGCCGGTTGGAGTACGCGCCGAAAATCCCAGCACTTTGCCGCCTATAACCGTGTAGCGAGTGAGTTCGCACAGCTGATCGGCATTGATGAATGGCTGCTGAACCCATACTTTGATACCTGTGGCGAAATCGACTTTAATGCACGCACCGGTGAAGAGTGTCTTGCCGCTAAAGTTGAGCAATTGCTGGATAAGATTAAACTGAAATACGCCGAGTATGGCGTGACACAAGAACCGTTTGTGATCGTCAAGGCCGATGCCGGCACTTATGGTATGGGCATCATGACGGTAAAATCAGCGGACGATGTGCGCGGCCTCAACCGCAAAACCCGCAATAAAATGTCTGTAGTAAAAGAAGGGCTGGAGGTTTCTGAAGTCATTATTCAGGAAGGCGTGTACACTTTCGAGAGCATCAATGATGCGGTCGCAGAACCTGTGGTGTACATGATGGACCACTTTGTGATCGGCGGCTTTTACCGCGTACATACCGGGCGCGGCGTGGATGAGAACCTGAATGCGCCGGGCTCGCATTTTGTGCCGCTGGCATTTGAAAAGCCCTGCACCCTGCCCGACTGTGCCGGTGCACCGGATGCCCCGCCTAACCGTTTCTACGCCTATGGTGTAGTTGCACGTCTGGCATTGCTGGCTGCAGCGATTGAACTGCAGGAACAGAACCCCCTTAATCAATAACAACTGATTCATCACACCTTATGAAACTCGTATTTATTCTGGATCCGCTGCCAAGCCTGAAAATCTACAAGGATACGAGTCTGGCCATGATGCGCGAAGCCAGCCAGCGCGGCCATCAACTATTTGTAAGCTTGCAGCATGATCTTTTCCTGCGCGGCAGCCAGGCAAAAATCCGTACGCAGTCGTTTGAATTTACCAGTGACGGCTATGAGTTAGGCATTCCCGATGAAAGCCTGCCGTCGGTTTTTGACGCCATCATCATGCGCAAAGACCCGCCGTTTGATAATGAATATCTCTATAGCACTTACCTGCTGGAGATTGCTGCAAACCAGGGTGCCAAGGTGTTTAACAACCCGGCTGCCATTCGCGGCTGGAATGAGAAACTGTCGGTAACAAGATTCCCGCAATTTGCACCGGAGTTTTTGGTCACGGCTAACAATTTCCTGCTGCGTGATTTTTTGCACACCCATCAGGATATTGTCGTAAAACCACTGGATGGCATGGGCGGCAGCAGTATTTTCAGGCTGACACTGAACGACCCCAATATCAGCGTGATTCTGGAAACTATCACCGCGCATGGCACGCGCACTATCATGGCGCAGCGCTATTTACCGGAAATTCTGCAAGGCGATAAACGTATCATCGTGATTAATGGCGAACCGTTACCTTATGCGCTGGCGCGCATACCGCTTGCTGGCGAAACGCGCGGCAACCTCGCCGCAGGCGGCACCGGTGTAGCACAACCGCTCAGCAGCCGTGATTATGAAATCGCGACAACCGTCGGCAAGACACTGAAACAGGAAGGCCTGTTTCTGGTAGGTCTGGACGTGATCGGTGATCATTTAACCGAGATTAATGTGACCAGCCCTACCGGCATGGTGGAAATTGCCGCCCAGACCGACTGCAATCCGGCAGGTATCATGCTGGATGCACTAGAGCTGCATTTTGCACAGTAATGGCCCTGTAAATGCGTAAATGGCGTATCAGCCTGGTTGTAATTGCGCTTATAGTACTTGGCCTGTACGGCATGCGTACATTCAAGCAGGAGCCGCTGTACCACACACAGAGTTATGTATTTGGCACGCTGGTCGACGTCAGTATTTACGGTGAACCGGAAGAGCGTGCTAAACGACTGGCAAATCAGATATTGCAGGACTTCCAGAACCTGCATAACCAGCTGCATGCGTGGAAGCCAGCCAGCAGCACACAGGCTAGCGAACTGGGCAAACTCAATACTGCATTTGCGAATGGCACTGATCCTGTCAGCATCAGCCCGCAACTTGTGGCCATACTGACAGAAGCAACGGATTTATCTATTAAATCGCAAGGCTTGTTCAACCCCGCTATCGGGCATTTAATCAGTACCTGGGGCTTTCAGCGTGATGAATTCTCTGCGGTAAACATTGATGATGCGAAGATAAAGGCACTGGTTGCAGCTAAGCCGCGCATGACCGACATTGTGGTAAAAGACCACACCGCCTACAGCACCAACCCAAATGTAAAAGTTGACCTGGGCGGCTATGCCAAAGGCTACGCGCTGGATATGGCTGCTGACTATCTGCGCAAACAGCAGGTTAAAAATGCGCTGATCAACATCGGCGGCAATATCATTGCCCTCGGCCGCCATGGTGACAAACCCTGGCGCGTAGGCATCCAGCACCCGCGCAAACCTGCCGCGATCGCCACGCTGGCATTGGCAGACGGCTGGGCAATCGGCACCTCTGGCGATTATCAACGCTACTTCATGCTAGATGGCAAACGCTATTGCCACATCATTGACCCGCGCAGCGGTTATCCGGTGCAGCATACACAAGCCGTTACCGTGCTGATTCCACCGCAGAAAAATGCCGGCGTACTCTCGGATGTCGCATCAAAGCCTATCTTTATCGCAGCTGCGGAAGATAAAGCCAGAACTGCCGCCATGCTTGGCATACAATATTTCATGGTCATAGATCAGCAATCCAGCATTTTTGTAAGCAACCCACTGGCGCATCAACTACAATGGTTAGATCCGGAAGTAAAAAAGAATAGCCATGTTAAGCTTGTTACGCTCAACTAAATCAATACACAAACACCTGCTGATCGGTGACTGGCTCACCATTATTTTCAGCGCGGCGATGACGATCTACCTGTTCCAGACCTTATGGTCACATGAACATGCATCTAAAGTACAGATTCGTATCGGCGACAAAGTACATGCTGCCTACGACCTTAATCAGCAGCGCGATATCAAGGTTCACGGTAGTATCGGCGACGCAGTCATCCACATCAGCCAGGGCAAAGTACGATTTGCCAAATCACCATGTCATAATCAATACTGCGTGCATCAGGGCTGGCTCACGCATAATGGACAAGCTGCAATCTGCCTGCCCAACCAGATCAGCCTGGAACTGATAGGCGAGCAGAAACCCTATGATTCGTTAAATTATTAAGTGTTTTAACCAAACATGCAGATTCAGACCACTATTGACGACCATCGCATTGCAAAACTGGCCGCTTTTGCCATTGCCTTGCACATGGTGGAAGCTGTAGTACCATCGCCGCTGCCGGGCGTTAAACCCGGCATCGCCAACATTGTTACGCTGTATGTACTACTGCAATATGACTTTGCCACCGCAGCCTGGGTCAGCATTCTGCGCGTATTTGCCAGCAGCCTGCTGCTGGGACAGTTCATGTCACCTACATTTGCACTGAGCTTAAGCGGCGCTCTGCTCAGTCTGGGTACATTGTGGGCAGCACAACACTTACCCAAGCGATATTTCAGTGCCATCACGTTAAGCATTCTTGCCGCATTCGCACATATTGCAGGGCAGTTGATCGTGGTGCGTGTATGGCTTATTCCGCATGCCAGCGTATCTTACCTGATCCCGGTTTTTGCAGTTGCTGCCCTGTTTTTCGGGCTGATCAATGGCCTGATCACCGCAAGGCTGCTATCTAGTAAAGCTCAAATATCCAGACCAGACAAGACCGAACCTTAGCCAGCATGCGCGCGCAACCTTTCATTTCAAGCGTTTTTAACAGCCTCAGTTTGCGCTACAGGCAACACCGGGTACTGCTACTCACGATGCTTGGCTCTATCGTGCTGCATATTGTGTTGCTGTCAGAATTTTCCATCAACTTGCCGCTGCTGTTTGAGAGCAGGCAAACTTTGGAAATGCAGCTGGTTCAGCAGCAAGTCAAGACAATCACTCCGCCGGTGCCTGACAAAAAAATTAAAGCTGAAAAAAAACACAAATCAGTTAAAAAAGAGAGTGAAGCAAAGCCAGCACCTGTCGTTGAATCAACAAACCCGGAAATCATTCCAGCAACAAATGCTCCTGTAGCCTCTTCAGCAAATTCTGCACAGGCCAGTCCAGTAATAGGTAACAGCACAGGCAGCAGCAATGAAGATTCGGCAGCTGACTTCTCAGAAACCCAAGAACAAATCGAACCTGAAAGAACTGCATATACACATGTAGAAACTGAATTCGAAGTCAAACGCGGCGTTGATGCATCAGCAGTCGGCGTAACAAAAATTGTTTTCAACATTGAGGCAAATGGACATTATTCAATTGTGAGCACAACGCAGGCCAAAGGTCTGGTATCGCTGTTCTTCAGTAACCTTACCCAAAAAAGTGAAGGAACTGTCACTGAGCATGGCTTGAAACCAGACTTTTACGCTTATCAATATGGTAACGACGCAAAAAAATCGCAAACTGCCAATTTTGATTGGATTAATAATGTTCTGCACATGCATACCCATAAAGGTGACAGTACGGCTAATCTGGCTGCCGGCACACAGGACTTTTTAAGCTTCATGTACCAGTTCATGTTTACGCCACCGCTTGATACCATGCAGATCACCATGACCAATGGCAAGCGCTTGCGTACCTATAGCTATAGCTTTGAAGGTGAAGAGTCGATTGTCACCAAACTGGGGGAATTAAAAACCATTCATTTACTCAAGGGCAGCGGTGATGAAGAAAAAACCGAACTCTGGCTTGCGACTGACTATCAGTACTTGCCGGTTAAAATTCGTAAAACTGAAAAAGACGGCACTGTAATTGAGCAAGTTGTGGCTAATATCCAGACTGAAAGCCCAAACTAAAAACCTCTAAATTCAAACGCTATCATAGATATCACCAGATTCGGCCTGTCATAAAAAAAGAGGATGCTTTCACAGAAAGCATCCTCGTCATATTCAGAAACCCTGAGTCGTGGGACTAATATTAATTACTATCGCCTGAAGATTTCCAATACTTCATTTTGCGTTTTGATTTAATGATAGGTTTTACCTGTTGCGGACTATATTGAGAGTTAGGGCCTCCTCCCAGCTCTTTTTGCGGCGCACCGATCACTACCGTAGTCGGTTTACCTTCAATCGGCACGGTACCAAGCACTGGTGAAGGTGGCAATCCACCGCCCAAGAATACTGATGAGCGGCTACCATCACAAGACCCGGATACACCAATTGCACCAGAACCGTTGAACAGATTTACCCAGTAGCCGCGGGCTTCACCCAACGCCGTGGTGCAACTGCCATCTGTTGCCGGAACAGGTCGGTTGGTACTGAAAGTAACCAAACCACCTACGATAAGCGCAGAACCCACGGTCTGCTCACCTTGGCCATTTTGGCGTAAATCCATGAACCAGCCTTTTTTATCAGAGGTAGGCAACACTTTGGTAGCATCGCAGTTAGTTGACGTAGTGTAATCAAACATTGCACCGCCATCATCCAGGTTATGCGCGGTTGCATCACTGGTATCATCCAGGAAAACATAAAAACGATTAGTGACGCTGGTATAAGGATAGTCACTTAACAGCGGACGTTCACGGTCACCTGAGCCAATTGCCAGATAAACTTTACCGCCACTGGCCTGTAAAAGTGCAGGTGGGTACAGGAACTTGCGGCCGCCACCATTGGTATATGCAATTTTATTCATCGTCCAGGCACCGCTACCCAACGCAGCCTTGGTGCTAGGGTCAATAAAGTTGATGCGATAAATATTGCCGCCGGTATCCACAGCATAAGCAAAGTCAACTTTACTGTCATTATCGACATCAATGAGCGCTACATCGGCTGCAACGCTACGCAATGTATCAAATTTGGCTAACACAGCACCATCTGCTGAATTCAACACATATACCGCTCGCCCCTTGGCGCTGCCGCAGGAAGGGGTAGCGTTATTGACATCTTCACACTTGTCATAGCCACCACCTACAACCAACACAGGCACAGTAGTTGAGTAACCTTTGATGAATCCGACGCTAGGCGTTGACCAGGTCTGACCCATTTCTGTTGCACCGCCTTGACAGTCCGTATCATTATCTAGATTAGGGCAGCCGACTTTCCACTTGATATCTGGTTTGGATGTATCAGTGACATCTAGCGCATAAATCATTCTACCGCCGCGGCGCATGGTCGGGTAAATCGCAACACTGGAGTTGTCGGCATTCTGATAGACACCCATCGTACCATCCCAGAAATAATCTTTAGGTGTTGGTGTTGGTGTTATCGAAGTAGATAAATGCGGGTAACTGATTTTTGGCTGATTGTCCTGCAATCTTTTGAGGCGAGAATTGAACTCATAAGGCAGGAATGCCCAGTTCTCTTTACCGCTAAAAGCATCTACCGCTCTTAACATACCATCATTGGCACCGTAATACACCACCACATTACCACTACCATAGTTAATAGGCAGTGGGCGCGAGTGCACAACGTCACCATGGATCGTGGCTCGCGTTTCTTTTTTGCCCAGCGCATCCTCTTTTGGATAGCCTAATGATTGATCGCTGCCTACATCGTAACCCAATACCCAGTTTTTAAGGTTTGGCGCAGTTGTCGGCAGCGTGGATAGTGTGTCAAGCCGCACCAGACTCGTAGACGCCACACTTGAAGTGGCGTAAACATTACGGTTCACTTTCCATAAGTTATCCGGATTAGTCTCGGCATTATTAACAGCAGGATTGTTGCCCTTGCGGATGACTTCAGCAACGGAACCCGCTTCTACACGCGGACCATCAGGCAGGTCGGAATATGGGCCAACATCGGCACCAACACAGGTATTCACAGCATTAGGCGTGACTATATAGTCTTTCCAGTAATCACCTGAATCTGAAGTCCAGAAACTGACTGCACAATCCTTAATAAAGCCGGTCTGCGTATTCACTGCCAGATTGCCGTCCACATCGCCTAACTCAATATTGCCTGCATCATCAACCAGCTGGTAACGTTTCAGGTTACCGAACCAACGCGGTTTTGCCGCATGGTCCGGGTGAAACATGGCAATGAATACCTGATTCTCGTTTTGCGTACGGTTGGTCGCGTTCACCGGCAAACTGGCCGAAGCAAAGGTTGTATTGACAGCAACGATTTCGGCAAAAATCTCCTGCATCGCATTAAAAATCTTGGCTTCATCTGTTGCACTGAAATATTGGCCGCCACCTAGTTTGGCCATATTTCTGAGTAATGCAGTCTGATTCAGACTTGGCTGGTCTTTATACACATCGATCGTGTAGGTAAATACATTCTGTTGACCAGTAGTGTCACTCACATCGGTCTTGAATAGAAAATCGGTAAACTCATCCGCAAAGCGGTTAGCAGCATTGGCTGATGGTGTGGTAGAGGTTGCCGTAACCGAGGTACATTGCTGTATACGCCTTTTCTGACCGGTACAGCCAGGTCCTGCAGCACATTGGTAGAGCACTGAGGCTGAGTCGCCTGGTTTTGCTGCCGCACAGTCCGTTGCATTTGCATAACAAGTATTATTTAAATCGGTAAAGCTACCGGAACAAGAATAACTGGCAACAGGATATTCGGTAATCGTGGTCAGCGGGTTCGCAGCATCGTTCAGGTATTTAAGTACATTGCGCATATCCAGATTGGAACTTTCGCTGGCTGGGAATCCGTTACCAATAAATATAATATAATTCTTGCCGCAGGTAGTCTGCTCTGGTGACTCGTATCTGATGTCATAGGTATCCTCATAGGCAGCCGCATCCCGCTTGAGAGAACCATCTGGATTAATATCTACATTATTTGAGCCCCAGTATCTTCTGCTGAATATTCTAATATCATTAAACAAAGGCGCTACAGCAGGTTTGCTATTTGCCCTGGCATGGACAACATCGGTATAGCCGCCAAAATACTTGAAAGCATCGTATAGCGCCGCTGAGTACTGCACTGAAGACGAAGCTGTTTCGGTATTGAAATTCCGGATAATTGAATCTATTTTTGCTATAAATGCGGCCTTGTTTGCCGTACTCATCTCCCTGATTGCAGAACGGACATAACCGCCATCACGCGTGGCGTTGGAGTTGTTGAACATCATCAAGCCAACATTCACTTGACCCGCACCAGTAGCAGTCGTTGGCAAGGAGTCAATCACTTTACGCAGCGATTTCAGTTCATAATAGCCTTGTTTATTACAATCATTGCCGCAGTTCACCGGAGGCGCTGAATCAGCAGGCCAGCCCTGATTCGCTGCCGACCAGTTGGAACTGTTATCGAGCACAATCAGCACATTAGGGTTATCGTTACCGCCAGATGACTCGCCAATAAATATGTCGATATCTTCCGCATATACAGGCAATGCAGCCCCGACCGCTACTAAACAGAGAGATGCAACAAAAAGCAACGATCTAAAATATGTTTTCATAATAAATTCCCTGTTACTTATATTGGGCACGATGTCGCGATATTGTCGGTTGATACGCGCACTGCAGCGCCTTGTGTCACAGTCACTTTCGACTCAGTCACATCATCGGTAGCCTCTGCGCTCAGTTCCCATACGCTATCAGCACATAGCGAGTTACCTGTTGTAGCACCTTCCACACCGAACAAGCCTTGCCCAGCCCCAATCGCACAACCGGCATCTTCTGCATTGGCATAGTTCAGGGCGGCATTCTGTACCACCTGCGCCTGCACACATTTAGGCGTGGCAAGTACAACCGTTACATCCGATTTACCATCAGCGTTCACATCAACACATTTGGTATTAGCAGCACATCCATTTGGTACTGCATTGGTGGGGGTCTCAAAAAACTGGGTCTTACTCACGGTTTCTTCTACAGTTTCCTGCGCTGCTGCCATTGCCTCGTTGCGCTGCTGCATATTACCTACCGTTTGCATATTGCTTTTACCCAGCATAAAGCTGCTCACCCCCAACAAAGTCATGAGCACTAATATAATCAGGCTTACCAGCAAGGTAGCGCCTTGCTGTTGCGATCTTATACTCATGGCACCCTCCTGCCGGCCGGATTATTCAAGCGCACCGTTGACTGGAAAGCATGACGCTTATAGCCATCTGCATAACTGGTTGCCGCATTCGACAGCAAGGTATAAGTTTTAGAGTCTGTGTAACCCGCTGTTTTCTCAGTATTGCGTGCCAATAAACCTATTTTTACAGAAACCACACTGCGCCAGTCGTCAATACTGGCAGGCGCTGCCGTATAGGAATCAGGTGCGCCGTCAACCGTAGGCTTATCCAAGCCATATTCAATCTGCAGGTCTTCGATCCCCTCTACCAATGGCACTGGATCATCAGCAAAACCACCAGCATCCAGCTCAGCACGTTTCAGTGTAGGAATGCCATCACCGCTCTCGTTATTATTGGCAATAAAGTAAACATGGGTTCGATACCGGTAAGAAGGCGCCGTAGCAGCACAGTCGCGTTTTTTCAGCGTTAGATCTGCTGCCGTATAACTTAACTTAAAGTGGTGGTCCAAATAGGTAGGGTTCTCAAGCTCACTAGGATTCGAACACAAAGAGGCTTGAAAATACGGAGCACCGGCAATCGCCGGACAATCGCCTGCGCCAGATACACAGGTACTTGCACGGCGCACCACAACGATATCCGTATCCGCTTTTAAATCCTTAACACAACCAGGCGTTACTGCCCCGTTGTTATGCCCTTGCACATGCAGCATGAAACTAGCTCTCAAATCATCAATACCCTCGGCACAAACATCAGGTAGCGCCGCTGGTGAGGCCATCAGACTGGGATCGAACTCTGCGAAAAAACCGGCAAGCCTGAGATCTTCAGTCAACAACTGAATGGCATAACGGCCATTCTCAATTTGCTGACTTGCCTTCTCTATTTCACCGCGTGTACGTATATTGCCAACAAATATAATAAAAAGTGCCGTTAAAATAACGAGGCCCAATGCAATAGAAACCATAAGTTCGATCAGCGAAAAACCACTGTCGTTTTTATTTACAGCCTTCATATTTACACCACTCATTATTAAACGCATCCTGGTAAACCTACCGTAATCCGGGTAGAAATGGCACGACGGTAGCTATCGGCACCATAAGCGTCCTTGCCACAAGCGACGGCAGGTGCAGCAGTCTTGTGTAAACCTTGCCATGCAACAGTCACTTGATAAATACCAGGAGTACACACGCCTGCAGCTGCATTTACAGCCTGGATCTGTGTCACACATCCGCGGGCGCCGACCATGGCACCTACATCTTTACCACTCAATTTTTCGGAGGCGCCTCGCAGCGCATTACACCACTGATTCTTGTCTTTACTCGCCACCGTTCCATCTGCAGCAGCGCAGGCCTGATCTCCAATACTGGCAACCACATAAGATGCGGCCTGGTCGCGGTTGGCACTGATACGCTCCGACATATCCGTGAGCAGCGCTATTGCCTGAGCGCGCTGGTAAGACTCCACCTCCGTGAGTTGCACCTTGGCCTGAAGCCCGGCCAGACCCAGCAGTCCGAAAGCCAGAATAATGATAGTCACCAGCACCTCTATCAAAGTGACGCCGGCTTGATGCTTATGCTGAATATGTGATTGTTTCAACATGCTGATTTCTTTACTTTAGGTAGCCCACTCAAGCTGGTTGATACACAGCGCTCAACAGACTCAGACCCCATCACAGCTTTAATGCCAAAAGAAATAACGCCGGCACGGCCTGAACTATTATAGATAACTGGCTCATCGCCGCTGATGTTAACGCCTCCACTCACGGTGTAGTTCTCTAAAACATTACCACCGGCAGTTATTGTCCAACCGCTGCCATCGGCTGCTATTGCCAATGTCGCATTCGTATTGCGCTTAACGGCCTCACTGCGAGTCTTCATCAAAGCCATATGCAGATCTGAAGCAGCACTCTGGGCTTTCATTTTAGTGATCATTCCGGTAAATGAAGGCACTGCTATAGAGACCAATATCGATATGATTGCAATGACGACCACCATCTCGACAAGATTGAAGCCTCGATATGTTCGCCAAGCCGCACGCGATGCGAGCTTGCTGGAATAGAGATATCGAGAACCGGATACATGCATACTAGTACGCTACCACTTGTCAGCCGGAGTCTTGACCCCGGCATTATCCAGAGTCAATGTAGGATCGCCTGCCTGCGCACTGCCGGATACAGGCGTTGCCGTCACCTTGAAAGTAGGCGGCGTAGCATCGGCTGCCTCCATCGTGATCGTGTAGTAGGGAGAAACATCACTTGGTGTTGTGACGTTTAAGGCAGACAAACTTGCAGCATAACTGCGGGCATCAAGCAGATATTGCTGCTGACGCTGTGCGACATCCATAAGGTGAGACTGCGCTGCAGCGCGCCTGCCCTTTTTTGTATATTCCAGATAATTAGGAAGCGCAATCGAGGCCAGTATGCCGATAATAGCGATTGCCACCATCAACTCCACCAACGTAAAACCTCTGTGCTTTCCTAACGAGCTTTCACCTGTACGGTATTGATATTCAGAATTTAATAAGCCGACCATTTTGTGTTTACCTTTTAAGCAAGTTACATCATGCACTTAGATTTTTCCAGCGTCTACCGGCAACTGATAACCGGTAAATTTTGACCTCCAAGCGGTTATAAAACCATAAATTGCACGTCAATAAAACACCTAAAACAAACATGGGAATTTTATGAAAAGTGATTATCAACAAAAAATGATAGAATGAGGGTGCTTCAATTAACTGTAGCTAATTGTTTTATTAAAAATTTATCGCCATCATTACCTATGCAAAAACTTACTAAAAGAATTATGCTGCTACTGGCTACCAGCCTTATCCTCAGCGCCTGCGGCACCAAAGGGCCACTCTACATCCCTGAAAAAATGTATCCGCAGCCAACCGAATCCAAGCAAGTAAAATAACCTAACCCTTAAAATATATTGATAAGTCATTACCGTGAACGCATTTAATTTCAAAGATAACACGCTGCATGCTGAACATGTAGCGCTTAACCAAATCGCAGAAAATTTTGGCACACCTTGTTATGTGTATTCAAAATCAGCCCTCACTCAGGCGTTTGAACGCTTTGATGCCGGCTTCAAGGGGACAAATCATCTGGTATGTTTTGCGGTTAAATCCAACCCCAGCTTGGCGATTCTTAATCTGTTTGCCAAGTTAGGCGCTGGCTTCGATATTGTTTCGGGCGGTGAACTGGCAAGGGTCATTGCCGCTGGCGGCGATCCATCAAAAGTCGTGTTTTCCGGCGTAGGTAAAACCGCCGATGAAATGCGTGCCGCACTGGAGGCGGGTATTTTCTGCTTCAACGTAGAATCAGCCAGCGAACTGGTACGCCTCAACGATATCGCAGGCTTCATGGGCAAAGTGGCGCCGGTTTCACTGCGCGTGAACCCGAATGTTGATGCCAAAACCCATCCTTACATTTCTACCGGATTAAAGAACAATAAATTTGGCGTGGCTTATGAAGACGCGCTGGATATCTATCTGCAGGCAGCGGCGATGCCTAACATTGCGATTCACGGCGTGGATTGCCACATTGGCTCACAGATCACCGAATTGTCGCCATTTATGGATGCGTTCGACCGCGTGCTGGCATTGGTGGATGCACTTGAGAAAAATAAGATTCATATTCAACATATCGACCTCGGCGGCGGTATCGGCATTTGCTACAGCGATGAAACGCCACCTGACTTTACCGAATACGCCAAAGCCATGCTCGCAAAATTAGGTAAGCGCGACATCAAATTGGTATTTGAACCAGGCCGCGCACTGGTAGGTAATGCAGGCGTATTACTCACTAAAGTCGAGTATCTGAAACACACGGAAACCAAAAACTTCGCAATTGTTGACGCAGCGATGAATGACCTGATGCGCCCGGCACTTTATGATGCTTACCACGCAATTGAGGCTGTGAAACCGCGGGTTGCTACCACACACAACTACGAGATTGTAGGCCCGGTGTGTGAAAGTGGTGACTTTCTCGGACATGACAGGGACCTGGCATTGGCCGAAGGTGATCTGCTGGCCATTATGTCAGCCGGTGCTTATGGCATGAGTATGTCCAGCAATTACAATACCCGTCCGCGTGCAGCGGAGGTGATGGTGGATGGGGACAAATCTATCGTGATTCGCCAGCGTGAAAAAGTGCAAGACTTATTCGCGCTCGAAACCATCATGGAATAATTGCGTGGAATAATTGCTTAATTAAGAAATAAAAAAGCGAAGACTGATCTTCGCTTTTTTATTGTTCAGGATTTATATCAGGTTGGCATTAATCAAAAATCACGGTTTTGTTCGCATACAGCAAAATACGGTTTTCAATATGCCAGCGCACCGCTTTTGACAGCACTACGCGCTCGAGGTCACGGCCTTTCTGGATCAGGTCTTCTACCTGGTCACGATGTGAAATGCGCTCGATACCCTGCTCAATAATCGGACCTTCATCCAGCACTTCTGTCACATAGTGACCGGTTGCGCCAATCAGTTTAACGCCACGTTCAAATGCACGATGGTAAGGGCGCGCACCGATAAATGCCGGCAGGAACGAGTGATGAATATTAATGATGCGCTGCGGGTAACGTGACACGAAATCCGGTGACAAAATCTGCATGTAGCGCGCAAGCACGATCAAATCAATATTGTATTCATCGAATAACTTGAATTGCGCGGCTTCGGCTTCGGCTTTATTTTCCTTGGTGACAGGAATATGGTGAAAGTCCACACCGTAGAACTGCACCAGTTTCTCTGTATCGCGATGGTTGCTGATCACAAGTGGAATCTCGCAGGCCAGCTCGCCGCTTTTATGCCGGTGCAACAAATCTGCCAGGCAATGGTCATACTGCGACACCATGATCGCAACGCGCGCTTTATGCTGGGATAGCTTCAGTTGCCACTGCATGCTGAATTTATCGGCAATGACTGCAAACGCCTGGTTAAAGCTGGCTTCATCCAGATTAAAACCGGCAAGGTCCCACTCTACGCGCATGAGGAATAGATTATTTTCTGCATCCTGATGCTGGTCTGCGTGTAAAATGTTGGCATTGTGCTGATGTAGAAAATCGGCAATTGCCGCCACAATGCCTTTGGCATCCGGGCAGGTAATCAGTAGGGTTGCGGTGTTTTTCATAGTGAGACTTTGTTAATTAGTGAGACTTTATTAATCATTAATTAAAACTTGTGAATTAAAATTTGGACAATTATACCCGATGCGCCTGCCTGCTGAAAAATCAGTTAGCTTGAATATGCGCTACTAGATGCCACGACCCTGACTTAATCGAATTTAAAGATATATAACAAATGAACAAAGATACGAACATAGTACTTGCCAACCCGCGCGGCTTTTGTGCCGGCGTAGATCGCGCAATCATCATCGTAGAGCAGGCACTGGAAAAATTCGGCGCACCGATTTATGTGCGCCATGAAGTCGTGCATAACAAATTTGTTGTAGACCAGCTGCGTGCCAAGGGTGCTATTTTCGTCGAAGAGCTGGACGAGATTCCAGCCGGCAGCACGGTTATTTTCAGTGCCCATGGCGTTTCAAAAGCTGTGCGCGCCGAAGCAGATACCCGCGGACTGACTGCGTATGACGCCACTTGCCCACTGGTAACCAAGGTACATATTGAAGTAGAAAAAATGCGCAAAGCCGGCCTGGAAATCATCATGATCGGCCATAAAGGTCACCCCGAGGTCGAGGGCACGATGGGGCAAGTGGATGAGCAGGAAGACGCCACAGGTATGTATCTGGTTGAAACGCCGGAAGATGTTGCCGTACTGAAGGTCAAGAACCCGGATAAATTAGCCTACGTCACGCAAACTACGCTATCGCTGGATGACGCGGCCCTGGTCGTGCAAGCACTGCAAAAACGCTTTCCCAGTATCAGAGCACCCAGAAGCGATAGCATCTGCTATGCCACGCAGAATCGTCAGGATGCGATCAAGATCATGGCCAAGGACTGCGATCTGGTCATTATTGTCGGCTCACCCAACAGCTCCAATTCAAACCGCCTGCGTGAAGTAGCGCAGAATCAGGGCGTTGAAGCTTACATGGTTGATAACGCAAGTTTTCTCAAACCGGAGTGGCTGCTCAATAAGCAAAAAATCGGGGTTTCTGCCGGTGCTTCTGCCCCTGAGGTACTGGTGCAGGAAGTGATCGCTAAATTACAGCAACTCGGTGCCAAGCAAGTGCAGGAGTTACAGGGTGTAGTTGAAAATGTGGTATTTCAGCTACCAAAAAATTTAACGAACGCACCTGGTAAATCACTCTCTAAATAACTTAAACGCTGACAATTTTTGAAAACGTATAAAACCCCGATTTCAGCGCTCGTATTGATTCACACCCCGGATTTGCAGGTGCTGATTATGGAGCGCGCCGATAAAGCCGGTTACTGGCAGTCTGTGACCGGCAGCCTGGAAGACGGCGAAACTCCGCGGCAAGCCGCAATCCGCGAAGTGCGTGAGGAAACAGGGCTGGATGCAGCACAATATGAACTTCAGGATTGGCAAGTGTCGAATGTATATGAGATTTACCCGCACTGGCGTCATCGCTACGCGCCCGGCGTAACAGAAAACCGCGAACACTTGTTTGGCTTGGTTTTGCCAGCAACGCTACCGGTTAAACTCGCGCCCGATGAACATGTACGCTACGAGTGGGTAGATTGGCGCAAAGCCGCTGAACGCGTTTTTTCCTGGACCAATGTCGATGCCTTGAAAAGATTAGGTGAACGACATCAATTAACGTTATAAAATAAACACTTTTAGCATTTAAGCTTTCCCGACCATTTAAAAACATATGCAGATTTCACCGATTAAATTTGAAAAGTTCCAAGCCGTAGAAGATGCCGACTGTCAGCGCCGCATTATTGCTGCCAAGGAAAAGCTGGGTAAACGCCTGGTCATTCTGGGTCACCACTACCAACATGAAAGCGTGTATCGCCATGCTGACTATACTGGCGACTCACTCAAACTGTCGCGCTACGCCTCCGAGGTAGATGCCGAATACATCGTATTTCTGGGTGTGCATTTCATGGCCGAGGTTGCTGATATTCTGAGCCGTCCGGAACAGATTGCGATTCTGCCGGACTTGGCTGCCGGCTGCTCCATGGCGGACATGGCCAACCTGGCGAAAGTTGAGCGCAGCTACCGTGAACTGAATAAGGTACTGAATTTTGACGAGCAGATTACACCGATTACCTACATCAACTCTGCAGCTGATTTAAAGGCATTCTGCGGTGAGCATGGCGGCATTGTCTGCACCAGTACCAACGCGACCAAAATTCTGGAATGGGGCTTTGCCCAGCGTGAAAAAGTGCTATTCTTCCCGGACCAGAACCTGGGCCGCTGGAGCGGCTACAAGATGGGCATTCCGTTAGAGCAGATGCCGGTATGGGACCCCGACTTGCCCATGGGCGGCCTGACGGTTGAACAAATCAAAAATGCCAAGATCCTGCTGTGGAAAGGCCATTGTGCGGTACACCAGATGTTCCGCCTGCAGAATATCACGCAGTTCCGCAAGGATCATCCGGATGGTATTGTGATTTCACACCCGGAAGCTCCGTTTGAAGTATGCCAGAATTCAGACTACGTAGGTTCCACCGAATACATTCTGAAAACCGTGAGCGAAGCCGCGCCAGATACCAAATGGCTGGTTGGTACCGAACTGAATCTGGTGAACCGCCTGGCAGAGCAGATGAAACCGCAGGGCAAACTGGTTCAGTTCATGAGCCACGTGGTTTGCGAGTGCTCTACCATGGCGCGTATCGATCCGCAGCACCTGGCCTGGGTTCTGGAAAACCTGGTCGAAGGCAACGTGGTTAACCAGATCAAAGTGCCGGCACATGAAGCCGAACTGGCAAAACTGACTTTAGACCGTATGCTGGAAGCGTCATAAAATGGCATGCGCGCTTTGCCAGCCTTGCCCGCACCCGATATTGTGGCAGGATCAGTTCTGCCGTGTCGTACTGCTGAACGATGCCGATTACCCGGCTTACTGCCGGGTAGAGTTACTGGCACATATCAAGGAAATGACAGACCTCGTGCCGACTGAGCGTGCACGCATGATGAAAACCGTATTTGCGGTTGAACTCGCGCTGAGGGAGATGTTTAACCCTGATAAAATCAATCTGGCAAGCCTGGGCAACAAAACTCCGCATATCCACTGGCATGTGATTCCGCGCTTTGAAAATGACAAACACTTTCCCAATTCACACTGGGGCGAAGCGCTGCGAGAGCACAAGCCAGCTGTGCTTGATGCCACAACCATTGCACAGCTGTCACAAAAAATAAACGCGCATATTACATGCGCGCTCAATACAGATTAGTGCCAGACTCCCGGTACTAGAACATCACCGCTTAAGAAACTACAAGCCGCTCAACGATTTTGCCGTTGAGCAGATGACTTTCAATGATTTCATCGATGTCTTCATTATCAACGAAGGTATACCAGACCGCCTGCGGATAAATCACTAACAGTGGCCCTTCACCGCAACGGTCAAAACAGCCGGCACGATTTACCCGCACTTTACCTTTGCCGTTCAAATTGAGTTTTTTCACGCGCGCTTTCATGTGGTCAAACGCGGCACCCGCACCCTTATCCATGCAGCAGGCAGCACCGTCTTCACGCTGGTTGAGGCAAAAAAACACGTGATGTTCGAAGTAGTTTGTCATAAGGCCCTCACAATAATCTTTTTAAGATCATTTATTAACTTTATCAGTGTGGGCAAAAAACTGCCCACCCTTCTAAGCTAATAATCCTAAGTATTAGAAATACATTAACAAGTTGGCAAGGTTTTGGAAGTTGTTTAGTTTTAAGAGTGATCATCAGTCCGAGCTATGATTTTCTCAAAATCAAAAAAGTCGAGGCGGCAAGGTGAAGACAGTACGAATAGTACGGCGAACCGCAGCCAACTGAATGTTTGGTATTCTAGACAAACCCAAGCCATTAAGATTTTGCATTTATGCTAGGCATTCGAGCGCAGACAGTAAAACTGTACGGCAAGCGAGAATAACAACGCAGAAATGAAAAGATAATGGCTTACTCTGTCGCCAGGCTATCTTCTTTGGTAAATGTCCAAGTCCTGGTAATACTCAAAATATCCACTTCCTTACGAATATCTTCCGGAAACTGTGCATAAGGCGCACCTAACTCCACGATATGTTTTGCAGCCGCATCCAGCACTTTGTGCCCGGAGCTGCGGTTAATCTCTATGGCATCCACACTGCCATCAGGCTTGATTGATACGGTCATCTGCAATTGACCATACAATTTCAAGTCTCTGGCCGCCTCCGGATAATTCAGGTTACCGATTTTTTCTACTTTTTGCCGCCAGGCTTCCACATAGAGCGCATATTTATATTCCTTGGTACGCCCGCCCACAAATTTACGTTTTGGGCGCTTTTGATACTCGTCCTGCTGCTTGGAAATAATCGCTTCAAGCTTTTCCATTTCGATCGCTGCTGACGCAATCGCTTCTAAATCAAGTTTCCTGGGTGTTGCCTGACTGCCGGACTGCGCCTCTTTGGCTGCCGCTTTTTGCACTGCCTGCGATTCTACGGCTTTTACAGCATTGATTTGCGTCATTAGTTCCTGTGCATGCTTTTCCAGCTCGGCAACACGTTTCTGCTCACGTAACTCGCTGGCTGTCTCCAGGGTCGCCTGTGCAGCCTGTTTGCTGCTGGCGGTAGGCTTGGGAGTTACTTCAGACTTCTGCGGCTTTAATGCGGGCAGCGCCGTTTTCATTTTGCGGTCTTGCTCGGTGTTACCGCCGCGATCTAAATTAGCTTGTGCGTAAACTTCAGCATTATCCGGCTTGGATTGTGTTTTCGCGTTAACCAGCACGACTTCCAGTATCGCCAGGTTGTCTTTGAATTTATTGAGCTGCGGCTCAAAATGAATGCTTAGCAACACGACATGAAACAAGACCGAAAACCATAGCGCAATGCTCATGCCGCTCATGGATTTAAGCTTGGCTATGCTCGAATTCATATGATTTAACTTGTTCTCAGTGCGCACTGTTGTCAAATTTTATACTTTACACAACGGATTTTAATGCGTCGAGCAGCTTTTGATGAATACCGCCAAAACCGCCGTTACTCATGACCAGCACATGGTCGCCCGCTTTTGCGGCTTGCACAATGACCTCTACCAGCTGCTCCAGATCATCGCTCACCTGCGTCTTTGCACTGATCGGTGCCAGCGCTTCTTTAGCATCCCAGCCCAGATTAGCCTGATAGCAGAACACCAGATCAGCGTCTTTCAAACTCGCAGGCAACGCACTTTTCATAACACCCAGCTTCATCGTATTGGAGCGCGGCTCCAGCACTGCCAATATTCTTGCTGCGCCCACTTTGCCACGCAAACCCGCCACTGTCGTTTCAATCGCGGTCGGGTGATGTGCGAAATCATCATAGACACTGATATTATTCACGACACCGCGCAGTTCCATACGGCGCTTTACGTTGCGAAACTCGGTCAGTGCGGCAATGCTCACATCAACAGTGACGCCGGCATGACGTGCAGCTGCAATACTCGCCAGCGCATTCATGCGGTTATGCTCCCCCAGCAAACCCCAGGCCACACGACCTTGTAATTTGCCTTTATAAACCACATCGAAACTGCCATCACCATGTGCATTCGCAGCCTGCCAGTCATCATCGGTGCCGAATTTTTCTACCGGCGTCCAGCAGCCCTTATCAATCACGCGCTGCAGGCTGGCTTCTTTACCGTTCGCTACCACCAAACCCTGCTGCGGCACAGTACGCACCAGATGATGGAACTGCTTTTCAATCGCAGCCAGATCTTCAAAAATATCGGCATGATCAAATTCCAGATTATTCAGCACAGCGGTGCGTGGGCGGTAATGTACAAACTTGGAGCGTTTATCAAAAAAAGCTGTGTCGTATTCATCCGCTTCTATTACGAAGAAAGGAGATGTGCTTTTAGCATCCTGCACCGGCGTTTGCGGCAACCTTGCCGAAACGCCAAAATTCTCCGGCACACCGCCAATCAAAAAGCCCGGCGCCAAACCTGCATATTCCAGTATCCACGCCAGCATAGAGCTCGTAGTAGTTTTACCATGCGTACCCGCCACAGCCAGCACCCATTTGCCTTGCAGCACGTTCTCGGCCAGCCATTGCGGACCCGAGATATAAGGCAAGCCACGATTCAGGATTTCTTCCATGAGCGGATTGCCGCGTGACACCACATTGCCAATTACATAAATATCCGGATTCAGCGCTGTCTGCTCCGGCGCAAAGCCTTCAATCAGTTCTATGCCTTGCGCTTCCAGCTGTGTGCTCATCGGCGGGTACACATTAGCATCGCAGCCAGTGACCTTGTGCCCGGCCTGCTTGGCCAGCACCGCAATACCGCCCATGAATGTACCGCAGATACCTAAAATATGGATATGCATATATGTTCTAGTTTTTATAAAAGTATTAAATTAGCCTGAGTCAAATCAGCCCAAGTTCGGTGCCAGCCAGCGCTCCAGATACTCTTTAGGCAGGTTTCTACGCTTTGCCATGTCCAGCAACTGGTCTTCACCAATTTTATCGACGCTGAAATATTTGGCATCCTTATGTGCAAAATAAAAACCCGACACTGCCGCGGCCGGCTGCATTGCAAACGAGTCTGTCAGTGTCATGCCGATTTCTTCACATTGCAGCAGCTTGAACATGTCAGCCTTCACAGTATGATCCGGGCAAGCCGGATATCCAGGCGCCGGACGTATGCCCTGATATTGCTCTTTAATCAAGGCATCGGCGTCCAAGTGCTCAGTAGCGGCATAACCCCAGAAATCGGTACGAATGCGTTCGTGCATATACTCGGCAAACGCCTCTGCCAAGCGGTCTGCCAATGATTTGAACATAATGGCGCTGTAATCATCATGCGCAGCTTCAAACTGGGCAAGGCGCTTTTCCATGCCCATGCCGGCACTCACCGCAAACAGGCCAATATAGTCATCCGCACCTTCGAACTTGTCATTCCGATGCAAATCGGAATCCAGTGTCGGAAGTCCCTGGACACCGACTTCCGTCGGTGTGACGGCAGTTGTTCTGGGGGCAATAAAGTCTGCAAGGCACTGATTGGGACGTGCCACACCGTCAATCACAGGTTTCACCGTTTGCTGGCGCATGCCGTACCAGGTAAATGCAACTTCTTGACGCGACTCGTCAGTATAAAGCTCGATATCGTCATCATTGACGGTATTGGCAGGCATCAATGCAATCACGCCGCTGGCACTTAACCAGCGCCCGTCGATGATCTTTTTGAGCATAGCCTGCGCTTCATTGAAGACTTTCGTCGCAGCTTCACCCACAACTTTGTCCGTCAGAATCGCCGGGTAGGCACCAGCCAGATCCCAGGTCTGGAAGAATGGCGACCAGTCGATATATTGGGCAATCAGGCTCAGATCAATGTTCTTGAACACACGGCGCCCGATAAATTTTGGTTTTACCGGTGCAGTTTCTCCCGTAAATGATACCTTGGCTTTATTGGCACGCGCTTCTGCAATGGTCAGCAACGGCGTACCTTTTTTATTGGCATGCTGGTTACGGGCTTTTTCGTAATCTGCCTGTACTTCGGCAATGTAGCTGTCTTTGGTTTCCGGTGTCAGCAACGACTGCATGACCGCCACCGAGCGCGAAGCATCCGGCACGTAAATCACAGGCCCGTCATAATGTGGTGCAATTTTCACTGCGGTATGCGCGCGCGAAGTCGTCGCGCCGCCAATCAGCAATGGTGTTTTCAGGCCGCTGAAATGCGGGTCACGCTGCATTTCCTTGGCGACATAAGCCATTTCTTCCAGCGACGGTGTAATCAGGCCGGATAAACCAATAATGTCTGCATTTTCGGCTTTCGCCATGGCCAAAATTTCTGCCGCCGGCACCATGACACCCATGTTCACGACTTCAAAGTTATTACATTGCAGTACCACGGAAACAATATTCTTGCCGATGTCATGCACATCGCCTTTCACCGTCGCAATCACCACCTTGCCCTTGGGCTTGGCGACAATGCCGGTGCGTTTTTCTTCGAGTGCCTTTTCTTCTTCAATGAACGGAATCAGGTGCGCAACTGCCTGCTTCATGACACGTGCAGATTTGACCACCTGTGGCAGGAACATTTTTCCCTGGCCGAACAAGTCACCGACCACGTTCATGCCATCCATGAGCGGACCTTCAATCACGTGAATCGGGCGACCGCCCTTGCTCATGACTTCCAGACGCGCTTCTTCAGTATCTTCTACAATAAACTCGGTAATACCGTGCACCATCGCGTGTGTCAGGCGCTGCTGCACACTGACCGGATTTTCCGGTGTACCGCGCCACTCCAGCGTAGCTTCTTCTTTTTTGCCGCCAGCCTTCAAGGTGCCGGCAATTTCAATCATACGCTCGGTAGCATCCGGCCTGCGGTTCAGCACCACATCTTCGACGCGCTCTTTTAACTCTGCTGGCAGATCATCATAAACGCCCATCATGCCGGCATTGACGATACCCATGGTCATGCCCGCCTTGATGGCATGGTATAGGAACACGGTATGAATCGCCTCGCGTGCCGGGTCATTGCCGCGGAAGCTGAAGCTCACATTGGAAACGCCGCCGGAAATTTTGGCGTGCGGCAGGTTTTCCTTGATCCAGCGTGTGGCGTTGATAAAGTCCACCGCGTAATTGTTGTGCTCTTCAATACCTGTAGCAATTGCAAAGATGTTAGGGTCAAACACGATATCTTCTGCCGGGAAGCCCGTCGCCACCAACAGATCATAGGCACGCTTACATATCTCGATCTTACGTTCATAAGTGTCAGCTTGGCCTTTTTCATCAAACGCCATCACGATCACGGCAGCACCGTAGCGTCGGCACAGTTTGGCCTGACGCAGGAACTCGGCTTCGCCTTCTTTCATCGAAATGGAGTTGACAATCGCTTTGCCCTGCACGCACTTGAGGCCAGCTTCAATCACCGACCACTTCGATGAGTCGATCATGATCGGCACGCGCGCAATGTCCGGCTCGGAGGCAATCAGGTTCAGGAAATGCGTCATGGCTTTAACGGCATCCAGCATGCCTTCATCCATGTTGATGTCAATGACCTGCGCGCCGTTCTCTACCTGCTGGCGCGCAACACTCAGCGCTTCTTCGTACTGCTCATTGATGATCATGCGCGCAAATGCTTTGCTGCCGGTGACATTGGTACGTTCACCTACGTTCACAAACAGCGAATTGTCATCAATGATGAACGGCTCCAGGCCGGATAACCTGGTGTAAGGCGGAACTTCAGGCACAGCGCGCGGCGGCAAATCTTTAATGGCTTCATAAATTGCATTAATGTGCGCCGGTGTGGTGCCGCAGCAGCCGCCGGCGATATTGACGAAGCCGCTGGTCGCAAATTCTTTCACCAAGCTTGAGGTCACATCCGGCGTTTCATCAAAGCCGGTATCACTCATCGGGTTTGGCAGGCCTGCATTCGGGTATATGCATACGAACGTATCCGCAATTTTGGACAACTCTTCCGCATATGGCCGCATCAGCGTAGCACCCAATGCGCAATTCAGGCCTATTGTCAGCGGCCTTGCATGGCGTACAGAATGCCAGAAGGCAGTCACCGTCTGGCCTGACAGAATACGCCCGGAAGCATCGGTCACCGTGCCGGAAATCATGATAGGCAGACGAGTACCGTGTTCCTCAAAGTAAGTGTCAATTGCAAACAATGCCGCCTTGCAGTTCAGCGTATCAAAAATGGTTTCCACCATCAGGATATCAGCGCCGCCATCCACTAATCCACGCACCTGCTCCAAGTAAGCATTCACCAACTGGTCAAAATTGACATTGCGCGCTGCCGGGTTATTCACATCCGGCGAGATAGAAGCCGTTTTAGGCGTCGGGCCTAAAGCACCGGCAACAAAGCGTGGCTTATCTGCTGTGCAGTATTTAGCACAAGCCGCTTTGGCTAGCTTAGCCGATTCCACATTCATCTCATAAACGAGATGTGCCATGTGGTAATCATCCTGCGCGACACTGGTTGCGCCAAAGGTATTGGTTTCAATAATGTCGGCGCCGGCAGCGAGATATTTTTCGTGGATTTCCTGAATGATGTGTGGCTGCGTTAAGGTAAGCAGTTCATTGTTACCTTTAACGAATAATTCACGTTCGCCCGCCGGCGCTTTGAAATCAGCAAAACGCTCACCGCGATAATCAGCCTCACTCAGTTTGTATTGCTGAATCATGGTGCCCATTGCGCCATCCAGAATCAGGATGCGCTGTGCGAGCAATTCTCTAAGCGTATTTTCAGTAGCGGATATTGTTCTGTTATACATAAATAAAGCAATGGATTTGACTTAAGGCTGAATTGTATCACTTGCTTGAGAAAGGCTTCTCAATATTGCGTGAATACATGATAGCTAATGTACGTTAACTCATTAGCAAAGCTTGCTATTGCAGCAAGATATTGCGGCATGTATATAGATAATACCTGTTGCTAATTGCTCTATTTCATTAATACCAAAGACTTTGCTTTAACTACAGTGATAGCTAGAACAAGCCTTTAATCTTATCTGCTACACCACTGGCAGCAGCATCAATTGCCGTACCAGCCTGCTGCGCCGCTTTACCAAGTTTTTCAAAACTCACCGCTTTTAATAGCTGCTTTTCCATGGCGTTTGCAATTCTCTGTCCCAGTTCACCCGGCGTGATACCGCCTTCTGCTTTGCCTATGTTACGCATAGTCAAATCAGGTAGTTCTGTCGTAACTGTTTTGTCATCCATGAATGCAGCAGTAGCCTGTGCTCTAGAGTTACGCATTCTAAACTCTTCCACAATCAGCTTCTTGCCAGGCGATGATTCTTGGCTAGAAGGCCCGATATACTCTGCAATATTTTTCTGAATCGCATCAAAATTGGTCATGCGATCGCCTTTTTCGTAAATAACTTCAGGCGCTGTGATGGCGATTTTTCTGACAATAATGACATGATCAGTGATGCTGGCTGGATTAAGCGTTAACGCAAACTGATCTACTTTAAATGCATAAGGCGTACTGAAACCTTTTGGATTACCTACGACAAAATCGCTGATAATACATTCACCATTAACCGCGTCGATTTTGACACTGCCGACACTGACTTTGGCTTGTGTCATTTCGCTGCCATATTCAATAATCGCTGCGCGCACCAAACCATCCAGATTATCACGCAGCCAGTACAAAGCGCCTGCAATAATGGCAATTAGAATGAACAGGCCTATACCAATTTTCTTCATCAATACATATTCCTTGTTTTGGCACCTATCAGCATACCCAGCTGAATCGCTGCAATTGCGGTCAATACGCATAAAAGCTTGCAGCATTATAAAACAAAAATAGCTAAATATATGGGATTATTTCCCATATATTTAGCTATTTAGTTATAGTTAAAAACTGCTCTTATTACAAGTACACTGGAAAATGTGCCGGAAATAACTTTTAAATCTTCATATACCATGCCTTCTATATTGAATGGCTTCCGCAATATGCGCCGACTGAATATTGGCAGCGTGACTCAAGTCCGCAATGGTGCGCGCCACTTTCAAAATGCGATGATAGGCACGTGCAGACAGATTCAACTTCGAAATAGCCGTTTTCAGTAAAGCCAGTCCGGCATTATCAGGCTGACAGTAATGCTCGATCTCTGAGGTGCCGAGCATGAAATTCGGCTTGCCTTGCCGCTGCAATTGGATTTCGCGCGCCTGCTCCACCCTGGCGCGAATGGAATCGCTTTTCTCAGAAGTACCGGTATTTGTTAATTCATCTTCTTTCAAGGCAGAAACTTCAATATGCAGGTCTATACGGTCCAGCAGTGGCCCTGAAATCTTGGCTTTATAACGCGTCACCTGATCCGGCGTGCAGCGGCACTTATTATTGTAGTGCCCCAAATAACCACATGGGCAAGGATTCATCGCGGCAATCAACTGAAATTGCGCCGGAAAATCCGCCTGACGCGCGGCACGTGAAATTGTGATCTGGCCACTCTCCAAAGGCTCGCGCAAAACTTCCAGCACTTTGCGGTCAAATTCCGGCAGCTCATCCAGAAACAACACTCCGCGATGTGCCAGCGAAATTTCACCTGGGCGCGGAATGCCACCGCCGCCGACCAGCGCTACACCCGATGCGGTATGGTGTGGCGACCTGAATGGCCTGCGTTTCCAGTTTTCCAGCTTGTAACTACCATTCAGTGATTGCAGTGCGGCTGACTCCAAAGCTTCCTCTTCAGTCATGCTCGGCAAAATACCGACAAAACGATTGGCAAGCATACTTTTACCGGCTCCCGGCGGGCCGCTCATGATCACACTATGTCCGCCGGCAGCAGCAATCTCCAGCGCACGCTTGGTACCCGACTGCCCTTTCACTTCATCGAAATCGGCATAGGCGATTTTGCTGTGCCGGGTAGCAGCATCCAGTTGCACTAATGCAGTGCGCCCGCACAAATGTGAGCAAACTTCCAGTAATGATGCTGCAGGATAAATAACCGCATCACTGACCAACGCCGCTTCTGCAGCACTATCAACCGGCAACACAAAAGCGCGGCCGCTCTTGTAGGATTTATAGGTCATGGCTAACGCACCGCGAATCGGGCGCAGCTCACCTGTCAGCGCCAATTCGCCGGCAAACTCATAGCGGGACAGGCTATCGGCAGGAATCTGACCGCTTGCGGCCAGAATACCGAGCGCAATTGGCAAATCATAACGCCCGCTCTCTTTAGGCAAATCAGCTGGCGCCAGATTGACAGTGATGCGCCGTGCAGGAAATTCAAACTGCGCAGTTTGCAATGCGGCACGCACGCGATCCTTACTCTCTTTAACTTCAGCTTCGGGCAGGCCAACGATTGTGAAGCTGGGTAGTCCATTTGCCAGATGCACTTCGACCACCACTTCCGGGGCGTCCATGCCAGTAAGTGCGCGACTATAAAGAACAGCGAGGCTCATTTTGCTGTGCTCACCAGGCTCAGGATGCCTGCTGTGTTTCTGATGCAGATGACTCCAGCTCTGCCAGTCTGGCCTCTAATAATTCAAGTTTCTGGCGTGTATTACGTAACACTTCCGCCTGCACTTCAAATTCCTCGCGCGTAACAAGCTCCATTTTGGTGAACACGCCCTTTAATAGTGCATTTAAGTTTTTTTCGACATCCCCTAAAGGCGAAGAACTCACTACATCCTTGATTTTATTGGATATTTCGTTTAATTTTTGAGAATCCAGCATATTTAAATCCTTAATAATTTGAGCCAGTTTATCAGATTATTTAAAAAATTTACATTTAAAATATAATAATATATTTATCTATGTTACTGATTAATATAAGAAAAATTGTTGGCATACGCCTTGCTTTACATCCTATGTGTGTTTTTAATTAATCACTTTATTTTTATTTTAGGAGTTAGCAATATGCGTAAATCATTACTATCACTTGCAGTATTAAGCGCACTTTCAGTGCCTACCATTACAATGGCTGAAGAAGCAGCTTCTGCAGCAGCACCGGCTTCACCACATACTGTTGCTTATAATGTGGGCCTGTACAGCCAATACATTTTCCGTGGTTTGACACAAACCCGCGAAGACCCAGCGCTGCAAGGCGGCGTTGATTACACACATGCCAGCGGTTTTTATGCTGGTGCATGGGGTTCAAACATCAGCTGGTTAAGCGATGGCGATTACTACAAAAGCTCAAGCCTGGAATTAGACCTGTATGGCGGTTATGCCAACACGATTGGTGATACCGGCATTAGCTACAACGTTGGTTTGCTGCAATACATTTATCCAGGCAGAAAAAACCCAGGTATCAAAAAAGCTGAAACGACAGAAATCTACGGCAGCCTGACCTACGGCTGGTTAAGCGGTAAAGTGTCAGCTGTAGTTTCTGATGGCGCGTTCGGTTACGACGATGCTGATGGCACAACCTACTCTGAACTTAACCTGAACGTTCCACTTCCATTCGGCATTGGTTACACTGCAGTTGCACACTATGGTTACCAGGACTTTACGGGCAAAACAGGTGACGTCAGCAACAGCCGCTATGACTATGCGGACTGGAAAATCGGTTTAACCAAAGCGTTTGCTAACGGCGTGAACGTTGGCGGCTACTACACTGATACCGATGCTAGAAAATCAGTATTCACTGATGCATCTGGCCAGCACTTGGGCAAAGACCAATTCACAGTATTTGTACAAAAAACTTTCTAATCTTTTAATTTTTATTGCAAGAATTAGTATTGTAAAAATCAGCGGCAGCGCCAGTATTTAATCAGCTGCCGCACCCCTAAAGAACCAGGAGGTACGTATGAAATTTGTATCCGCAATTATCAAGCCATTTAAATTGGATGAGGTCAGAGAAGCCTTATCAATTATTGGCGTACAAGGTATCACCGTGACCGAGGTAAAAGGTTTCGGTCGCCAGAAGGGTCACACTGAACTGTATCGCGGTGCTGAATACGTGGTGGATTTTCTACCTAAAGTCAAAATTGAAATCGCCATTGATGACAGCTTGCTGGATCAGGTGATTGAAGCCATTGAAAAATCAGCTGCTACCGGCAAAATCGGTGACGGCAAGATTTTCGTATTCAATCTTGAACAAGTTTATCGCATCCGCACCGGTGAAACCGGCGTTGAAGCTTTATAAGGAGATAAACATGAAAAAAATACTCTCGATGTTTGCCTTGGTCATGATGCTTGGCCTTGGCGCTACAAGCACTACATTTGCGGAAGATGCAGCGCCTGCTGCTGATGCAGTTGCAGCAGAAGTTGTACCAGCAGCTGATGCTGCCGCACCGGCAGTGGACGCAACACCAACACCAGCAGCTGCACCCGCAGAAGCAGCGCCTGCTGAAGCGGCTGCCGCACCGGCGCCAGTACCGAATAAAGGTGATACCACATGGATGCTGTTAGCAACCGTACTGGTAACACTGATGGCAATTCCTGGTTTAGCCCTGTTTTATGGCGGCCTGGTTCGTCAAAAAAACATGCTGTCATTGCTCATGCAAGTATTCATGATCTTCTCACTGATGTCAGTATTGTGGGCAATCTATGGTTACAGCGTGGCGTTTACCGGCGGCAGTCCTTTCTTTGGCGGCCTGAGCAAGGCATTCCTGGCTGGCATCACACCTGAATCACTGGGTGCAACTTTCAGCAAAGGTGTATACATCCCTGAACTGACTTTTGTTGGCTTCCAAATGACTTTCGCAGCAATTACCCCGGCATTGATCGTAGGTGCCTTTGCAGAGCGCATGAAATTCTCTGCAATCCTGATCTTCATGGTGATCTGGTTCACATTCGCCTACTTGCCATTGGCTCACATGGTTTGGTACTGGGATGGTCCTGATGCAATTACCGACGCAGCTGCACTTGAAACTGTAGTAGCAAATGCAGGCTGGTTATGGGCTAAAGGTGCACTGGACTTTGCAGGTGGTACAGTAGTTCACATCAACGCTGGTGTTGCCGGTTTAGTAGGTGCCATCATGGTTGGTAAACGTATCGGCTACGGCAAAGAAGCATTAACACCACACAGCCTGACATTAACCATGGTTGGCGCAGCTTTACTGTGGGTGGGTTGGTACGGCTTCAATGCAGGCTCTAACCTTGAAGCTAACGGTTATGCAGCACTGGCTTTCGTTAACACAACGATTGCAGCTGCGGCAGCGACATTAGCCTGGTCATTCACAGAATGGTTATTAAGAGGCAAACCATCAATGTTGGGTGCAGCTTCTGGCGCGGTAGCAGGCTTGGTAGCAATTACTCCGGCTTGCGGCTTTGTAGGTCCAATAGGTGCAATCGTGATCGGTTTGCTGGTTTCACCAATCTGCTACTTCTTCGTAGCTAAAGTGAAATACTGGTTAGGTTACGATGACGCTTTAGACGTATTCGGCATCCATGCTATCGGCGGTATCTTCGGCGCTCTGGCAACCGGTGTGTTCGTAAACCCGGCTTTAGGCGGCGCAGGTGTAGTTGACTACGTTGCAAACGGTGTAGCGGCTTACGACTTCGGCGCACAAATGACTGCACAGATCACTGCTGTAATCACTGCAATCGTGCTGTCAGCTGTTGTTTCAGTGATCGCATTCAAACTTGTAGATATGCTGGTTGGTTTACGTGTAAGCGAAGAATCTGAGCGTGAAGGTTTAGATACCAGCGTACATGGCGAACGTGCTTATCATAACTAGAAGAAAGTTTTAGCAATAAAACTCAAGGGCGCGCAAGCGCCCTTTTTTATTGTGGTTAACACTTTATAAAAATTACTTGACACAAATAACTAAATAACTAATTATTTAGTTATGAAATCAATTACCGACATTCCTGCAGACTTTAAAAACACTGCCGCTATTTTTGTAGCATTAGGCGATGAGCACAGGCAGCGCATTCTGCTTGCCTTTGAAAAAGGGGAGAAATTAAACATTCTGCAGATTGTTTCCACCACTACACTGAGCCGCACCGCGGTAACGCATCATTTAAAAGTATTGCATCAATCCGGCGTGCTGGATTCTGAAAAAGTTGGCAAAGAAGTCTATTTCTGGATCAATACCGAAGTGGTAACAGATGCCTTGCAGCGCGTGCTTGGCTATATCAAGAACGAAACCTGAACAATAAAAACCTGAATTAAGATAAAAAAGAGGGAAACCCATGATTGCAGCGCTTTTAAAACTGATTTGCCGCCACATTTTCAGAGTCAATGTCAGTGGCATTGCTAACTTGCCGAAGCAGGGCAAACTGCTGGTGATTGCCAATCATGAATCCTTTCTGGATGGCCTGCTGCTGGGATTATTCCTGCCGATACGTGCCACGTTTGTGGTACATACCAGCGTACTCAACAACTGGTTTTTCAGACAAATGTTACGCCTGACGCCCTATCTGGCTGTGGATCCATCCTCACCGCTGGCCATGAAAAAAGTCATCAAACTGCTGGAGTCCGGCCAGCCGGTCGTGATCTTTCCCGAAGGGCGCATCACACTGACCGGCTCACTGATGAAAGTCTATGACGGTCCCGGATTTGTCGCCGCAAAAACCGGCGCCATGATTTTACCGGTACGTATTGAAGGCGCCTCACACTCCTACTTTAGCCGCTTATCCGAACCGCACGTTAAAAAGCTGCTTCCCAAAGTCAATATTACCATTCTGCCGACGCGCCACATTGCCATGCCGCAGGCAGCAACCGCAAAAGCGCGACGCAAGCTGGCCGGCGATGCCATGCGCCGTGAAATGCAGAATATGCTGTTCAGCTCAACCCAGATCAACACGCTGTTTCAGTCATTCCTGGATGCAGTTTCAACTTATGGTCGCAGTGCAGTATTGGTAGAAGATATGCGCCAGGTCGAAGAGAACTATGGTGATCTGCTGAAAAAAAGCCTGGCATTAGGCAAACTGACTAAAAAGATCACGCAGCACAATGAGAATGTAGGCGTGATGATGCCTAACGTTACCAACACAATCTGCCTTATTTTTGGCTTAAGTGCATTCGGGCGCATTCCTGCCATGCTCAATTACACAGCTGGCAGCGCCGGTATTCAGAATGCATGCACGGCAGCCTGTGTCAAAACCATCATCAGCTCGCGTGAGTTCATCAAAGCTGCATCGCTGGAAGAAACCATTGCCGGCCTGAAAGGCTTGAATATTATCTACCTTGAGGATTTAAGACCACAATTCAACTGGCTGGACAAACTGTGGCTGATGGGATTTGCACTGTGGTTCCCTCGACTTGTTGCGGTAAAGAGCAGCCCCAATGATCCTGCCGTGGTGTTGTTCACATCAGGCAGTGAAGGCAAACCCAAAGGCGTTGTGCACTCTCACAGCACCATTCTCGCCAATGTTGCGCAGATTAAATCCATCATTGATTTTTCCATGCAGGATAAATTCATGATGGTGCTGCCCCTGTTCCATGCGTTTGGCTTTACCTGCGGCGCGATCCTGCCATTGGTAGCCGGTAGCCGTATGTTTGTTTACCCTTCGCCGCTGCATTATCGCGTGATTCCGGAAGTGATTTACGACCGCGGCTGTACCGTATTATTTGGTACCAGCACGTTTTTAGGTAACTATGCCAAATTTGCCAACCCTTATGACTTTTACAAATTGCGCTATGTGGTTGCCGGTGCCGAGAAACTCAATGAAGAAGTGCGCAAAACCTGGATGGAAAAATTCGGCATTCGTATACTGGAAGGTTACGGCGCCACAGAATGCGCGCCGGTTCTGGCTGTGAATACCCCGATGGCCAGCAAACCCGGCTCTGTGGGCACGCTGATACCGGGGCTGGAATCCAAGCTGGAAAGTGTGCCGGGCATAGTAGACGGTGCACTGCTATCGGTACGCGGACCGAACGTGATGCTGGGATATTACCTGTATGACAAGCCTGGCGTCATTGATTCCAGCCATGAAGGCTGGCACAGCACCGGTGATATTGTGCATATTGATGAAGATGGTTTCTTATTCATCAAAGGCCGCGTTAAACGCTTTGCAAAAGTGGCCGGTGAAATGGTGTCACTAGAAACTGTAGAAAACATCGCCAGCCATGCCTCACCGCTGCACCAGCACGCGGCGACGACGCAAATAGATGCGCAGCGCGGCGAAAACATAGTGCTGTTCACGACCGATGCTGACTTAAATCGGGAACAGCTCAGCAACAGCGCCAAAGCATTAGGCAACCCCGAGCTTGCAATTGCCAGAAAATTGATTGTGGTAGAAGAGCTGCCACTGCTAGGCACTGGAAAAACGGATTATATGACCTTGAAAAATATGGCGGAGCGTGCATAAATGAACCGCCGTCAATTCCTGCTGGGGCTATCCGCAACCGGATTATCCGGCCTCACTTTTACCGGCATAGGTTATTGGCCTGAATCCGGCCTCTCTAATCCATGTTTAGTCGGGCTACCTGCTGAACTAAAAAACCATCCACTGATGCAGCAGGTATGGCAGGGGCTGGATCCCTCCCAAATCTGGGATTGCCACGCCCACGTCATCGGTGCGGGCAATAGCGGTGGTGGCGCATGGTTTAACCCCGATATGGATAGCTGGCTACACCCGATACTCAAGGTACAAAAACATTTCTATATGAATGGCGGCTGCATTACCGAACACCATGAAGATTTGAGCTTTATTGAACGAATGATACACCTGGCAAGCGAGATGCCAACGGGCTACAAAACCATGTTGTTTGCATTTGACTGGGTACATGACGCACAAGGGAGGCCAAGTAAAGACCTCTCAATTTTTCATATTCCGGACGCTTATGCAGCGAAAATAGTTGAAAAATATCCACAATATTTTGAATGGGTAGCCTCGATTCACCCTTACCGGCCAGATGCCATTGACGCACTGGAAAGTGCAAAGGCCAGAGGTGCACGTGCAGTCAAATGGCTGCCTTCCGGCATGGGCATCGATCCTTCATCACCCCTGTGCGATAAGTTTTACCAGAAACTGCATGATCTTAATCTGCCGATCATCAGCCATACCGGACGTGAAAGCGCTGTGCAAGGTGGCGACCAGAGCTTTGGCAACCCCTTGCACATGCGCCGTGCGCTAGATGAAGGTGTGCGTGTAGTGTTAGCACACTGTGCAAGTGACGGTGAAGATGAGGATTTGGACAATCACGGAATACCTGTCAAGAGCTTTGAATTATTTACGAGGCTCATGGATACCCCCGCATATCAAAATCTGGTATTCGGTGAAATATCCGCAGTGACGTTATTTAATCACGCCTGGGTTATCAAACCATTGCTTGAGCGTACGGATTGGCATAAGCGTCTGCTGAATGGCTCTGATTATCCATTACCTGCAGTGAGCCCGTTAATATCAACCAGACAATTGCAGCGCACCGGCTTACTCGATGAAACGCATTTGCTATTTTTACAAACCTTGCGTGATTACAATCCGCTTATGTTCGATTTTGCAGTTAAACGACTCATCAACCTGAATGGTACAGGCTTTGCAAACAGCACCTATGAAACCAGACCATTTTTCGACACAATCGCAACATCTCAAAACACCTAAATAAAAGCTGAAACCATGAGCAACCAGTTTAAATTGATGACAGAAAAGCGTTTTCGGCCATTTTTCATGACGCAGTTCTGGGGCGCGTTTAATGACAATATGTTCAAAACCGCACTGATCACGCTGGTTGCATTTCATGCTGCCAGCTTGACCAGCCTTGATTCAGCCATACTGGTAACAATTCTGCCTGGCGTGTTTATCCTGCCGTATTTTCTGTTTTCGGCAACCGCCGGCCAACTAGCCGATAAATTTGAGAAATCGAAAATTATCCGCATCGTAAAAATCTGCGAAATCGGTATTATGCTATTTGCCAGCGCCGGTTTCTTTCTGCATAACATCTGGCTGCTGGGCGTTGCACTATTCATGATGGGCATGCACTCCACACTATTTGGCCCAGTCAAATATGCTTATCTGCCGCAGCATTTGGGTGAGCATGAGCTGATGGGCGGTAACGGCATGGTGGAGATGGGCACCTTTGTCGCCATCCTGCTTGGGCAGGTATTGGGTGCCTGGCTTGCCATCCAGCATCCACATGAGCTCATCACAAGCGTTGCGATTTTGATTATCGCGGTACTCGGTTACTGGCACAGCCGTGGTGTGCCGGATTCACCGGCACAGGAACCGCTGCTTGAAATCAACTGGAACCCGTTTACGGAAACCTGTCGCAGCATACAGTTTATCTGGCAGCATCAACCGGTCTGGCTCGCGATTATCGCGATTTCCTGGTTCTGGTTTTACGGCGCAACCTTGCTGGCACAATTCCCGAATTTTGCCAGAAGCGTGCTGCATGGTGATGAAAGTGTATTTATTCTACTGCTGACCACATTTTCAATGGGGATCGGCATCGGCTCCCTACTTTGCGAAAAACTCTCCAGAGGCAAAGTAGAACTGGGGCTGGTCATGTTCGGCGGTATTGGCATCACACTGTTCAGTATTGACCTCTATTACGCAGGCAGCCATATTCACTCACACTGGAACCATCTAGACCAGCTGGATTACATGACGTTTATCAATATGCATTTTGATATGCAGGGCAATCTGGTATTGAGCCACTGGCGCCTGATACTGGACGTGATTCTGATCGGGCTGTTTGGCGGATTCTATATCGTGCCGCTCTATGCCTTTGTACAAACGCGCGCCAAGAAAAGCCACCAGTCGCGCGTGATTGCGGCCACCAATATCCTGAATGCACTGTTTATGGTGGTGTCTGCCGGGTTTTCGTTATGGATATTCAATCAGGGTCTCAGCATTCCTGAATTATTCCTGACCACGGCATTGCTCAATATCATGGTCATGATTTACCTGTGTGTGCGTCAGCCGGCCTACTACAGAACATTTATTGAATGGCTAAAGCACAGGTAACCTGCGAGCAGGTGCAAAATCATCTGATGGAAAATCGCCTGATTGAAAATACGAGTTTCACCTTATAATAATGCATCCTGTTTAGGTACATTTAATAGAAATGTCTGTCGCAAAAAAACTTCACCACTCTATATGGCGAATTGCCACCCCACTCGGGCCGTTTGCGCCTTTTATCGCCATGCTGATTCTTGGGCTGCTGATTTTATCAGCAGCGCGTTTTGGACTGGTACTCTGGAAATTCGACCGCGTTTATGCAACCGGCAAGCTGCTCGAAATCATGCTGCAAGGCATCCGCGTCGACCTGATCCAGCTATGCCTGATTGCGCTGATACCGATACTGCTGGCACCGCTGCTGGCAACCCGCCGGCTATTCAAAAGCTGGCAGGTTTTCACGCATGTATGGATCGTGACTGCAATTGTCTTGCTAGTGTTTCTAGAAATCTCCACCCCGGGATTCATCAACGAATACGATGTGCGCCCCAACCGCATTTTTGTGGAATACCTGAAATATCCGAATGAGGTATTCAGCATGCTCTGGCGCGGATTCAAGATTCATATATTTGCCGGTGTCGGTGCTGCACTGGTTGCGGCATTTCATGCGCATTACTACATGCGCCCATGGCTCAGGATGCCAGCCATCTGGTCTAATAAAAAACTCTGGATGGTATGGCCGCTGGTATTCATTATTACAGCAGCCGGTATACGCTCTTCTATTGGCCACCGTCCTGCCAATCCTGCCATGTTTGCGATTACTGCAGACAGCATGGTCAACAGTCTGGTACTCAATTCCGGTTACTCCGTCGTGTATGCGACCTACAGCCTGCTCAAGGAAACTAAATCCAGTGATATTTACGGCAAAATGCCGCGTGAAGACATATTCAAGCTCACTGGCGCCAAAGATACGGATATCCCGACGCTGACTACACTGCACCCCAGCCAGAAACGTGAAAAGCCGCTTAACCTTGTTATCATTCTGCAAGAAAGCCTGGGCGCAACCTTTGTAGAATCTTTAGGCGGTGTACCGGTTACGCCGAATATTGAGCGACTTAAGGAACAAGGCATCTGGTTCGAACAGCTTTACGCCACCGGCACACGCTCTGTGCGCGGCATTGAAGCAGTCACGGCAGGTTTTGCACCGACGCCTGCGGATAGTACAGTGAAACTGTCAAAATCACAGAAAAACTTTTTCACGCTAGCAGCTTTGCTCGAAAAACGCGGCTATCACACTGAATTCATTTATGGCGGTGAATCGCATTTTGACAATATGCGCAGCTTCTTTACCGGTAATGGCTTCAACTATATCGTCGAGCAAAAAGACTATAAAAACCCGGTATTTGTCAGCAGTTGGGGCGTATCAGATGAAGACCTGCTCAACAAAACCCATGAGCAGTTGCTTGCCCACCATAAAGCAGGCAAACCATTTTTCACGCTGGCATTTTCATCCTCCAACCATGCGCCGTTCGAGTTTCCGGATGGCCGCATCGATCTCTATGAGCAACCCAAAGGCACCGATAACAACGCCGTAAAATATGCTGATTATGCAATTGGTGAGTTCTTCAAGAAAGCGCAGCAAAGCGAATATTGGAAAGATACGGTATTTTTAATCGTCGCCGACCACGACATCCGTGTGCGTGGCGTATCACTAGTGCCAGTTGAACGTTTCCATATTCCGGGCCTGATTCTGGGCGCAGACATTAAACCCCTGCGCTACAAAGGCATGGCCAGCCAGATTGATCTGCCGGTTACCTTGCTGTCGCTGATGGGTATTGAAGCGCAGCACCCGATGACAGGCCGTGATCTATCCAGCGTGGCACCGGATAGCCTGGGACGTGCCATGATGCAATATAACGCAAATTTCGGCTGGATGGAGGAAACCAAAGATGGCAATCAAGTAGTCGTACTGCGTTCAGACAAAGCGCCTGCGCATGCCGTTTATGACACAAAAACCAAGCAGTTGAAAGAGGCCAGCCCGCCTGCCAATGCAAAAGAACTGGAACAGCGCGCACTTGCCAATGTGCTGCTGCCGGATTTACTGTATAACGAACAACGCTTCCGCCTGCCTTAACATTTTATGAGTCTCAACAAAAAGCAAGCAAGCATGCTGACCTGGCCTATCATAGGCAAAGGTCTCGCTTATATATTAAGTGGCAAGCTTTATGTGAAACATGGTCATCTACCACCTGCTGAACACAAAGTGCCTGAAGATTTTGTCGGTATCTGCGTAGCATCAGCACAAGATGCCGCTATGGATGATTATGTCATCGCACAGTTACGTTTATTGGCTATCAATCAGGTACGCCTGGACTTCAGCTATGGTGATCTGGATAGTTTTAATGCACGCTTTCTGCAGCGCCTGATTGATGAACAATTTCAGATCACACTGCATTTGGTGCAGCCGTTTGCCAATGCCAGAAATATGGGGAGCACCACTGAGCAAGTACTCTGGCAGTCATTTGTGAGTGCAGTGCTTGAACGCTTCGGCAGCAAGATTGTACGTCTTGAAATCGGCACGACTATTAACCGGAAACGCTGGGCAGGTTATCACATTAACGGTTTCCTTCAGGCGTGGGATATTGCCTATAAAGAAACCAGACTGCGTGGCATCACGCTGGCTGGTCCAAATGTTACGGATTTTGAACCAATTTATAACATTGGCATACTGAGTATACTCAAGGCCAGGAATCAGCTACCGGATATTCATACCGACAATTTATTCAGCGAACGCGTTTCTGAGCCGGAGCGTTTTGACCATCGTATTTTCAAATACCGCTGGACAGCCTGCTTTAAATATAACCTGATTAAAAAAGCACGCTTGTTTAAGAAAATAAGCACTGATTTCAATATCAGGCATTTCATATCGCCGGTCGCATTCTGGGCTATTTACCGCATAGAGCGCACGTTGCCTGAAGGCGAACAGAAACAGGCTGACTACGCTGCACGTTACATGCTGCTTAACGCAGCATCCGGTGCGCTTGATCAGGCATTCTGGGGTGCCATGATCTGCCATCGCGAGGGCCTGATTGACGATGGCTTAATCGATGCCGAATACCCTGCGCTGGAGCGCGTCACGCACTACGTAAACGTGGATGGCGATCAGAAAAATTTTAGGCACCACCCGAGCTTTTATGCCATGAGGACGGTTGCAGATATGGTGCAGGGCGCTAATTACAAAGCAGCCATTGCAACTGCCAATGGTCTGGAGATTCACCATTTCCAAACCGCGCAGCACCATATTCATGCAGCATGGACAATCAATGGTAAAGTCGCTTTACTCAAGGACGTTTACTATACTGCCGACCTGCAGCAAGCTGAAATCATTAATCGTGACGGTGAAGCGCCTTCCGAAGCGACACATATGATCACTGAAAGCCCGATTTACCTGCGCTGGCCAATCAGCCATACAGTCGCCACCAAGCCTGATTGCGGCCTTGCCAAGAACCTGGCAATACACGCACATATTGCAAACCTGAAATACTACCCGTTTAATCAAAATAACTGGTCTGGCTTGATACTGGCAAAAAATGCAGATGAAGCAGCATTACTGGCGGAGAAGCTAAATCCTGAACATTTAAGCAGCCCGCAAAAGGATAATGCGTTACGCCATGCACGCAATGCTATCTGGGCCCTGCCTGACCCACGCGATCCAGAACGCAAAGTCACAGTAAAACAGCCGGTAAAGATGTATCCGCATAAACAATTATTTGACCGCTTCAAGCCCAGCAAAGCCAAACGCAGCTGGAACGGGGCTGTAGAATTATTAAGACGCGGTATAGATTCGGCGCAGCCAGTGGCGTTCTTTGAAAAAAAGCATGACACCACACTCAAGCAAAACTTCTACATCTGTGATTACGTGACTGCAGATTGCTCCGTCGGCGAAATGTTTGTGCATTTTGCCAAAGGCAATAAAGACTTTCATATCGCATCCAAAAACATCACCATCAGTGCCGAAGAGACGTACATACAGTTATCTCAGCATCTGTCTTTAATGCATCACCGCGGCACTTTCTTCAGGGATTTATCGGGTGGCAACATTCTGGTGCAGGTACAGGCTAACAAACAACTGCATTTCTCGCTGATTGATACGGCCCGTGCACGTTTTTATACATATCCGGCACCACTTGGTCAGCGCCTCTCTGATCTCGCACGCATTTGTAACAAGCTGCATTGGGCAGGCCGCGAACGTTTTCTGGCGCTGTATCTAGCCAACATGGGAAGAAAAGTCAGTTTCAGCATCAGGCTGCCTTTCTATTTGTATGACTTTAAGGTTGCATTCAAACGCAAATATGGCCGCAAGGGCATCAAAAAGCTGATCAAGAAATTCAAGAACGCAAGCTAGAAGAAAGTAAAGCCCAGAAATCAAGCTCATGCGCTTCTAATGATAATCACTAGGACGTTTTAATGACTCATGTCATGTTGCATTTTCGGCTAGCGCTTATGATGTGTCTCACGTAATGCGAATGCTTTAAAGCGCGAGCGGTACGAATTTTTAATAAAGGAGAAATTACTATGTGGACAAAACCAGCTGCTACTGAAATGCGTTTCGGTTTCGAAGTTACAATGTACGTAATGAACAAGTAATTTGTTCTTAAGCGTCATGTAAAAGGGTGCTCAGGCACCCTTTTTTATTTGCTTGCGATTATTTGCGATTATTTAAAACTGATTTTATTTTTTAGGCTGACTCTGCGCGCTGCCATTAGCGTTATTACCATTAATCGCACCATTACCGTTAAACACAAACTCTTTAGGCAAGAACACCCAGATCTTGCCAGCCTGCTTCATTGCACCGGCCTTGGCACCCGCTTCCGGCCCGGCACCCCAGAAAAAGTCTGCCCGCACGCCGCCTTTGATTGCACCGCCGGTATCCTGCGCCATCATCATGCGTTTAAGCGGCTTGACGCTATTAGGCTCGGTGGTCGATAAAAACACCGGCGCCCCCAGCGGTACGAATTTCGGGTCTATGGCAACACTGCGCTCACCCAGAATCGGCACACCAAGCGCACCTAACGGACCGGGCAAGCCAGCCGGCAGCTCTCGGAAGAATACATAGCTAGGATTGCTATTGAGTAAGTCTCTCAGCTTGGCCAGATTGTTACGTGCCCAGTTCTTGATGCCCTGCATGGAAGCCTGCGCCAATGTCAATTCACCGCGCTCCACCAGCAAACGGCCAATTGAGTTGTAAGGATGCCCGTTCTGGTCAGCATAGCCCACATGCACCTGCTCGCCATTGTCCAGCTGCACCAGACCTGAACCCTGAATCTGCAAGAAGAACACATCGATGATGTCATCAATGTAAATAAACTCTCGTCCTTTGAGCGGCGAAGCTTCTGTCTCAATCTCGCCACGGTTGTAGTACGGCACTAATTTGTTACCAACCAGCCTGCCGCGCACACGCTTGAATTTCAATTCAGGGAAAATGCTATCCAGCTCAACCGTGATCATATCGGCAGGAGCTGCATACAAGGGATTCGGATACTGCGCAGACTTGGTACGGCTGCCTTTGAGTATGGGCTGATAGTAGCCGGTAATCATGCCGCTGTCGGTACCATCCACATTGGTCGTTTTATAGACAGAAAAATACGCTTTGAAATAAGCTTGTACTGCCTCGGATGTCGGCTTTTTAGCCACCTGCTCATTGAGCTGGTTGGCAGCAGTACACACATTCTTCCAGGTCGGTTTGTTGATTAAAGTAGAGCAGCTCTGCATCCAGGCCGGCCACGCCTGACTTAAGTTATCCAGCGGCAAACCATCCACCTCATCCCACTGTGATGGTTTTAACAGGCTGTAATCCGGAACCTTTGCTTCTGGCGGCTTCACTTCTGAAGGGGCGGTTCCGGCAGGTTTGGTGCCTTCCGGGATTTGTACCGGCGTTTTATCAACACATTCACACTGAGATTTAGGCGGCGCTGGCGGGGGCACCGGCTTTACTAGCTTGCTGGCGCAGCTTGTCACCAATAAGCCAAGTAATATCAGTAATGTGCCCTGCATGATTTTTTTCATATTTTTGTGAGTGCTTGTTATGGCTTAAACTAATGCAAAACGCGCGGCATATTCAGTTGAAAATTAGGGATCACTGCATCAAATTTGGTGCCATCTTCAGCCACCATCTGGTAAGTGCCGTACATTTCCCCCATCGGCGTATTAATCACGGTTCCGCTGCTGTATTGGTATTGCTCTCCCGGATTAAGCAGCGGCTGCGCGCCTACCACACCCAAACCTTTTACTTCCTGCTGCTCGCCGTTAGCCTCTGCAATAATCCAGTGCCGGCTGATCAGCTGCGCAGCAATACTGCCTGTGTTAGTGATCGTAACATGATAGGCAAACGCATAACGGTTATGCTCAATATCAGACTGTTCCGGCAAAAAGGATACCTCGACCTTTACTGCGCACTCATAATGGTTTGTCTGGCTCATCATGAAGCCTACTAACTAATCAAGCCTGTAGTCGGTGAACTAGGGCTCGCAGAATATAGTTTTTTAGGCATGCGCCCGGCCAGATAAGCTTCGCGACCTGCCTCAACCGCTTTTTTCATCGCACCAGCCATTAAAACAGGATTACCTGCTGCTGCAATCGCAGTATTCATCAATATACCCTGGCAACCCAACTCCATCGCAATCGCCGCATCAGATGCAGTCCCAACGCCGGCATCCACCAGCACCGGCACTTTGGCGTTTTCGATAATGATCTGCAAGTTCCACGGATTCAAAATACCCATACCGGAACCGATCAGGGAAGCCAAAGGCATCACGGCAACACAGCCGATTTCTTCCAGTTGTTTGGCAATAATCGGATCATCCGAGCAATACACCATCACATCAAAACCATCTTTTACCAGCGTTTTGGCGGCAGCCAGTGTTTCAATCATGTTCGGGTACAAGGTGTTCGGGTCGCCCAGCACTTCCAGTTTCACCAGTTTATGGCCATCCAGCAGTTCACGTGCCAGACGTAAAGTGCGCACTGCATCATCCGCCGAATAACAGCCTGCGGTATTTGGCAGGTAGGTAAACTCTTCCGGCGGTAAAAAGTCCAGCAAGGAAGGTTCACCTGCATTCTGACCAATATTGGTACGGCGAATTGCCACCGTAATGATTTCAGCACCGCTAGCATCAATTGCCGCGCGCGTTTCGGTGAAGTCTTTATATTTACCGGTACCTACCAGCAAGCGTGAACTATAGGTTTTATCTGCAATTTTTAATAAATCTGACAATTCGAATTCCTTTGATTTGCAACTGTAATGAATATTGGCCCCTGTTTAGCCGCCGCCGACCGCGCCTACAATTTCCAACTTGTCGCCATCTGCTAACTGGGTAGCATCAAACTGGCTACGCGGTACGATTTCGCCGTTACGTTCTATCGCGAGGCGCTTGCCGACCAACTCAAGCTGCTGAACAAGCTCGGCGACAGAGAGATTGACAGTTTCGAAACTGCGGGGTTTGCCATTGATCGTAATTAACATGGTTTTTGTGTAGTGAACTTTGTGTAATGAACTAAGCCAAGAATGCATGCAATGCGGCATCAAACAATAATCCAGCGATGTGAAACCGCAATGACATAGAAACAGATTTCAAAACAACATTTTACGAAATTAACAGGGGTCTTAGCAAACCTTATATAGATTATTTGATGGCTACTCTGCATATCAGCCAAAAAAGCACGTACCTCGTTGTACAATATCGAAAATTTAGTTTATTTGAAACACAATCCGGAAAACTGATCATGAACATTCAAAGCCACATTGCAGACCTCGATACCCCTACCGGCGTTATGCGCACTTATATCCACCGCCCAGTTGGCAATGGCAAATACCCGACCATCCTGTTTTATTCAGAAATTTTCCAGCAGACTGGCCCAATTGAACGTGCAGCTAAAATCATGGCAAGCCATGGTTATGCAGTACTGGTACCTGAAGTATTTCACGAACTGAATCCGATTGGCACCGTACTGGGCTATGACGATGCAGGCCGTGACAAAGGCAATGCAGACAAATCAGCGAAAGACGTTCAAGGTTACGACACAGACAACGCTGCCATGATCGCATTTGCAAAAACACAACCCTGGTACAACGGCAACATCGGCGCCATGGGCTTCTGTATTGGCGGCCACCTCGCGTTCCGCGCTGCGCTGCAACCGGAAATCAAAAGCACCGCCTGTTTCTACGCAACTGACCTGCACACACAGGTCATCCCAAACAAACCAGGCCAGCACAGTATGGAACGTTTAAAAGACATTTCAGGCGAACTGCTCATGATCTGGGGCAAACAAGACCCGCATATTCCAGCCCCTGGTCGCGCAGAAGTGTACAAAAAACTGAGCGATGCCAACATGGTATTCACATGGCATGAATTCAACGCACAGCATGCCTTCATGCGCGATGAGGGCGAGCGCTACGACCCGCAGACCGCCATGATCTGCTACCAATTGGCACTGAACCTGTTTAGCAGAACGCTGCATCAATAATCAAGTTAATCATTGATACTCAAACCCGGATAAAGATTAAAATCTTATCCGGGTTTTATTTTATATAAACCAGAACATCAGCAATACATTATGCGCTGGGTGCAGCATTACCTCTACAGGCTCCAGCTTAGTTGTAGTTAATCTTAGGTGTAGTTAATCACAGCAAAGACACATGGCAACAATGATACATAAACAACCCAACAACCCCTTGCATGGCATCACGCTGGAATCAATAGTGACGGCATTAGTGACTCATTACGGATGGGATGGCTTGGCTGAACGCATACCTGTAAATTGCTTCAGCAATGACCCAAGCATTAAATCAAGCTTGAAGTTTCTGCGTAAAACACCCTGGGCACGTGATAAGGTCGAAGCACTGTATTTGCTGACGTTTCATCCATTGAAAACAATCGAGCCAAATAATTGAGTATCCTGAGCATTGTTAGACACAATTAAACTTGTGCCAGGCTTCTGCCCAAAAAGCGTTTAATCAAAGTCTATTTAGCTACCCTTCTTATAAGTGCCGACCAGTTCGCATTGTGCCAGAATATGTCCCTGCATCGCTTTTTCTAATATTGCTTTAGTTGGAAGGTGTAAATCTGGCAGCATAGTGTCAAGCGCATACAACTTGTGGAAATACCTGTGCCGCCCAATAGGTGGGCAGGGGCCGTGATAAGCGGTTTCCCGTGCATCGTTAAGTCCGCTAAGTGTCCCTGGCGGCAGATCCAATGCCCCAGGCTTTGCCGAATTAAAACCTGTGATATTGGGTGGGATGTTATACAGAACCCAATGTACCCAGGTCATCTTGGGATGATCCGGATCCGGGGCATCAGGATCATCAATGATGAGTACAAGGCTCTTTGCCTGCGCAGGCACTCCTGACCATGACAGGGCTGGAGACTGATCCGCACCCTCGCAAGTATGGCATTTTGGAATATCAGAAAACGGTAAAAAGGCGCTAGAAGTCAGATTCATGATCACCTGCTTTCAGCAGCATGGCTGATTAAAATGTCATCACTGCTTATCTAAAACCGCTGAAGCGGCAAGACTGATGCGATAAGTCAGACAAGGCGCGAATAAAAAACAGTAAGCTGTACTATATAGATAAAGGGATATTGATATAAAACGATATTTTGTAAGAACAACACCCTATCATGACAGAATCCAGCAGCGGCGATATTTGCACCACTACCAGATTCTAATCAAATATTAATATTTATTCTGCTACTGCAGCTGGCTCAGCAGGTGCTACTGCTGCTGGCTGAGAACTCTCAATTTTCTTATTGAGCAACAAAACCTCGCCTTGTGTAACCGTAGTCAGATCATTGGTCTGCATTACAGCGCCTATAGCGATAATCAACGCCAATAGTGCTATTACAAATGTAACTGCAATCCAGGTACCAAATCTTTCTGGTTCAATAATATGTTTAATATCCGCCATATTCTTACTCCCTTTGTTGAAAAATAATTAAATCACCAACTACACTTTCCTACTTAAAAAAGCCCTACCTAAAAAAGCTGTTTTACACCAGCTGTTTCTTTTGATGCATTCAGTGCCAACTGCATTTCTTTCACTTTATATTCGTAATGCGCGAGCTGCGTTACCATATCCTTACCCAATACAACCCGCACATTCGCGCGCAGATCATTACGCTCAACCAGTTTTGGTGCGTCAAGCAATTTTGACTGCAGAAGCTGTGCCTGTGCTTCATAACCAGATTGATACTGAATTTGAGTCGCTTTAGTCTTGAACGGTTTTTGGTTAGTCAAACGCGCCGCTGTATAACCCTGACCACGCAGAAATTTACCTACTTTGCCTGCCGCACCGGTAACGCCGTTGCCATTTGCTACTTCAAGCCGTACTTTCTGCAATTCCTGCTCGGCCTCTGCTGAGGCAAGCTGCATCATTTCAGTAGTTTGTGACCGCACCTGCAGTTCTGAGACATGTGGCGCCAGTGATACTAATTTGGCACGGCTTTCCACTACAGGCACCACCAACGGCTGAGTTTTGGCTGCTCTGATAACGCCTCTATCCTTAGGGATTGCCAATGTTTGCGCTTCCTGTACTGGCGCCGTCTGCACCTTAGCGTCTGTGACTGCTGCTACGGTTATCGTTGTAACATTGGCTGGTATGCTCTGTACAGGTGCTGCCACAGCTGTATTATCAGGCTTTTCAGCACTGATAGCATCGGCAAAAGCCAGTGCAGACTGTGTGGTTTTTCCAGCTTTTGCATAGGCCTGACCAAGATTATTCAACGCACGCTGGTTATTTGGATCAAGTGCCGTTGCCTGTTGCAATGCTTTTACAGACTCCGCATACTGCCCCTGCAAATAATAGGCATAACCCATATTGCTGTATAAGTGTGCGGCTTTCGGTGCCTGTTGAATAGCGGCCTGGAATGCCTCTATCGCCTCACGATACTTACCCTGCCTCGAGTAAACAACACCAAGGCCATTACGCGCCTCAACAAAGCTGGCATCTGCATTGAGTGCTTTTAAATAAGCATTAACCGCCTCATCAAACCGGTTTTGCCCTTGATAATAACGGCCTAACTGATACATCGCCTCAGGCTTGTCGTTACTGCTTTTAGTCACTGCAGTCGTTTTGATCGTGAAAGATGCGGCGCTGGTACTTTGGTTAGATGCGCAGCTACTCATCAAAGCAATACAGCATACTGCTGGTAAAATCTTATGTTTAGCGTTCATTTTAAACCTCCAAACTAAATAACAACCTCTACTGGCCTGCCATAGCCGGCAATAAAATACGATTGATACTGATGAGCGCAGGCCCTAACAGCACCAACAGCATTGATGGGAATATAAAGAAAATCAACGGAAACAACAGCTTCAATGCAATCTTGGCCGCTGCCTCCTCTGCACGCAGACGACGCTTGGTACGCAAGTTCTCTGCATGCACACGCAAAGCCTGAGCAACACTGGTACCGAAACGGTCAGACTGCACCAGCATCGCCACCAGCGTATCAATATCTTCAACGCCGGTTCTTAGCGCCAGGTTACGCAACGCTCTTTCACGCGAACTGCCTGCACGCAATTCAAGATTAATCAGATGCAGTTCCTCGCCCAGAGTTGGACTAATCATATGCATCTCTTCACTAACCCTCGCAAGCGCGGCATCCAAACCAAGACCAGATTCCACGCACACAATAATCAAATCCATCGCATCTGGGAAACTATCGAGAATTTCACGTTTTCTGTAGGCGATGCGGCGCTCTAAAAATACATTCGGTAAAAAATAACCCAGTCCGGCAGATATCACGATGAACAGCAATAAAATATTTGCCGAATATTGAGCGCCACTGATCGTGATATAAAGAATAAACATTACCGGCAGCAAAAATGTAAGCACTGTTTTTGCTATAAAAAATATCATGGGTGCAGTTTCACTGCGATAACCGGCATTCATAAAACGGATACGTAATTGAGATGACTCCCAGCCTTCTTTTGGCACAGACAGTTTGGCCACAGGCTTGGCTAACTCAATGACCCGACCCACCCATGGAGCAACTTTTGGTTTCGCTTCTATAGAGGACTCTATATCACCGCCTGTTTTCAAAATCTGCAATCTATTTTGCAGAGTCTTGGGAGTGAATTGCGTGAGAATCACCAATGCGACCACAAACACGGTGATGAAAATTAATGCTAGATAAATGATTTGTATGGTATTCATGTTTTTCTCAATTCATTAATCTATTTCAGACCCTGATCTTAATTATTCGGGACATCGCGTAAATACCAAATACCATCATAGATAATGCAATAAGGGTCATCTTGATGCCGATTGGGTCAGTCCAGAGCACGCTCAAAAATCCAGGGTTAACAATTTGCAATGTGAATGCAAGCACGAAGGGAAGCAGTGTCAATATCCAGGCTGACAGCTTGCCCTCTGCAGACAGCACACGTATAGTGCCCATCAGTTTTAAACGTTCCCTGATAATCGTGCTGATATTACCAAGTAATTCGGAAAGATTACCGCCAGTCTCATGTTGAATCAGCACAGCAATCACAAAATAGCTCAGGTCGGTACTGGGCACACGCTTACCTAGATTGGTTAGCGCTTCTTGTGTTGATATACCGTAATTGATTTCCTCAAATACCGTCCTAAATTCCGAGGCTATCGGCTCCGGCATCTCATTACCGACCATACGCAAAGCACTTGGAAATGCATGGCCCGCACGCATGGCACGTCCCATCAAGTCCAGTGCATCCGGCAGCTGGCTTTCAATGACAGTCATACGTTTATCTTTCGCACTGATAATAAACACTAAAGGCAGCGCACCTGCAATAATCGCAATAGCGATTACCAAGAACCAAGGCAAAGCTAAAAACATAGCCACTAACGCGCCGGCGACCGCAGCCAGAACAGTAACACCAAGAAAACCAGCTACGCTAAAATTTAACCCGGATTGCAGTAAAAGCCGGTCTAGTAAGTGAATTCTCGGAATGCTTAGCAATATATTCTGTAGCCCAGGCGTTTGAGCAAGCAAACGCTGCTTAGCCAGAGTGCTGCCCTGCCCACTGCCGCCACCGGCTGATATAGCCTGCAATCGCTTGGCAATACGCGTTTTTTCCGGCCCTTTGTAGGCATTCCATGTCAGGAACGCACCTTCAAGAAACAGTACGACCGCAAAAAAACCTAGCACTACAAACAGATAATAAAGAAAGTCCATGTCAGCCTCCTATTCAAAAAGGACTGTTGGATCAAATAACTCATCAGAAACTTTGACACCATGCGTACGCAGGCGCTCAACAAAGCGTGGGCGAATGCCTGTTGCCTTGAAGTGGCCTTTCACAGTACCGTCATCTGCCACACCAGTTTGTTCAAAGGTAAAGATATCCTGCATGGTGATAATATCGCCCTCCATGCCGGTAATTTCCTGAATGCTGGTAATTTTGCGCTTACCGTCACTTAGGCGGGTTAGATGCACCACTGCAGTCAGTGCTGAGCTAATCTGCTCACGCATGGCTTTGGGCGGTAAATTAAACCCTGCCATACCAAACATATTCTCTAAACGGGTCAGCGCATCGCGCGGCGTATTGGCGTGCACAGTCGCCATCGAGCCTTCATGGCCGGTATTCATGGCTTGTAGCATATCAACCACCTCGGCGCCACGGACCTCACCAACGATAATACGGTCAGGACGCATCCGCAGACTATTACGCACCAGCATACGCGGTGTAACTTCGCCCTTACCCTCGATATTAGGCGGACGCACTTCCAGACGCACTACATGTGGCTGTTGCAGTTGCAGTTCGGCTGCATCTTCAATCGTTACAATACGCTCTGCATGCGGAATACTGGCAGACATAATATTCAGCAATGTTGTTTTACCGGTACCGGTACCGCCTGAAATCAGGATATTGACCTTGGCTTTCACCAAACCCTGCAATATTTCAGCCATTGGCGGTGTAAGACTTTTGTTTTCTATAAAGTCCTTCATCTGCAGCGGTATCATTGCAAAACGACGGATAGACATCAACGCACCATCTACAGCCAGCGGTGGAATAATAACGTTAACACGGGAACCGTCTGGCAGGCGTGCATCAACCATAGGGCTGGATTCATCTACACGACGGCCGACGCCAGATACAATCTTATCGATAATCTTGAGTAAATGCGCTTCGCTCTCAAAGCGCACATCGGTCAGTTCCAGCTTGCCTCTGCGCTCAACATAAACCTGACGGTAGGTATTAACCAGAATATCCGAGATTGTTGAATCTGCCATCAGCGTTTCCAGCGGACCTAAACCCAGTACCTCATGCTGAATATCGCGTACCAGATTCATGCGTTCTGAATCATTAATCGCAATTGTTTCTTCACTCAGCAAACGCTCAACCAGCGTCTTGAGTTCTTCGCGCAGGCGGTCGCCCGACATGCTCTCCATCATTGCCAGATCGACACGATCAAGCAATTTACGGTGAATACGTGATCTTAATGCCTGGTATTCCTGATAGCCCATAAACCCATACTGCTGTGGAGCCTGTACCTGAGCTGTGATAGAAACCGGGGCTTCATCTTTCTTAATTTCTTCTAATCTATCGCGCAGTGACATAATTCTTATCCTTCCTTGAATCAGTATTTTTTTAGCTGATTTCTATTTGTAATGACTATTGCTGAATTTCTCAGCGAAATAGTTTAGAAAGCCATCCTGTTGTTTCCTTAGCACCTTGTATCTGTGTGAGCTTCTCTACAATGTCCTCTAAACTCTTGGTGACTGCGTCATGCCTGGAAATTTTCATAATTGGCACACCCTGGTTAACCGATGCCGAAACTGCAGCGTAGCTATTAGGTATACGTTCATACACCTGTAGCTCCAGAGTTGCTTCCACGTCACGTACATCAATATCACTTGCCTTCTCATAACGATTAATCAGCAAATTAATTTTTGCTTTTGGGTACCCCAGTGAAAGCAAAATTTTAATCAGGCGTTTAGAGTCTCTGATAAACGGCAACGTCTGTTGTAGCACCAGAAAAATATTATCGGCATGATCCAACGCTTTCAGGCTATTTGAATTGAGATTGCGGCCTATATCCAGAATCACAAAGTCATATTGCCGTTTAGCTAGCTTGATCAGCGTATCTATATGCTGCGGTTTCACCTCAACAGATCGCTCAGCATCCTCAGGGGCGGCCAAAACGCCAAAATTCGGCAAAACCTGCACCATCGATGAAGACAGCAACGAAGCATCCAACCGTGAAATATTGCCTGCAACATCTGCCAATGTATTAGGCGGAACATGGTCGGACAAAAATAATGCTGCATCACCAAACTGCAGGTTCAAGTCCAGCAACGCCACCTTAATATCACTATGTGTAGCCGCCAGAATGTAACCCAGATTACACGCTAAAAAGGTAGCTCCACTACCGCCTTTGCCGGAAGTAAACACAAGCACCTTGCCTTGTTTTGCTGATGCTGCGTAATTAAATTTACTCTCTACACGATGTACCGCACGTAGCAATTCTTCGTTAACCAAAGGCAGTTTCAATACATCCTTAACGCCAATACGCAGAGCACTGATCAAAAACTCCTGAGACACAGTCTCGTTCAACATAATAAAACCTGTGTTCGGGTACTGCATGCAGACTTGCTCCAACCCTGCCAAATCTTTTGCATCAACCCCGGATTCATCCAGAATTACCACATCCGGCTGTTCTTTATTAATCAGGTTAATAATGTTAATCGCTTTATCCAGCGTGCCATCAAACAGATAAAAAGCGCGCTGTGGATTTTCTTCGAGTAGAACCCGACGAATACCCTCCATTAAGGATTTATTAGGTGAAATTATTGTTATTTTCATTTGCTTCATTTTTTATTTTTTCAATCAGATTTTTTCAATTAATTGCATATCCCATGCTCTCTGCAGGCATAGTAACCGTTGAAGCTGGAATAGGAACGTTAAAATAGGGAAACAAGCTAACCATCGGCGTATAAGTCACCCCAGTAATAGATACTCGTACATAAGCTATACAGCTATTCGTACCATTCAGACATTCTGTAATATTTTCACCAGGTGTATCTGGGATAGGGTCAGATGTCCCTCCGGATTGATTCAAGTAATCAATGCTAATACTACCGGCAGTGATCTCAGCTCCAGCAGGCAGATTACTGGCGCCAAACAATGCCAGGTTCTTGACTGTACTCTGCTGGTTAGTCCACCTGACTACAGCCTCGCGGGCCGCACGACGGGTCACTTCCTGCACACTATTGAATACATAAAACAATCTACCAAATTCTATAATTCCGAATAACAAGGTAAACAGCAACATTGCCACAATCGCAAACTCAACTGCTGCCACACCACGCTGCTGACATGCAGTATTACGTGAAATTTTCATTACTTTCAACATGATTCAGGCTCACTACACATATAGCGCATGGTGGTAGAGGGTGACAATGTAACATTCCAAGGGGCATTCATCAGCGCGACAAACGGAATCCATTCACCAATCTTGACCGGATAGTTAAGGCTAACTTTAACGTAGTCTGGAATGTAATCAGCTGCGGAACAGTCTGTGACAGTATCAGTATCAGGATTATCAGGATCAACAATCTCCAAACAATCCACAGTAGCATCAGCCAGCAAGAAATTTGGTACTTTCGCCATATCCGCCGCATTCTTTACCATAGTTTTGGCATTTGTTTCAACGGCCCCATCGAGCGCAACAGTAGCACTCACTCTAGTCATAGAAAGATAACGAGCGCCATCACGTGTTGCTTTGGTTAGGGCATCGTAGTACCAAAATGTTCTGCCAAACTCTACAATACCAGCCACAACTATCAGCAACAGAGAAATCAGCAAAGCAAACTCTACAACCGCTACACCACGCATTTCGCGCCTGGTTTGTAGGCTTTGTTTAATTTTATCTGTGCATCTCATTTCAAAATCCCTTAACGATACAACCGTACATCACGCGGCACCTGCCCCGTATTAACGATACCTGCGAATTCCGTCTCGAATCTGGCTGGACTGCCTGAAAAATTAGCCTCTACCGTCATAAAAACCTTTGCGATTGCCATTACTGGCATAGTACGGCAGGATCCACTTCCTCCGGGAGCCGCATCGCAGTTAATAACAGCAACATTAATTACTCGGCGACCACTAAGCCCTGGGGGATGCGTAAGAGGTGGTGCATGATACTTATTACCGGTAGGCTGATTATAAGGAGCTGCCAATGTTCCTGCGGGGAAGTCGCTACCTGCTGTAGTTGGATAGCCGCTTGCCGTTGTATCAGCGTCAAGTTTGTAAAGATTAGCGCCCCCACCAGCAGGTCCCCAATCGTTTGGAGTGAAAGCTGCACCAGCTTTTCCAGGTGCAGCACCATCATAACGTACTGCACGTGAAAAGGACCATAGTGCACCTAAATCAGCAGTATCGGATGGCACATTCGGATAACCCATAGGCTTACCTATATTAGGCGCTACAGTATTCAGCCTGACAGTTTGTAATTCCGGCTTAACGTTTAAACTTGGCTCCGTCCAGTCACGCGGAAGACCACACCCAGCAGAATTGCTATTTAAAGGACATGAAGCAGGTACAGCGCCCGCTGGATTGGCTCTATATTGTTTTACGTTACTATCCGGCGGATTAAGCGTGGCATCGCATCTATTATTCCCGAATGATTGAGAGTTATCAAACCGGGAATTAAGAAATCTCTCTTGACTGGTTTGAACACCAGTATTGATGTAGACACTTCCTCCCTCGACAATTGATGACGATTCACCTGCGCAGATGAAAGGACGAAGGGTCGAATCACTTGAATTAGAAGGGTTACAAGTATTAGGGGGAACGTCAATCGGATTTATCCACAATGGAACCTGGGGCAGGCCGACTAAACCTCCTTTAGCATCGTTAATTGCAAGAATATTGTATCCCATGCCTCTACGATATCCATATTCGAGCAGTTCGCCGTTGTTATTAAGCGTAGGGTTATTTGGATCGATCGCACACATCCCTATTGGCGCGATATTAACAACGTAACGTCCCGCCACTGCCAAGCCTGAAGTGCCTGTACTAGTCAAAGCACCAGGCAGCACATGAATGAACCATGTGTTTAAACTTTTTCTACCTGTATCCACCTTAAGGAAAGTCTTATCAGCCGCCGCTGCATCTGTGGTTACTGTGTTAATGCGTACCATGGCACAAGTACCATCATCTGGACAGCTACCGACCCACAGATGATCTGTATCGATAAGTGTAACCACGGTTGCATTGAGGTTGTATTTATTTCTTTTTGCGGCTTCTATCGCGCGATCTCTGGCTCTGTTTACTCCCGCTAAAGTCCTGTTAAGTTCTTTGGCACCACTCAATGCAGCCGCATCCGCGGCGTTTTGCAACTCAGTCTTGGTTACATACAGATGAGCTAAATCAAGCACAAGTCCTAGCATACCAATTAACACCGCAAGGCAAATAGCAACAATAATCGCTACCGCGCCATGCTGGCGTGATTTTAATTTTGCCCTAAAGCCCTGTTGCGTATTCATGATATGCTCCTTCATCAGCTACCTGATTCAGCGACTTAGTACCTTGATGTACCGCTACTACCGGCGGCACCACCAGTCATACCACCGGCACCAGTGCCAACCCCAATAGTAAATACATTGGGTGTGACGGCAGGCTGCACGAATGATCTGTGATACCTGTTCATCGCCGCATCTGCCGCTTGACCATCCACACCGGCCACAGGGTCTGTATTCAATGAGGCATCAGGATTGATAATTTGCGCTGCCTTAGCTGCATTCACCGCATTGCCAAAATTGTCATCCAATACTGGCGTAGGGCTAACACAACCAACCAAACCTGCTGCCATCAGCATTGAGAGAACCAGTTTAATTGGCGTAAGTTTTAATTTTAATGTATCCATGATTCTCTCCTTATTTCATCTCAAAGCCATCATTAGCACTTGGCGCTGCGGGCGCTGGTGCTACCGCACCTTCAGGCGCAGACTCAGCTGGCGCTGTCGACTCAGTTGACTTACCCTCTAATTTACCTTCCAGGAAGAACTCCGTTCTGCTAGGTGGATTAAAATTATCCGTAGGTAATGCATAATTAGGCGGCAAAGGTTTAACCAGTCGCGGAGTCACCACAAATAACAACTCGGTTTTTTCAGTTTGAAACGAACTGCTGCGGAACAACGCGCCAAGGATTGGAATCTCACCAAGGATCGGGAAGCGTTTAATGTTCTCAGTAATATTGTTTTTTAACAAACCGGCAATCGCAAAGCTTTGCCCATCGTTTAGCTGCACTGTGGTAGAAACGCGTCTAGTGATCAGCGTAGGGTAATTAGCAATGGTAGTAGTCGCAGTATCCGATGCTTTAGCCAACTCCGTAACTTCTGGTGCGACACGCAGGTTGATACGACCTTGTTCAAGCACAGTAGGTGTAAATCTCAAACCGACACCAAAATCTTTTTCTTCCAGCGTAATAGCGTTATTTGTACCACCTTGTGGAACCGGTATATAAAATTTACCGCCGGCGAGGAAGCTGCCCTCTTGACCACTGATAGCAATAATATTTGGCTCAGCCAGTATTTTCAGAACCGAATCAGTCTTATCTGCATCAACAGTAACGACAGTGTCACCATTACGGAAAGTCAGCTTACCAGCCGCACCTATCGAGAAACCACTCAAAATATCATAAGCAACGCCACCGTTAGCTCTGCTGGCCGCAAAATTTACACCCAATCGGTCTAACAGGTTTTTTGATATCTCAGCCATTTTTACTTCCAGCATCACTTGCTGTGGTGCACCCACCTGCAACATATTGATAACCTTGGTATCTTTACCTGCGTAAGCTTCGGCAAGCGTCATCGCTTTATCCACTTTCACGGCATCAGCCACTGTGCCGCTTAGCACCAGGGATCTGCCTGCAGTGCCAACCAGAATGCCTTTCTCACCAGACAGCATTTGCTGTAATTTACCTTGCAAGGCGGCAGCATCCATCGCTACTGTATTGCCTAGAACGCTAATATCCATGATAGTGACCTGACCTGATTTATCCCAGATCATGAGTGAGGTAGTGCCTACATTTTTAGCATGCAGCAAAATCTCTCTGGGTGTCGTCACTTCGACTTGCACGACTTTGTCGTCTTCTACCTTTACCTTCTTCAGATTAACGCCTGCCGGCATCCTGATCAGGTGTGATTGACCCGGTGACAATTCCATTCTGGGGGCAATCTCTGTCGACGTTGGTACGATTCTGCCCTTTGTTGCCGCCTTGGTGCTCACCGGATCTGCCGCATATACCGGTCCGCCGATGAGTACTGCAAACCCTAGAACAGCCAATATCGCTTTAAGGCTATTCCGTGTTAGATGACACGATAAATCGTGCGCTATAAAATTTTTTAGATTGCTGCGCTCATTCATTTTCAACTCTCCCTAGCAATATCCCAAATTCACTTAAGAGTGACACTTCCCGAATTGCCATCACATTAAATTTACAATTGTTCCCGTTACAGCCCAGATACTGCCCACATGCTGCCAAAGTACTTCTTAAAATTTCTCAACCGATGTCACATTACCCCTGACAACCTCAACCTGTTCATAAGGCTCTGATGCTTTGGCAACGGCTTTGCGACGCACCACTTTTTTCACCACAGGTTTAGCTGCCGCAACTTCAGTTTTGGCTTCTGTTGCTACAGGTGCAGCAGCTGACTGGGTAGTTCCATTCAGCAAATCTTTTTTGGTAGAGCCGCCAGTTGCAGCAATACTCGCATCAATTTGATTACGCAGCACCAGTGACAAGCTGCCAACACTACGCGCCAAATCCAGCTTCTCGGCTTGGTCAGGCGTGACTTCAAGTGTTACGGCATTGACGACTTTTGGTTTAGTTTCGTCCCGGTTTTGCTCTTGCGCTACGGCAAGCACCAGAATGTGTTCAAGCACGATTTTAGAAATACTGTTGTTGCCATCTGCTGCCTTGGCTGTCTCATCCACAGTGTTCACCACGATATCAACATAATTGCCCGGTAAGGCAAAGCCGGCAACACCTACCACATCATTCACGCGCACAGTCATAGCGCGGTTGCCTTCTTTAATCACCGCTGAAAGACCACCCGTAGCGCCAAGCGGTGCCAGTTTAGACTCCAGCACAGGCTCACCACGAGACACACTGGTTTTAAGCACACGTGTATCTAATACTTTAATATCAGTAAAGGCACCGGCCGGCACACTGCCTGTAGGCCAGTCTGCAATCTTTAACATCTGTGGAGAAAGTGGTGTACCCAAATCCACATCTGTCGCTGCTACCACTACCTTGCTGGATTGCACTGTTGCCTTTTCATCCACCCATCGCGATGCCAGCACGACTGCGCCCAGACCTATGATTATCGAAATAATCACCATCACTAATGCTCTTGGATTTTTCATTTGGAAACCCCTTTTTCTCTATTTTGTTTCTTAGTTTTCATTGCTTGTATCTCGTTTCTAAAATTATTGCTATTTGCGTTAATGGCAGTTTAATCATGCGCAAAGTAGTTGTTCCAGGCCCAATCCAACAGCTCTTCAGTCATCTCAGCCTGCTTGCCTTCATAACGCGATATATCTCTGAGCTGCTCCATAATGTCTCTCGGTATACAAGCCGATAAAGCCTTACCGGATTTGTAATGATGCTCATGCAGCAAGTAATTAAAACCACGCTCACTAAAAGGAATACTCAGCTCTTCACATACCTGCATGGTGATTCGCTTATATTCCTCTTCACTTAAGGCACCAACAAAAATCTTATAACCAAGCCTGCGTAAAAAAGCCTCATCGGCCAATTTGCTTGGTGATAAATTGGTAGAAAACACCACGATCACATCAAACGGGATCATGAATTTTTTACCCGTATGCAATGCGAGATAGTCCACACGGCGATCCAGCGGCACAATCCATCGATTCATAATATCAACCGCTGGCGCCAGTTGCCGACCGAGGTCATCAATAATCAGCAACCCGTTATTTGCCCTGACCTGTGGCGGTGCCTGGTAAAACCTGGCACTTTCATCAAAATCCAGATCCAGCATGGAAAGCGTTAATTCCCCCCCGGTTTTAATCACCGGACGGTGACACAACACCCAGCGCGCATCAGATGCAAGCCTGCGGTCAAGCACGAAGCCACTGGCTTCTGAATCACTTTTTGGCAGCAATGGGATATGCACCAATGGATCAAGTATCTGGATCACTTCGTTATCGACAACGATGGCATGTGGAATAGCAACATCACCATTAAGCAAACCTGCCAAATGCTCGGCAATATAAGTTTTACCGCTGCCGGACGGACCGTATACGAAAATCGCACGCCCTGAATTCATGGCAGCACCAAACTGCCTTAAAATTCCATCTTTTACTACAAGACTTCCAAACACCTGTGACAAGCGCTCTTTGGTGACCAGCATATCGGCGACCGACTGCTCACGCACCAGTTTCACATAAGCATCCAGACTCACCGGCGCCGGACCTACATACTGGCTCTTACGCAGGTATTCCTCACCACGCTCACGCCCTAAATCAGTTAAGTTGTAAGAGATGGCAGTTTCGGCCTCGCCACTACGCATGACCTCGCACATGTACTCGGCACGCAAAAAGGCAATCACCGGCTCCAGCACTGCCATGGGGAGTTTTGTCGTTTTGATTAAATCCTGAAGTTTTACCTGACCACGCAGAAATAGCGTTTTAGTAATAAGTTCTACCAGAAACTGAAAACCAAGCCCTGTTTCCTCAACATTGCGAGGCGCTGGCGGCAACTGTATATGACGTCGCTCCAAGCTCGGCATGACATTATGTTCTGAAAGCAGAATACTCATTTTTTGCTATCGCTCGTCATAGTTTTTTAACTGTAGTTATTTTTATATCTTTATCAAACTAAATTTCAAAGCAAATTCAAGCTATACAACTGGATAATAATCGCTAACAATCCTTATCAAATCATGATGCATTGACAGCTAAAATCCACACTTAAAATCACAACACCTCATTACATGCGCTGCCAGACCAAATAACCCAAAGTTCCTGCCGTAATCGCCACTGCGTAAGGCAGCCTTGCGACCGACACCGGCAGATCATTCATGACCGGCAACTGCCCTGCATTCATTCTGAACAGGCCGCTAACCAGCATAAGCTTGACGTTGTGCAACATACTCATCAGCTGTTTTGACCATAACGCCACCACCAGCGCCATTAATCCACCTGCGATAAAGGTTGCTATAACTGCCCCTATCAAATCACTTGTACCTAAAAAGGCACCCACCATTCCCATCAATTTCACATCACCGGCACCCATGGCCCGTAACAGATAAATCGGTAATAACACTGCAATACCCAGCGCCAATCCTTTGAATGCCGCCAGCCATCCCAGCCCACCAGAAACCTCACTATTAAATCCAAGGCCCGCGGGCAAAAATCCATTCAACCCCAATCCAAGCACGACGCCGACTAAAACCAGCTTATTAGGTATACGGCGACTACGTACATCTTCACGCGTTGCCATCAACAACAACACCGCCAATATCATTAACGCGATTAGCCCCATTAATTCCGGCGTCATCTCACACTTTCAAACACTCATTAAAGCTGCCCGCACTTAATTGCAAGTAACGCTAGCAGTAGAACCTATTGCTGAAGCCATTGCTTCCGCTACACTTTTATATCTTTCACATACTTGAAAACCTACTGCGTTCACCGACACGATAATCACCAACGCAATAAGCGAACCAAGCAACACATACTCAATAGAAGTAACACCTTCCTCGTCAACCCACCAACTTTGGACCCTATTGAATATGCGACTCATTGTTATTCCCTTTTGATTTCAGCAGCCAAACCTGATAACAAACCAAAGAAAATCAGCGCCATCATTATTTAACTGACCCGCAACTTGTTTATTAAAACTATTTTTTGGTGGCGACGCAGAAAACAAATCTACATCGCCACCAAAGTTCCAAGCCTGGCGATTAAGTCAGCGCATTAGCAATTGATTGGAATGTGTTGTTAACATCCTGACCTACCAACCTTACTGCAGCAATAATTACCACTGCGATTAAAGCTGCAATCAATGCATATTCAATCGCGGTAACGCCTTCTTCATCGCGAATAAAACGTTGAACCCCTGAATATAATTTTTTCATTATCAATCTCCTCTGAATTAACAAACACTTTGAATTACTACTGCAACTGCTTTACATTAATCAGTCAACAACCTTGTATACCAATGTTGGATTACACCAAAGTTTAACTTCAGCAAGACCCAATACAGCTACAATCTACCGCAGTCAGCATCTAACTCATATACGTGCTAACCCCTATTGTCAAAGCAATGTAAATTAAAATAACTAAATTTTTAAACTTAACCCAATTCACTGGCTTTTTATAACTCGTGAAATACTGAATGCAGTACCTTTAGTATCAAGAGACTTAGCATTGAACAATGCGACCATTACAAGTAACAGAACTGTTCTTTAAAGCGATTTTTGCTGAATCTGATTTGCAATAGCATTCAGCTTTGCATCAATCTGCTCAAAGTAATTTCCGGGCAATGTGAGATACTTGCCAGTCTCTAGATAAAACCGAATCTTACGTAACTCTTTTTCTGTTGCATCCAGCTCAACAATGACCTCAGGAGCAGCCAGCTGGCGCAGAAATTCAATATAAATCAGCTGTTTATCACGCTGCTTGAGAATATAAGTTCTGGCATGATCTATAGTGTGCAATCCCGCACTGGCGTCTCCCTCCAGACGCTGTAAACGTGACAGCGCTATGATGCTATCGATATGGTAAGGATTCGCTTTTAAGTTTTCGTTTAAGATCTGACGAGCCTTACTGTAAGCATACCCATCATCAAAAGCTTCGTGATGCCTGATCAGAATTTTTGCCTGGCGAGCACCAATACCCGCATCGTTTGCATTAAATGCACGCACCGTGTCAAATCGCCGCAATGTCGAATCAAGCAGGCTGTGATAAAAATCTTTGCCCATCTTGTTAATAAAAACCGTATCTTCAAGTGCCAACTCGGCGGTCTGTAATATGGTTTCCTGAGAGACTCTCTCCTGCGGCAGAACTGCGGTAATCAACTCGGCGAGTTTATATGCGCCAAATTCTTCAGAAACCAGATTTTCTATTGTTACATTACTTTTATTATTAATTGAAAGCCCAAGCAAATGTGCGGCATACGGAAGGGAAATGAGCACCACCACAACACCGGCAACCAGATACTTAAAAAATGCATTGATTTTATTAGTGTTAAAGACTGGCAATACTTCAGCTTTATCAGTCAATTGCGCTGCTCGTGCAAGGTATAAGCCAGCGAGAATATCCATTAATGCTTGATAAAAAATAAAATTTACCAGTGCATGAATAAACAATGCCAACACCCCTAGCAGTAAAGCTACACTTTCAAAAACATTGATATCTACGCCCCGCCTCAAGCTGCGCTTTAGCTGAATTAACAATCCAGACAAAATGCAAAGCAGCAGTAACAACGCAGGGATACCGCCTTCTAAAGTTAGCTGCAGGTAGTCGTTATGAGCAAAATGGCCTGCTGTGCTGTACTCCTGCGGCAATGGATAGGCTGGATAATAGTTTAAGAAAGTACCCCAGCCACTGCCGATAAAAGGATGCTGCATGAGCATCTTGATGCTCGACTGCCATAACAATAAGCGAGCAGATGTCGAACTGTCCTGATCCAATTGAAAAGTACGGTTCGCAACATTCGCATTCAACAGTACGGCGCTGCCTATATATGCTAAAGCCGCAATCAGCACGATTAATACAACACGCCTTCTGGATTGGTTACAACGATACGCTGCCCACAGCAAAACCGGCAACAGTAACAGCCAGGTTGCAATTCCGCCGCGTGATGTTGTAGCAAACAACGCAGTGCTGATAATAAACAGACCGGTACCTAGCACTAGCTGTTTGAGATGAAACCGACTATTGTCAGCACTTAGAAATATAAACGCGGCAGGAAACCATAACAGATTCATGAGTGCCGCAAACAGATTGCGATCACCAAACGGGCCCTGGGCATAGCCGTCACCTATATTGTTAAAGACTTGCCAGATCGCCCACAATGCCAGCACCACCCCCGTCGCAAATAAAGCGGCACGCAAATATTGCCATATCTGCGCAAAGATCGTTGTGTTCGTGGCAAACAAATACATGACAGGCAGCCCTGCCAGTATTGCCAAATTCATCATCGCAGTTTCGGGAACTGGACTCATCCAGGCCACAACAAACAACCAGAGCAAGTAAACCAGCATGAGCTTTGATAACGCGTAAACCTGCCAGCTTTGCCGCACAAAAACTGCCCGACTGCCTGCGATGCCAGCAACTAGCAAGAACATCGCCGTCACGGCGCTACCCGCATACCAGAAACCGGATAAGATTAACTCAGAGATAAATAGCAAGTAGATAAGCTGACGAGAATTCATGACATAACAGGTTTCTATAATTTAAGTAATGTTGTCAAAAAATGTGCATGGGTCCTCATGCTACCACTGTTATATTGCCACTGAGAATCATTACCCAGATAATCTATATAAAGGTGATCTATATAGACATATTAACAATAGACAAAAAAAACCAACTCTCTTAGACTTAATATCAGCGCTGGCAATGTCTTGGTAGTTTGTTTGAAGGAATATCCGTTGATTAACCAATATTCAGATCTGAGCTTTCAAACACTGTTTAATACAGTGCCTGGCGCTATATTGCTGGTTAACGATGCCGGGCAAGTGATTCAGGCCAATCCCGCTGCGCAGCTTTTATTGGGCTACCCCTTAGAAACCATCATCGGCCTTGAAGTCGAGTCACTGATACCAGAACGCTACCGTGAGCATCACCGCCACTACCGGAAAGGATTTATCGACAACCGTGAAAGCCGCCCCATGGGTAACGGTAACGTACTCAACGTACTCGCGCGAGACGGTAGGGAAATCAACGTTCACATTGGCCTTAGTCCATTACAGGGTGATATTAAAACTTATACACTGGTAACGCTCAATGTTGTCGACAGGCGACGCCAGACAGAAGAGGCGTTAAGAATCAGTGAAGAGCGGCTGCGCTTCGCAAGGGAGGCCGCGCATCTGGGTGTTTTTGATCTTGATGCCAATTTTAACATCCTGTATTGGGATGATCGCATGCATGAATTATGGGGGCTGGATGCGAGCAATTCCATGAATCACAAGCAGTTGTTGTCAGCCATACACCCGGAAGATGTCGCATTAAGACAAGCTGCGCTTGAACACGCAGCAGACCCGGACGGCAACGGCAGATACCACGCAGAGTACCGTGTGATCAATTTAAAAGACGGTAGCGAGCATTGGGTGGCAGCCGTAGGCAGAATGCATTTTCACAACGGACGCCCCACGCGCCTGGTAGGCGTAGCACGCGATATTACAGAGCAAAGAGCTTTTGAAAAAAAATTACAGGAACAGCGTGACGAAGCCGAGCAGGTATTTACACAGCAAGTAGCCGCACAAACTGCTTCCGCCATCGCACATGAAATTAATCAGCCATTAGCGGCAATTTCTGCTTATAGTGAGGTTGCACTGCATGCCTTAGAAAGCAGCACCATTGATACCGACAAATTGCAGCGCGCACTTGAAGGCTGCGTAAAACAAGCCCAGCGTGCTGGCAACAGTCTGCATGAATTGCTGGCATTTCTGCAAAAAGGTGATTTGGTTAAAACCCCGCTGAATATTAATGATGCGGTGAAAGAAGCGCTCAGCATTGCAAAAAACAGTGGTTTTGGTACCTTTCGCAGCACTTTGAATTTAGAAAAAAATATTCGCCCTGTACTTGGCAGCCGAACCCATGTGATAAAAATTCTGGTTAACCTGCTAAGAAACGCCGTAGAGGCCATGCAAAGCTCCGGCATGTCAGCCGCCGCTATCACAATTAAAGTGCGCACCAATGCAGAAACCAACATGGCGCATGTTTCTGTGCAGGATTACGGGCCTGGGTTAGCACCTGAAATTGCAAACCGTATGTTTGAACCTTTTTTCACAACAAAAGCTACCGGCATCGGTTTAGGCCTGGTTGTCAGCCGTGCGCTTGCAGAAGCTAACGGAGGTCAGCTTTGGGTAGAGCCAAGCACCAAACCTGGCACTACATTTCATTTTACGCTGCCCTTTGCACCTTAAATATGCATGGCAGCAGTATTTACTGTTCGTTCATTTTATCTGCATAGCGGTCGCAACCAAAAAACGGGGCTCGCTCACACTGCAAATAGTGCGTAAATCGCGCTTAATTGCTATCATCCACACTCAATTATTAAAGGCCCGCCCTAATGAGTACATATCAGCAGATTGACCCGAGCGATTTAGCTACCATGCTTGCATCTGGTTCAGTATTATTAGTAGATGTACGTAATGATGACGAAGTAGCACGCGGCATCATTGAAGGTGCTATACATATACCCTTAGCTTTGCTGCCGCTGCAGTGTGACGCACTGAACAAAGCGGAAACCATCGTATTTTATTGCCATAGCGGCGTGCGCTCAGCACATGCCGCAGCCTTTGCTATTAACAAAGGCTATAAAAACGTTTACAACCTGTCAGGCGGGGTGTTGAGCTGGGCGAGAGCAGGATTGCCTTTTGTAACAATCAGCAATAGACCTAAAAGTTAGCGGTCGTCTATCAATAACAATGCTGTGAATAAAAGGCCAAAACATAAAGGAAAAAGAACCAATGCAGTTTGATAAAGAAGTTGATGCCAGCGGCCTCAATTGCCCGTTGCCTATTTTGCGCTGTAAAAAAGGATTAAGCGACATGGCGCCGCAACAGGTGCTCAAAATTATTGCAACAGACCCAGGCTCGGTAAAGGATTTTAAAGCGTTTTGTGTACAGACTGGACACGAACTCTTGCAGCTTGATGAACATGAAAAATCATTCACGTTTTATATCAAAAAGCGTGTAGGCTAATTTTGTAGCTATTCCACCAATTTATTACACTAAACTTAATGCTCGTCATACCAGCGGAGGCTGGTATGACGAGATTCTAATTTTTTCAGGAATGAATAAGTCCAGTGCGCTTAATTTAGATGTAAAGTAAAAAAGGTGCCCTAGGCACCTTTTTTACTTAGCAACAATTCAGCTTTATTTCAGCTTTGACAACTGTGCCTGCAGTTTCTCCAAACTCGCACCAAACTCAGCGACACGGCCTTTTTCCTGCTCAACCACGGCTGCCGGCGCACGCGCGACAAAGCTCTCGTTATTAAGTTTTGCATTAGCCTTGTTGATTTCATTTTCAAGGCGTGCAATCTCTTTACCCAAACGCTCTTTTTCCGCCGCTACATCAATCTCGACCTTGAGCATCAGCTTGAAGTCATCTACCAGCATCACCGGCGCATCAGCTTCCGGCAAGTCGACCACAATTGCCACATCTTCCAGCTTAGCCAGAGATTTCAAATAAGGTGCATATTTAACCAATTTATCAGCATCGCCCGCAGCGATCAGCGGCACACGTGCCGCCGGAGAAATACTCATCTCACCGCGCAGGCTGCGGCAAGCATCTACGGCTTGTTTTAACAGTGCCACCCAAGCCTCTGAAGCTTCGTCGATCTTATTCGGCTGCGATTTAGGATAAGCTTCCAGCATGATGCTCGGGCCGTTGCGGCCGCTCATCGGGCCGATGGTCTGCCAGATTTCTTCAGTGATAAATGGCATGATCGGGTGCGCCAGACGCAGGATCGTTTCCAGTACGCGCAGCAAGGTACGGCGCGTTGCACGTTTTTCAGCATCGGTGCCGTTCTGGATTTGTACCTTGGCTAACTCCAGATACCAATCACAGTATTCATCCCAAACAAATTCATAGATTGATTTTGCCGCAAGGTCGAAACGATAGTCAGTAAAGGCACGTTCTACATCAGCTTCGGTGCGTTGCAGAATACTCACAATCCAGCGGTCAGCCTGGCTGAAACTTAAGTAGCCTTCCGGTTTGGTTTTGCAGTCCTCAAGGCCGTTATCCTGACCTTCGGTATTCATGAGCACAAAACGTGTCGCGTTCCATAGTTTGTTGCAGAAGTTACGGTAACCGTCACAGCGCTGCAAATCAAACTTGATGTCACGGCCCGGTGAAGCCAGTGCCGCGAACGTGAAACGCAGCGCATCGGTACCATAAGCGGCGATGCCTTCCGGGAACTCTTTACGCGTGCGTTTTTCAATCTGCTCGGCCTGCTTCGGGTTCATGAGGCCGGTGGTGCGTTTTTTGATCAATTCATCGAGGCCAATGCCGTCAATGAGGTCGATCGGATCCAGCACGTTGCCTTTGGATTTACTCATCTTCTGGCCTTCGGCATCGCGAATCAATCCATGCACATACACATGCTTGAACGGGATTTTGCCGGTAATATGCGTAGTCATCATGACCATACGCGCCACCCAGAAGAAAATGATGTCGAAACCGGTCACCAGCACGCTCGAAGGCAGGTATTGCTGCAAGGCCACGTTGGCCGCGTCTTTTTCAGGGTCGCCAGTCCAATCCAGCGTTGAGAACGGCCACAAAGCAGAGGAATACCAGGTATCCAGCACATCGTTGTCACGGGTCAGGTTGCCGGTATAACCATCTTTGGCTGCCAGCGTTTTTGCTTCGGCTTCATCATGTGCGACATACACCTGGCCATTGTCACCATACCAGGCCGGAATCTGGTGTCCCCACCACAGCTGACGGGAAATACACCAGTCCTGAATATTATTCAGCCATTGGTTATAAGTATTCACCCAGTTTTCCGGATAAAACTTGATCTCGCCGCTTGCTACTACATCCAGCGCTTTTTGGGTGATGGATTTTCCATCGGCAGCTGGTTTGCTCATCGCAACAAACCATTGGTCGGTGAGCATAGGCTCGATCACGACACCGGTACGGTCACCGCGCGGCACCTTAAGCTTGTGTTTATCAACTTTGACCAGATAGCCTTGCGCTTCCAGGTCAGTGACCACTTGCTTACGTGCAGCGAAACGCTCCAGGCCCTGATACTGTTTTGGTGCTGCTTCATTTACAAAGCCTTGCAGGTTCAGGATACCGATCATCGGCAACTTGTGACGCTGACCCACAGCATAGTCGTTGAAGTCATGGGCGGGTGTCACTTTCACCACGCCGGTACCGAATTCTTTGTCTACATACTCATCGGCAATTATCGGGATTTCACGGTCGCATAACGGCAACTTGACGTTTTTGCCGATCAGGTGTTTGTAACGATCATCTTCCGGATGCACCATCACCGCTACGTCACCGAGCATGGTTTCCGGACGTGTAGTCGCGACGGTTAAATTGCCTGAACCATCCGCTAATGGATAGCTGATGTGCCACATGGAACCGTCTTCTTCTTCCTGCACCACTTCGAGGTCAGACACCGCTGTGCCCAATTTCACATCCCAGTTCACCAGGCGTTTACCGCGGTAAATCAGGCCTTCGTTATAGAGGCGCACAAATGTTTCGGTCACTACTTTGTTGAGACCGGCATCCATGGTGAAGCGCTCGCGTGACCAGTCAGGTGAGGTACCTAAGCGACGCATTTGTTTAGTAATCGTTCCGCCTGAATACTCTTTCCATTCCCAGACTTTTTCCAGGAATTTCTCACGGCCTAAATCATGGCGCGACACGCCTTGTGCATCGAGCTGGCGCTCAACGACGATCTGCGTCGCGATACCAGCATGGTCGGTACCAGGCTGCCACAAGGTATTGTCGCCGCGCATGCGGTGGTAGCGTGTCAGCGCATCCATCAGCGTCTGGTTGAAGCCGTGCCCCATGTGCAGGGTGCCGGTCACATTCGGCGGCGGCAGCAGGATACAGAAATTATCCTGTTTAGACTGGTCTAAACCAGCAGCATAATAGCCTTTGCCCTCCCAGAATTCGTACCAATTGCTTTCTATGGTTTTAGGATCGAAGGATTTGGCTAACTCTTTAATTTCGGACATGTTTTGAGAAGGATATTCAGTTGTAATAACCGTCTATTTTAACACAGGCAGCAGGGAGTATTACGACACCAAGCTGCCAAGCAAAACTGAAAGCATTACAGCAAGGCAAAAAAGTGAAAAATGTATCCAAGCCCAGCGCCGGTAATGCTGCCGCAGTGCGTGCGGAGAAATACCGGATATCAGGAACAAGCGTTTATTGGCAGGTTTTGCAATCAGATGCACTTCGCTTTGCAGTCGCTGCGCATGCTTGGCGCGGGCTTCTGCATACGCCCTTTCACGCGCAAGCTCCCACTCCTGCATATCAATCTCGCCGTCTCTGTTCAGGTCAAATTGCTGCAACAGCCTGTCTTTTGACCGCTTCATCTGTGTCATCAGCTTGCTGGCATCGTGATGGATTGCAGCTTCCGTATTGATCTGGCTGCCGGTATCGAGGTCACCCAGCACGTAAACTGGCTGATCGGCGAACAGTACATCTTCAATATATTTATGGTCATGCTGCACCACCACATGACGACTGGCAGCAAACACCTCGGCACCTCTGGGGTCAATCCGGCAAGCGCCACTGTCATCCTGCAGTTCGAATAACTGTTCACTGATACGGTAATCGGCAAGACGCCACATGTAATTGGTATCACGGCTGTAAATCCACAGCCTGTACCATACACATTCCACACCGCGAATCGGGCTGCGTGTAATTGTTAAGCTTTTAGATGTGCCCAGCAGCTCAACATAACCCTGAGCGGCAGAGGCAATAGTAGCAACCGGGATTTCCGACATGCCGAGCAGGCGTTTGAAGTTAAACGCCCATGCCAGCATCGCTGCTAGTGCGCCTAAAACAAAAACGATGGGTAATTGATAGAGATGATGGCTGCGAAAATCCAGAAAAATGCCTGCCAGCACCAGCCCTGCATAAACACATAAGGCGAGCGGGTTCAGGTAGTAGCTGCTTAGTTGCCGCACCGGTTACCTTATTGATATTTTTATTTTGCGTTGAAGCGCTGGCTTACATCAACATCTGCAAGTTCGGCACTGGCAAACAGCAATAGATCGGCTTTCAAGAAGCCAAATAATCTGGCGACAATTAAATCCGGAAACTGCTGGATACGCACATTGTTGATATAAACGCTGTCGTTATAAAACTCGCGACGGTCTGCAATCTGATTCTCAAGGCCGCTGATACGTGTTTGCAGCATTAGAAAATTCTGGTTGGATTTTAAATCAGGGTAATTTTCAGCCACGGCAAACAATCCGCCCAGACCAGCACGCAGCATGCCTTCAGCCTGTCCCAGCGCGGTCACATCATGATGTTCACTTGCGGCATCCACCTGTCTGCGTGCCTGAATCACTTTTTCAAGCGTGGCCTGCTCGTGCTGCATATACTGCTTGCAGGTGTCGATCAGCTTCGGCAGCTCGTCGTTACGCTGCTTGAGCAGCACATTGATGTTCGACCAGGCTTTTTCTACATTATTCCTGACACTGACCAGGCTGTTGTAGGTCATCACAAAATACAGCGCCACTACTGCCAATACTATCCAAACGACCATCTAAATATCCCCCGAAAAAACTTATAATTTTTTAGAAGTATAACTTAGGTTCTGCAGCACTGGTTTTTCAAGAAGCTTTAGTATTGAGCAGCAACGGACCTGCTTTGTCCCAATAGCGGGAAAAGCGCTGCAAGCGCTTATCGCTCATTTCGGCATCCACCAATTTATCTACCGGCTGCCATTTGGTTAGAAACGGCGTGAGCATCTGTCTGATTTTAGCGTTAGGTGTCGCCTGTGTAATCAGCTCTCCTACATTCCTTTGCAGCAGCACTTCATAAGTATCGCCAATCCAAACCTCCACATTCATCATCTCGCTAAGGCAGTCCGCGACAAACTGCAATCGATTCAGCGGCCAATCCCCGTATAGCTGCGGATCGAAGACAAATATTTTAGGAAAAGGCCGATTAAGCACGCTATTGTTGGGCGATAACATTTCGTCATGCACATAGACCGCTATAGCTTTATGCGTAGAGGCCGCGCTCATGGGCGCAGGTTTCAGTGGATATCCTTTTGCATCAGTGCTTGCCGGCTGCGTAAATAAACGTGCCTGCAATGTTTCATAACTGGCATCAAACGGGCAATTGGCGGTACAGCCGGCACAATATTTTTCACCGGTATAACGTGCCAGATTTTCTTTATTGAAATAATAGGGTTTGGAACTAAATGTTGAAGCAACCCATTGCCACGATAAATGATTGCTGGCCATGTCACCATCCAGCAAATGTGCCTCAAACCAGTCGGCCGCCTCGCGCCAGTCAATTTTAAGGTGATGCACAATGTAACTCGCCAACCACATGCGCGCATGGTTGTGCACATAGCCGCTGGTGAGCAAATCAGCAATAAAAGCATCCATGCAGGGCAGGCCGGTTTTACCTTGTTTCACCGCTTCTGTTAACGGCGCATAGCCAAGTGCAACCTTGGGCGGCTCCATTTCACTGTAGATTGCATTGCCACGCGCGTACCACACCTGGCGCCAGTAGTCGCGCCAGGCAAGCTGCATGAGCATATTTTCTGCAGTTATACCGAATTTGCTTTTGATTGCAGCAAAGGTCTCATTTAAAGTCAGGCAGCCGTGCCTTAAATAGGGAGAAAGGTGGCTCACAGAACCATTCAGGAAATTACGGTTACGGCCGTAGGCCACTGCATCTACATGATTAAGCTTGCTCAGTGCGTTTGAACGCCCACCCGCCCACTCACTTTTCAGGTCACCACCTTCTGCATTTGGAAACACGCGCTTGACATAATGCAGGCGCTCCATGCGATCACCAGGAATAATGAGCTTTTGTGCAGGCTTCATGAGTTTTCTCCTACTTTCTTAGTCGCTAGTTTACTATTTTTCACCACCTGAACGGGTGGCATTGGCTATTAATTTTGTAACATTAAACCAAAAATAACATGCAATAATAGCCCTCTTGGCTTTAGAATTAATATGAAAATTCAAATCTTCTTAAAAGGAACAGCATGATAGAACCAATGTGGATCTGGGGAGTGTTAGGTATCGTATTATTGGCAGCCGAGATTATGGTGACCGGCACTTTATATACGCTCTGGTTCAGTATCTCGGCACTATGCGTGGCGGTTATGCTGTGGCTGTTCCCGGAAACTTCCTATGCCGTTCAATTCACCGTTTTTGCAGTATTATCTTTGGGCTCTCTGGCGATCTGGCGTCGCTACTACAAAAAAACCGACACCAACTATCGCGTTGGTCAGGCGCAAGGTGAAGAAATCGGGCGTATCGGCATCGTGATTGAGGCTACCGGCCCCACGCAGAATGGCACCATTCGTTTCACGCAAGGCTTGATGGGCAGCAAAGAGTGGGCTGCCGTATCAGACGAACCGATAGAAGTCGGCAACAATGCAACCGTAGTGGCGGTAGAAGGCAATTCGCTAAGAATTGCCAAAAGTAACTAATAATTAAAATGAAGGAATAGAAATGACAGAATTTAGCTTTGTACTGATATTTTTAGTAATTGTTGCCATCGTCAAAGGTGTGCGTATCGTGCCGCAAGGTGAAGAGTGGGTAGTCGAACGCCTGGGTAAGTTTGCGGGCGTGCTCACACCTGGCCTGCACGTCATTAACCCGATTTTCACTAAAGTGAGCTACAAAGTCACAACCAAGGACATTATTCTCGATGTACCTGAACAGGAAGTGATTACACGCGATAACGCGGTGATCCTCGCGAATGCGGTTGCCTTTATTAAAGTGACTAAAATTGACCGTGCTGTTTATGGCATCGAGAACTTCCGTGAAGCGATGCGCAATATGGTACAGACCAGCCTGCGCTCGATTATCGGCGGCATGGATCTGAACCAGGCACTGACTTCACGTGACCGCATTAAAGCCGAACTCAAATCTGCCATTGCCGATGAGGCGCTGGATTGGGGCCTCACTGTAAAATCAGTTGAAATTCAGGACATCAAACCATCACATAACATGCAGGAGGCGATGGAAAGACAAGCCGCTGCCGAACGTGAACGTGTCGCTGTGGTAACCGAAGCCGAAGGCGCAAAACAATCACTGATTCTGAACGCGGAAGCGCGTCTGGAAGCCGCACGTAAAGATGCAGAAGCGCAAATGGTGGCCGCAAAAGCCTCGGCCGAATCGATTAAGTTCATCACTGAAGCCGTAAAAGAAAATAACGCTTCTGCCATGTTCCTGCTCGGTGACCGTTATATTAATGCCCTGCAGAACATGTCCGGCTCCGAGAACAGCAAGATTATCGTGATGCCGGGTGATTTAGTCGGTGCTGTTAAATCACTGGTGGGCGGTAAATAGTCTTACCCCCTCCGAAGGGGTACCGCCACACGCTCCTTCGACCATACTCACTTATTCCTTCCCCCTTTCAGGGGGAAGGCTAGGATGGGGGTGTAACATCACTTTTATCAACAGTTAGTGCGTTAAGCACTTTCTCAAGCACACCTTCAATGTTCTGCAATACTTCGTTATTCCAAAAACGTAAAACCTTCCATCCTTGCGCCTCAAGCAACGCAGTGCGTTGATCATCATTAATCTGCATTTCATTATGCTGACCACCATCAACTTCAATTGCCAATCTTGCTTCAATACATGCAAAGTCCAGTATGTACTTCCCGACTGGATGTTGTCGCCTGAATTTGAAGCCATGTATTTGACGAGATCGTAAACGTTGCCATAAATACGATTCAGCTACGGTCATTTCATTGCGCAATTGACGTGAAAAAGTTTTCGTGTAGGTTGGAACTCTTAACATGGTTTGTAAGTTTTACACCCCCATCCTAACCTTCCCCCTCCAAGGGGAAGGAATCCTATTCACCGCACACAACACAAGCAGGGTCTTTACTCAGCTTGATCGTGCGCCATTCCATGTTAAGCGCATCCAGCAGCAGCAGACGTCCCTGTAAACTCTCACCGATATCCATCAGAATTTTCAAGGCCTCTGCCGCCTGGCAGGTACCTATCATGCCCACCAACGGCGCAAACACCCCGTTGGTCGCGCAGCGCAGCTCGGTATCTTCACCGTTATCCGGAAACAGACAGTGATAGCATGGACTCAGGATCGAGCGCATGTCGTATACTGTGACCTGCCCCTCAAAGCCGATTGCCGCCCCTGAAACCAGCGGCTTTTTCATATCCACACACAGCTTGTTCAAAGTGTAGCGCGTAGCGAAATTATCACTGCAGTCCAGCACCACATCAGCCTCTGCAATCAATCTGGCAAAATCAGCTTCTGTAGACTTTTCGCAAATGGTATTGATCTGCGCTTCCGGGTTAATTTCCAACAGTGTTTTCTGCGCTGAGATCGCTTTATTCATTCCGATAGAAGCGCTGGTATGCACAATCTGGCGTTGCAGATTGGTTAAATCGACCACATCAAAGTCACAGATTGTAATTGTGCCAACACCGCTTGCAGCCAGATATAAGGCTGCCGGAGAGCCTAGGCCACCCGCACCTACAATCAATGCGTGGCTATTGACGAGTTTTTCCTGCCCTTCATAACCGACTTGCGGTAAAAGGATGTGGCGACTGTAACGGAGGAGTTGGTTATCGTTCATAAATATTAATGCAGCTGGCCTGCTTCTATCATTGCGTTATACAAGACAAACGGTGAAATCCAGGTAATGATATGATCAAACTCACCGTTTTCGCCATTGGCCCTGGGTTCATGGCTAATAAAAATTGCATCCATATCTAAATTTTCATCTTCATCGGCACCGCCAGAGGCAACATTGCCTGTAGGCCCGAGCGAATATACGGCGGCAACAACATTTTTAGCAACATTGATATCATCAGTACAACTGGCTGCGGTAGAAGATGCACACACCCTGATATCAGGCTGCAATGCAGCAATCCCGACCGCGCTCATGTCTCCTGTGGTTGTAAAATCAGGTGTCGCAGCAGCACCAGCGTTAAATTGTGTTACCGCATAGCGTATCGGGTTACCCCAGCCATCCAGGGCAAATCCCCTTGTATCAGTGGGCTGAATGCCCAATGTTGCCGCTGGCAGAAAACCGACCTGTTGCGCACAGAGACCGCCAGCTGATGGATTTGCAACGCCTTGGTCATCAGGGAATGCTGCCGTTCCATTGCTCGTAGCCGGACAAGGCAGCCGACCCTGCGACTGCGCATAGCCTATCAAAGACTTTTTAGCTATTTCAAGCAAATTTTCTGTTTGCAGTCGTGCCTGCTGCTGGCGCTGCACCTGGACAGGCATGAGCATAGCGCCAAGGGCAAATCCAAGAATAATCAAGACCACCGCCATTTCTACCAAAGAAAAGCCTGTGCTGAGTTTAAAATTTAATCGCATAGCCTTAATCGCATAGTCTTAAGTTGAATAGTCCTAATCGCATAATCATGGGGCCACAATGATTACCTGATCATTATAAGTAGAGTTTCTGGGTGTGCCTGTGCCATCATACACAAGATCATTATTTGTATTCTCAATACTATCCAAATAATCCATTACATTACTTGAAGGGCGAACCTGCCCTGCCGGCTTTGCTTGCGTTGCAGGCAGTTCATGACCCGCAGCAATCACCACAGCATCTACATTGTTTCTGGCACCGACGGTCAAACCGGCTGCCTTGCACCCCGATACGGCACTGGTGCAATCACTGGCAATGGAATAATAAATATATTGCTGCCACAAACCAACCGTGAACCATTGGGGTAAGTTTGCCAGGCCTGGGCTGAGATGCGAGCAACTGCTTCTTGGGCTGCTGAAATCACCAGTGCCGGTACAAGACACACTGCCATTACTACCGCCACAGGCACCAGATACATCGGTTACGTCAGGAATTTGCGGAGTATAAGTAAAGGTAAAACTACCGTTTGGGTTCGCGCCTGAACTGGTACAAACACCATTGGCACTACAGGTAAACGCCCTGGCCGGTGGCGTAGCGGCAGAGCATGAGCCAGCACCAGCACAAGTGCAGGTATTGCCTGAGTCATCGCAGGCACCTGTGCTGGTACTGTAAGCCAACGGAGAGCTTGAGGTAAACATCACTTGTGTTGTTGAGAAGCTTAGACTACAGGTTTGATTTGATGTGCAAATTGCAGAGGCTGGCTGCAAAGGCAGCAATCCACTAAGCTCCCCTTCTTTACACATATTTCCGGTTTCGCCCAGCTTTGCCGCATACGGATAAAAACGGCTATCCGGCAATGCGCTGCTGGATAAATAATAATTCTTTAATTGCTGCCTCACTTCTTGCAATGCCCTGTTTTCCAGTGCATCCATTAATTCATCTATCGTGATATAAATCAGCTTGTCATTAAAATAATACGGTTGCGCTAAAGTAGTATCAATGCTGCTCAAGTGACGGCTATCTTCACCCATAATAAAATCTTCATCCACATTATCGTAATCAGCATTACTGTAGACGTTGGCACCTATCTTGAAACTATCCAGATATTCACCGGGATTAGGCGCAGATGAAGAGCGATTTTGCCCGATAAGCGGTGCGCCAGGAGCAATGATCACCACTGCGACTCTATCGGATATGAGATTGCCATTGCGATCCAGAACCTTTAACCACGGATACACTGGCGCATTGACAATGCCCGGATTAATGACTGGTTTCGTATCCGTACCTTTGGTGCGGATCAGATTCATTGAAGTTGCGTACCACAAACGCTCTGACTCACCATCAATCAACTCGACGCTGAGCCCCTGCTGCGGGGTAATGCATGGTGCATCACCCGATAATGGCAACTTTCCCAGCAGATGACTTACGTTAAGCCCGTTGGTTACACAATCGCTTTTACCATCATAATTAGGATTGGTCGTTTCTTTTCTATCCGGAAACGGCATGATTCCCGGCCAGTTCGGATGCGCGGCAGACCAGGAGATCAGCGCAGTTTTAGCTTCTCTTAGTGCCCGATAGGTTTTATCACTCTGCTCGGACTGCAGATTTGCAGCATTCAATGACTTCAATATATAAGCAGCCGTCGCCAGGCCTAAAATAAATATCATGAATATCAGCACTGCACCTTTCTGGCACGGTTTTCGTGCATGGCTTTCAAGCACTGATCTTTTTCCGGGCTTCACAGTTGCTCTATCCTATTCAAGGCTGCCGCCGCCGATAACCCGCGTCTCTTCCAGACTCAACTGTTTTTCTTTTTCCAGCAGCCTTAACTCTACGATACTATTGGTTTCAGGATCATAGACCTGACCTGCTTTCAGGCGCACATTTTTACCAGTTGCGGGAATCCTGACATTCAGGCTATCTGCACTGTTTTTTATCGAACCGTTCTGTTTATTTAAGCGGCCAATTTCAACATCATCCTGAATGCTATTTTCCTGCACCGTTTTATTATTGATCCACAGCGTCGTGGCCCCATCACTGCGCTTGACGTAGCCTTGCAGCGCAATGGGTGCTGGCAGTTCATCCACTGCTGGTGCAAATGACATATTTTTCTGCGGAGTAGCATCTATCAGTTTTTGGTTCTTGCGTAGAATATCCAGTTTTTTACGCTCTGCTGCACTACTGAATAAACGGCCAAAATCATCCTCTGCCGCAGCCCGCAATTGTGCAGAAGTTAGCCCGATAAAGAAAACCGGCAGTAAAAAAACAGCGAATACAGAAAGCTTTTTCATATCGAATTTATTTAAGGTGCCAAAGATATTTGTGCCGTTGCAGGTTCACGCAATGTCAGCCAATCCAGTTCACACAGCGCATGTAAATTTGCAACCAGCTGATTACTTATCTGGCTACCCGGATTGAGCCGGTTGATTTCGCACTCGCGCAGAATAAACGGGGTAGCGTTCTCGATACTTAATCCTTCTGTCAGCTGCAGCAAATCCCCTTCATGCAGCATATCCAGCTCCAGTTTCATCACTGAGCGGTTGAGCGTGAATCCGCCGGTATTTCCTAGAAATGCCGGCGTGTATTTCTCTTGCGGGCTGATGCTGTATCTAATACCGAACAATTTCTGGCTTTTATGCTGCTCACGTAAATGTTCCACCCATGCGATACGCTGCTCTTCTCCCACAAAGCCTCTGCTGATGAGCATCTGGTACTGGGGCAAGTACTCAGTAATCATGTTTTTTTCTGCGCCGGATAATTGATAACGCTGACGGGCGGCATTGAGCAAATTTTGCTGGTTTTGCAGTGCGACTTCCTGGTGCCGACTAAAGTATTGCGCCGTTCCGAACATCGCACTCCCAGCCATAATGACCGCAGTCAATATTAGCAGAGGTGCCCGTAATTTTTGCCAATCCTGCTTTTCCAAGTTCATGGCTGGGGCACCCCGTTTGTGTTCACCAAACCCTGATCAACAGGTTTGAGTATTAGCTTTAATTTAAAATATGCTGGTGGCTTTTGTGCAGACTGCTCATCGCTAGTGCTGCCCTGCAGGTCTGCAAACGAACTTACATTCACCGGCTCCTGCAACACGACTACATTGGCCACTCTGGCATCCGCTTTTATATTCGCCACGTAGCGATTAACCGTGTTGAGTGCGGCGCGATAATCCCCGCTAAAACCAGCGATTTCGGCCGTCACAAATCCGATTTCATAAAGTGCGGCAGCATCTGCCGGCAGCGCAGGATTGACATCTGCCTGAGGGGTATTTGTTGCAGGGGATGTGGTGACCGGCATTGATTTATCATGATCTTCGATATTGCCATCATTACTTAGCAGCCAGCGTAGCCTGCCCAGCTGGACGTTATCCAGAGGACCCTGACCTGACGGCTCCAGCGCAGCACTCAGCACCTGCATCATACGCCGCGGTGATTTCGGGTAAGCAGCGATTTTTTTATCGAGCTCAACTGCAATCTGTAAATCGTTGGCGCTGATCGGTGTAACCGGATAACTCTTGGCCACCTCTTTATAGCGATACTCCTGCACCAAGGTATCCTGCACCGCCTGCTGATACGCTGTTTGATAACTCAAACCCTGCACAAACACCCATGCAGAGGCAACCACACCTAAAACACCAGCAGCCACGGTTCCAATTCTAATGGCCTGCCTGAGCTGCCTGAATTTAAAGTTCTTTGTAAGCTTTTCGGGGGCGAGGTTATCAACCAGATTGCCATTTGCCAGCAACTGCATGTGCAGCAGTTCAGCTTTCTGCAGCACCAGCTCCAAAGGCAAACCCAGGCTCTTTGCCATTTCCGAGGTATTGATATCCAGGCAATCCAGACCCTGCTCTTGGCTAATGGCTTGTGAGATATGCTGTGTAGATCCATCAGCACTAACCAGCACCAGATTCATGCGAGTTTCGAGCGAAATAAAACGCTTGCTCATCAGATAAAGCCGCGTTTTTTCAGTTTCAACCAGATAAAAATAACTCAATTTACTGGCATCGTCAGGCACATTGGGTACCAGGCGACTCATGCTCAAGCGTCCGTTTTCGAAATAAGTCTGGCGCAGGCCTGATGAAAGCTGCTCACACAGCAGAATATTGGGTGCCGTCAACTTAAACTGCCTGATCAGCAATTTACTTAACATCGGCAGCAGATAAATACCCACCAGTTGTGCATCTACCTGCTGAATCACGTCGATCCAGCCTTCAATGAATTCATCATTATTCAATGCGGCAAACAGGTAATGATCGTCTTTACGCTTATCTTTATCCCGGCTGATAAAGTGAGCGGTACGGTAATACAAACCGCGGTAAAACTGATTCAGTTTGCGTGTAATCAGCTCACGCTTGGCTGCCCCTGTGGTATGCGGCAGGCTCTCAAGCCGGTAATCTTCTTCAACCGCATCGACAATCAAATAAACCGGTGTAGATGGATACTGCTGCAGAAACTCTGCAAAAGACGCATGTCCGCCCTCATCATTCACAAAGCGCTGGCATCCCTGCAGCTTGCCGGCATGCCAGACCCCGGCCAATAAATTGTCGGCGGTGGCACAAAGCACTATTTTATTTAAATTGCCTTTGAGCATAGTTTGGTCAGTTATAGTCCGGTCCGTTAAAGTTTAAGCTTGCTGAATGAGTCATAAACCGGACCCAGTACTGAGAACATAATAAAGGCGAGTATGCCGCCCAATATTATCGTGAGCGCTGGTTCTATCATTTTCAGCATTTTCTGCATCGAGTCATTCACATCGCGGTCATAAAAATAGCTGATATTCAATAATGATTTATCCAGTGCGCCTGTATTCTCACCCACCTTGATCATGCGTACCACCAGTTGCGGAAACAGCCCTGCATTGCGGAAACTCTCACTCATGGCATCACCCGCGTTAATCTGCGCGTGCACGCGCGTCAGAGCATCTGCCACGACACGGTTGCCGACGATATTTTCACAGATCTTGATGGCATCCAGAATCGGAATGCCGGTTTGATACATGAGCGCGAAATAACGCGCAAAACGCGCCATGATGATTTTATGCAAGATAGGCCCGGTCACTGGCAAGTTCAACTTAAATAAATCAAAACGATAGCGTGCAATCGGGTTGGATTTAATAACTGCAATCAAACCCGTCACAATGATAAACGGCAGCCCGAGCATCAGCCACCAGTAATCCACAAACGCATTAGAGACAGCGATCAGTAATTTGGTATTTAAAGGCAGTTCCTGCCCCATATTACGTAAAAATGACACCATCTGCGGCACCAGGTAAGTCATTAGAAATACCACCGCAAGCAATACTACAACCGCCACAAAAGCCGGATAGGCCAGTAACTTTTTCGTTTGCGACATCAGTTCATCTTGCCAGCGTATGGTATTAAACAAATTATTCAATACCACTGGCAATTGGCCGGTATGCTCACCCGCCGCAATCAAACTCACAAAGACTTCGCTGAATACGGCCGGATGCTGGGCCAGCGCTTCTGAAAGCATCTTGCCACCTTCCACCTCGGAACTGACCGCGCCCAATATTTTTTGAAAATACAGGTTGCTGCTGCTTTCACGCAAGTCATTTAAACAGTCCAGCAACGGTACACCGGCACTGGTGAGCTGCTCAAGCTGAAAGCAGAACATGACCAGATCCTGATTGCTGACACGGCTGCGGTTAAACAGGCTGGTAGATTTTGCAGCAGTGCGGAATGTAATCAAGTCCAGACCCATGCGTGATAAACGAATCTCCAGGTCCACTTCATTCACGGCATCCAGCTGCCCGATTGCCGGGCGCCCTAATTTATCAACCGCGTTATAACTGAATGAAGGCATAAGTGATGTTCTGCAAATTTAAGTACTGATACGACTCGTTAAATCAATCACGCGCATGACCTCTGCCAGGCTGGTGTGACCTTCCAGGATACGGCGCACGCCATCAGCCGCCAATGTAATGAAGCCTTTATCGAAAGCCATTTTCTGCAATTCGTCCAGATGCGCCCGACGCGAAATCAAGGCATCCATATCACTGTCAATCCGCAGCAGTTCAATAATGGCCATGCGACCGCGATAGCCATTCAGGTTGCAGTGCTGACAGCCTTTTGCCTTGAATATCTGTGGCTTGTCGTTGGGTTTAAGACGCAAAATCCTGCGTTCAAACTCGTCTGGCTCGTAAGCCTCTTTACAATGCGGACAAAGCACCCGCACCAGACGTTGCGCCACTACGCCGATAATATTGCCTGCCATGATGTCAGGCAGAATACCAATATCTGTGAGGCGCGGAAACACGCCCAGCGCGGAATTGGTATGCAGGGTGCTGAATACCTGATGACCGGTCATCGCCGCACGGAAAGCCATCGTAGCGGTATCTTCGTCACGGATCTCGCCGACCAGGATAATGTCCGGGTCCTGGCGCATAATCGAGCGTATGCCGTTGGCGAAGTCGACCTTGTTCACCTCGGCCACCGAAGTCTGCCGCATCATCGTGACCGGATACTCCACCGGGTCTTCCAGTGTCATGATGTTCACTTCAGTGGTGTTCTGGCTCGATAACAGCGAATATAGCGTTGTGGTCTTACCGCTGCCGGTTGGACCGGTGACGATCAGAATACCTTCCGGGCGCGTCATCATCAGGCGCAATTCATTCAGGGTATCTTCACGCAGCCCCATGCGCTCCATCGGGATAATCGACTTCTCGCGATCGAGCACGCGCAGTACAATATTTTCACCATGGATGGTCGGATGTGTCGAAACGCGGAAATCAATCGGCCTTCCGCACAAGTTCATGTTGAGGCGGCCATCCTGCGGTGCCCGTGTTTCCGCGATATCCAGCCCGCTCACCACCTTAAGCCTGACCGCTACACCACCCCAGTAACTTTTATGCAGGCTGCGGATCTGCTGCAACACGCCGTCAATTCTGTAGCGGATACGTAAAAAAGCATGCTCCGGTTCAAAGTGAATATCCGACGCACCGCGCTTAACGGCATCCATCAGCAGCGATCCAACCAGGCGCACCACGGGCTGCGTATACTCATTGCCTGCCGCACTCAAGCTCTGGTAATCAATCTCACCAGTCTCAATTTCACGCAAAATACCGTCAACAGACAGTTCATAACCATAAAACTGGTCGATAAATTCTTCCAGCTGCGCCTCTGCTGCCAGCAAAGGTTTAAGCTGGATTTTTCCACCCAGCATCGCACGCAGCTGATCCAGTGCCACCACATTGAACAGGTCCGCCATGGCCACCACCATGGTTTTGGTAGTATCTTCATAGGCGACTGGCAACAGATGATAGCGGCGTGAGAAATCCTGCGGCACCATTTGCAAGGCTTCGATATCGGCAACGACTGTCGACAAATCAATACTTTCTGTACCGATCGTGCTTGCCAGCGTATCGCGCACCATGGCCTCGGTAACAAAGCCCAGCCTTACCAGCAGACGCCCCAGCGGCAGGTCGTTATGCTCCTGTTCAATCAGCGCAATCCGCAGCTGATCATTGCTGATCAGCCCCTGCTGCACCATAAGCTCGCCTATGCGAAGTTTACGACGCAGTTCAGCCATTGCATCCAGCCTGTTCTAACATATTAGTTATCGTCATCTTTAGTATTTTTATCTTTTTTCAGGTCTGCATCTATGCCGTGCTACTGTTGAAGCGCATGTATCCTGGCTTCCAGCTGGGCTTTATCCAAACTACCCGCACCTGAATTAGTTAACAATCCCAGCGCACGCTGGTACTGTGCCAGCGCAAGGCCAGATTTGCCGAGCTGATCCAGACTGACAGCCAGATTAAAAGCATAATCTGCACTATTGGGCGCATAACGGCTGGCATTAAAATATGCTGCCTGCGCCAGCGGCCATTGGCTCTGGGCTGCATACAGATTGCCTAATGCTGCATGTAAATTTGCCGCCTCTGGCTGCTGTGCCAGCATACTTTTAATATGGCTTTCCGTGCTGGCATAGTCAGCTGTTGCTGCATCCGCTGATTCGCCGCTTATTTGCAGATTGGCAACCGCCGATAACGCGGTACTGTTTCTTGGTTCAATCTCCAGCACCTTCTGGTACCAGCCATTAGCGTCTGCATAACGAGACTGCCTGAGTGCTATCGCCGCCATGCCCAGCAAAGCATCTACATTCCGCGTATCAGCCTGCAGCACTTGCCGGTATTGCTTCTGGGCCATAGCATCATCGCCGCGGCTATATGCCTCATAAGCCGAGAGCAAAGTTGGATCAACACCAGCAGCCGGCGTTCTGCTCACCAGCTTTAACGGGGTGCGTTTATTAAATTCACTTGTATTTGATGTGCTGGTGCTTACATTCGCATTCACTGCATCACCCAAGTCAGCAACACGGTTGGGGGCCACCTTGTTAGCAACTGCTCTATTACTGAAAACCGAGCTGCTGACAGCAGTATTATTTTCTGGAACAAGTGCCGTCTCTGCAGCAGTGCTGTTTTGCATGTTTACGTCAGTTTTCGGAGCCTGCCCAACAGCATCTGTTACAGGACTCTCCGCGTAAGCTGTTTTTGGTTCAACGGTTTGGACAGGCTGCCCGGCAGCAGCTGCCACTTCGGTAGTCGCAGCAACTTGAGGAACAGGCTTAACAACGATGGCTTCAGGCGTATTTACCTTGGTCAGGTACTGGTATCCTTGCAAGCCGAGCCAGATAACCGAGGCCCCGGCAACTCCCAGCATTAACAGGGCCATGGGTGAAGTTGAATTTTTTGCCGCCTGATTGGCAACAAATACATTGGCCGCCACTTGCTGTTTATGGTCTATTTTAACTTCAGATTGCTGTTTTACTTTTGCCACACTGGCAGCTGCAGCCGCGTTGAAAGAATCCGTTTTATTGGGTGGCACTTCAGCAGCAGAATTTAATATTATTTCCCCTGGCGCGTCAGGTTTGTCCTCCGTCGATAAAGGCTCCAATCCAAGATCATCAGATCCAGGTGCCGCAGCCGTGCCCTTTTTAAGCTCAGCCTGCTTACCTCTTTCTGCCGATTCAAGAGCCTTAATCAGTAAACTCATCTACCGACTACCTCTCACCATTTTCGTCTAATGTTTTCTGCAACTGTGACGAAGGCAAGTACTGTTTATAGTTTGCGAGTTCATCACTTTCCAGACTTGCATTTGCAATGACTGTGGGTCGCAGGAAAATCACCAATTCAGTTTTACGGTTTGCATCATTTTTGCCGGTGAACACTTTACCTATGCCAGGCACTTTTGATAATCCAGGAACCCTGTCATCATTGGTCAAAATGTCATCCTGCATCAGACCGCCAAGCACTGCCGTATTGCCACTTAATATCTGCAGCATCGATTCCATTTCACGCACCTGAATTTCAGGCACCAGACTCTCTATTTTCAAGTTCGGATTTGGATCAGATTTATAGCCGAGCACGCGTGAAACCGTTGGCCGCACATTGATATTCACATTGCCGCCATCATTAATCTGCGGCGTTACTGTCATGACCACCCCAACCGGAACCGTGTTTGCCGTTGTGGTCACCGTAGATAAAATTCCACCGCCGACAGAGCCCTGCGATTGTTGTGACTGCACGGTAAAATAAACAATATTGTCTACAACTTTAAGCACTGCGGTCTGATTATTAAGCACCATCAATTTAGGGCTGGACAGCACCTTGGTCGTGCCAAATTGCTCAAGTAAATTAATGGAGGCTGCAATATTGCCAATTCGGCTGATCGGGTTCAGGTATCCGGCAACAAAACCTGCATTAGGCACAACACCGAACGCATTGGCGCTAGTTGAAAAATTATTGCCAGTGCCGCTGATACTATTGGTTTGCGCACCAAGCTGCTGCCTGAACTGAAACCCGCTATTGGTCGCACTATTATTCAGGCGACTCCAGTCTATGCCAGCCTGAAAACTATCACTTAACCTGACTTCAACAATGGTAGCCTCAATTAACACCTGGCGTTTAACGCTGGCCATCACCTTATCCAGAAACTCCTGCACACGCTCATGCTGTTTGCTGGTTGCCCTGACATTGATAATCCCGGCTTCACGGTTGACAATCACGGTAGCCGCATAAAGTGTTTTGAATTCAGTGTATTCCTGCTGTAAATTTTGCGCCTTATCCTGCTGGCTCGCTGCTTCAGCAGCCACTTTATCAGATTGTTTATTAGCCTCTTTTGGATTGCCGAGTCGGGTAATGACGATCTCTTTATCGGTTTCAGCCAGAATATCCTTGATGTTTTTTTCCAAGGTTTCCCAGAAACGGTTCTTTGATTCACTGTTCACCGCTGTACGCGAACTGTTATTGGCGCCATTACCAGTCGTGCTGGTTGTGCTGGAAGTCCCGCCCGCACCGGTGGTAGCACTCTGTCCGGTACTGGATATTTCTGCCGCGGCACCAATAAAGCCTGTGGTGTCACGCGTCATGTTGACATAATCGATCTTGTAAGTACGCAGTGCCGGCTGATCAGGTGTGATCGTCAGTACATTGCCCTGTACCTTATAAGTTAAATCCACCTGTTTGGAAATACGCTCAAGAATTGCCGGCAGCGTCTGGTCAACAGCATTCAGCGTGACCCGACCTTGAATTGACGGATGAATATCGATATTGAGCTTGCTATCACGCGCAATCGCGAACAGCACTTCTTTCACCGGCGTGTCATAGACGACGATGCTGTAGATGGGCTCTTTCGCCTTGGGTTTAGGTGGCGGCAAATATACGTTATCCGTTACCGGCTTGGGAATATTGCCGGCAGGCTTTGCAGGCTCATTAGCTGCAGACGCATTTTTTTCATCAATATGGCCCTTGGATGGCTGCACCTTGGACTTGTGCGCACAAGCCGAGACACCAAGCACCACAGACATTGACAGCATCAATATTACTTTATTGATTGCCATAGATTAACACTCCCTATAGCTGCCTTACAGGCCACTTTTCTATTTATATCACGTGAATAATACCGCAAAAAATAGCAGGAAATAGCAAATCACAACAATAAGTTACAATCTGAGGCTAAGTATCTGAAAAAATAATTGTATTTAGGGAAAAAAGTCTGAAACTATGAGGGATTTGGCTTATTTTTTTGCGACAGTTCAATGTCTTTTTTCACGCCTGCCAGAGTGCGTAAATAAGGCTGGTTAACTTTAATTTCCTCAGGCAAGCCGTTAAGTGCATTTAACGCGTCTGCACGCTGGGCAAATGTGCCATATAAAATCACAGTATAGACACTATCGTTCTGCTGCATACGATACAGATAAATATTATCCATCTCCAACTGCCGGCGCAACTTTTCCAACACCGTTTTTAACATCGCATCCTGCGACTGCCCATCCGTGACTAAAGCACTAGGAACAGACTGGATTTGCAGGGATATGGTCTCTGGGCTGCTGTTTACCAGTAGATTGTCAGTAGCCCGCAAACGCTGATTCACTAACAACTGCTGCACATCGATCACGGCGGGTGCTGCATTGGCAGTCGATGCCGTCGCAGCAGGTAATACTGCACTTTTTTTAGCAGGCTGTTTATCCACACTGACGACAGGTTTTGACTGCAGTCTGCCCGTCAAGACCAAAGCTGCTGCCAACATGCCCAAGCCTACTATGACCAGCAGCAATATAGCCCACCATGTACGTTTATTTGCTGCCAAGCCGGATTGATACCATTTGGGTTTTAAACCGAATTCACTGTCATTGACTGCTGCATGCACATGTTTGGGAGTCACTTGGTAGACATTATCGGCAAATGCAGACAATAGGGCTTTATCTGCCAGAATATTTACGCGACGTACCAGACCTTCCGATGCTTTGGAGAGTTTTTTAATTGCCGACTCTGTGAACAGGTGCGGACCATGATAGCCTGCCGCACGCAGCCTGAAAATCAGGTATTCGCCTACATCTTTGGTTTGCAGCGGCCCCAGGTTAAAACGATGCGTAATCCGCTCGCGCAACTGGCGGATATGCTCTTGATTCAGGTTGTCATCCAACTCGGGCTGGCCAAACAACACAATCTGCAGCAATTTATCCTGCTTGGTTTCCAGGTTGGATAACAGCCGGATTTCTTCCAGCGTGGCGAGCGGCATACCTTGCGCTTCTTCTACAAATATCACGACCTGGCGACCTTCTGCATAACGCGCCAGCAAATAAGCCTGCAACTCCTGCATGACTTTCAAACGGTCAGCATTTTTAGGCAATTTAAGCTGCAGCTCAAAAGCAATCGCATGCAGAACGTCTTCAGGCGCTACACTCGGGTTGGCGAGGTAGATACTCTCGATTTTTTCCGGCAGGATTGTTTGCAGCATGCGGCAGAGCATGGTTTTACCGCTGCCGACCTCACCCACAACCTTGATGATGCCTTCACCGTTGGTGATCGCATAGACCAGCGCATCCAGGATGGCGCCGCGATTACCCCCAGAAAAGAAAAAATCCGTATTCGGTGTAATTTTGAACGGCGGCTCTTTTAAACCAAAGTGGGGATAATACAAATTATTCCTGCCAATCCAAGTGGTTGATCGATAAGCGCAATTATTGCGCAAGATTCCCGATTCTACGATAAAACAAAATACCCGAACAGGGTAGCAATACTAGCGAGTAAGCACATATTTATCAATGATGCTTTAACTATCATCTTGCGTATTCATGCGGCTGTATAGCGTTGTGCGATTCACATTAAGCAGCTTGGCGGCCTGGCTCAAGTTACCATGTGTCATTTTCATTGCAGCTTCAATATAGGCACGCTCCCAGCTTTTAAGCACCGCATCGAGACTGACATTGGCCTGACGCTGCAAATGGCGCTGCGCTTGTATTGTCATACTGGCTTCATTGTTCAAACTGAATTCATTACCTGAAATTTCCGGCCCGGTCAGATCAAACTCGGCAATCAGCTCATTTTCTGTAACGGTTTTGCCGGCATATTTCGCGATTAAGCGAATCACGATATTTCTTAATTCACGTACGTTGCCGGGAAAAGCATAATCCAGCCAACGGTTCTGCGCTTTTACATCGAGCTCGAACAGTGCTTTACCAATCTGCTTAGCATAGAAAGCCGCGAAATGTTCACGCAGCAAATGCTTATCCTCACCAAGCTCACGCAGTGGCGGCACTTTTACCGTGAATACACTGAGGCGGTGATATAAATCAGCCCTGAATTTTCCGGCACGCACTTCTGCACGCAAATCCCGATTGGTCGCGGCGACTACACGTGCCCGGCTTTTGCGAGTCTGCGTCTCTCCGATACGCTGATATTCTCCGTTTTCCAAAACACGCAACAACTTGGCCTGCAACTCCAACGGCAACTCACCGATTTCATCCAGAAACAGCGTACCTTCACCAGCCTCTTCAAAATATCCGGAATGATTCGCAACCGCCCCCGTAAAAGCACCTTTGGCATGCCCGAATAAAATTGACTCGGCCAGCAATGGTGAAACTGCCGCACAGTTAATAGATAAATACGGCTGAAGCGAGCGCTCACTTTGACAATGAAAACTGCCAGCCACCAGCTCTTTACCACTGCCGGATTCACCTTCGATCAGCACAGAAAATGGCGAATCAGCAAACTGCCTGATCTGTAAACGCAAGGCCTGAATCGGCAGGCTTTTGCCGAGCAACCCGCCATCTTCCTGCTCCACCTTGCTTTCTATGCGTTCGGCATCCTGCACCTTGAGCGCATGTAAAAGCATCTCTTTCAGCTTTTCCACATCACATGGCTTGGCAATAAAATCAGCAGCACCCAATGACAGCGCATGCTTGACATTGGCATCTTCACTCTGCCCTGACAATACATGGATTTTGATCGCCGGAGCATGTGCAATCAGTGCACTGATGACTTTAAAACCTTCTTCCGGCAAATGAGGACTAGGCGGCAAGCCCAAATCAACCAAAGCTAGCGCTGGCGGAGCGTCCAATTGCAGCAGCAGGCTCCTGACCTGCGCATGTGACTCTGCCACACAAACTTCGAAATGTTTGCTTAATACAAAATGCAGGGTATCTGTGATCAACGGGTCATCGTCAACGATCATCAATACCGGACGTAGTGCTGTCATTAAAAAACCTTATTATAAATATTGATACTCACTGCGTTCAACGCAACTATAGCTCTAATGGCCTGCGCTATCAATAATTTCGCCTGTTGCAGCTTTAATTACACCTACTGTTTACAGGCTCATGTTGATAATACGCAGGCAATCCGCTAACATTCAGACAGATCTGTTCGTTTTGTTGCGCCATTACCTTAAGGTTTGATAAGAGAATTAAAGCTGATGCTAAAAAGTTTTTTCAGTTCAAATGAATTTCAGTCACAGCTTCAAGGCGCAGGCCAATCTCCTATTGCCCGTTTAAAGGGTTTATCTGATATTTTAAGCAAATGGAATCAAGCCAGAACCTCCGACCCGAGTAATGCAAAGACTGACCTTTCAATCACAGACATTAACATACTGAAAGACATCATTCATACAGAAACCAGCAGGCTTAAGCTGAACAATGCAGAAGTAGTTTCTGATCAAATATTGTTTATGATGATCGGCGCGATAAAGCTCCAGATCCAGAACAAATCGGTGCAACCCTGGGCGCTGGTCAATCAATCTATCAGCAATTTCACAAAACCTGAAAAATCAAAGCACTTGCCACTGTTTACGCTAATTTTCATAACCCTGGCTGTTGTGTTTGGCGCGGTTATGAACAATCTTTTTTTACACAAGAATACCGAATCGTCTGATATTTTTAGGCCTGAAAACCGTGTATCCGTAAACGAATCAAGCAGTGCCACTGTAAACAATCTGGTTGGCATGTATAACAAAATGAAAGAGGGTAATTGCCAGCTCCCGCAGGCGGCAATGTTACAGCCACAGGACCGGGAAGCGTTTATCGCTTTTATAAATGCCGGCAAAGTGGAAATCGAAAACGCCGCCAATCTAAGCAACGCATTAGGCTATGTGCACTGCCTGTACCCACAAAAACTCATGGATAAGCCATTGCAAAATAGCGACAGCAATCGCTGAGGAACATATATGAAAAATATGCGCGAAAAAATACTTACAGTAGCCACACAACTCTTTGAATCACGCGGCATTCATGCCTCAGGCGTTGACACAATTATTGCAGAATCAGGCATCGCCAAGGCCACGCTGTATAAATACTTTCCCAGCAAGAATCAGTTAATTATTGAATACCTCAGACAGAAATCCAACCGCTTCTATGCCTGGATTAATGAAAGGCTAGCAAATAAAAAAAGTGATTCTCAAGAGGTGTTATTTGAACTTTGCAACCTGTATGAACAATGGATTACCACACCCGAATTCAATGGGCTGCCATTTCATATCGGCTCCATCGAATTTCCGGATCCGACGCACCCGGTGCATCATTACTCTGTTGAGTTATCAAACGAATTGCAGCACTACTTATCAGAACTGGCGGCATTGGCCGGCATCAAAGACGCACAAACCTTAGGGCAGCAATTAACCATTATTTTTGAAGGCGGCGCGATGATAGAAAGGCTCAGCCCGGATTGCGGAGCCGCCAGACGCGCCAAAAATGCTGCGATTACGCTGATAAAAGCATCGATATAACTCGAACAGCATCAGTTCGCTGCTGGATGTGGTTGCAGCGAATTATTGCTGCAGCGGCTTCACACTCCCACAGTTGGCGCTAAGCCATCTGCCACTGATATCCGCTTTTTCGTTGACTGGATTACCCTGCACAAACCCATTAAACGTGGTTTGCCCTGCAAATTTCTCCATGCTGACAAAAGTACCTTGGGCAGTGCCCTTACCTTTTAACTGATCGCTTGTGCATTCAAAATCCAATCGATATTGATTACCGATATGGGTAGCGCTTTTAGCCACACATCCCATGTCACTCTGATATAAACCGGGCGGGATTTTCTGGGTCGCCATTTCCTGCGTAATACAGGTATTTGATTGCGCCGATCCATTCTGGATTTGCGGCATATCCAGTCCGTACTCTTTGGCTAAATCCTTTAAACCCTCCATCTGGTCTGGCGGAATGTGCGGCACCAACCACAGCAGATCTGATGACGTAGTGACTTCCCATAATCCGGGCCGCATAGATGTTTCAGCCGATTTGGCAGCAGGAACTAAGAACAGGAAAACCAAAGAAAAAACGAATATAGCCCTGGACATTTAATTTCTCATAAAAGTGAAGATGCACAACGTATCAGAGATATTGTGGCAAAGGAAGTTCAGATGTTCAATCTTGGCACCTAAATCAGCCCCATCCGCTGCGCCGAAAGCGCCGCCTCGGCACGGGATGAAATATTTAATTTGCGGTAAATATCTTTCACATAACCTGCAATAGTATGGCGCGTCAGCCCGAGAATTTTTGCGGTTTCTGCCATGGTCATTCCCTTTGCAATAATCGACAGTACTTCCTTCTCACGCTCGGTAAGCGCATCCTGCGGGCTGGTTTGCGGCGCGTGAAAATGATTCAGCAGTTTGCGTGCAATTGCGGGAGACAGAGGCGGCTGACCAGTCATGATGCCGTTAAGTGCCTGCACAATCGATAATTGCGGCTGGTCCTTGAGCAGGTATCCGTGCGCACCTGCGCGCAGGGCCGGAAAAATATGTTTATCGTCATCAAAAATACTCGCAACCACACAAATAGTTTCCGGCGAATTGCGGTTAAACCACTCAATAACCTTTAGCCCGCTACCGTCGGGCAAGCTCAAATCAATTAACGCAATGTTAATTTTCGGGACATCAGGCAGCATGTCCATGGCATCAGCAATCGACATGGCCGAAATAATCTGCACGTGCGGAAAGCTATCGATCAACGCCGCTGCAAGCCAGGCTTGTGACTCAGGAATATCCTCTAATATAAATGCAGTTCTCATGGCGAGTAGAAAGATTCGGCTTCAAAAAAGTAGATGATATGCTGAGTATAAACAGATTAAAATGCAATACCCCCCCTTAAACTAGGGGGATTAAGAATTTGCATTCAGTGGCACACTGATTTAATGATTAATAATACTAATAACAATATGGCACAACCATCTTTCTGCAAAAAGCTAGTTTTATCAGGATTATTCTTTCTAGCATGTACACAACCGGCTGCCGGAGCTGAAATACTGCCGGCTTCAATGGGCTTTGGTCTGGATACCATGGCGCCGGAGGGCCGCTGGGCGGCACGCCTGGAACTGCGCAGCAACCAGTATGACGCGCGCTATGATAATGACGGGAAGCGGCAAGACCTGGATGCCGCATTTAATGGCGTTAATTTGAATGCGAGCATTTTTCCTGCTTTGGCACTGCTGGGCAGCAATGCATCGCTGGGTATTACGCAACTGGACACGAAAGTTAAAAGCCAGTTCAGCATCCTGACACTAGGCTATGGAGTGACACCTGATTTAACCGTGGGAGCGATTATCCCCTATAGCGATGCCACGACCCATGCGAAATTCTCTGTGAATGGAGGCAATGTCGGCTACAACCCGGGATTTAACCCGGGCATGCCTGTCAATGCCGGCAACTTCCCATTTGCTCCGGCTGGCGCAGGTATTCCGCCTATGGGAACAGCCGGCGTGCAGAATATACTGACCAATCCGGCATTTGGTTACGGCTACAAGCGCGTACAAACTACAAGTTCGGCAGGGTTGGGTGACCCGACATTAGGCTTCTTGTGGCGATTCCATAAAACACCTCAGGAAAGTGCTATTCTGGGGTTGGGCGTGCGCTTTGGCATTGCCAAGGAGGATGATCCGGATAACCTGCTGGATGTACCGCCAGGCGATGGCAGTACGGATATTCGTGCCAGGCTTGAGTATTTTCGTGATTTAGGCGCAGGCTTTGATTTGCATTTGCTGGGCGACTACAACCTCCAGACCGCAGACCGCGTCACCATGCGTGTTCCTGCGCAAGGGCAGCTACTTGCGTTAAGCAGCTCAAAACAAAAACTGCATCGGGATCTGGGTGATTTCTATGAGACAGATGTTGAACTAGGCTATCGCTGGTCTGATTGGCGCTTTTCTGCCACATGGCATCGCTACGAAGAAGGTCGCGACCATTATCGCTCAAGCCTCGGCACCGACACGCACAGCCTGGAAATGAATACACACACCATTGCAGACCAATATCGCTTGAGCGCTGCATGGAGCGGCATTAATGCCTGGCAGCAAGGCAGATTAAAGTTACCGCTGATTGTTAAACTGGAAATGCAGGACACTTTTGCCGGACGTAATTTCGTGGATGTACGTGATTTCTATGTGCAAATCATGTCCTTTTTTTAAATGAGACACGACGCGCTGTTATCAAGAAAATTCTTATGTGCAAGCGTAATGCTGCTGTTTTTGTTCGGCTTTGCTAATACAAGTGCTGCTGCCGAAACAAGGACACCAATGCCTGCCAGAGCAGATTTTATTCTGAACGATTCAAATACCCCACCACCTGCCGACGCCGCATGGCAGGCGGTTGAAATGCCGGATTACTGGCGAATTGCGCGCCCGGATATTTATGGTACGGCCTGGTATCGTTTTTATTTTGACTTTAACAAGGCCGATGAAAAGAACATTCATGCAGTTTATATCGCCAGATTGAGCATGAACGGAGAACTCTATCTTAATGGTGTGAAAATTGGTGATGGCGGCAGTTTTACCGAGCCGATAGGACGTAACTGGAACCGGCCTTTACTGTTTGTAATTCCACCGCATTTATTACGCGCAGGCAGCAATACGTTACACATAAGGCTGCTTGCCCCGCAAAACTCCCAAGCCACACTTGCAACTCCCGTAATTGATACCTTGCAGAATCTGCAGCCACGTTATGATCATGCACACTTTGTCCGCATCACGCTTAACCAAACCGCCAGCTTGTTGATCGCAGCCATTAGCGTACTGATGCTCAGCCTGTGGTGGCGAAGGAAACAAGACACCGCTTACGCTTTATTCGGCTTGGCGGCGCTGGTATGGGCGCTACAATCCATTAACCTTTACATCACACAGGCACCACTCTCTACCACCAGCTGGGAAATGTTGATTAATGCCAGCTTCCAGATAGTCGCCGCCTTGTTGTTTATTTCATTGTTACGTTTCGTGCAAACAGACTGGAAGCCCCTACGCTACTGTTTATGGGGCTTGCTGATACTCTCGCCATTATCCTTATTACTGGCGCCGGCATCACATTTTATGGCGGTTAGCGCTTTCTGGCATTTCATCACAATACTGGCGCTGGCTGCGACATTACTGCATCTTATCCGTGCAGTAGTGGTACAAAACAACCAGGATGCCAAATTACTCTTGGGCGCACTGGGGCTGATTCTGTTACTCGCCTTTCATGATTGGGTGCTACATGCACAACCTGCTTGGTTAAGCTGGATATCACTCTGGGGTGGTGAGGAATTTTTACTGCAGTTTGCCGCACCGGTGCTGTTTTTGATTATTGGCTGGGTCATGACCACGCGCTATGTACGTGCGCTTAACAGCTATGAAGTGCTGAATGAACATCTGGAACAGCGTGTGGCAGCCAAGCATATGGAACTGGATAAAAATTTTGCACAGATTCAGGCCATGCTTAAAGAACAGGCGATGCTTGAGGAACGCGAGCGCATTTACCAGGACCTGCATGATGATGTCGGCGCTAAATTACTGACACTGGTTTACCGTGCACAAACACCTAACAATGCGGAACTGGCACGTTCTGCATTGCAGGATTTAAGAGATGTGGTTTCTTGTGCGGGCGTAGAAAAAATTGCACTGATGGATGCCATGGCGAATTTCCGTGTTGAATGTGAACAGCGCCTGAGCGATGTAGGCATAGTCCTTATCTGGAGTGACACCATGTCTTCTGGCACCTTGCAATTGACACAGCCGCAAGCGCTTAATTTAGGACGGATATTACGCGAGGCGGTATCCAATATCATTCGTCACGCCCATGCCAGGCAAGTCGTCATTTCGCTCCAATGCACTGCGGACTTAATAGTGCTGGAAATTGCCGATGATGGCATAGGCATCAGTGAAAAAGAACCCCGCTCACAAGGGCGGGGTTTAGCTAATATACGCAAAAGAGCGGCTATGTTAGGTGCCGAAGTGGTATTTCAGGACAACAAACCACAGGGTTTGAAATTGCAGATAAAACTGCCCAAACAGGCGCTTTCTGCTGACGCATGACTGAACAGCCTTACTACTATTTCCCTGCCTGCACTGCGTGCATGAACATGGCTGCAATACCGCTGTAATCAGCCACCACCTTTTTCTCAAAGACATCAGGCTCGACACGACATTCAAAACGGCTAGTAGATGAATACGCATTGATAGTCGGTGCGCTCACGCCTGTGAATCGTCCTGCAATCGCAGCCACATTATAGGCAAGCACCGCTGCATTCTGTACGGTATCAGTGGCTTTGGTACCGCTGCTGGTGACATTCACAAGCTCGCCTACGTCACCTGTAGCCACAGTTTCCTTGAGCGATACGCGCGCTTTTTTACCCTCTGGCGTAATAAAAGCGTAACGATTCACAAAGTCTGCAAAACTGGCTGCCGCACGCGTAGAAACCTTACCGCTGCTCCAGAAACTTTTATCCGGGTTGAGTTGCCCGCCAAGTAACGTGACCCGCACTTTCAGCACGGAAGCATTAAATTTCTTGGCAATTTTTTCTTCAATCTGCTGGTTAAATCCGGAAGAAAACCCGCTGGAAAAACGCGAGCCGAAGGTCAGGAACTGGTCTTCTTTCGCTTTACCGAATAACTGGAATGCCGGAATAAAACCCACTTCATCCATGTGATAAAGCGGCAGGTTCTGTGCAGAGAAAAAAAGCCCCTTACCGGCTTTGGCATCCTGCTCGCTTGGCAGCGGCGTAATGCCTTTTGCGCTCAGTTCAGCGTATTCGGGACTGGCTTGCAGCTCGGCATTCGTTATCACTTCAATGCCAGATGCCTGTAACTGCGCCACGGTTTTCTCATATAAGGCATTAGTAATGGCTTGAAAGCGTGCCTGATCAGCCCCCACCAGTTTTAGGCTGACATCTGAATCAGCACCTAATACCGCTTCGAACCCGCTTAAATTCTTGCTGTAATTTAATTCGCTGACAAAATCCACCATGAAACTAGGAATGACCACGCGCTTGATCTGGCGCAGAGTCTCCTGATTTTCAATGTGCACATATTTTACTGCCTGCGCTTTCAAATCACCGGCAGCATCAAAATCACCGGCAAAGGCAGGCAGCCCTGCAAAACAAAACGTTATCAGTGATACTTTCAGTAAATATCTCATCAATAGCCTTTTCGTATTTTATTATGCGTGTTAGAAAGTGGTTTTCCAGCTGATACTGCCAGAAGCTGTCGCATCATTGCCTTCGTTTGCGCCATACACTGAGGCAGATAACACTGAACTCCTGCTGAAACGATGATCCACCTCCACACCCAGGCGCCCCCAAGCTTCCGTTTCGCTGGTGCTCGCAAAATTGAATGCAAAACCACCAGCACCCAGCAATCTGCCATTCACTGCATCGGTCTTGTTTCTGGCAGAAACAACTTCTGCATTGAAACGTAAGTCTGTGTCAGTAGAAAGTGCTGTTTTAGCTGTCGCGCCTAAACGCCATTCATGTATGTGCAGTTTCTGGTCATCGTAAGCAACTGGAAAGCCACCACCAATTTCAGTATATGCATCTACATTCGTCTTCAGATAACTATAAGACAGATACGGACTAAAACTAAAATTACCGATTTGGGCAATATCGTGTTTATCCAAGCGCAAACGTATTGCCGAGGTATCGGTATCAGTGTCCCCTTTGGATGAATCGAGCGCCGCACCGTTTAAATAGCCGCGACGAATATCTGCGTCCATCCTGCCATACAGTGCAGTCGCACTGACAATCAGGTCGCGCTTTTCAGTCGGCGCATAATCAATCTCGAACACACCATAAGTACCATGCGATCTGGTTTTGCCGCCAAAAGACAGATCCTGCCTTACACCATTAGCACCAAAACCAAGCCCTGCACGCAAACCCGGACTGAAATCATGGAACACACCGAATTCACCTAATGCCTGCTTACTGTCGCTGTCGTTGTGATAAGCCAGGTCACCTGTTGCCCACATGCCGGTTCCGCTATCATTTGCGATGCCGGTATCCATCAGGGTACGGTGATGAGAACCCCACAAAGTAAGACCGTAGCGATGCGCAATCGCATTCAGATTCTGCTGCCAGGTCGCGAGAGAGCCGTAAAAGTCATTGAGACCGATGACGCCCGTACCTGTACCTGTACCCGTACCCGTACCTGTACCTGTACCTGTACCTGTACCTGTACCTGTACCTGTACCTGTACCTGTACCACTATTCACACGTGCAAGGTAAGTCTGTGTCGTGCCGTTAATCTGTCCTGACCCCATTACAACATTACCGCTCGCATCCACAGCCAATGCACTGCTAAATTTATTAGCACCCACATTCACACCATTGGCAGTTAGCCAATCTCCCACATATTGCATACCCCCAGCTTGAGTCCAGCGAAATGCATATGCCCCAAGTATACTGGGATATGTAGGAACAGGCATGCTTGCGCTGCCTACAACAACAGTGCCATCCGCGTTAACATCATCAGCAATACTGTATGTCCCCCCCGGAAGCAGGCCCAGACTTACCATGCCGGTTTCCTGAGTCCAGCGAAAAGCCAGAATACTGCCTGCGACATCTATTGATTCATTCGCAGCGCGTGATTCGCCTACTACAACACTACCATCGGCTGATACACCGCGTGCCCAGCTGCGTGCCGTTAGTCCTGCGTAATCTACCGGCGCTTCATGACTAGCCAACACGCCCAATCCAACCATACCGGTTTCGGCGGTCCACCTAAAAGCTTCCTGTGTATAACCGCTGACATGGGTGAGCGTAGAGCCCACATAAGTTGTCACCTCACTGCTAGCCTCCCCCACTGCTGTAGTACCGGCTGCATCAAGGTCTCGAACAAAACTGGACGAAAAGCCAGCCCCATTAATATCTTGTGGTGCACCCCATACACCACCATTGTTATGCCATAGGACAGCGTGATAACCACCGCCAAATAACCCAGCGTAGCTCGTACCACCGACTACATTTCCATTATCCGACACTGCAAATGCCTGACTCGCTGCAGGGCTCGTCGCACTCAGATTGGGCAGTGTGCTGACTGCTCCACCATTCCAGACCAGTGCACTGTTGTAGGATGAATTAATGGTTCCCCAGCCAACAATAGTACTGCCGTCTGCAGAAACGCCTTGGGCAAAAGTTTTGGTTGCTCCATCAGGAACTGCCAATGCTGTTTTTCCTGAAGCATCGAATGAATAAGCTCTGTAGGTGTAAGGGTCCAGTCGGATACCACCCACCATCACCAGACCATCATCAGAAAGGGCTAGTGCCGAAGCGCCAATATTAGCCGGTAAGGTGCCGGGCAAATCATTTAGACCAATTAGAGAGCCTGCATAGGCCGGATTGAAATTTAATAACGCAGAAACAGCGATGAATATTTGTTTTTTTCTTAACACAGGCTTGCTCCAGTCATGGTGAATACAATGACCGGATTATCTAGGTTCGCTATATAAAGATGAACCCCATGTATTGGGGGTATGTGATAGCCAAATATGAAGCTTGACTTCGGAACGACATCTTGACGGTTGCTAGCACTTAAATTGCAAACCAATTTGAGTTTGTAATTTAATAAACAAGAAATTGGATATGAGCAGAAAAATATGCCTTAGGCTTTTAGATAAACTCTACAAGGCATTGGTATCACGACATTTCCAAGAGTATCTTCAGAGGGCACCATCGCTCAATCAAAATGTAAACCCAAGATTTGCAATGAAAAATTAGATGGGGTGGCTGATGGGGCTCGAACCCACGACAACTGGAATCACAATCCAGGGCTCTACCAGCTGAGCTACAGCCACCATAGAGACTTTTAAAACTTGGCCTGCCCGACAGGAATCGAACCTGTAACCCCCAGCTTAGAAGGCTGGTGCTCTATCCGGTTGAGCTACGGGCAGATTTTGGTTACAAGATTTTACATCGAGTAAATCGGGCTGACTTTATTTATTAGCCTGTTGATATCTGATATCAACAGGCTAATTAATTTGGTCGGCGTGGAGAGATTCGAACTCCCGACATCCTGCTCCCAAAGCAGGC
>CAZUOQ010000002.1:0-234609 GCA_964622195.1 uncultured Methylotenera sp. | reverse complement strand
CTCGCGACCTCAACCTTGGCAAGGTTGCGCTCTACCAGCTGAGCTATTCCCGCGTTGTCATTACGTTGTGTCATCGTTAAGACAGGCGCCATTATAGAGATTTTGCGCGTATCGTCAAGCAAAAAACACGTAATTCTTTTATATTTATTTGCGCTTCAATTTAGGCATTGCCGCACGTAAATAATAAGCCATTGATAGCAATGTCAAAAATGCGGCAATCACAATTAACACATGTCCGACATCTTTAGTTTTGAACAATCCCAATGTGCCGAGATTCACATCATCCCAATACAGCAGCAGTATAATCGCCAGCATTTGCACTGCTGTTTTAACCTTGCCTATCATGGCAACGCCCACACTGCTGCGCTGACCTTCGCCCGCCATCCATTCACGCAGTGCACTGATTGCAATCTCCCGGCCAATGATAATCAAGGAAACGATTGCACCGACACGCCCGAACTCCACAAGTACAATCAATGCAGCAGCCACCATCAGTTTATCTGCAACCGGGTCAAGAAAAGCACCAAACGCCGAAGTCTGCTTTAAATAGCGCGCCAGGTAACCATCCAGCCAATCCGTGAGCGCTGCAATGATAAAAACAGATGTTGCAAAGATATTCACCTGATGAGAAGGCATTTCACCCAAGGTACGCAGATTCTCAGGCCAGTAAAACGCTCCCACAAAAATGGGAATCAATAAAATGCGTAACCATGTCAGCATGGTTGGAATATTACAAACCATTAAATAGGTCCCCTTTTTTTATTAGCATTATGATGGCACTTTAAAAAACATATTTTTGGGGCGCATTACTGTGTTGTGCGGTACTCGCAACCTCGCTGTATATTACATGCTATCTCGGTTCCTGCGTTCCGTGCGCCTTTGGCACCAAGGTCGCTGTGAAACAGCGGGCACTTGGTGGACATGCCCTTTACGGGTAATACTGCATCCCCAAAAATGTGTTTTTTAAAAGTGCCCATCAGTGCAACTCTTCGTATATTTTTTCAGCCAATGCACGGCTAATACCTTCCACATTAGCGATTTCTTCAATACTAGCACTTTTTACGCCATCCAGCCCACCAAAGCGTGTTAACAGGGCTTTGCGCCGCTTGGCACCAATGCCGTCAATATCTTCCAGGCTGGAATGCATTCTGGCCTTGCCGCGTTTCGCGCGGTGACCGGTAATCGCGAAACGGTGCGCTTCATCACGAATCTGCTGTAGCAGATGCAGGCCTTTATTGTCTTTTTCCAGATTAATCATTTCACCGGTATCAGAAAAAATCATCGTTTCCAGACCCGGCTTGCGCTCTTCGCCTTTGGCAATGCCTACCAACAGAATATCGTCCAAACCGACTTCTGCCATCACCTCCATCGCCACACCAAGCTGGCCTTTACCGCCGTCAATAAATATCAGGTCGGGACGCACGCCCTCTCCTGCCGCCACTTTTTTATAGCGTCGCGTCAATACGTCACGCATGGCAGCATAATCATCGCCCGGGGTAATGCCAGTGATATTATAGCGACGGTACTCGCTGTTCTGCATATCACCGCGGTCAAATACCACACAACTTGCCACCGTCGCCTCTCCCATGGTGTGGCTGATATCAAAACATTCCATGCGCTCAGTACTGTCTGGCAAGCGCAGCGCTTCTCTCAATGCCACAAGTTTCGCAGCCTGATTGGCAGAAGTAGCCGCACGCTGGCTTAGCGCCAACTCGGCATTGGTCTGCGCCATTTTTAGCCACACGCGTTTATCGCCGATGGGGTTGGTATTGATCTTGACCTTGCGCCCGGCCTGCTCGCTCAACACCTCTTCAAGCACCGCAGTTTCAATCTTGATTCCGGTCACAATCAACGGCGGCGTATTCTGCGCCATATAATGTTGACCGATGAAAGCCTCCACGCTGTTTTCCAGCGCCTCACCATCGGTATTTTTTGGCATGTAGCTTCGATCACCCAAGTGGCGCCCGCCGCGTATCATGACCAGATTGATACAATGCTGGCCTTCCAGCTCAGCACACGCAATCACATCGGCATCCGACACATTAAAGTCGCTCACAAACTGCTTGGCCTGTACCTGACGCAAGGCCTGAATACGGTCGCGAAACACCGCCGCCTGTTCATACTCCTGTCTGGCGGCGGCTGCATTCATCTGCTCACCCAGCGCGTCCATAACTTCGGTAGTTTTACCCTGTAAAAACATGGCAGCCTGATGTACATCATTGCGGTAATCTTCATCCGAAATCAGCCCCAAGCACGGTGCGGTGCAGCGCTCGATCTGATGCTGCAAACATGGTCGGCTACGATTTGCAAACACGGTATTTTCACAGGTGCGCAGCTTGAATACCTTCTGCAGCAGCTGAATGCTCTCGCGCACTGCAACTGAATTCGGAAATGGCCCGAAATACTGATTCCCTTTACGCTGCGCACCACGGTGAAATGCCAGCCGCGAGAACTCATCACCAGTCAAGACTATATAAGGATAAGACTTATCATCACGAAACAGCACGTTGTAACGCGGCATCAAACCTTTAATCAGGTTATTTTCCAGCAGCAGCGCTTCTGCCTCACTGCGCGTCACCGTGGTTTCTATCCTGACAATATTACTCACCATCATGCGCGTGCGCGGACTGGGCAAGTTTTTATTGAAATACGACGAAACGCGCTTTTTAAGGTCTTTGGCTTTACCTACATAAATCACCTCTTCCGCAGCGTTGATCATGCGATACACGCCGGGCAGGTTAGGCAGGTTTTTTAAGATAGGTTTAGGATCAAACATGGGCATATTTTAACAGCCCATGACTTGAATGGATTGCATCAGGGACAACAAATATTATTCTCAAACACTTGCCGCCCCTGATAATTCTGACGTTTAGGACTTACTCTGAAATTTTCTTGATATTTTCCAGGCCTGTTCTGAAAATACCACTGATCGCAGCTTTAGCTGCCGCATCATCCTGACCTGCGGCACCTGGGTTAGCAGGGTCTTTACGTTTAAACATGGCGCGCCATGTCACAATGGTTTTACCGTCGGCAGTCGCCTCCACTTTCAGCGTGGCACCATACTCACGCACAGGCAGCACACTTTCCGTGATTTCATATTTAACAGTCATCGCAGAAGCATCATAACTGGTCAGCACTTCGTTAATTTTTCCGCCCTCTTGCGTTGTCAGCACACGAGTAGCGCCGACTTCATCTGCCTTACCAGAAGTCATTTCAGTTTTAGCAATCGCCGGATGCCAGCTCATATCAGCAAAGCTGCCAATTTTTGCCCACACTTTATCTGCGGGCGCATTAATTTCAATAGAATCTTTATAACGGATAGTCTCGTCAATGGCAGCGGAAGCGCCGTTAGTAAACGCAATCATGGAAACCAGCAATGCTGAAAAAAACTTACGCATAAAACCCTCAAAAATGAATTAAATATTAAATAAAAAAATAGCGCCTACAAATAAACAGGCGCATAGAAATATACAGGTTTGTGAAACAAATTTGTATAGAAAACACGTAATAAGTCGCCGAGCGAGATAAAGTGCACCCGTATACCCGTAAAGGGCATCCCCACCAAGCTAACCTGCTAAAGCAGGAAGCTTGGAGTGAAACGGCGTGTCCGTGGAATATATGCGCTGAAGCGCATAATTTCACACTTGACTTGCCGCTTCAGCGGCTTACGTCAATTGGGGAAGCCAAATACTGGCTCACACGCCAAAGGCGCACGGAACGCAGGAACCGAGATAGTATGCGGTATACAGTGAGGTTACGAGTACCGCGCAACGCAGCAATTTGCTCGCACAGGCACTTATTCCATGTTTCCTTAGAAAATTATCAGGAATCCAACAACTCCCCGGCAATTGCCCAATCCTCATAAGCCACCTCTTCAAACGTGATGTAAGTATAGGATTTAGGCTTATGTGCCACGCGCTCCAGCGTTTCGGTAATTTCTTTAGCAATCTGCGCTTTTTGTTCACGGGTTACTTCACCGGCGAGTTTAATATTTACGTATGGCATATTGAGTCTCCTTTACTTAATCACATTACAGAAAATAAATGCTTACAGCTCTTTCTTGATTACGGCAAACACCTCATGAAACATCACCTCTGTAAGCCGACGTGTTTGGGTGTTATAGCGGCTACAGTGATAACTATCATATAACACCAACCCATTCGGCAGTATGTGGCGTGTAGCATGACCGAACTTGTAATCTTTGGCTTTCACCGCAAACGCTTTCAGCACTGCGGCATGTGCCACATTGCCCAGTGCGAGTATGACACTGCCGGGTTTCATGGCTTGCAATTCGGCAGCAATATATTGATTACAGGTTGTAATTTCAATAGGCAGCGGTTTGTTATCCGGTGGCAGGCACTTCACGGCATTGCTGATACGGCAATTGATCAGTTGCAGGTCATCATCAGGGGAAACCGATACTGGCTTTGTTGCAAAACCATATTTATAAAGCGTTTCGTACAGCAGCACGCCTGCATAATCGCCAGTGAACGGGCGCCCGGTGCGGTTAGCTCCGTGCATGCCAGGCGCAAGGCCAACAATTACCAGCTCCGCGTTGGCGTCACCGAAAGCCGGCACCGGTTTGCAAAAATAATCGGGATGCTTTTCTTTTACTGCATCCAGAAAACCGGCCAGGCGTTCACACTTGTGGCAGTTGATATCAAAGGTCAGCCCAGGCTTCATGATGCACACTCAGAATCGGCTGTTTTATTGTTGCCGCGCATAGTAGCAACGATATCGCGCACCAGGTTCAAGGTAAATGCCAGCAATAACAGCGAGATAAACAAGGACAGTATCGGGTCGATCGGCATCCAGCCCGTGAAGTAGATCACCACGCCTGCCGCCACCGCCGCCAGCGAACCCAGCAGGTCGCCGATGACGTGCAGGTACGCCGCACGGTTATTGAGGCTCTCGCCATGGTGTTCCGCCTGATGGTGCAACTGCTTGGCGACAATGATGTTCACAATCAGGCCCAGCGTTGCGATGACAGTCAGCCCCAGCCCTTTGACCTGATGCGGATTGTGGAATCGGTCTATGGCTTCAAGCACGACGTAGGCAATCACCAGCAGCATGGTCAGCGCATTAATAATCGACACGGCCAGCTCTGCATAACTGACCCCGGACGCGTGACGCGCCACTTTCGGCTTTCTTGCCATCACGCTTGCCATCCATGCCAGCCCCAATGCCAGCACATCTGAGAACATATGTCCCGCATCACTCAGCAGCGCCAGCGAGCCGGTGTACCAGCTGCCTATCGCCTCAATTACAGCAAAGGTAAAAATCAGCGCAAACGGAATAAAGTAATGGTCGTGGTCCTCATGATGATCGTGATGGTGTGCGTGCTGTGACATAAATCTGAAATTTTGGTGAATTATCTATAATCGAAATGCTAACTGAAAATACCGGGTTTAGGTAAGTTAAGGCTGCTTCAAAAGTATTAAAAGCTATAATAGCGAAACTTTATTTCCAATACTTTTATCAGCAAGCGCCCATGTTAAGTTATCGCCACGCCTTTCACGCCGGCAACCATGCCGATGTTTTAAAACATTATGTACTCGGCCTGGTGCTGGCCTACACCACGCAAAAGGATAAACCGTACTGGTATATCGACACGCACGCCGGTGCCGGCATGTACAGCCTGCTTGAAGGTTATGCCACACAGAACGCCGAGTTTAAAGAAGGCATCAGCAAACTGTTAGCCGCTAAAAACCTGCCAAAACCGCTGGCTGATTATGTAGCGCAGATTCAGTCATTCAATACCGGAGCACTGGCGCTTTATCCAGGCTCTCCATCCATCGCGGAGCTGTATCTGCGTACCGATGACAGAATGCGCCTGTTTGAACTGCATCCGAACGATTACAAGATCCTTGACGAAAATTTCCACAGCTTTGGCAAGCAGGTAAAAATAGAGATGCAAAACGGCTTTGCAGGTATTAAAGCCTGCCTGCCACCGCCAACGCGCCGTGCGGTAGTGCTGATAGACCCGCCTTATGAAGATAAGCAGGATTACCAATATGTCGCGAATTGTATTCAGGACAGCCTTAAGCGCTTTCCTACCGGCACTTACATCATCTGGTATCCAATTTTACAACGTGCGGAACCAGATGAAATGATAGACAGTCTTAAAGCGCTGGATGTGCCGGACTGGCTGCATGTCACCATGTCGATACATACGCCTTCACCTGATGGTTTTGGCATGCATGGCAGCGGCCTGTTTATCATTAACCCGCCTTGGACACTGCCGAACACGCTGGCTGAAACCATGCCGGTACTGACAGAATTACTGGCACTGGATGAAACGGCACATTACACGCTGGACAGTCATATCAGTTAAATAAAAACTTCATGCCAAGCTGATACAATAGCCGGCGTTTTGTACAATTTTTTTAAAGGTTTTAAACACATGCAAGAAAATAAAAATTCATCTTCTGCCGCCTACAAGCAAAGCGGCATCATGACCAACATCCTGTTCGGCAGCCGCTGGTTACAATTACCGCTTTACTTAGGCCTGATTGTTGCGCAGGCCGTTTATGTATTCTTTTTCGGCGTAGAGCTGGTTCATCTGGTTTCACACGCCAGCACACTGGTTGAAGCGGACATCATGCTGATTGTGCTAGGCTTGATTGACGTAGTGATGATCTCGAACCTGCTGATCATGGTGATTGTAGGTGGTTATGAAACCTTCGTTTCGCGCTTGAACCTGCAAGGCCACCCGGACGAACCCGATTGGCTCTCGCATGTGAACGCCAACCTGCTCAAGGTAAAACTGGCCACTGCGATTATCGGCATTTCATCGATCCATCTGCTGAAAACCTTTATCAATGCAGAAAACCTGACCGATAAAGTGCTGATCTGGCAAACTATTATTCACATGACCTTTGTATTCTCTGCCGTTGCGATTGCCTATATCGATAAACTGATGTCACATAGCAACGAGCAGCACTAAACACACTTAATACAGTTGCACCACCGTAGCTGGTGCAGCCTGTACATGCTCGACTGAGAACGAATACACCGCAATGGTTTTTTCGTTCTCGGTCTCTACACTGACCCGCCAGTCACCTTTTGCAAGATTACTCTTATAGGTATAACCGCGAAAGCCACCATAACGCCCACCCGCGAGGCTAAACCCCGCCTTGGATTCAGTTTTCCAGCCTTCTTTTTTATCGTAATGCTGCCAGCGGTGGATCAATCTGGTTTGCAGCCCTGGAGGTGCAAATACGGATGAAAAACAGTAAACACGCTGTCCCGGCATCACTTCAAGGTCGCTGCTGGTTTTGCGCCAGAATACCCACCATGATGATGCCTGCTGCTTAAGCAGGTAATTACCGTTTACTTTACTTAAATCATAGGCCACAGCAACATCGCGTTTTACCAGCGGCACGGGTGGAATCATGTCTGCGGCATAAGCAAACATCAATACCGCAGCAATAATCCCTACAGGCTTGATGCTGCCGTAATGCTGCGGTGTCTTTTTATACAGCCAGAAGGCAAGCGCAGCACCCAATAATGTACTCAAATAAAACCATACAGCATGAATGCTGCCCATCATAAACGGCAAAGCAAAATTGAACAGCAGCATGGCGCACAAGCCAAACATGGCCCAACTCAGGGTGAAACGCTTGTACTCGCTTTCAAGAAACTCATTCGCGACCAGCAGAACACCCAGCACCAGCGAAGTCAGCCAAGCCAGCCAATGACTGGAACTTTTGAAATACAGAATAAACAAAGCGCTGAACAAACTGCCAAACAGAAACTGCAGCAGAAAATAAGGTAGCCTGGGCGTATGCAATTTCTTCAAAAGCAAAACAAGTTTTGCCTGTGGTTTGATTGCAGCTTCTGCTGCCTCATTCACAGGGCGCCCAATCAGGTAAAGAATCAACGCCGCACTGAACAGATAGCCAGTAAAGATTGCAAGGTCGGATGGCATGACGTTGCGGCCTATGGTCAGCGCATCCCACACAAAGCCGGCAAAAAAGAAGATGACTGGGAAGTAATCGGCGAGTTTGCGTACGTGATGCGTGATGGTTTGCAGCCAAGGAGTTTGCGGCGGTTGTGAAATCATTTATTTGGATTCTGCATACTGAATATTGAAACCTTTGCACAAAGTATTTTAATTTAATTGCCTATAAATTTCGTACCCCAGGGCACCCTCTCTTGCCGCAAACTGGCAATTCACCTTGTCATTCCGGCGGAGGCCGGAATCCAGGCAAGGTGGAATTTAGAGTTGTAGTTTTAGTGAAGATAATGTAAAAAAAATCAATACAATCTATTGTTTTACAATAGAAATCAACACTCATTCTTGCTTGCAGCATTTTATCTAACTATGAAACCTGTCTGGATTCCGGCCTCCGCCGGAATGACGGTTTTTTGATATTTCTGTTAAACATTGAACCAATCTTTGTTTGGTGCAAAGCTCTCAGGTTAAATAAAATGACCAGCTACATAACCAATCACTATCCCGACAATCAGCGCCACTGTAAGTCCGCGATAAGTCAGCACATCCTTGCTGTAGCCGCGCCTGATCGCCACAAACGAAACCAGATAACCGATTGCATTCAGCAGCCAGATAAAAGACAGACTCAGCACTTTGACAATCAGGGGCCCGACAAATGGCACCAGCCCGATAATTCCGATCAACCAGGCAAACACATGGGATACGGTACCGAACAGCAGTACACCTGCCGTGACCGCCTTGGCATCCCAGTTAAAGTGCCATGCCACAACAATAAACGCCAGCAGCACAATGCTGAGTGGCAGCATCACTTTCCAAGCACCGCGTTTTGGCGGCTGCGCTATCTGTTTGACGTCAAAAATCTCGGGCACTTCAGGCAGGTGCAGGGTCATACGCAAGTCCTAATAGTTAAAATCAACGGGTTATTATAACGACAAAGGCCACCCGGATATCAATAACCTATCCGGGTGGCCTTACAGAAAGAACCGCTTAATTACGCAAGTTCTGAGATGTGGATGACTTTCTTACCGTTACTCAAAGTTTCCAGCGCAGACTTATATTCTGTCATCTGGTTGAAATTCAAATACTTGTAAATTTCAGCAGTGTTAGCCAGTTTATTGCCTACTGTTTCCATATACTCGGCATGGGTCGGCATGCGTCCCAGCTTGGCACATACAGCGGCCAGCTCGGCAGAACCCAGATAAACGCGGGCATCGCGACCCATACGGTTATCAAAGTTACGGGTGCTGGTTGAGAACACGGTCGCCTTGTCTGCCACGCGCGCCTGATTACCCATGCACAATGAGCAGCCCGGCACTTCGGTACGTGCACCGGCAATGCCGAATACTGAATACACCCCTTCGTCACGCAGTTGCGCTTCATCCATACGCGTTGGCGGTGCAATCCACAAGCGTGTCGGAATACCGCCCGCGCCTTCCAATACTTTTGCCGCAGCACGATAATGACCGATATTGGTCATGCAACTGCCGATAAATACTTCATCAATCTTGTCACCGACGACAGCGCTTAATGGCTTGATATCATCCGGATCATTCGGACAGGCTACCAGCGGCTCCTTGATTTCGTTCAAGTCAATCTCGATGACATGTGCATATTCGGCATCGGCGTCAGCTTCCAGCAGTTCCGGTTTAGCCAGCCATGCCTGCATGCTTTCAATACGGCGCTGCAGGGTGCGTGCATCCTGATAGCCGTTATCAATCATGTTTTGCAATAAAACGATATTGGAATTGAGGAACTCGATGACCGGCTCCTTGTTCAGTTTCACGGTACAGCCGTTGGCTGAACGCTCGGCTGAAGCGTCGGCAAACTCAAACGCCTGTTCAACTTTCAGATCCGGCAGACCTTCGATTTCAAGAATACGGCCGTTAAATATGTTCTTTTTACCTTGTTTGCCTACGGTTAAAGTGCCTTCCTGAATTGCAGCATAAGGAATCGCGTTCACAAGGTCGCGCAGTGTGATACCCGGCTGCATCTGCCCTTTAAAGCGTACCAACACCGATTCCGGCATATCTAAAGGCATCACGCCCATTGCAGCTGCGAACGCTACCAGACCGGAACCAGCCGGGAATGAAATGCCGATCGGGAAGCGCGTATGCGAGTCACCGCCGGTACCTACCGTATCAGGCAGTACCATGCGGTTAAGCCAGGAGTGAATCACGCCGTCGCCCGGTTTCAGGCTCACACCGCCACGACTGCTCATGAACTCCGGCAGAGTGTGCTGCAATTTGATATCAACCGGTTTGGGATAAGCTGCGGTATGGCAGAAGCTCTGCATGACCAAGTCAGCACTGAAGCCCAGGCAGGCCAGCTCTTTGAGTTCATCACGCGTCATGCCACCAGTGGTATCCTGTGAACCCACTGTTGTCGCTTTAGGCTCGCAGTAAGCACCCGGACGCACGCCGGTAACGCCGCAGGCTTTACCGACCATTTTTTGTGCCAGCGTGTAACCCTTACCGGTATCTTTTGGCGCGATGGCCTGAATGAACATGTCTGAAGCCGGCAAACCCAGCGCCTTGCGCGCATTGGTGGTCAGGCCGCGGCCAATAATCAACGGAATACGGCCGCCGGCACGCACCTCATCCGGCATTGTGGTTGGTGCAAGTTCAAAGGTGGAGATAACCTCACCCTTTTCGTTTAATACCTGACCCGCGTAAGGCTTGATCGTGATCACATCACCCATCTGCATTTTTGAAACGTCACATTGAATCGGCAATGCGCCTGAATCTTCTGCCGTGTTAAAGAAAATCGGGGCAATCTTGGTACCCAGAATCACACCACCGGTGCGTTTGTTAGGTATATTAGGAATGTCATTGCCCATGAACCATTGCACAGAGTTGATCGCAGATTTACGTGATGAACCGGTACCCACGACATCGCCGACATAAGCCAATGGTAAACCCTTTTGTTTCAGGGTCTCAATCATGCTGAGACCTTCCGGCATTTTATTCACCAGCATGGCTTTGGCATGCAAAGGAATATCCGGGCGGCTCCAGGCCTCCTGTGCCGGACTCAGGTCATCGGTGTTGGTTTCACCATCTACCTTGAATACCACCACTTTGATTTCATCTGCCAGCACCGGTGCATTGGTGAACCACTCGGCGTTTGCCCATGATTCGATCAGCGCCTTAGCGTGTACATTGCCGGCCTTCATTTTTTCATCAACATCATGAAATGCATCAAACATCAGCGTGGTGTGAGAAAGCGCCTTGACCGCTTCGGCAGCCATTGGGGTGTCGAGCAAAGCGACCAGCGCCTGCACGTTATAACCGCCGAGCATGGTGCCTAACAACTGCACCGCTTTTTCAGCGCTAAGCAAAGGTGAAGATGCCTTACCATTGGCAATATCAGACAAAAATGCCGCCTTGACATAGGCGGACTGGTCTACACCGGCGGGAATGCGATTCTCCAGCAAATCCAGCAAGGTTTTCTCTTCACCGGCAGGCGGGTTCTTGACTAACTCCACCAGTTGCGCAACCTGCTCTGCAGAGAGTGGCAATGGCGGAAGGTTTTGGGCTGCACGTTCTGCAACGTGAGAGGCATAAGTCTTTAACATGGTGTTGTGTATCTCTGGGTTAAATAATAATTTATAAACATTATATCAAGCACTGCTAGCAAATTTATTCAGCACGTACTGATAAATTCAGGGAGCTGCTTGTTCTGTAAAGCCAAAACCTCACAGCCTCGTCATACCAGCGCAGGCTGGCGTCCAGGCAAGGTTCGTTATTTCAAAGATGTTTCTGTCTTCATTTATAAGGGTATGACTATCATTTTAGTTTTTACATATCGCACTGCACAAAGATGTAATAAATTCAACGTCAGCACATCAAATAAGTCACTGCCATTCAACCTTGACTGGATTCCGGCCTGCGCCGGAATGACGCGATAGATAATTTTACTAATACAGCTTATGCAGAAGTCTGCATAACAACAGCTGGCTTTTTCTAATTGGTACGCACAGAAGTTGTCTGATCGCCATACAAATCTTTGGCGAATGGCGTACTACAGCTTTTACCGCTGGCGGATGACTCCCATTTATCCAGCAACTCTTTTTCATAGCCCTTGCCGTGCTTTAGCTCCAAAAATGCCCGCACTTCAAATACATCGGCAAAACCGTTTTTATCGGTATCCATCAGCACTACATTATCTTCCAGACTAGGGCCACTATATTTAGCTGTACTATCGATCAGATAACCCAGCAAATCTTCTGCGCGCGCCACGTTGGACACCAACAAAAAAGCGGATAGGAGAACAAGGTTGCGTAAACTTTTCATTACTAACAATCCAAATGTATTCATTAAGTTACACCCTAAAGTGATATGACTTATCTTATACCAAAAGGTGCAAGTATGCTGTCTAAATTCATGCTTTAACTTGCCGTTTGTATTGCTATGGTCTTTCCTTGCGCAATTTTCAGCTTCCACTCCGCAGGCCCGGTAGTGTGTACCGATTGACCGCGACTATCCACCGCCACCGTCACCGGCATATCCTTCACCGTAAATTCATAGATCGCTTCCATACCTAAATCTGCAAATGCCATCACCTCGGCTTTTTTAATCGCCTTGCTCACCAAATAAGCCGCGCCGCCTACCGCCGTCAGGTACACAGATTGGTGTTTTGCAATGCCGGCAATGGTTTCCTCGCCGCGCTCGGCTTTGCCCACCATACCGAGCAGGCCAAGCTCACCGAGCATCATTTCGGTGTAATCATCCATACGTGTTGCAGTAGTTGGTCCGGCCGGCCCCACAGCCTCATCGCGCACAGCATCCACTGGCCCCACGTAGTAGATAAAGCGATTGGTAAAATCAATCGGCAGTTTTTCGCCTTTTTGCAGCATGGTCGCCATGCGCTTGTGTGCAGCATCACGCCCGGTAAGCAGTTTGCCGCTTAACAATAGGGTTTGCCCCGGTTTCCAGTTCTGGATATCCGCTTTAGTTAACGTATCCAGGTTCACCCGCAGCGATTCTGCGCTGGGCGACCAGCTGATATCCGGCCAGTCACTCAAACTTGGCGCTTCCAATACAGCAGCACCGCTGCCATCCAGCTCGAAATGCACATGGCGCGTTGCCGCGCAATTAGGAATAATCGCCACCGGCAGGCTGGCCGCATGCGTCGGATAATCCAGTATTTTGACATCCAGTACGGTTGCCAGGCCGCCCAGCCCTTGTGCGCCAATACCCAGGTTATTCACCTTCTCGAATATTTCAAGGCGCAGTTCTTCCAGCCGGTTCTGTGCGCCGCGCGCTTTAAGTTCGTGCATATCAATCGGCGCCATCAGCGACTCTTTCGCCAGCAGCACGGCTTTTTCCGCAGTGCCGCCGATGCCGATGCCAAGCATACCGGGTGGGCACCAGCCTGCGCCCATGGTCGGCACCACTTCCAGTATCCAGTCCACGATGCTTTCATTCGGGTTGAGCATGGCAAGCTTGGCTTTATTTTCACTGCCGCCGCCTTTAGCAGCGATACTGACTTCGACCTTGTCACCCTGCACCAGGGAAACGTGCACCACAGCCGGTGTGTTGTCTCTGGTATTAGGGCGCTTGCCTGCTGGGTCGCTCACAATCGAGGCGCGTAATTTATTGTCCGGCAACAGGTAGGCACGACGTACGCCTTCGTTCACCATCTGCTCCAGCGTCAGGTCTCCTTCAAAACGTACCTGCATACCCACCTTCACAAACGCCACGACGATACCGGTATCCTGGCACAATGGACGCTTGCCCTCGGCACACATACGTGAGTTAGTGAGTATCTGCGCAATGGCGTCTTTTGCCGCTGGCGACTGTTCGTGCCTGTGCGCTTCAGCCAATGCATGGATAAAATCTGCCGGGTGGTAATACGAAATGTATTGCAGCGCGTCCGCCACACTTGCAATAAAATCTTCCTGTTTAATCGTGGTCATCGTGTTGATTTTGCTGTCGCAATGCTCGAGTTAATGTCTTTACGCAGTATTTTACCATTCTTGGTACGTGGAAAATCATGTGCGAGGTACACGGTTTTGGGGGCTTTGTAAGCGGCCAGATGCTGCTTGCCGAATTGCACCAGTTCATCTGCGGTCACTTTTGCATCCGGTTTCAGGATCACGTAGGCGACCACCAGCAGCTTGTCTTTTTCAATTTCCTCACCGACTGATGCGCAGTCTGCAACATCGGGGTGGCCTTTGTACACACGCTCAATCTCGTAAGGTGAAACGCGATAGCCAAAACTCTTGATAATGTCATCCTTGCGGCCCAGGAACCAGATATAACCATCAGCATCGTATTTTGCATAATCCCCGGTAAAGAAATAACCGTCGTGTTTGTATTTACGGGTTTCTTCATCCAGGTTCCAGTAACGCAGGAACAGGCCAGGGTCAGTATCCGGCACGCAGATCATGCCCTCTTCGCCTGTTGCTACGGGTTCCATGGTCTCGGGGTTCAGCAGGCGGATATTGTGCCCCGGCTGCGGGAAACCGGCGGAACCCGGGCGTATCGGACGGAAAATGCTTTGCGACAGGTAATAAGAAAACTCGCTCATGCCGACAGCTTCGTAGATATTAAGGCCAAAGCGCTCATGCCACTGCGTGAGCACTTCATCAGACAAATGCTCACCCGCACTCATGAAATGGCGCATGCTGGGTAGCTCAGCGCCGGTCGTCGTTGTTTTCTGCAATATCTGGCGGTATATCGTAGGCACGCCGATAAAAATCGTCGCCTGGTGTTTCTGAATCAGGTCCAGCCATTTCTTTGCGTCGTTCTTGCCTTCGTGCACAATCACGGTTTTGCCCAGATACAGCGGATCCATGAGGCCGGTGCCCAGCACATAGGTCCAGTTGAACTTGCCGGAGTGCATGATGCGGTCCTGCACTTCATCACTGTAATTGAACCAGTATTGTGCGGCAGGCTGGCGGCCAACCAGCGCGCGATGCGCATGCAGCACGCCTTTGGGGTAGCCGGTGGTACCGGAGGTATATACCAGATAAGCCGGATCTTCGGCTTTGGTTTGATACGGCACATCAAACTGCTCAACTGCGCTCAAACATATTGCAAGGCTGCGTACATTGAATTTAGCATGTGCATTCACTTCGGTTGCCTGAGACAGCAAGATATGTTTCAAATTTGGTGTTTCAACCAGCGCATCTGCCATGCCATACCAGGCAGTAGCATCGGTCACCAATACCACTGCGCCGGAATCCTTCGCCAGGTAAGCGACTTCTTCAGCGGTGAGCAGGGTTGAAGTCGGCACTGAAATCGCACCCATTTTCATTGCACCCAGAAACGCAATTGGGTAATCGAGGCTGTTCGGCAGGCGAATCAGCACACGGTCGCCCGGCTTTACGCCCAGGTCGCGCAATACCTGTGCAAACTGGTCAGTCTTTTTCGCCAGTTCGGCAAAGGTGATGGTAGCGGTACCAAGCGCATCATCTTCCACAACCATGGCGATATGATTTTCTTGTGCCGTACCGAGATGCTTATCGGTACATGCCACGCCGATATTGAAGTGTTCGGGAACGTCCCAAACCCACTCAGGAAATTGTTCAAACGTTTGCATTATTCAATCCTTCTATAAATTCAGATTTTCGGGATGAAGCACAAGACGTGCAGCGCGCAGACCCCGAGATAGTACGCTAGTACAGCGAGGGGTTGAGCACTGCACAACACAGTGATTCGCCCGAAAAATGAATTTTCATAACAGCACGCCATAAGGCCAGTTTTGACGGATAACCTGTGCTGGCAACAGTTGCAGCACATGCAGGGCAAATTCCATATCACTCGGTTTCAGGGCGCGCAGCGCATGCGCCCTGAGCAAGGTTTGCAGCGCTTTACCGAACATCGGCGGATCCAGCATCTCACCCTCAAATTTGATCGCACCACCCAGTAAGGCGTCAGCTTCAATCGCCGCTTTCAGGATGCTGACTTTTTGCGTCACTTCCGTCGGCGACGGTGTATAAGCAGTTTTACACAGATGAATATGGCCGGGATGAATCACCTGCTTGCCGGTCAGGCCCATCGCTGCCTCTTTACAGGCGTGCTTGTAAACCACGCGCGATTCATTGTCGCCATGCAAATCCAGCCAACGGCGTACATCATGCGGCTCGAGGAACTTCTCCGGCATGGCACTGGCGCCGATCAGCGTTTCAACGCCGCCGATCACACCTTTACCGGCGATACGCGCCTCAAACATGAGCTGGTTCATATAAAACTGCAGTTCTTCAATCCAGTTTTCAGGCGTAATGTGGATACCCATCGCTTTTGAAAAGTCATGGATACCGAACACTACGTGTTTGACTGTCTTATATTGCATCAGGTCCGGGGCTATCTTGAGTGACTTCGGGTGCTCGATGATTGGCTGTATCGTGATATTGGGGTTCACGCTCAAGAGGAAACTGGAAAGATCACGCACTTCTGCCGCACCGTAGGCCTCACCGGCTTTCGCCAGCATCACCACGTCGATGTATTCGCCCATGTCACGTACCAGCGCCATATCAAGCTCGTATTCATCGGTACGGAACGAGTTGGCACGAATCGCAATCGTCACGCGCTGATTCACCTTGCGCAGCGCAGGCAGCTCCTGGCGCAGCAGGTCTCGGCTCATTTCCTTCTGCCGGCAGCCATCCTCAAGGTCAAAAATCAGTGTATGTGCATTGGTATAGTGCGCATGTTTGTGCATGCGTGCCGAAGCCTGTGCCATATCTTCATAAATACCCAGGCTGGGCGCATATTTCACCGGCGGGTAATACAACTGGATACCGGGCCAGTAATCGCCCAGCGCGCTGGCGTCTAAAGAGAGCGGCTCTTCACCTATGTGCATCATCATTTTATTTAGTCCCCCAATCCGGATTGAGTCTCACTGACCTTAATTTTTCCAGCATGGCGTTGACAGCTTCTGTCGCCTGCGCTGATTCTTTTTTAATTTTTCTTGATGCATTGATCAAATCCCAGAACTCGTTATCCGGCAATGACAGCAAATCATCAAACGCCTGCAACTCACTCATGTTGAGTGAATCAAACTGCCTGTTTACAAAGTCCTGCAGTACGATATCCAGCTCCAGCAAACCTCTTCGACAGCGCCAGGCAAAGCGCCTTTGTTCTGCATCGCGTAAATTCTCAGCATTCAACATGGCTCACTCCTATACTGCGGCAATCGAAATGGTTTTTTTGGCTTTCTTTTCCTTTGCGCGCTCGATTTTGAGATCCTTGATCTTGGCAATCGCCGCATTCGGATTCAGTTTTTTCGGGCACACATCCACACAGTTCATAATGTTGTGGCAACGGTAAAGGCGATACGGATCTTCCAGGTTTTCCAGACGCTCAGCCTCGGCTTGGTCACGTGAATCCACGATAAAACGGTACGCCGCCATGAGTCCGGACGGGCCCACAAATTTATCCGGGTTCCACCAGAAGCTCGGGCAAGCCGTGGTGCAGGCGCCACACATGATGCATTCATACAGACCATCGAGCTTGGCGCGGTCTTCCGGGCTTTGCAGGCGCTCGGTTTCCGGCAATGGATCATCGTTCACCAGGTACGGTTTTACCGAATTGTAGTGCTCAAAGAACTGTGTCATATCCACGACCAGATCACGAATCACCGGCAGTCCCGGCATCGGTCTTAACACCACTGGCTGCTCCAGATCCTGCAATTTCGTCGTACATGCCAGGCCATTCTTGCCATTAATGTTCATGGCATCACTGCCGCACACGCCTTCACGACAGGATTTACGCAATGACAAAGTTTCATCCATGGCCTTGATGCGGATCAGCGCATCCAGAAGCATCTGGTCGCCTTCCTGCAGTTCGACTTCGTAATCCTGCATGTAGGGCTTCTTATCCACATCGGGGTTATAACGATAAATAGATATTTTCATGATTAATATGTCCTTGCCTTGGGTACAAACGGCTCTACCGTTAGAGGATTCAGGCGCACGGGTTTATAAACCAGCTTGTGGCCGTTTTTATAATAGAGTGAATGTGTCAGCCAGTTGTCATCATCACGTCCGGCAAAATCTTCCCGTGCATGTGCGCCGCGGCTCTCTTTGCGGTTATTCGCAGCGTGCATGGTGGCGACCGCCACCTCAATCAGGTTATCCAGCTCCAGCGCCTCAACACGCGCGGTGTTAAACACTTTGCTCTTGTCGCTGATTTCGATGTGTTTGGCACGTTCTGCCACGGCATCAATCGCGCTGACGCCTTGCTCCAATAAATCAGGAAAACGGAATACGCCGCAATGCGTCTGCATGGTTTTACGCATCGCCGCGCCGACATCCGCCACACGCTCGCCGGATTGCTGACTCTCCAACCGCGCAATGCGCGCAAGCGTCATGTCGGCTGCATCAGCAGGCAAAGGTTTATGCGAAACAGTCGCCTTGATTTCGCTAACCATTTTGTCACCGGCGGCTTTACCAAACACCACCAGATCCAGCAATGAATTCGAACCCAGACGATTAGCGCCATGCACAGAAACACAGGCACACTCGCCTACTGCAAATAAGCCTTTAACTTTCTTTTCAATACCATCGCTATATTCCACCACCTGCCCATCCAGATTGGTCGGCACACCGCCCATCATGTAATGTGCGGTTGGCACGACTGGAATCGGCTTCTCAACCGGGTCTACATTGGCAAAGGTTTTCGCAATCTCGCGGATACCCGGCAAGCGTTTGCTGATGAGTTCTTCACCCAAATGATCCAGCTTCAGGTAAACCGCATCCTTGTTTTTGCCTACACCCCGGCCTTCCTTGATTTCGGTGGCAATAGCACGTGACACTACATCGCGGCTCGCCAGGTCCTTGGCATTGGGGGCATAACGCTCCATAAAGCGTTCGCCGTTGGCATTCACCAGGTAACCGCCCTCGCCGCGCACGCCTTCGGTCACCAGCACACCGGCATGCAGCACACCAGTCGGGTGAAACTGCCAGAACTCCATGTCCTGCAACGGCAAGCCCGCCCGCACCGCCATGCCGAGGCCATCGCCGGTATTGATGAAAGCATTGGTACTGGCCTGAAAAATACGACCGCCACCACCGGTAGCGAGCAGAGTGGATTTCGCTTCAAGAATATGGATATCGCCGGTTTCAATCTCGAGTGCAATCACACCCAGCACATCGCCGTCCGCATCGCGTATCAGATCCAGCGCAAACCACTCGACGAAGAACTTGGTATTCGCGCGGATATTGCGCTGATACAAGGTATGCAACATGGCATGGCCGGTTCTGTCCGCTACCGCACAGGTGCGTGAGATCGGTTTTTCGCCATAATTCTGCGTCATGCCACCAAATGGTCGCTGAAAGATCTTGCCATTTTCAAGGCGGTCGAACGGCATGCCGAAATGCTCCAGCTCAATAATAGCTTTGGCTGCGTTTTTACACATGAATTCAATCGCATCCTGGTCGCCCAGATAATCTGAGCCTTTGATTGTGTCGTACATGTGCCACAGCCAGTTGTCACCAGCCACATTTCCCAGCGCGGCAGCAATACCGCCCTGTGCTGCCACGGTATGGGAACGGGTAGGAAATACCTTGGACAGCACGGCCACCTTGACGCCGGCTTCTGCCAGCTGCAATGAAGCACGCAGACCCGCACCTCCGCCACCCACGATCACTGCATCAAATTGGTGTTTTTGTATACTCATGAAAATTGAATGCCCCATAAAATAACACCGCTCCAGAACAGATAAACGATCAACAGCACGTCCACCAATATCTGCAAAACAGCGCGCAACTTGAGATTGAATATGTAATCCTTGAACACATCCCGCACACCTAGCCACGCATGCATGACCAGGCTGATAAAAAACAGCAGTGTGAACAGGCGCCACCACCAGGGTGACATCAATTCCAGCCAGCCTTCATAACCTGCTGGCTGCTTTAGTAAAATCAGCAATGCAAATATGACCAGATAAACTGCCATCACTACAGCAGACAAGCGCTGTGCCAGCCACAAGCGCATACCCGGGTATTTTTTTGTAAGTAGTTCTATCAACATAATTAAGTACTCACCCTTACCAGATCGCAAACGCAAGCGCGATTACTGACAAGACATCCAGACCTAGCACCAGCCGACTGGAAATACGCGCTTTCTGCAAGCTGGTCATCCAGTGCACATCCATCGCCAGATGGCGCAAGCCGGCATAAAAGTGGTGAAAAAACGCACAGGACAACGCCAGTAAGAATAATTTAGCCAGCCAATGCTGCAACATGCCCGCCAGTGCCGTATAACTGGCCTCGCTGTGCACAGACTGGCTTAGCGCCCATAGCAGCAAGGGCAGCATCAGGAACAGCACCATGCCGCTCATGCGGTGCATGATCGAGATAATCGCATTCACCGGCAGGCGAATCGTGAACAGGTTCAGGTTTTTAGGCCGTTTGCGTTGCTGCATATCTGCCATGATCAGGCCGCCTCGGCCACAGCTTTTGATACACGTGCCAGCAGGCGCGGATCAAACGGTTTCGGAATAATGTACTCACGGCCGAACTTGAGTGCTTTAAGGTTGTAAGCATCCAGCACTTCCTGCGGTACCGGCTCACGCGCCAGTTCACTCAACGCATGTGCTGCGGCAATTTTCATGTTGTCGGTAATCTGCTTCGCCTTTGCATCCAGCGCGCCGCGAAACAGGTAAGGAAAGCACAGCGCATTGTTCACCTGATTCGGGAAATCACTGCGGCCGGTTGCCATCAGGATATCATCGCGAATCGCATGGGCTACGCTGGGCAGTACTTCAGGATCTGGGTTGGCCAGCGCGAATATCACCGGATTCTTTGCCATGCCTTTAATCAGGTTCGCATCAAGTGCGTTTTTAGCTGAAACACCGATAAACACATCAGCACCCAGCATAGCCTCGGCCAGCGTTTTTACGCCGCCGGGCGCAATAGCCAGCTCGCGGTTGTTGTCATGCAAGTCGGCTCTATCAGTATCCAGTACGCCGCTTCTATCTACCATCGTTACATTGGTCGCGCCCATCAGTTTCAACAGTTTTGCGCATGAACAGCCGGCCGCACCTGCGCCCAGAAACACGATTTTTGCCGTGGGCAGAGTTTTACCCTGTAGTTCCAGAGCATTCAACAGCGAAGCTGCTACAATGACCGCCGTACCGTGCTGGTCGTCATGGAATACCGGGATATCCAGGCGTTTTTTGAGTTCATTTTCGATATAAAAGCAGTGCGGTGCCGCAATGTCTTCCAGGTTAATGCCGCCAAAAGTCGGTGAAATATTCACAACGGTTTCTATAAACTCATCCGGTGTTTTGGCATTGATCTCGATATCAAATACATCGATACCTGCAAAGCGCTTGAACAACACAGCTTTACCTTCCATGACCGGCTTGCTGGCCAGCGCGCCCATGTTGCCCAGCCCGAGCACCGCAGTGCCATCGGTAATCACGGCAACCAGATTGCCCTTATTGGTGTATTTGTAAGCATTGGCAGCATCAGCATGAATTTCACGCACCGGCTCGGCAACGCCTGGAGTGTATGCCAAGGAGAGGTCATCCTGTGTAGTACAGGGCTTGGATGACTCAACACTCAGCTTGCCCGGAACGGGAAACTGGTGGTAATCAAGTGCACGTTTTTTTAAATCATCCATTTAATATCCTTGTATAAAACTTTTTTCCACGAAACACACAAAAACCACGAACCAAACCCTTTTCATCAACCTGTTTTGAATAAACAATATTTACAAAACTCAACAAGAAAAACTTTGTTTTTATTTCGTGCTTTTCGTGTTTTTCGTGGACAGATTACTTAATTAAACATCCAACTCACTCAAGCTCACTCAGGTAATGATGATCATCTGTCAAACACAGCCCCAAACGCCATTCCATCGGTTTATCACCATAAGTAAATGAAACACGTTCAATACTAAGCAGCGGATAACCTTCTTGCAGACCCAGCGCAATCGCCACTTCCGAATTGGCACCCACTGCCTTCAAACGCTCTTCGGCACGTATCATGCGCACCCCGAACTGGGATTCATACATGCTGTACATAGAGCCATTGCATTCTTCAACTTTTGCACCATTCAATCCTTTAAAAGGGACTGCCGGTACAATAATGTGGTCATAAATCAAAGGGCGGCCCGAAAATGTCAGCAGTCGCTTTACCTCAATCGTTGCTGCGCCTGCCTTGATTCCCAATATCTTGGATATATAAGCATCTGCTTTGGTTTTTACGCACGAGATAAATTCATTCTGCAGCAATTCCTTATTACCGCTGATGGAAGTCAGACGCAGGAAGCGCAGCTTAATCACATCAGCGTTATGCGTTGCCACAAACGTACCCTTACCCTGGCGGCGTATCAGGATATTCTCGGCCGACAGGCTGTCGATTGCCTTGCGCACCGTTCCCTGACTCACCTTGTAGCGTGCAGCCAGCTCTATTTCACTGGGGATAATCTCGCCCGGGCGCCATTCACCGCCAATCAGGCTCTGTGTAATCAACACCTTGATCTGTTCATATAAAGGTCGATAGTTTGGTGAAATCAGTTGCTTATCCATTTTTATCATTACCTATCCTGTTAACACTTCCCATTCAATCAGTCACATTTAGCGCTGCTTGAATTTCACTTTACGAATTTATATCATGGCAGAAAAAAATAGTCTAGTGTTTTATATCTTATATAAGACATAAGATATATGTTGACATAAAAATAATTTAATCTATATAATCGATTTAACACTATTTAATAAAGTGATTTAGATATGGAACACCACATTCGTCCAAGACGCTCCATGCTATATGTACCAGGCTGTAACAAGCACTATCTCGACCGCGCACGCACACTTGCGGCCGACTCCGTCATTCTCGACCTGGGTGATCCGATTCTGGTTGCAGCAAAAGAAGAATCCAGGGCCAATGTTGTTGAAGCCGTTAAACAAGGCGGTTATGGCAATCGCGAAATCGTGGTGCGCGTGAACAATCTGGATTCCGCATGGGGTCACGACGACATCAAAGCGGTAGCCAATATCGGCGCTGATGCGATTCTGTTTCCGAATATAGAATCGCGCGAAGATGTATTAAAGGCACAACAGTATCTGGACGAAGCCGGCGGCAGCCACATGCCGATCATGGTGATGATTGAAAGCCCGATTGCCGTACTGAACTCTAAAGAAATCGCCGCAGCCTCAGACCGCATTAACTGCATGGTCATGGCGACTTCAGACCTGATTTCGCAGTTGCACGCGCATGTCACCCATGAGCGTTCTGCAATCCTGACCTCACTTTCCCTGGTGATTCTGGCAGCACGCGCTTACGGCAGAGGTGTGATTGACGGCATCACCAGTGATTTTAAAAATATGCACTCCTTTGAATACGCCTGCCGCCTTGGCCGCGATATGGGGCTGGATGGAAAGTCGCTGGTACATCCGGCACAGATTGCTTACTGCAACGATGCCTACACTCCCAAAGCAGCTGAGGTTGCCAATGCAAAGCTGATCATCAAGGCACTCAAAGAAGCCAATGAAACCGGTCACGGCACGGTGGTAGTCAATGACAAACTGGTAGAGCACCACCATATTAAAGCTGCGCAGCGCCTCATCAAACTGCATGAAGCAATTGCCGAACTTGAAGAAGAATTCATCTAAATGTCGAACACAAACATAACAACTAATAACAAAATCAATGCTGGCCGTTTTTTTGAAAATTTCACGCTCAATGAAGTGATTCAGCACGCTACGCCACGCACGATTACAGCTGGTGATGCAGCGCTGTACATCGCACTCACCGGCGCGCGTAACCCGTTGCATTGCAGCGAGCCGTTTGCGCAATCGCTAGGCTACGCAACTGCCCCGATTGACGACCTGCTGGCCTTTCACATTGCCTTCGGCAAAACCGTACCGGATATTTCCGTGAACGCAGTCGCCAATCTGGGCTATGCCGATGTTCGCTTCATACAGCCGGTATTTGTCGGTGATACTTTAAGCACTTCCAGCACTGTGATTGGCCTAAAACAGAATTCCAGCGGCAAAAACGGCGTGGTTTATGTACGTTCAACCTCGGTCAACCAGCACAATCAGCCGGTGCTAAGCTGGGTGCGCTGGGTCATGGTGCACAAAAAAGATCTCAACGCCCCTGCACCGCTAACCGCGATTCCGGAATTACCGGTTTTTGTCAGCGCTGAAAACCTGAATATACCGCAGGATTTCTCTGCCAGATACTTTAATACTGCAGCTACGGGCGGCTGCCATTTCTGGGAAGACTATCAGACAGGCGAGCGTATTAACCATCCGGCCGGCATGACTATTAACGATAGCGACCACTCGCTGGCAACACGGCTCTACCAGAACAATGCACGCCTGCACTTTGATGCCCACATGATGCAATCATCCGCATTCGGCAAGCGCCTGGTGTACGGCGGCATCGTTATTTCCGCCTGCCGCACCCTGAGTTATGAAGGCATGGAGAACGCACTGGGCGTATTGGCGATTAATGCCGGCACCCATGCCAACCCATGCTTCGCCGGCGACACCATATACAGCTACACCGAGGTGCTGGAGCGTTGGGAGCTGCCAAACCGGCACGACGCAGGTGCTTTAAGGCTGCGCATGGTGGGCATTAAAAACGCCACGCCTGCCGAAATCAGCGAAATGAAAGTGCAGAACAGCTACCACCCGAATGTTGTGCTAGACCTCGATTACACCGTATTAATGCCGCGTAAAGGAAACGTATAAATGGCAGTGCATCCAAACGAAGCCCTCTTCGGAGGCGAAAAACCATTCCCGCTGATTCCGGCCTGCGAACACTTTGCCGGTAGCGAAAAACTAATCCTGAAAGCCTTGTCTTTACAGGACAGTATAGGCCCGGTATTTGACATCACCTGCGACTGTGAAGATGGCGCCGCATCAGGCCAGGAGCGCGATCACGCCGAGATGATCGTGCGTGTACTTAATTCAGAAGCCAACAGACACAAAATGGCCGGCGCACGTATTCACGATTACACCCACCCGGCATGGAAACAGGATATCGACATTCTGGTGGGCGGTGCCGGCAAGGTACTAAGCTATATCACCATTCCAAAATGTACCGATATCAGCCAGGCCAGAGAGATGATTGCCTACCTGCAGAAAGCGGTGACTTTCTATGGTATCAACCGCGAGATTCCGGTGCATATCCTGATTGAAACCCATGGTGCGCTCAGACAAGTGCACGAGATTGCGGCCCTGCCCTGGCTCCAGGTACTCGACTTTGGTCTCATGGACTTTGTGAGCGCGCATAACGGTGCGATTCCGGCCAGCGCCATGCGCAGCCCGGGACAGTTTGAACATCGATTACTGGCTCGCGCCAAGGCCGAGGTTGCCGCAGCAGCACTGGCTAACGGCGTTGTGCCCGCACACAACGTCACGTTAGACCTGAAAAACGTAGAAACCACATTCGGCGATGCCAGCCGTGCGCGTAATGAATTCGGCTTTTTACGCATGTGGAGCATCTACCCCACGCAGATTCAGGCCATTGTCGATGCCATGAAGCCGAATTTTGATGAAGTAGCCGATGCCGCCAACATTCTGCTGGCTGCACAAGCTGCAGACTGGGGCCCGATTCAATATGCAGGCGAACTGCATGACCGTGCAACCTACCGTTATTTCTGGGAAATTCTGCAAAAGGCCAAGGTCACCGGCGTTGCGATTTCAGAGCAAGCCAATGCATCATTCTTTAGCTAACTATTTTAACTAAACCCATATGACAAAACTAACCTCCGCAGGCGCACGTTTCCGTGCCGCAGTAAGCGCTGAAAAGCCGCTGCAAATCATTGGCGCCATCAACGCGTATCACGCGCTGCTGGCCACACAAACCGGCTACAAGGCCATTTACCTGTCTGGTGGCGGTGTAGCAGCAGGCTCTCTGGGCATGCCGGATCTCGGCATTTCCACGCTGGAAGACGTGCTAATTGATGTGCGTCGTATCACAGAAGTCACCGAGACCCCGCTGCTGGTTGACATCGATACCGGCTTCGGTGGCGCTTTCAACATTGCGCGCAGCATCCGCAACGTCATCAAGGCAGGTGCAGCCGCTGTGCATATTGAAGACCAGGTGCAGGCTAAGCGCTGCGGACATCGCCCGAACAAGGCGATTGTGAGCCAGGCCGAAATGGTGGATCGCATTAAAGCCGCAGTCGATGCAAAAACCGACCCGGACTTTGTGATTATGGCGCGTACCGATGCGCTGGCGGTAGAAGGCCTGCAATCGGCAATTGACCGCGCCTGCGCCTGCGTTGAAGCAGGCGCTGACATGATATTCCCGGAAGCAATCACCGAACTCGGTATGTACAAACAGTTTGCCGCAGCCGTCAACGTGCCAGTTCTGGCAAATATTACTGAATTTGGCGCTACGCCTTTATTTACGGTAGATGAGTTACGGGGCGCCGATGTAAGCATGGTGCTGTATCCGTTATCAGCCTTCCGCGCCATGAATCAGGCTGCGCTTAAAGTATACGAAGCGGTGCGCCAGGATGGTACGCAAGCCAATGTGGTAAATCTGATGCAGACACGTGCCGAACTGTATGAGCACCTGAATTACCACAGCTACGAACAGAAACTGGACGCACTTTTCAAAGGTGAAAACCAAAATAGCAAGGGAGAGAAATAGCATGTCAGCCACTACGCCATCATCTCACATGGACGCGCCGAAAAAGAAAAAAGGCGTGGCACTTGCAGGCGTCGCCGCCGGCACTACCGCGATCTGCACTGTAGGCCACACCGGTAATGACCTGCATTACCGCGGCTATGACATTATCGAACTGGCAAAACAGGCGACGTTCGAAGAAGTTGCCTATCTGCTGATTCATGGCGAGTTGCCTACACAGGCACAGCTCACAGCCTATCATCAGAAACTCAAAAAACTGCGCGGCATTCCTGATGCCCTAAAAAAGGTACTGGAACAGATTCCGGCCAATGCACACCCGATGGATGTGATGCGCACCGGCTGTTCCATGCTGGGCACGCTAGAACCGGAAGCTGCCGATCGCAACACTGAAGCCGCCAAGGACTTGGGTGACCGCCTGATTTCATGCTTCAGTTCGATACTGCTGTACTGGTACCACTACAGCCACAATGGAAAGCGCATTGAAGTAGAAACCGATGAAGATTCGATCGCAGCGCATTTCCTGCATCTGCTGCACAGCAAGAAACCTTCCGATTTGCACATTCAGGCCATGAATACATCACTGGTGCTATATGCAGAGCATGAATTCAATGCCTCCACCTTCACCGCCCGTGTAGTGGCAGGGACGTTGTCTGATATGTATTCCTGCATCACCGGCGCCATCGGCGCCCTGCGCGGGCCCAAACACGGCGGTGCCAACGAGGCCGCCATGGAAATCATCGAGCGCTACAGGAATGCCGATGAAGCCGAGGCTGACATCATGCAACGCATGGCGCGCAAGGAGATCATCATCGGTTTCGGCCATCCGGTTTATACGATAGCCGACCCGAGAAACGAATCCATCAAGGCCGTAAGCCGCAAACTGTGTGAAGACAACGGCAACATGACCCTGTTTGACGTTTCAGACCGCATTGAAAGCACCATGTGGCGCGAGAAAAAGATGTTCCCCAACCTGGACTGGTATAGTGCATCGAGCTATCACATGATGGGTATCCCGACCGGCATGTTCACGCCGATTTTTGTGATTTCACGCACCACCGGCTGGGTTGCCCATGTCATTGAGCAGCGCGTGGATAACAAGATCATTCGCCCAAATGCGGAATACACCGGGCCGGAAAATCGTCCTTATGTGCCACTGAATCAGCGTTAAAAAATTATTTAGCCGCAGATGAACTCAGATATACACGGATAAAAACAAAACCTAAAAACAGTCTGGTTTTAGATTTTAAATCCGCGTTTATCAGCGTGCATCTGCGGCGAATCAAAAACTTTAATTGAGAGAACCAATATGTCTAGCCATATTTCCAACGTCCGCCCTGCTCCTGATCAAGTTATCGTCGACATCGCCAACTATGTCGCCGATTATGAAATCAAAAGCGATGAAGCTTTTGATACTGCCCGCAACTGCCTGATGGATACATTGGGTTGCGGCTTTGAAGCGCTGGATTATCCAGCCTGTACCAAATTATTAGGGCCGGTGATTGCCGGTACCGTCGTGCCGAACGGGGCCAAAGTGCCAGGCACTTCATACCAGCTCGACCCGATTCTGGCCGCATTCAACATCGGCGCCATGATTCGCTGGCTGGACTTTAACGACACCTGGCTAGCCGCCGAATGGGGGCACCCATCTGACAATCTGGGTGGCATTCTGGCTGTAGCAGATTACATGTCACGCAAAAACGTGGCCGAAGGCAAAGCGCCGCTGACCGTAAAAGACGTATTGACGGCCATGATCAAGGCGCATGAGATTCAAGGTGTGCTGGCACTGGAAAACAGCTTTAACCGTGTTGGTCTCGACCACGTGATTCTGGTTAAAATCGCTTCAACCGCTGTAGTGACCAAACTGCTGGGCGGCAACAAGGAAGACATCATTAACGCTGTTTCCAACGCGTTTGTCGATGGACAGAGCCTGCGTACCTATCGCCACAGCCCGAATACCGGCTCACGTAAATCCTGGGCAGCAGGCGACGCGACTTCACGTGCAGTGCGTCTGGCATGGATGACAATGCAGGGCGAAATGGGTTATCCATCAGCGCTCACAGCCAAAACCTGGGGCTTTTACGATGTACTGTTCAAAGGCAACGCGTTCAAATTCCAGCGCCCTTATGGCGCTTACGTCATGGAACACGTGCTGTTCAAGATTTCCTTCCCGGCCGAGTTCCACGCACAGACCGCTGTGGAATGCGCATTGCAGCTCAACAAACAGGTTGGCAGCCGCGTGCAGAACATGGAGCAGATTGCCGCAATTGATAAAATCGTGATTACCACGCACGAATCGGCCATTCGCATCATCGACAAAACCGGGCCGCTGGATAATCCGGCCGACCGCGACCACTGTATCCAATACATGACTGCAGTCGGTCTGCTCAAAGGCAATCTCACCGCACAGGATTACGAAGATGAAGCAGCGGCTGACCCTCGCATTGATGCGATTCGCGAAAAAATGATCTGTGTGGAAAAAGCGGAATACACGCGCGATTATCTGGATCCGGAAAAACGCTCGATTGCTAACGCAGTACAAATCTTCTTCAAAGACGGTACACAATCAGAAAATATCGCGGTGGAATACCCCATCGGCCATAGACGCCGTCGTGGTGAAGGCATCCCTGAGTTAGTGAAAAAATTCAAGATCAATCTGGCTCGCCGTTTTGACGCGAAAAAACAAGCCGACATTCTGGCTTTATGCTTAGAGCAAAAAACACTGGAAGCGATGCCGGTGAATAAGTTTGTGGATATGCTGGCAGTTTAAGAGTTCTACTGTAAATTCAGACTTTGTAACAATAAGCAGGTAACATACCTTGGTACGTCATTCCCGCGGAGGCGGGAATCCAGGCGAAAATCACCACTAAAGTATTGAATTCCAAACACTTACATTCAAATTCAACTGGATTCCCGCCTCCGCGGGAATGACGGTATTAAGAGAATATTGTAAAACTTTTACCATTGAATCAATTTATAGAAGTCCCCTTTAAGGTAAAATAGCGGATTATTTATTGCTGTTCGAAAGACCCCGCTATGTCGCTCACTACGCTCAACGCGCTATCTCCACTAGATGGCCGCTATCAATCAAAACTGGACGCTTTACGCCCTTATTTCAGCGAATATGCGCTGATCAAACACCGTGCATGGGTGGAAGTGGAATGGCTCAAGGCGCTATCCGGCGCGCTGGAACTCACTGAAATCGCACCGTTCAGTGCCGAGACCATTCATGAACTGGACGCCGCCATCGCCAACTTCAGTGAAGATGATGCATCACAGGTAAAAGCGATTGAAGCGCGTACCAACCACGACGTTAAAGCGCTTGAATACTGGCTTAAGGAAAAATTCGACGGCAACCCGGAAATTAAAAAAGCCAGCGAATTCATCCATTTTGCCTGCACCTCAGAAGACATCAACAACCTGTCACACGGCCTGATGCTGAAAACCGCACGCGACAGCGTGATGCTGCCATTCCTGAATAATTTGATTGCACGTATGTCTGAGTTGGCAAAAGAGCTCGCAGGCCAGCCTATGCTGTCACGCACACACGGCCAGACTGCATCGCCAACTACGATGGGCAAAGAGCTTGCCAACGTGGTATATCGTTTGCAGCGCCAGCAGAAACAGCTCGCAGCCAATGAAATCCTCGGCAAAATCAATGGCGCTGTCGGCAACTTCAACGCACACTTGTCTGCCTATCCGCATTTCGACTGGGAAAATTTTGCCAAGAAATTCGTTGAGTCATTAGGCCTGACTTACAACCCGATGACCATCCAGATCGAGCCGCACGACTACATGGCCGAGTTGTATGACACGCTGGCACGCATCAACACCATCCTCATCGATATCAACCGCGATATCTGGGGTTATATTTCTGTTGGCTACTTTAAACAAAAAGTAAAAGCCGGCGAAATCGGCTCATCTACCATGCCGCACAAAGTGAACCCGATTGACTTCGAGAACTCTGAAGGCAACCTGGGCCTGGCGAATGCAGTATTGCGCCACATGGCTGAAAAGCTGCCGATCTCACGTTGGCAGCGCGACCTGACCGACTCTACCGTACTGCGCAATATGGGCGTTGCTTTCGGCTACACCCTGCTGGGTTACGACTCATGCCTGCGCGGCCTGAACAAGCTCGAGGTGAATCCGGCACGCCTGGCCGAAGACCTCGATAACAGCTGGGAAGTACTGGCAGAGCCAATCCAGACCGTGATGCGCCGCTACGGCATTGAAAACCCGTACGAGCAGCTAAAAGAACTCACACGCGGCAAAGGCGGCATCAACAAAGCCTCGCTACACACATTCATCAGCGGCCTGAACATTCCAGATGATGCAAAACAATATCTGCTCGCATTGTCACCGGCGACTTATATCGGTAAAGCGAATGAGCTTACTGTGAAGCATATTTAAAACATGGCAATTATTACTGAAAGCAATGCCTCTCTCGCAGTTTTAATTGATGCAGATAATGCCCAAGCAACAATCATCGAGGGATTGCTTTCTGAAGTAGCTAAGTTTGGCGTTGCAAGCGTAAAACGCATTTATGGCGATTGGACTACACCCAATCTCGGGCAATGGAAAACAACATTACTTAACCATTCAATTCAACCTATTCAACAGTTCAGATATACCACAGGCAAAAATGCAACTGATAGCGCCATGATTATTGATGCCATGGATTTGCTTTACTCTAACACTTTTGATGGGTTCTGCATTGTTTCTAGTGACAGCGACTTCACAAGATTAGCTTCACGCATCAGAGAGTCGGGTAAACGTGTTTATGGTTTTGGTGAGAAGAAGACTCCACAAGCATTTGTAGCAGCATGCGACCGTTTTATTTTTACAGAGATATTTACGCTTAGCGACAACAGCGAAAACGAAAAAGAAACAACCAAATTACCTGGTAATAAATTACGCCAGGATACCAAGCTTGTAAATTTAATTCGCTCAGCAATTAATACTGCTTCAAACGAAGATGGATGGGCAAGCCTAGGCCCCGTTGGGTCAAATATAGTAAAAAATGCACCTGAATTCGACCCTCGTAACTATGGTTATGGGAAGTTAAGTGAACTTGTCAAAGCTATTGATTTATTTGAAATCGAGAAACAACAAACACACCTCATTCTTAGAAACAAACTAAAAAAATGAACGAAATACTGGTGCTCTACTACTCCCAAGGCGGTGCCGTGCGCAGCATGGCGCAGCTGATTGCACGCGGTGTTGAAAGCGTAGCCGGTGCTAAAGCACGCATTCGTACCGTGCCTAAAGTTTCGGCAAATTGCGAGGCAACAGAGTCCGACATCCCTGCCAGCGGCGACCCTTACGTTGAGCTGCAAGACCTTGAGGAGTGCGTAGGTCTAGCGCTGGGCAGCCCTACCCGTTTCGGTAACATGGCGGCGCCGATGAAATATTTCCTGGATGGCACCACGTCACTGTGGCTGAAAGGTGCGCTTATCGGCAAACCTGCTGCCGTATTCACCTCCACCGGCTCCATGCATGGCGGCAATGAAACGACACTGCTGACAATGATGCTGCCATTGCTGCATCACGGCATGATCATTGTCGGCTTGCCGTATTCAGAACCGGCGCTCTCAGGCACCGCTTCCGGCGGCACGCCTTATGGAGCAAGCCACATCGGCGGCGCCATGGATGACAGGCCAATAACCGATGATGAAAAGCAATTATGCCTGGCGCTCGGCAGGCGCCTGGCGGAAACCTCATTAAAACTGGCGGCATGAGTCCCTTATGAATCTGAGTCTGGAAGCCAGAAAATTCCTGCGCAGCACTTGCAGCGGCATACTATCAACGCACTCCACACGCCATGAAGGTTACCCGTTCGGCTCGGTCGCGCCGTTTGTTCTCGACCACCATTGCCAGCCGATCATACTCATCAGCAATATCGCCGAACATACCAAAAATATTGCAGCGAATCCGAAAGTATCCTTGCTGGTATTTGCCGGTGCTGAAGACTTGCAGGCCAATGCCAGACTGACCTTGCTGGGTGAAGCAGTAAAAATCTATAAAGATGATGATGCTAATCTGCGTGCCCGTTATTTACGCTACCTGCCACAGGCAGCGAGCTATTTTGATATGCACGATTTTTCTTTTTACCGGATTCATATCCATCAGGCACGCTATATAGGCGGCTTTGGCAAAATGTCCTGGCTGTCAGAAGCTGATCTGTTCGGCAGTATTACTGACTCAGTTTCGGTACTGGCAAGTCAGGAAGCCGCAATCATCGAACACATGAATGCAGACCATACCGAGAATCTGCTCAACTATTGCAAACACTTCCATCACGTTGATGCCGAACATGCCCATATGTTGGGCATAGATTGCGACGGCTTTGATGTCAGTGCGCGCATTGGTAATACGTCAACAATCCTGCGTTTTGATTTTGAGCAGCCAATTCACGACGCGCAGTCGGCACGCACTGCATTAGTAGCGATGGCAAAGGCGGCAAAATCGTGAAAGAAAAATTGCAACTGGGCGCATCCATCAGCCTGATCAGCTTAATTCTGCTTTCATTGGCATGGGAAACCATACTGGCACCGTTAAAACCTGGCGGCTCTTTACTGATGTTAAAAGCAGTGCCTCTATTGCTGCCGCTCTTCGGCATTTTGCGCGGCAATCGCTACACCTATCAATGGTCCAGCATGTTCATATTGCTTTACTTTACCGAGGGCGTAGTGCGCGCCTGGTCAGATAGCGGACTGTCGGCACAGCTTGCAGCTGCGGAAATAGTATTGTCAGTCGCATTTTTCAGCTGTGCGATATTTTATGCACGCCTTACCCGCAGGTAAAATGATGCATAGTCTCAAGTTTTTATTAGCTGACCCGCGCCAAACCTGCCTTCTTCTACTATAATTTAGCCATAAAATTCTCTTTGTAGGTCTCGCATGAAAATACTGCTTTCCAATGACGATGGTTATTTCGCCCCAGGTCTGAATATTCTGGCAGAACAGATTAGTAAATTTGCAGATATAACCGTGGTAGCACCTGAGAGAAATCGCAGTGGTGCCAGTAATTCACTCACGCTGGACCGGCCGCTAAGCATCAAAAAAGCTGCCAATGGTTTCTTTTACGTCAATGGCACCCCGACAGACTGTGTACATATTGCACTCACCGGCTTGATGGAAACCCTGCCGGACATGGTCATCAGCGGCATTAACGATGGCGCCAACATGGGCGACGACACGATTTACTCCGGCACTGTTGCAGCGGCCATGGAAGGTTATTTACTGGGCATCCCCTCTATTGCCATTTCCATGTCTCAGCACAACTCTACTCATTTTGAAACGGCGGCACGCATCGCTGTAGAACTGGTGTTGCAATACCAGAAAAACGGTTTCGAAGCCCCTACCCTGCTCAATGTGAATGTGCCGGATCTTCCATACGACCAACTACAGGGACGCACTGTAACACGCCTAGGCAAACGCCATAAAGCTGAACCGGTGGTAAAGTTAAAAACACCGCGTAATGAAACGGTTTATTGGGTTGGTGCAGCCGGACAACCTAACGACGGTGGCGAAGGTACCGATTTTTACGCTGTAGCAAATAATCAGGTTTCCATATCGCCAATTCAGGTAGATTTAACCAACCACTCACAACTTAATGACATTAATCACTGGCTAAAAAGCTAATGGGCACTTCTATAAATACACTTTTTGTGCGTATTACTGCGTTGCGCGGTACTCGGAATCTCACTGTATATTGCATACTATCTCGACTCCTGCGTTCCGTGCGCCTTGTACTGCATCCCAAACTCTGCATTTATAGAAGCACCCTAATAAACTAGGTAATTTTCGACGTGGCTCTCATAAGATCATCACAAACTGGTATTGGCATGACATCGCAGCGTACGCGCGATCGCATGCTGGCTCGATTGCGAGATCAGGGCATCAAAGATGAAATCGTGCTGTCAGCGATCGGCAATACGCCGCGCCATATATTTGTAGATGAGGCGCTATCGATTCGCGCTTATGAAGATGTTTCATTACCTATCGGTTTTGGCCAGACCATTTCACAGCCTTACATTGTAGCGCGCATGTCTGAACTGCTGCGCAACGGCCAGCCTTTGCAAAAAGTGCTCGAAATTGGTACCGGCTGCGGCTACCAGACAGCAGTATTGTCAAAACTGGCAAAAGAAGTCTACTCAGTAGAGCGTATTCGCCCACTGGTCATGAAAGCACGCGGCCACCTGCGCGAACTCAAATGCATTAACGTAAAACTGGCACATGCAGATGGCAACATCGGCTTAACAGAGCTTGCCCCTTTTGACGGCATTTTAGTTACGGCGGCAGCAAGCCATATACCACAAGACCTTCTGGATCAGCTTGCGGTTGGTGGTCGCCTGATCATCCCAGTAGGCACCGACGAGCAGATTTTATATCTGGTTGAACGTATATCTCAAACCGAATACCGCCAGACCAAACTGGAGCCGGTAAAATTCGTGCCCTTACTGGGCGGCACCAGTTAACAATGTCAACTTTGCGTCACGCTCTTATCGCTATGCTGACACTGCTGGCCTTTGGCTGCAGCACCACGCCGGCACCTGTCATAGACCGCACACCTGCCGGAAAACCAGCAGCAAGCAAATCAACCTCTACCAGCAAAACATCGACCAAACCTGCCAACGGCAAAAATGGCAGCGACTGGCGGCCTGATAACCATATAGTTAAAAAAGGGGATACCTTATTCAGCATTGGTCTTGAATACGGCTACGATTATAAGGACATCGCGCGCATCAATAATATTGAAGCGCCTTATATCATCAAAATTGGCCAGACTCTTAAACTTGCAGACCTGAAAGATAAACCAGGCAGCGCGGAAGTAAAACAACCGGAACCTGCACAACAAGAAGATGGTGTCATCACTTACCCGATCGATACTAACAGCAGTACAAATCCTGCGATTATCACTACGGCACCTGCAGCAGCAGTTGCAATTAACGAGCCAAAAGCGATTCGCGAACCCTACAGCGAAGCAGCTTTAAAAACAGCACTCCCTGCAGCAAAACCAATAACGTCGCCTACCACTACAGCTAAAGTAGATATGGACACTAAAGCAGTGGCTGAAGCGAAGGAAGTGAAATCTCAAGAAAAACCACTAGAAAAACAAGAAACCAAACCGGAAATAAAACCTGCTGCTGAGCCGTCTGGCGCATTAAGCTGGGCTTGGCCAACCAAAGGCAAGGTCATTTCAGGTTTTAATGAGGGCGGCAATAAAGGCATTGATATTGCTGGTACCAAAGGCCAGCCAATTCTGGCAGCAGCTCCAGGTAAAGTTATCTACAGCGGCTCAGATCTGCGCGGTTATGGCAAACTGGTCATTGTGAAGCATAATAATACCTATTTATCTGTGTATGCCAACAATAGTAATATTCTAGTTAAAGAAGGCCAGCAAGTAAGTAGCGGTCAAAAAATTGCCGAAATGGGTGATACTGACAGCAATACTGTAAAATTACATTTTGAAATCCGCCAGCAGGGTAAATCAGTCGACCCTGCTAAGTTTTTAGCTTCAAATTAAGCAAAAAAAGGAATCAGATTATGGCCAAGAAGGATACAAATAAATACAGTAAAAATGCCAACATCACTCCCGAAAGCCATCTGAGCTCCATCCTTGCCATGGTGCGTATGGGGCTCATGCTGGTAGGTATTTTTGGCATTACATTTGAATTGTTTCGTGAACATGGCTGGTTATCAAAACTGCTGGGCGATATTGTTGATTCAACAGCCAATATGCTACTGACTGTCGTTGCACTGCTTGGACTTTGGCTACTTAATCGCTGGCTAAGCACCCCGAATAAATCTGAAACCAAAAGAGTCGGCGATATACCCATGTATGCCATGATGGCAGTAGGTATCTACTATTTATACAGATTATTTACTAGCAGCGGCTTTTAATCCACAGTTTTAGATCAACAAAAAAGCGGCTTTAAGCCGCTTTTTTGTTGATCTAAACCAAACTAACAATCAGTCAAGTAACGATTAATTAGATTTCTTGGCCTGCTGTTTATAATATTCACGCACTGGCGTCATATCAAACTCACGTGCCCATTCAATCATTTTATCGAATGCAGGTGCACCAATCTCGCCTACCTGCGCATGAATGCCAGCCTGTTCACGAATGATCAGAATGCCCGGGATCTGATTCACTTCGAAGTACTCACCAATTTCAGGATCGGCCTCTGTATCTACCATACCGAATACGATATCAGGGTTTTTTTCGGCAGCAGCTTCAAAAGTCGGTGTGAATGCAACGCATGGATCACACCATTTCGCCCAGAAATCAACAATCACGAAAGGATTATTTTCAATAGTCTCTTTAAAATTCGCTTTGGTAAGTGCTACAACTGCCATGATTTTGCCTTTAATTGAACGAAGCTAGTAGTTTAGCAGAAGCCTAATCTTTCGTTAAGTTTTGTATTAACCAGCATCCTTTACGCCCTGCCCCCAGCTCGCATCAAAAAATAACTCTGCCAACGGTTTACGTGTGCGCGCTGCCGTCTCTCGTGCCAGCGCATCTCCGCTCAAGGTTGAAATATCGGCTGGATAACCAACCGAGATCATTGCCATCACCGTGTATTGTGCAGGGATGTTAAATTTTTCACGTGCCAGGTCTGCATCAAAACCACCCATCTGATGTGCCATCAAACCCATGCTGGCAGCCTGCAGGCATAAATTTTCTGCCGCGGCACCTGTGTCGTATTGCGCAAATCGATTCGGCTTTTGATTATGGCCAAACAGTGTATCGGCACACGTCAACACCAGCACCGGTGCATCGACCACCCATGCCTGATTACCGGGCACGAGACAATCAAACGCCTGCTGCCAAGCTTGCGGATCAGATGCCTTGTTCCACACCACAAAACGCCATGGCTCATCACCAAAACAGGAAGGTGCCCAGCGGGCAGCCTCCAGTAAGGCAATAACCTTCTCGTGCGAAACAGATTTTGCAGCATCATAAGCACGTCCGCTCCAGCGCTCGGCAATCGTGGCATTGACAGGGACTTGGGTAATAGCTGGTTTATGCATGGTATAAGGCCTTTAAAAATGGATAGTCAGTGTAACCTTTTTCTGAACCGCCGTAAAAAGTGCTTGAATCAGCGTCATTCAAAGGTGCATCAGACTTAAACCGTTCAACCAGATCAGGATTGGCAATAAAAGGTACGCCATAAGCAATCGCATCGGCATGACCGCTCGCGATTGCAGCATTGCCACGCGCTTTGTCATAAGCCAGGTTGGCAATGTAACCGCCTTTAAACAGCTTGCGCATTGCAGCAAAATCAAATGGTGCAGACTCCCCACCGCCGTGAATACCACCTTCCACCACATGCAGATATGCCAAACCAAATTGGCTCAATGACTCCGTCACATAATTAAACAATGCCTGCGGATTACTGTCTTTCATATCGTTGAATGGGTTAACCGGAGACAGGCGCACACCTACTTTATCTGCACCGGCAACAGCTACCACAGCCTTAGTTACTTCCATCAGTAAACGTGCACGATTCTCAAAACTGCCGCCATAATTATCAGTGCGCTGGTTGCTGCCATCACGCAGAAACTGGTCAAGCAGATAACCGTTGGCAGCATGTACTTCAACGCCGTCGAATCCTGCTGCAAGCGCACATTGCGTTGCATGTACATAATCCGCCACAATACCCGGCAATTCGCTTGTATCCAACGCGCGCGGCTCTACGTAATCTACTAAACCTTGATAGGTAAATGCCTGGCCTGCCGGCTTAATCGCAGAAGGTGCAACCGGCAATGCATTATTTGGCAATAAACTTGGATGTGAAATGCGCCCCACATGCCAGAGCTGGATCACAATCTTGCCGCCTTTGGCATGTACGGCATCGGTAATTTTTTTCCAGCCGACGATTTGTGCATCGGTATAAATGCCTGGCAGCAGCGGGTAACCATGCGCCATCGGTGATATCGGCGTTGCCTCAGTGACAATCAAACCGGCTGTAGCGCGCTGCTCATAATAAGTTACGTTAATTGGCTGCGGCACACCTGCCTCACCGGCCCGATTACGTGTCAGCGGCGCCATCACAATGCGGTTGCTCAGATCAATTGCGCCCAATTTAACTGGGCTGAATAAATTCAATGACATGGACTACTCCTCTATATTTACTGCAATCATATATTTTTTAAAATCTGTTCTGATGTTGATGCTATAAAGCAAAATCATTACTCTCGCGCCCCTAGCGGCTGATGTAATGGCAAATCAAACAGCAGCAGTTCTGATTCAATATTTGCTTTAATGTGCAATTGGGCACTGCCATCCAGCATGACCGCATCACCGGCTTCAAACTGCTGACCATCAATCTCCACCTTGCCACGTGCTATATGCAAATAGGCACTACGATTAGCGTCTACAGTATAAGCAAGACTAGCCGCCGCATCCAACACTGAGGCATAGAGTTGCATATCCTGATTTACCTTTAACGCTGCCCCCTGGTTGTCACGTGCGGCAATGAGACACCACTGATTTAACTTTTGTTCAGCAGTGAAATGCTTTTCTTCATAAGACGGTTCCAGATTCAAACTGTCCGGCATGATCCATATCTGCAACAGATGTACATCATTAGCATTTGAAGCATTAAACTCACTATGCACAATACCTGTGCCGGCCGTCATACGCTGCACATCACCTGCCCTGATAACTGAACCGTTACCGATACTATCTTTGTGTTGCAGCTCGCCGCGTAATATGTAAGTGACAATTTCCATGTCACGATGCGGATGCATGCCAAAGCCCTGACCAGGGGCGATAATGTCATCATTAATCACACGCAGCGCTGAAAAATGCATATGTTTTCTGTCGAAATATTCTGCAAACGAGAAAGAATGATAGCTCTGCAGCCACCCATGATTAGCATAGCCGCGGTCTGCGCTTTTCCTTACCTGCAAGCTGTTCATTTTAATCCTTTCTTATTCAGGTTAATTGAATAATTTCAAGCATATTATTACTAATACAAATATACTAATAGCAAATTGTTTTGCATAATTTATTCAAAAAAACTGATGGACTTATCATGAGCATAAAACTCTCGCTGGAGTCATTAGAAGTGCTGGATGCAATTGCCAGCAAAGGCAGCTTTGCGGCAGCAGCAGAATCCCTATTCCGCGTACCCTCAGCCATCACCTATACCGTTCGCAAACTGGAAGAAGATTTAGGTGTCACCTTATTCAATCGCAGCGGACATCGTGCCGAACTCACTGCCGCCGGAGCAGAACTACTGCGTGAAGGCCGTAATCTGCTCAACGCGGCTAATGAAATAGAACTACGTGTAAAACGGGTTGCCAGTGGCGTTGAAACCGAGCTTACAATTGCGGTCAGTGACATATTCAATATCGCCGCAATTTACCCGCTTCTGGATAAGTTCTATGCGCAGAATTTCGGCACCCGCCTGAAACTGTTGCGCGAAGTTTACGGAGGAAGCTGGGATGCACTGTTAAGCGGCCGCGCCGACATCGCGCTGGGTGCGCCCGGAGATGCCCCCACCGGCAGTGGTTATATTGCCAAGCCAATGGGAACCTTGCAGTTCCATTACGCAGTTGCGCCGGAGCATCCTCTTGCCAAGCTGCCTGATCCACTGCAGAATCAGGATATCATGCGTTACCGCTCAGTTTCAGCCGCTGACAGCTCCAGGAATCTGGCACCACGTACTTCAGGGATATTGTCTGGGCAAGATGTACTGACCGTACCTGATATGATGACAAAACTTCAAGCACAGATTGCAGGTCTCGGTGTAGGTTATCTGCCAAAAAAGCTGGCAGAGCAGCATGCAGCCAATGGTACTTTGGTAATAAAACTTGTAGCCGAACCAAAACCTGAAGTCACCAGTTTTCTGGCATGGCGCAGCAATGGCGGCAAAGCACAGCAGTGGTTAATCAAAGAATTACAACGGCTTAATTTAGAGGATATGTTACTTTTACCAAGTTAAAGCTAAGCAAATAAGTTAACCCAATTACTTTGAATTACTCGGATGTCAGCTAAAATTATGATTAAGAAAAACAAGGTTACAACAATGATACAAAACGAATTACCTGCCGAATTTGCAGCGCTGAACAGAATCGCCGTCAAAGCTATGCTTTGGCTAAACGGCTTTGCACATATCATCATTGGCCTGGCACTCGCTACCTCGGTCATTATGTTCACCTGGCTATTTTTCAAAGACGTACAGGCTGCAGCCTATGCACACAACCTGGTGCACGGCTTTTTGCACGCACTGGGTACACTGATGCTGCTTTGGTCAATTTCAGCGCTGATCTCCGCTGAAATACGCTACCTGCAAGGCAGCAAACTTCTGGTTGAAACCTTTGTTGAAGTTGTACTGGTACTATTCCTGCGCAAACTTATCGTGATGCCGGTACAGGATGCATCTCCAACTTTTGCAGAAGTCGGTGTATGGGTAGGTGGCGCCTTTGTACTGGGCGTTATCTATGTATTGATACGCTGGAGCCAGAAACAACCCCTTGATGCATAAACTGCACTCGAATCAAAATCCGACAATGACCGATAACGACTTCATGCAGATTGCGTTGGATCTGGCGCAACAGGCCGCTGCCGCAGGTGAAGTGCCCGTCGGTGCTATTGTGGTAAAAGATGGGGAAATTATCGGGCGCGGCAGCAATGCACCCATCACCACACATGACCCGACTGCGCATGCCGAGACAAGAGCGCTGCGTGATGCAGCGCAATATCTGGGTAATTACCGCCTGGTAGGCTGTACGCTGTATGTGACCTTAGAGCCCTGCGCGATGTGCACAGGTGCCATACAGCATGCACGTATCGCAAAACTGATTTACGGCGCGAGCGACCCCAAAACCGGCGCCTGCGGCAGCGTGGTGAACCTGATGGCGGAACCTAAACTTAACCACCATACGGAAATTTCAGGGGGCGTATTGGCAGCTGAATGTGGCGCATTGCTATCCAGCTTCTTTTCTGCGCGGCGTAAAAAAGCCAAATCCGTAGAAATACCCGGGCTGCAATAACTGAACAGTAAAAACAATAGCTGTAAAAAAACCCACCGAAGTGGGTTTTTTATTAATAGCTTACAAACAGCGAATTAATCATCACCGCCCATTAAACCCATCAGCAATTGCAGCAGGCTTGTGAACAGGTTGTAGATGCTCATGTACAAGCTTAAAGTAGCCATAATGTAGTTAGTTTCACCACCATTCACAATGCGGCTCACGTCATACAGAATAAAACCTGAAAACAGAATCACGCCCACACCTGAAAGTGCCAGTGTCATTGCCGGAATTTGTAAAAAGATATTCGCCAGAGAAGCTACGATCAGCAGGACAATACCGATCAGCAAGAACTTGCTCATAAAGCTGAAGTCTTTTTTACTGGTAGCCGCAAAGCTTGCCAGGCTAAATAGAATGATACCTGTGCCGCCAGCAGCCAAACCGACGATTTGAGCGCCATTACTTAAATGCAACGCATGCTGCAAGATAGGGCCCAACATCAAGCCAAGTAAAAACGTTAAACCCAGCAGTAACACAACGCCAAAGCTGCTGTTACGGTTTGCCTGGATAGCTGCAAACATACCAAACATCACGGCCATTGCTCCAATTGCGAAAATAAACGGATGTTGCTGTGCAAAGGCAAAATTCATACTCATGCCGATGAATGCGCCAATCACGGTTGGGATCATGGTCAAGCCCAACAATGCATAGGTGTTGCGCAAAACTTTATTGGTAGCTTCTAAAGCCGATTCTGAACGGCCTAAAACTGGGGTATTGTCAAACATTGTTATTTCCTTAAAGTAATAAGAATTACACTACGTAAGATAGCGGTTAACGCGATAAGTTTCAAGCACAATCTGGGTAAGGCCATTTAGACAAAGAGCTCACCTTCCACTACACCCACCTGCGCCACCTGATGTACCGCATCTACAAACGCAGCACTTTCATGTAGTTGATCCATCGTCGGCGGATGTTTATGACCATGCATACGCGCCAAACGACTCAAACTCTGCGCAGACATCTGCCATTTAAGGTTTTCCAGTAACTCGTCTGCCATGGCCGGCTGATTGCACAGCAGCACCATATCGCAGCCGGCGGTCAACGCAGCCAAGGCACGCGCTGTAACGTCACCGCCTGCTGTTGCGGCTTCCATACTTAAGTCATCACTGAATATCACACCATTAAAGCCCAAACGCTCACGCAGTATCTTTTGTAGCCAGCGTGATGAAAAACCGGCAGGCTTCTCATCTACTTTAGGGTAAATCACATGTGCCGGCATAATGGCCGGGATGCCATCATCAATCAGCATTCTGAATGGCTGCATATCGTTCTGCGCAATCTGGTCGAATTCGCGGTCGTCTACCGGCATACTCACGTGAGAATCCGCCACCACAAAACCATGACCGGGGAAGTGTTTGCCAACCGCTGCCATACCGGCTTTTTTCAAGCCCTGCATAAGCGCAAATGCCAGATCGTTAATGGCCTGCGGATTCAAATGAAATGCACGGTCGCCTATCACCAGACTGTCGCCATAATCCATATCAAGTACCGGCGTGAAACTGAAATCAACCCCATGCGCACGCAATTCCGCAGCTAGAATCCAGCCTGCCTCTTTGGCAAGCTCCTTGGCTCTCTTCGGGTTCTTGTCCCAGATCTTGCCAAACTCACGCATAGGCGGAATTTTGGTAAAGCCTTCCCGAAAGCGCTGCACACGTCCACCTTCATGATCTACCGCAATCAGCAGCGGCGGCTGGCGTACAGCATGAATGCTGGCCGTCAACGCTTTGAGCTGCGCGTTATTTTCATAATTGCGCTTGAACAGAATCACGCCGCCAACCAGCGGATGCTGTAAACGACGAATATCATCAGCTGTCAGCGCCGTGCCTACTACGTCCAACATCACTGGACCTAAACTCATGGAATATCCCTTCTCACATCCAAGCGATCACGCAAATAATCACCACCCAGATTAATTGCCAAAATCAAACTCATTAAACATAAACCCACAATCAATACATAATGCGGCGCAACCAGCATAAACCTGACTGCATCACGCAGCATCGCCCCCCAGGAGGCATCAGGTGCCTGTATGCCCAAACCTAAAAATGACAGACTGGCCTCGGCAATCATGACACTGGCAAGGCTATATGCAGCCTCCACGACCAGAATCGAGGTCATCAGCGGCAGTATATGCCGGAACAGCAAACGCGGCACCCCGGCACCTAAAGACTCTGCAGCCTGCACATGCTGGCGGTTACGCAAACTCATGGTCTGGCCACGCGTCAAGCGTGCATAACTCACCCAGCCGGTTAAGCAAAGCGCCAGTATCAAATTGCCCAAGCCCGGTCCCAGCACCGCAGCAAAAGCGATTGCGAGCAGAATACCCGGAAATGCCAGAAAAATATCGGTAATCTGCATAAGCACGGAATCTACTCTACCTCCATAAAACCCGGCCAGCATGCCGATAACAACGCCAACAACCATCGTAATCACTGTCACAGCCAATGCTACTAACAGCGACATTTTTACACCGCTAAGCACGCGCGCCAGAATATCACGACCCAGATCATCTGTACCGAACCAATGTTGCACACTCGGCCCTTGCAAAACCACATTCAAGTCAATCAGGTTAGGATCCAGCCTGAATAGATAGCCGACAATCACTGCCAGCACCCAAAACCCCAGTATCGAATAAGAAAACCACTTCATATTCAGGCCGCGCGGACTCTAGGGTCAGCCAGTTTATACAATAAATCAGTGAATAAATTCACCACCACATAACTTAATGCCACGACCAACACGCACGCCTGCGTGACCGGATAGTCGCGCTTCTCGATACTTTCTACCAGTAACCGGCCGATACCATCCCAGCTGAATATCGTCTCGGTAATCACTGCGCCAGCCAGCAGGCTGCCCATCTGCAAACCGACAATCGTGATAATCGGCAGCAATGCCGCACTCAGGGCATGGCGCAGAATCACCACGCGCTCGCTCAAGCCCTTGGCACGTGCGGTCCGTATGTAATCATCATTCAGCACTTCAAGCAGACTGGTGCGTGTCATGCGTGTAAGAATTGCGCTCAAACCAAACCCTAAAGTGGCAGCAGGCAAAATAATCGAAGTAGCTGATTCCATGCCGCTCACCGGCAGCCAGCCCAGCCATAGGGCAAATATCAGCATCAACACCGGTCCCAGCCAAAAGGCTGGCATTGCGGATAGCCGTACGGAGACAACCGTCACCAGTATATCCTGCCAGTGCCCGGCTTTTAGCGCACTATAAATACCTAACGGAATGCCTACAACAAGACCGATCATCAGTGACAATAAAGCCAATTTAAGCGTAGCCGGATAACGATCTTTAATCAGCTCGGCAATGGATGCCTTGGTGTGAATGGAATGTCCAAAATCACCATGAGCGAGCTTATTGAGATAGGTGCCGAACTGCAACAACAAAGGCTGGTTTAAACCCAGTTCTGCCCGCAATGCATCGCGGTCTGCACTACTGGCAGACTCCCCGAGCATCACCTCAACCGGATCACCGGGCACCAGATGAATCAGCAGGAATGTCAGCAGCAGTACGCCGAAAATGACCGTTAAAAAGCTTGTAAGGCGGCGAAATAAAAACATCACTTAACTGTCATTCCGATGAAGGTCGGAATCTAGTGACTGAGCTATCTAAAGCCTCTAGATTCCGAGTCAAGCACGGAATGACATCAATAAAAAATAGCGTACGCATCATTCAACAATCACCACTGACGTACCAATATCTACCAAATCAAATAACTCCATCACCTCCTGATTGCGCATGCGCACGCAGCCATGCGAACACGGCTGCCCCATCGGTTCGCTATCAGGTGTCCCGTGAATATAAATGTAACGTTGCATGCTATCCACATTACCCAGCCGGTTTTTACCGACCTCCGTGCCAGACAGCCACAAGATGCGCGTCAGTATCCAGTCGCGCTGCGGATATTGCACCGCCAGTTCCGGTGACAGAATCTCACCCGTAGGCCGTCGCCCGACAAATACTGTATTTACAGGCGCACCTGCGCCGATTTTGGCACGCACGACATGCTCGCCCAAAGGTGTGCAGCCGCTGTCTTTTTCACAGCCAGCGCCGTTAACGGCGGTTGATACACTATATTGAGCCTTAACCCCGCCCGAGCCATCAAAGAGCGTTAAGGTTTGATGTTGAATTGAAATCTCAATGCGCATAGCTGCCTATTGTAGCCGACCTTTGAATAGTCGCTAAATCATCCCAGTTACCATCAGGTTTGGGGGCGTAATGAATGATATTTTTATTAAAAGCGGCAAACTGTGCCTCGTACCACAGCGGAATATATGGCAACTGTTCATGAATGCGCACTGTAACCGCAGGCCAGTCTTCCGCCAGCAGCAACGCATCCAGCTCGGCATCAACATAACGGCCTCGGTTGAAACCATTGGGTGGGAATTGCTGCGAGCCAAAAGCTTTGGCATAGATTTCAGGCGTTTTAATTCCGACCCAGGTCAATCCGAATAACTGAAAATTGCCTTTTTTAACCTCTTCAAAAAACGTGCCCCAATCCAGACTGCGAATTTCCAGGTCTATACCGGCCTTTGCCATCTGTGCCTGTAATATCGTCGCCAGCCTGACGCGCTGCGCATCGGTTGAAGTTTTATATACCAGTTTAAGCGGCAACTGCACACCTGCTTCTATGAGCAATTTCTTAGCGAGCTCAGGATTGTAGTCATAAGCAATCAATTCAGTTTGGGCGCTAGTGTAATGCTCAGGCGGCAATATGGCGCCTGCGATCCGTGTACTTTTCACCATCACTTTTTCAATGATAGCCGGACGGTCGATTGCATGTGCTATCGCCATGCGCACCTTATGCTGCCTGAGCACGGGGTCTTGCATATTCAAACCGAGATAAGAAAAATTAGCACCTTGTACAGTTTTAACCGTGATATCAGGTTTTGTCAGCAAGTGCTTAACCAGCTCCGGTGGCAAGTCGCCTTGCAGCAAATCGGTTTCACCACGTAGTAATTTCAGCACCCGTACCGTCGGGTCCTTAACCTCGGTAAATATAATGCGCTGTCCATCATGCACTCTTTTCAGCGTCAGTTTATTCTGCCAGTGCTCAAAAGCCAGCGGACCACTGCCAATTGGGTGATGCGAAAAATCGTGTTTCTCTTTTATGTCATCTTGCGGCAATATGCCCATGACCAACTTGGCTGCAAAGTGTGTATCTGGCTGTTTTAATTGAAATATTATCTGGCTTTCATTTTTCACTTGAATTGAAGCTATATTGGAGTATTCTGACGTCTGCGGCGAATCTTTAAGCGTGATAATTGAATCATAGGTAGCTTTTACATCATAAGCAGTCAGTGTTTTTTGGTGATGAAAGCGAGTAAGTGGTTGCTTCAGGCTGAAATGATATTCTCTAGGACTTACCATCAGCCAGGTTGCCAACTTGGGCACAGGATTGGAAGTTGCATCAAAATCTACCAATGATTGATAAATCAGACGGTTGACCCGTTCGGATGCCGCATCCGTAGCATAACGGGGGTCTAAATTAAGTGGCATCTGCGCCAAAGCAAAACGAATAGGTGCGGCCTGGTCGGATTTCTGGTTTGAATCTGATTGACTGCATGCAGACAGTGTTTGCAAACAGGCTACCAGACACGTAAGCACCATAATATTAAATACTTTCATATAGCTTAAAGTTTACTAGATTTTCAAGCGGGAACATTCATGGTTTTCTAAATGTTTGTGATAAGCATTGCCATGTTAAAACCGGCGCAAAGACCGATAGACGCCCCTTAATACAAAGTAATTGATTTGAATCAAATCCCGGCTGGGGTTCGTGCGACAAAATGCCACATGTAAAACTAGCTGTAAATTTTTAATAAGTACTTTGGGGAGAACTAAATGCAAGTCTCGAATTCGCAATCAAACACGTATAACGATGGAGTTATACGGCAATTTTCTATCATGGCCGTGGTTTGGGGCGTGGTGGGCATGTTGGTAGGTGTCATTATCGCCTCTCAACTCGTCTGGCCAGAACTCAACCTTGGCTTACAATGGACCAGCTTCGGCCGTTTACGTCCGTTACATACCAATGCAGTCATTTTCGCATTCGGTGGCTGTACATTATTCGCTACATCCTATTATGTCGTTCAGCGTACCTGTCACACCGCGCTATTTATGCCTAAACTGGCCAGTTTCACTTTCTGGGGTTGGCAAGCGGTTATTGTGGCGGCAGCGATCTCCTTACCTTTGGGTTACACACAAGGTAAAGAGTATGCTGAGTTGGAATGGCCTATTGATTTGCTGATTGCAGTAGTTTGGGTTTCTTACGCAATTGTGTTCTTCGGCACGATCGGTATCCGTCGCGTAAAACACATCTATGTCGCAAACTGGTTCTTCGGTGCGTTTATTATCGCGGTGGCATTACTGCACATTGTAAACAGCGCCGCAATGCCAGCCAGCATGATGAAATCATACTCAGCTTATGCTGGTGTACAAGATGCGATGGTGCAATGGTGGTATGGCCACAACGCTGTAGGTTTCTTCCTGACAGCAGGCTTTTTGGGCATGATGTACTACTTTGTGCCTAAACAAGCAGACCGTCCGGTTTACTCATATAGCCTGTCTATCGTTCACTTTTGGGCATTGATCTTTACATACATGTGGGCGGGTCCTCACCACCTGCACTACACCGCTTTACCTGACTGGACACAATCATTAGGTATGGCTTTCTCATTGATTCTGCTGGCACCAAGCTGGGGCGGCATGATCAACGGCATGATGACTTTGTCAGGCGCATGGCACAAACTGCGTACTGACCCTATCCTGCGTTTCCTGATCGTTTCACTGTCTTTCTACGGTATGAGTACGTTTGAAGGCCCGATGATGGCGATTAAAACTGTTAACTCACTTTCACACTACACAGACTGGACTGTTGGTCACGTGCACTCAGGCGCTTTAGGCTGGGTTGGCCTGGTTTCAATGGGTTCACTCTACTACATGGTGCCACGCCTGTTCGGCCAGAAACAAATGCATAGCATTAAAGCCATTGAACTGCATTTCTGGATGGCGACAGTCGGCATCGTGCTCTACATCGCAGCATTATGGATTTCAGGCGTGATGGAAGGTTTAATGTGGCGTGCTATCAATGCTGACGGCACTTTGACATACACCTTCGTAGAAAGCGTTAAAGCTAAACAACCGTACTACATCATTCGTGTGCTGGGTGGCCTGCTCTACCTCGGCGGCATGGTAGTGATGTTGTGGAACGTTATTAAAACTGCACAAAGTGGTAAAGCTGCGATTGCTACTATTCCACCAGTTGCAGCTCACGCTTAAGGGAAATCATCATGTCAAATCAAGATAAAAATACTGGCTTTAGCCATGAAAAAGTCGAGACCAGCAACTTTCTGATGATTGTGCTGATTCTGGTAGTGGTCGCTTTTGGCGGTCTGGTGGAAATCGTGCCACTGTTCTTCCAAAAATCCACCACTGAGCCGATTACCGGCTTGCAACCATACACACCGGTGCAACTGGCCGGGCGTGACATCTACATTCGTGAAGGCTGCTATAACTGCCACTCACAAATGATCCGCCCATTCCGCGCAGAAACATTGCGCTACGGCCACTACTCAGTGGCTGGTGAGTTCGTATACGACCATCCATTCCAATGGGGCAGTAAACGTACCGGTCCAGACCTGCACCGTGTTGGCGGCAAATACAGTGATGAATGGCAACGTATTCACCTGATCAATCCTCGTGACCTGGTGCCTGAATCTATCATGCCAGCCTACCCATGGCTGGAAAACACTCCGGTAGATGCAAAATCACTGGCGCCTAACATGCGTGCATTGCGTGCGGTGGGTGTGCCGTATACCGAAGAGCAGATTGCTGGTGCAGAAGCTGAAGTTACCGGCAAGACCGAGCTGGATGCAATTATTGCGTACCTGCAAGTTCTCGGCACACATTTGAAATAGCAAAGGGGACCATGATGGATATCAATACACTTCGCATCCTAGCTACGATTGCCAGCTTTGCGGTATTCGTTGGCATCATGGTTTGGGCATGGAAACGCCGTAAAACATCTGATTTTAAAGATGCAGCCAACCTGCCCTTTACTCACGATTAACGTTTACAAGCCCTAATAAAAATTAGTTAAAACTTCACCTGGAAGTTTAAAGGAAAATAAAATGAGCGACTTTACCAGTAGTTTTTGGCCGATGTTCATCACTGTCATATCAGTGGGTGGCGTTATCGGCTGCGCTTTACTGCTATGGCTGACAAGTAAAATCAAGGCAAGCAGCCCGAATGGCGACAACACTAACGGTCACGTATGGGATGAAACCCTGCGTGAGATGAATAACCCGCTTCCACGCTGGTGGGTGTGGATGTTCATCATCACTATCGTGTTTTCACTGTTCTACTTTGCCGCCTATCCTGCAATCGGCACTTATGCGGGCAAACTTGGCTGGACACAAGTGAAGCAATATGAACAAGAGATGGAAGCAGCCAATAAAACGATTGCACCGCTTTATGCGAAATTTGCCGCAATGCCGGTTGAAGAACTTGCCACCAATTCAGAGGCCAAAGCCATCGGCGAACGTATCTTCATGAATAACTGCGCACAGTGCCATGGTTCAGATGCACACGGCAGCCGCGGCTTTCCAAACTTGACCGACTCTGACTGGTTACATGGCGGCAGTCCTGAAAAAATTGCAGAAACACTGACCAATGGCCGTGTAGGCATGATGCCGCCAATGGCAGCAGCAGTGGGCACCGAAGAAGATGTAAAAAATGTTGCGCATTATGTACTGAGCCTGTCAAACAGCGATCATGACGCAACACGTGCAGCAGCCGGCAAGGAAAAATTTGCAGTTTGCGCGGCTTGTCACGGTGCAGATGGTGCAGGCAACCAATCATTGGGCGCACCTAACCTCACTGATAACATCTGGCTGCATGGCGCTGGTGAAGAAGCCATTATCAAGCGTATTCATGAAGGCAAGATGAACCAGATGCCGGCACAAGGCACCAAATTCTCACCTGAGCAAATTCATGTGCTGACAGCATATGTATGGGGTTTGTCTAACAACGCATCTAAATAGTAAGGCTATCAAGCAATGAGCAGTATAAAGAACTCGAAAACAGGTAGTGACGCATCAAATGCAACAACTGAAGCGACAATAATCAACTTGTACGCTGCCGCAGATAAGATCTATCCGCGCAGCACCTTCGGGTTCTTCACCAAATGGCGCTGGGTCATGATCTGGCTGACCCAGCTCGTTTTCTACGGCACCCCATGGCTGGAATGGGGTCAACGCCAGGCGCTGCTGTTCGATCTCGAAGCACGCCGTTTTTATATCTTTAATCTGGTCCTCTACCCGCAGGACCTGATCTACCTGACCGGCATCCTGATTATCTCTGCCCTGTCACTGTTCCTGTTTACTGCCATTGCCGGGCGTTTATGGTGTGGCTATACCTGTCCGCAGACCGTGTATACCGAAATCTTCCTGTGGATAGAAGCCAAAATCGAAGGCGACCGTGCTGCACGCATGAAGTTGGATAAAGGCGGCCTGTCTGCCGAAAAGCTGCTGAAAAAAGGCGGCAAGCATACGGCGTGGATTGTGTTTGCGCTGTGGACCGGGTTTACCTTTGTCGGGTACTTTACGCCGATCCGCGAACTGGGTGATGCCGTCATGAATATGGGGCTGGGTCCATGGCAGACATTCTGGATTCTGTTCTACGGTTTTGCCACTTATGGCAATGCCGGGTTCATGCGTGAACAGGTATGTAAGTACATGTGTCCATACGCCCGTTTCCAGAGTGCGATGTTTGATGACGATACACTGATCGTGACCTATGACGAAAAGCGCGGTGAGCCGCGCGGCAAGGCATCGCTTAAGGCCGATATGGACAAAAGCCAGCAAGGGGCCTGTATTGATTGCAGCCTGTGTGTACAGGTATGCCCGACCGGCATTGATATCCGTAAAGGGCTGCAGTATGAGTGTATCGGCTGTGGCGCCTGTGCTGATGTGTGTGACACGGTCATGGATAAGATGGGTTATGCACGCGGTCTGGTGAAATACTCGACCCAGCATGCGATGAATATGGGCTGGAACCGCTCACAGATGCTGCGCCGTATTTTAAGGCCGCGCGTATTGATCTATACCGCCATTCTGGCTTCGATTGTGGTGGCTTTGTTCACCAGCCTCATCATGCGCGATTCGTTCAAGGTGGATGTGGTGCGTGACCGTGGCGTAATGGCACGCTTAGCCGATGGCGGTATGCTGGAGAATGTATATCGCCTGCAAATCATGAATGCAACGGAAACCACACAGCGCTATGCACTGAGTGCAAGCGGGATTGCCAATCTCAAGGTGGAGTCTGATGTGGCAGATGCCGATAAGACCGTGACCGTGAATGCGGCTGAGTCACGCTGGATTCCGGTGCGTCTGCAAATTCCGGATGGTTCTGCCAAATCCGGTTCGCATCACGTTACATTTGTCATCCGTTCCATCAACCAGAATGAGTCGGTCGATGAAGAGGCGGTGTTTCTGGTACCAAGATAACTGGTACCGGGATAATTAAAATTTTGTATTTTTGAAAGTAACAATGCCATGAATAACGCAGTGAATATCAATACAGCTCGAAGCGAAACAATCGATCCGCAAGCAGGTAAAGCCTGGTGGCACTTTGGTCATATGTGGCTGGTTGTAGGTGGCCCGCTGGCTGTGATTGTGGCCTCTTTTATTACACTTTACCTGGCCATTCAGGTACCGGATCCGGTAGTGGATAGTGACTATTATCGTAAGGGTATCGAAATCAACAAAACCCTGGATGCCAGACGCGATGGCTTGGTACCCGCCATACAGGGACGTAACCATGCAGCCACTGGCATCAAACCAACCCAACCTTAATTAGTGCTATGGAACGCTCCATGCAGCGTTCCAGTCCCAATTTTGCTACAGCCATTATCTGGTTACGCTTATCTTCTCTTACTTCGCGACTTCCTCTACTTCACAAACTGCCTTACTTCATGGCCGCAAATCTCTGCGGCGAACAAAACCATTACCATCCGCCCAGAATCCGTTACTATTACCCATACATTTTTTGAATATCACCCTGATTTCGGAATAAGGCAGCATGGATCATTTCAAGATGTGGCATACATTATCCGCTGAAGAAGCCGCACAAAAACTTAATACCACGACTCAGGGTGGGTTAAGCCATGATGAAGCCGGCAGGCGTTATGCACAATATGGCGCTAACGCACTCAGTGAGTCAAAGCACCGTTCACCCTGGCGTATGCTGCTGGACCAGTTTTCTGAATTCATGATTCTGGTATTAATCGCCGCAGCCATTATTTCCGGCATTATTGGAGATATAGAAGACACAATTGCGATTATTGTGATCATCACACTCAACGCGGTGATTGGCTTTATTCAGGAATACCGCGCAGAACGTTCAATGGCGGCGCTACAACGCATGTCAGAATCCAGCGTGCAGGTCATGCGTGGGGACAGCATTCATACCATTAATGCTTCGGAACTGGTGTTAGGCGACTCGGTGCTGCTAGAGGCAGGCAATCTTGTATCCGCAGACTTGCGCCTTATCGAGGCTAGCCAGCTTAAAATTGATGAATCCGCCCTGACTGGCGAGTCTGTATCCATAGACAAACAAACCAATCGCATTCCGCATCTTGATGCACCGCTTGGTGACAAAACCTGTTTAGCCTATAAAGGTACGATCGTGACCCATGGTCGTGGCCGCGGCCTAGTCATTGCCACCGGCATGCGTACAGAATTAGGTAAAATCGCCTCATTATTGCAAGATGGCGACCAGTTCAAAACGCCGATGCAGAAGCGACTGGCGGATTTCGGTAAAAAACTGGCGATGGCTGCCATTGCCATCTGCACACTGGTATTTGCAATCGGCATCATCAGAGGCGAGCCGCTATTACTGATGTTCATGACTGCAGTGAGCCTGGCTGTAGCTGCAATCCCTGAAGCGCTGCCGGCAGTCGTTACTATTTCGCTGGCACTGGGTGCGCATAAAATGGTCAGGCAGCACGCCCTGATTCGCCGGTTGCCAGCGGTAGAAACGTTAGGATCCGTTACTTTTATCTGCAGCGACAAAACCGGCACCCTCACGCAGAACAAAATGCACGCCAGCACCATGTATGCTGACCACCAGCATATAAAAAATGCTCCGGTTACGCGTCATCATGAGCCGTGGACTACCCTATTCCAGGCGATGGCATTGAGCAATGACGCGCATCAGGATAGTCATGGGAAGGCACAGGGGGAGCCGACTGAAGCTGCATTGCTCCAAGCCGCGCTAGAGGCTGGCTGGGATAAAAAACGCCTGGAAAATGAAATGCCCAGGCTAAAAGAGCTTGCGTTTGATTCAGAACGTAAATGCATGACAACCTTTCATTATGCAGCGGATGGCATCATCGCTTACACCAAAGGCTCTCCGGAAGCCCTGGTTGCACAATGTACACACTCACTCACCTCAAACGGAGAAACGCCCGCGGACAAGGCTGCGCTGCTGCAGGTTGCAGAATCAATGGCTACCGATGGCTTGCGCGTCATCGCTTTCGCCTGCCGCAAATGGCCCACCCTGCCAGAGAGTGAACCAACCGCCCATCTGGAAAAAGATCTGGTGTTTTTGGGTTTTGTTGGCCTCATAGACCCACCCCGCGGCGAAGCCAGGCAAGCAGTATCATTATGCAAGTCTGCAGGTATAACACCGGTCATGATCACCGGCGATCACCCGGCTACGGCGCGAGCTATTGCACACGAACTTGGCATTCTCGAAAACAGCGATGGCATAGTCATGACCGGCAGCGAATTATCGCGCCTGAACCAGCAGGCATTTGAAGCAGAAGTTGAACATGTGCGTGTATATGCGCGGGTTGATCCGATACAGAAAATTAAAATAGTCAAGGCACTGCAGGATAAGGGTGAGGTTGTCGCCATGACTGGCGATGGTGTTAATGATGCACCAGCACTTAAAGCCGCTGACATCGGCATCGCCATGGGCAAAAGTGGTACCGACGTTGCCCGCGAAGCAGCACATATGGTGCTGTTGGATGACAACTTTGCCACCATCGTGCATGCTGTGCGCTACGGACGTCACCTTTACGACAATATTCGCAAGTTTGTGCGTTATGCGGTCACCACCAATTCGGCAGAAATCTGCACGATATTCCTGGCGCCATTTCTGGGGCTGCCTATACCGTTGTTGCCAATTCATATCCTGTGGATCAATCTGGTCACCGACGGTTTGCCAGCATTGGCGCTTACGACAGAACCAGCCGAGAGAAACATTATGAAACGCCCACCGCGGCCAGCGAACGAAAGCTTATTTTCACATGGCATGTGGCAGCATATGGTCTGGGTTGGACTGCTAATGGCAGCGCTCACATTATTTTGCCAGGCATGGGCTTATCATTCAGGTTCATCGCACTGGCAAACAATGGCGTTTACTGTACTGACGCTGTCTCAGTTAGCGCATGTCATGGCAATTCGCTCAGACAAAACTTCCACATTCAGCTTGGGATTGTTTTCAAACCGATATCTGGCGATTGCAGTATGTGCATCACTGATGCTGCAAATGGCAATTATTTATGTACCGGCTTTCAATGCGATCTTCAAGACGCAAGCGCTGACTTTAACCGAGTTTGTCATTTGCTTTGCATTATCAAGCATCATATTTATTGCCGTAGAAATTGAAAAATGGCTGGTACGCAGGGAATGGCTCTACTACCGATAAAACAGATACGCGCAGACTAGGCAGGCCAACTGCAGCAGATCAGATTTGATAAAAGTTGATGATAAGAATACACTGACCACACAGAACATCTCGGCAACAGGTTATTGTAGTAAGGAGTACGCTATGCAAAAAATACAACACATTGTAGCTGCTACTGATTTTTCCAGTCCTGCCAACGCGGCAACAAACCGTGCCGCATTACTTGCACAAGAGTTGGGTGCGGAATTACACCTGATCCATGTGGTGCATCCGCTAGATCTGTATGTGGGCTCAGAATTATCCTATGATTTCCAAATGCACTATCAGCAGGTACAGCAGCAAACCATCAAAACGCAGCTGGAGACCCTCGCCAAGCAGTTGCGTGAACAATTCGCGATAACAGTGCATGCCTGCAACCGCATCGGCCGTGCCCATACCGAAATTGCAAGTTATGCAGCGGCATCCAATGCGGGACTGATCGTTGCCGGTGCGCAAGGCGAAAATTCTCTGCTGGCAAAATTGATCGGCTCGACAGCGCTGCGTTTATTAAAAATAGCAAGATGTCCTGTCATGATTGTCAAAGGTAAGCGTGCATCGATACAGCGCTATGCGCAAGTTATTGCTGCTGTTGATCTTTCAGTTGGCTCAGCCGAAGTTCCCAAGTTGGCAAGTACAATTGCCCCAGATGCAAAAATAGAACTTTTACTAATTTTTGACAGCAACCAGGAAGCGCATATGTACAAAGCCGGCATAGACGAAGCGCTGCTGGATGAATACCGCACAAAAGCGCTGAAACATGCAGAACAGGAACTGGATGACATTCTTGCAGCGCACAACAATGGTCATATGACACGGCATATCCTCAACGGTTATCCGCCGGATGCAATATGCGAGAGGGCTAAATCCGTGCAAGCAGACTTGATTGTGATCGGCAAACATAATACGAAGAATATTGAAGAATGGCTGCTTGGCAGCGTCAGCAAAGGCGTTGCCCATGACGCGGATTGTGACGTATTGCTGAATAATAGCTGAACGAGCTTGGTACGGCAGGCAAACCGCCCTACGGACTGACGTGCACAGTGATACCCAGCAAGCGTATCCGTTGCGCCATCGACTCCAGCCATTCCGCCGGCAACCGTGTTAACCTGCCAGCTTCCGGCTGTAGCGACAGGCGCGCCAGCCCATATAGATGCACCCCCTGAATCACATCCTTCACCTGGCTGATTAGTGCCAGATAAGCGGCAATATCTTCTTCAGTTGGCGGATGACCATCCAGTCCGAACATGCAGGTCTGGATATAGGTCGGGCAAGCTTTGGCACAGCTTTCAAGGCGCTGAATATGGCTTTGTGGGTTTAAAGTGACATCATTGATGCGGGCAATACCTTCTTTGCTACCTGCATCTACCTTAAACCACACCTCACCGTTACATTTGGCCAGATGACGCATGCTTTGCAGCACCGCAGGCTTATCCATCAGACTGCCATTGGTAATCAGCCGTACCTTAATGCTACCAAGCAGGCCATACTCACGCAGCACTTTTTCAACCAGATCCAGCACCTGCGGAAACTCCTTTGCGCTTGTTGGCTCACCATTACCTGAAAATGCAATGTCTTTTAACTGGCGATCATCCTCATGCACATGCCGTTGCATGAAGTCACCATGCAAAACATCATGCAGAAATGTACGCAGTTCATGTTCCAGAACATCCAGTTCGATTGGCGGCGGCGAACCACGGGTAAGGTCAGGCACGTTGCAATAGATGCAGCGCCAGTTGCACGCATTGTTGACATTGAGATTAATACCGATTGAAACACCGCCTGCACGGCGCGAAACGACAGGGTAAATGTAACGCATCCCCACAACATCACGGTTGTGGTTAGCGGGAGTGAGGTGTCCCTGTAATGTCATATCGCTATTTCAGAGTGGTATTACTATCAAGCTCTGTTTATCAAGATTCTTAGTAGTAAGTCTGTGGGTTGAATATTTTTTTCAAGGCATCTGGCGCCAGAATTTTCACATAGCGCTGTTTTACTTCAATAATGCCATCTTCACTGAATTTTGAAAATGCGCGGCTGACCGTTTCAAGTTTCAGTCCAAGATAACTGCCAATTTCTTCACGGGTCATACGCAATACCAGCTCAGACTGCGATAAACCTCGTGCATGCAGGCGCTGCACCAAATTCAGCAAAAACGCAGCCAACCTTTCTTCCGCACGCATATTACCAAGCAGCATCATTACACCATTCTCGCGCACGATTTCACGGCTCATTATTTTATGTACGTGACGCTGTAAGCCTGGCAATTCGCGAGATAAATTCTCTATATCTGAAAATGGCATCACACAAACCTCAGCATCCTCAAGTGCCACCGCACTGCAATTGTGATGGTCACTAACAATGCCATCCATACCAATAATTTCGCCTGCCATCTGAAATCCGGTTACCTGTTCCCGGCCATCTTCGCTGATCACGCAGGTCTTAAAAAATCCGGTACGAATTGCATAGAGCGAGGTAAAAGTTTCGCCACTGCTGAATAAAGCATCACCTTGTTTTACGCGGCGGCGTTTTTCAACCACTTCGTCAAGCTTTTGCATTTCATCCTGATTAAAGCCGGTGGGCATACAAAGTTCGCGGAGATTACAATTTGAGCAGGCGACTTTCAGGCCTTCAAGTGTGTTTAAAGTGGGTTGCATATGATTTCAATTAACACGATAAGTTAAGCATACCGCTTTCATAGATTCGTTGCCAGCAATATGTCTACAAACTGAATAATATAATAAAAATGATAGAATTTCATTTAACCATTAAGCATCCAATTTGATGTGCGAGCTAGCATTCAAGCGCTTATTTGATTTGCGTCAAAGCTTTTTAAAGGTTTGTCTGGCAAAGTTCGACCCTAGAATAGGAGTAGCTTGATGATAGCAAATAGCCCCGAAGAACTTACCACTAAAGATGTTAACAATGGTAAACCGGTAGCCAGCATAAACAGTGCAATTCCTCTGCTGACCCCAGAGACCATACAAAAGTTCGATGTAAGCGGACCGCGCTACACCTCTTACCCAACCGCAGACCGCTTTGTAGAAGCCTTTACTGAAGAGGCATATAAGCTAACACTGGATCAGAGGCGTGTGGGTGGCTTAGCGCTGCCACTGTCAATTTACGTACACATTCCGTTTTGTGAAAATCTTTGCTTTTACTGCGCATGCAATAAAATCATCACCAAGCACCATGAGCGCAGCGTTGAATACCTTGGATATTTAAGCAAGGAAATTGATCTGCATGTTAAGCATCTGGGTGTTGGCCAAACGATCTCTCAGCTTCATCTAGGTGGCGGATCCCCCACTTTCTTCAGCGATGATGAACTCAGCGAACTGATGGCGCTGATCAAGCGTAGTTTTGCGCTGGATCCGAACGGTGAATACTCTATTGAAATTGACCCGCGCACGGTAGATGAAAAACGCCTTGCACATATTGCATCCCTTGGCTTTAACCGCCTGAGTTTTGGTGTACAGGATTTTGATCCCGAAGTGCAAAAAGCCGTACATCGTATTCAGCCAGTAGAGCAGGTATTTTCTCTGGTTGAAGCTGCGCGCGCTTTAAAATTTGATTCAGTGAATGTGGATCTGATTTATGGCCTGCCGAAACAGACCTCTGAATCTTTCAAAAAAACGTTAGAACAGGTCGTAGCACTAAAACCAGAACGCATTGCGCTCTATGCCTACGCCCACCTGCCAGAACGCTTCAAACCGCAGCGCCGCATTGACAGCTATGAGTTACCGGCTGCGTCAGATAAGATTGCTATGCTTTCGAATGCACTTTCAACATTTGTTGGGGCAGGCTATGTATATATTGGCATGGATCACTTTGCCCTACCTACCGACGCATTAGCGATCGCCAAACGTCAGGGCAGACTGCATCGCAACTTTCAGGGCTACAGTACACAACCGGATTGTGACCTGATTGGACTTGGCGTTTCTTCTATTGGCCGTATCGGCGCAACCTACAGCCAGAATGCAAAAACACTAGAAGAATATTATGACTTTCTTAATCAAGGCCGCTTCCCGGTTGTACGTGGTCTAGCGCTGTCACGCGATGACCTTGTGCGTCGCGCCGTCATTATGGCTTTGATGTGCCAAGGCTCTTTGCAATACGAATCCATTGAACTTGCCTATATGATTGATTTTAAAGACTACTTTGCTTCGGAACTGGAAGCGCTCAAAGAGTTGGAAAAATCAGGCATGGTTGTACTGGAAGAAGGCGGTATCCAAGTCACAGACTTCGGTTGGTTCTTCGTGCGTGCTGTTGCCATGCTGTTCGACAGATATTTGCAAACCGACCGCAACCGCGCACGCTTCTCAAAAATTATCTAACTTAGTAAATCAAAAAAATATGGCCTTGTTGGAATAACAACCCAACAAGGCCTTTTTACTTATACAGGAAACTAAACGAGTATAAAAAAAGCCCCTGCTGATTAAACAGGGGCTAATGTGGAGTTCTAAATTTGTATCAATTAAGAGGGACTAAACTCTTAATCAGCTGCAATTAGAACTTTTTACCGAAGCCAACGCTTACTACCCATGGATCGATGTCCAGCTTGTCAATTTTATGGTATCCAGTTGCTGTACCTGCAGCGCCTTGTGTATCCAATTTAACATCAGTATCAAACCAGATTTTCTTCACATCAAAGTTAAGCAACCAGCGGTCTGTAAGATTAATATCCAAACCTGCCTGCAGTGCTGGACCCCAACTGTTACGATCAATACGGATAGGACGACCACCTACAACAGTATCAGCAGTCAAGCCATCTTCCATAGCACGAATATATGAAACACCCGCACCTACATATGGGTCGAAGGTTTGATCAGGGTTAAAGTGCCATTGCACAGTTAATGTAGGTGGCAATAAGTTAACATCACCTAATTTGTTGGTATTTAACAGCGCACCTTTGCTTGATGTTTGCACATCATGTTTAGTACCTAAAGCCAAGATCAATTCAGCTGCAATATTTTTTGTAAAGTAGTAAGAAATGTCCAGTTCTGGAATTGTATTACTATCAACCTCCAGATTCGCTTTTGAATCACCATATAATGCATTAGCAATACCTGGACCATAAGCTGCATCTGTTTTCTCACCCAATTTACTGCTTTCACTTGGGTTGATGTTAGTAGCACGTAAACGTACAACCCAATCGCCGGCCTCTGCTTGTGCCAATGTCGGAATAAATGCAGCAGCTAACGCTAACAATAATAATGATTTCTTCATTCTACGTACTCTCCACTTAATAAAACAATTAAATAACCTAAATCAGAATGTGGAAATTATAAAAGTGTCAAAATACGCAAAGTTTGATTCAAATCAAATCGGCAACAGCTAAATATTAATTGTTGTTTTTATACAACACAAAATCAGGCTTTCAACTCAAATAAAGCGATAGATTCTACGTGTGCGGTATGCGGGAACATGTTGATTACGCCCGCAGCTTTCAAATGGTAACCTTTTTCGTTGACCAAAATGCCAGCATCGCGCGCCAGTGTCGCTGGGTTACAGGAAACATACACAATGCGTTGCGGGCGGTTATCCATGCCCAAGGATTTCACGAGTTCAAAGCCGCCATCGCGTGGTGGGTCAATCAGCCATTTGTCAAAATGACCAAGTCCTGCAAGGGCTTCCGGCGTCATTTTAAAAAGGTCCGAAACGCCAAACTCTACATTGCTTATGTTATTCAAATCCGCACTCTCATGCGCACGCTCAACCAGATTTTGCAGCCCTTCCAAACCCAATACCTGCGCGCCGCTGCGTGCAATCGGCAAGGTAAAATTTCCAATGCCGCAGAAGAAGTCTGCAACTCTTTCTCCAGCCTGCGGCATTAGCAGTTGCATGGCACGGCGTATCATGACCTGGTTAATCTGCGGATTGACCTGCGTAAATTCATTGGGCTTGAACGGGTAAGTCAGCACAAACTCCGGCAAGCTGTATTGCAACTGCGGAGCATCAAGAGGATAAAATGGCTTGATAGTGTCCGGGCCTTTGGTTTGCGTCCAAATCTGCACGCAATGCTGTTCGGCAAAAACTTTCAGCAAGGCTTCATCCTGTGCGCTCAAGGCATCTAATATGCGCAGAATCAGTACAATCACCGGCTGACCTTTCACAGGCTCGCCCACGGCTAGCTCAATCTGCGGGATTTTGTCTTTCAAGCTAAGTTGCAATATCAAATACTGCAAAGGTTCTATCAGCGCCGAGACTTCAGGCACCAGCACCTCGCAGGAATTCATATCCGCAACAAAATTGGTGCCTTTCTCAATAAAACCGACCAATACGCGCTGCTTTTTCTGCACATACTTGACGCTTAAACGCGCTTTATGGCGATACCCCCAGGTTGGCCCGAACAATGGCGGCAGCATATTTTCTGCCTTGACCTTGCCAATATGCCATAAGTCATTTTCGAGCAACCTTTGCTTAGCCGCAACCTGTGCTGCAAAATCCAGATGCTGAAGTTTGCAGCCGCCGCATTTACCGAAATGCACACATCTGGGAGTGACGCGCTGATTGGATTGCTTCAGCACCTCAACGACATTGGCAACCTCGTAAGACGGCTTGACCAGATGTGATTGAAAAGTCACTTTTTCATTTGGCAATGCGCCATCAATGAAAACTGTTTTGCCATCAACATGCGCAACGCCTCGACCTTCCTGGTCCAGCGATTCTATGACTGCCTGTTTGATTTCAAAGACTTGCGGGGTTGAACTGCGACTGCGCGAACGACGTGCCATAAAAAAACCTGTGATTGAATTTAAGGCGTGATTTTAACCTGAATGGTTTACAAATTACAGAAATGACAATACAGGGCATACACATTTGATCACTTAACAAATGCAGGCTCAAAATCCACACCTGATCGATCTACATCAAGAACAGAATCACTTCCAAGCGGCTAAAAATTCTGACCAATGCGGAGCGCTATAGCCTGCCAGCGTGTCATGCACCAGTTTGATTTCGGCTTCATAAGCAGCAGGCGTTAAATGCCCGCGCATCAGTTGGAAACGCAGATACACTAGATGCGTATTGGCAACATCGGTTTCGCAGTAATTGCGAATTTCTTCCAGCTGCCCTGCCTTGTAAGCGTCCCATACTTTACTGCCATCCATGCCGAGCTTGCCTGGAAAGCCGCACAACTTGGCCAGATCGTCCAGCGGCGCGTTAGCGCGCGCATTGAACATCGCCATAAGATCCATCAAATCCAGATGGCGTGTGTGATAGCGGCTGATATAGTTGTTCCACTTGAAGTCTTTATCGTCCTCGCCCAGATCCCAATAACGGCTGGCGTTAATACCATGAATCAGGCCACGGTAATGCAGCACCGGCAAATCAAAACCGCCGCCATTCCACGAAATGATCTGCGGTGTGTATTTTTCAATCCCATCAAAAAAACGCTGAATAATCTCGGCTTCCGAAGAATTGGCATCCCCCAGCGTCCATACTCTAAAATGGTTACCTTCCCTCAGTGCGCATGAAATAGCGCAGATCCTGTGCTGATGCAAAGGCAGAAACTCGGTGCCATTCTGCTGACGTCGCTGGTGCAAGGCGATATTGGCAACATCTTCGTCCGAAGTGCCTGCCGGCAACTCCAGCAGCGTGCGCAAGCCGCTAACGTCAGGAATGGTCTCGATATCAAATACTAAAGTCGGTGTCATAAGATGAAAGCAGTTCCATAAATGGGTGCAACGGTGAAGTTTTTATAAATTACTCTTAATCCCGTCATTCCCGCGTAAGCGGGAATGACGTACCAGGGAGTTTTCCCTGCCTACTGTTACCTATATCAGCGGTCACCAGTTTATTTCTGGGTCCAGCCACCGGCACCCTGCACCCACCAGCCGGATTGTGCTTTATCTATCCAGCGGCCGGCAAAAGTGCTTTGTATTTCAGCCTGCCATTCCGGGTGACCATTCGCTACCGCAATTTCCTTGTAAAGTTTGCTGCGGTCGGCATTTTCATCCTTCACCAATCCTGTCAAAGCCCCGCGCTGTGCCAGCGGCACGGCATTGGCATCTTTTACCGCAATCAAGCCATCTTTAGTCAAACCGACTGCACCACTGGCATAAAAAGGTGCCAACTGACTGTGTCGACTCTGCATGCTGTTTTTAATTGCGGAGATAGCCGGGGTGTTCACTTCCAGGTCAGCGGCAGCGGCAACAAACTGGCTGCCGATCAATGTACCTAGTAACATCAAGCCAAGTAGTAACTTTTTCATCATGATTCCTTTATCTATTTTCAGGATTATTTAGCAGAAGGCGCTGCGGGCTCTTCTTGATTGACATTAGGTTTTTCACCGCCATTTTTTAACTGCCAAACATCATCAATAATTTTGTCTGCCGCTTTTTCTGCCGCTGCTGCAGGAAAGTAAATATTGATCGTGACGCATGCAGGTATTACGCATACGAACGCCAATCCAAGCATCCAATTTTTCATCATTTTTCCTTTTATTCTAAATAACTGCTTAATTAAGTACTGGCTACTTGATGACTGCCCGGCTATTGCCATCGGTCACGCGCTTGATACGCGCCAGCAACTCACTCCAGCCTACGGTTTCATTGTACCCCATCACCGTAATTGCGGGGATGCCACTGCCTTTAACGATGACATACCCATGCGGCGTTGACTCAACACCGCCCATTTCACAAATATCGTTACGCAAGCGGCAGCTCAAGCCCATTTTGCCATAATTAAACTGCTCAAAAAATCGCAGAAAGCTGCGCTGTACAGCAGCCGCAGCGCCACCGCCACCCAAAGCCGAAATATTCTCAACCGCGCGCTGTGATATTTTCTTTGGGTACTTGCCCGGACTGCTTTGCACGACAGCATCAAACTTTACCGGCTTCCAGTTCTGCAACTCCAGGTTTTTAATATCGCCATCCAGCTTGCCTTCAATTGCGCCAAAGGAGAATGTGCTGGTCAACACCCCCAAATCAAGGTTACGCAAAGCGATATTGGCATTAAGTTTAGGGGCAATGCCTAATGGTGACTGCATAGTGAGTTCTGTTACTGTTGCTGTACCGTCAAATACATTAAGAACGACACTGCCATCAGTCGTTAGCACGCCTGCAGCATACGTGACCAACGGAATCTCGGCGGATGCCTTGCCATGCATTGTTGGCAATTTCAGGTGCTTAGTGAAATCTTCCATGGAAATTGCCTCAAGCCTGGCACCCAGATGCCAGTACCATTGATCAGCCTTGCGCGCTGCCGATATATTCGTCAGGTGCAGCGCACCATCCAGAATTGGCAGCTTAATGCTGGGCGCAGTCAGTGAATATCGATCGACTTGCGCCTGTATATTCGTTCTACCCAAAGGCAGATTCAGCAATGCCCCGCGCTCATAACCAAAACCAACTGTTTTGGCTGTATCGTAATCCCATGGGATATTTGCATTCACTTTATAAAAAGCAAATTTTTCATTCCTGTCTGCAATATCCACATCTTTTAACAACAGCTCGAACAGCTTGGGCTCGGCATTCTCGATTTCAAGCTTAAGTGCTGCGGCACCAGCAACTTCAGCATGTGCAAATGCGGTTTTTTCCAGCAGTGGTTTAAAAAACATCGGATAAGCGGTATGTAAATCCAGATGCGGCAAATCGGCGCTCAGATTGATGATCTTAAAATTATTTAAGCTTAACTGTCCGCTCGCATTCAAGTCGCCAACATCCTTGATTTTCAGGTTTGCGCTGTTGAATGTCAGCAATTCATGTTCCAGTTTGCCGCCAGCAGTCAATTGATGCCCGCCATTTGCAATATAAAAAGGCTGCCAGAACACTTCACCTGATTGCCAATCGATAGCGGTGCGCCATAGCCATGCGTCAACGGATGGCTTGAGTGAAATGGCTAATGTACCACTGAGCTTTTCTGCCGCATGCAAGCCGGCCTCATCACTGAAACTGGCGTTTTTGAACTGCAAAGTTGCATCAAGATCCAGTTTATTTTGTGAATACAAACGGGAAAACTCAATGCCAAAAGGGATATTCAGGCGTTCAGATTTAAGCAGCCCGTCAACGCACTTGATAGATGTATGCTGGCGCGGCAGCTCACAATTGAGGCTAAGCTGGGTCCACGCTTTATTTGCCTTTTGTTTTAAGGCAGCATTGATGCTGAACTTTGCATCAATTTCTTGGGCATCAGCCTTTTGAAAGTTCAGCTTGATTGCCAGTTGCTGAACTTCCGCCTGCGGATGCTCAACACGCTGGGCGCTGATAGAAATTTCCGATACAGCCTGTGCGCCTAAACTATAAAAAACTGCGCAAAATAAACTACAGGCTGTAAGAAAGGTTTTCATTCAATCAGGATGGAAAAACACCTGTTGATAAATAACGGTCACCCCTGTCGCATACGATCGTCACAATCACCGAGTTTTCTACGCGCTTTGACAACTGCAATGCTGCGTACAATGCCCCGCCAGATGAAATGCCGGCAAAAATGCCTTCCTGCGTCGCAAGTTTGCGCGTAGTGTTTTCCGCGTCTTTCTGGCTCACGTAAATCAGCTCATCCACACGTTTTGCATCATAGATTTTAGGCAGGTATTCTTCAGGCCATTTGCGAATACCTGGAATCTGCGAACCTTCTTCGGGTTGCACACCGATAATGCGGATATTCGGGTTCTGCTCTTTCAGAAAGCGCGAGGTTCCCATAATAGTACCGGTCGTCCCCATACTAGAGACAAAATGCGTGACTTTACCCTCAGTGTCGCGCCAGATTTCCGGACCGGTACCTTCATAATGCGCTAGCGGATTATCCAGGTTACCGAACTGATCCAGCACAATCCCCTCACCTTCAGCCTGCATTTTCAGCGCCACGTCACGCGCCAGTTCCATACTGCCATCTTTTGGCGTGAGCACCAGTTCTGCGCCATAGGCTTTCATGCTCTGCCTGCGTTCTACACTTTGGTTTTCCGGCATGACCAGCACCATTTTATAGCCGCGCATCGCGGCCACCATCGCCAATGCGATACCGGTATTGCCGCTGGTGGCTTCAATCAGCGTATCCCCCGGCTTGATATCACCGCGCGCTTCGGCACGGGTAATCATGGAATAGGCCGGCCGGTCTTTCACCGAGCCCGCCGGGTTATTGCCCTCCAGCTTCAGCAATATTGTATTGCTGGTATTACCGGCCATGCGCTGTAATTTAACCAGCGGCGTATTGCCAACAAAATTATCTATTGTTTTAAACATGAATGATTTCTCTACTTTTTATTCAGGCGCGCAAGATAAACTGCAAATACTGCAAAGCCAATAAATGCAATCAGCGATAACTGCGGAATCGTGAGCCCAAGGAAAGTCCAGTCAATCGCAGCGCAATCGCCGGTGCCCCTGAATACCAGCGTCAGCGCCTTTTTCAGCGGAAAATTCTCGAACATATAATCAAAGCCTACGCCACAATCAGCCACCATGCTCTCGCGATGCGCCTGTATCCACCAATGACGGATTGCGACACCGGCACCACCTAACGCGGTGAGCACCTGCAAGCCAGCAAAAAACCTGGGGAAATTGGGAATCAATGCGGCAAGCAGAAATAACACGCCCAACGCCATAAACACAATACGCTGCGAAATGCAGAGCGGACATGGCTCCAGGTTGTATCGGGTCTGGATCCACAGCGCTAAGCCAACCAGAGCAAAGCATTTAACAAAGCCAAGCACATACCCGGAACGGCCAGTAAGAAATTTATTAAGCATCATAGTCATCACGTTATAATCTCCAATCAGGCATTTTAACCAGTAACGAGGCAGTTTTGACAGAGTTCACGGCAAATTTATCCCCTAGCAAAGTTATCACGGTGACTGAATTGAACCGCATGGCGCGTAATGTTCTGGAACAAAGCTTCCCTTTATTCTGGGTGACAGGCGAAGTTTCCAACTTTACGCGCGCCGCCAGCGGGCACTGGTATTTTTCGCTCAAGGATGCAGGGGCGCAAGTACGTTGCGTCATGTTCAAAGGCCGCAACAGCTATATAGATTTTCTGCCGCGCGAAGGCGACAAGATCGAAGCACGCTGTACGGTCACACTTTATGAAGCACGCGGTGACTTTCAGCTCACGGTTGAATTCGTGCAGCGCGCTGGCCTGGGCGCATTGTTTGAAGCTTTTGAAAGACTCAAAAACAAACTGGCGCAGGAAGGCCTGTTTGACGAGTCCGGCAAACTGCCGATACCGAAACAGCCGAAGCAGATCGGCATCGTCACCTCTGCGGATGCTGCCGCGCTTCGGGATGTACTCACCACGCTGCGACGCCGTATGCCGAATATTCCAGTGATTATTTACCCAACGCCGGTACAGGGCAAAGGTGCTGCGCAATTAATTTCCAATGCAATCAACACCGCGAATGCGCGTGCAGAATGTGATGTGCTGATTATCTGCCGCGGTGGCGGCAGTATTGAAGACCTGTGGCAGTTTAACGAAGAAGTTGTCGCACGCGCGATTGCCAATTGCGCAATCCCTACTGTCAGCGGTGTCGGCCATGAAACTGACTTTACCATCTGCGACTTTGTTGCAGACATACGTGCAGCAACACCAACCGCCGCGGCGGAACTGGTAACCCCGTCACGCGATGCACTACTAAGCTCACTCCGACAGCTAAAAGTGCATCTGTCCAGGAACCTGCAATTTGCACTGAACCAGCGCGCACAAGCACTCGACTATCTATCGCGCAGGCTGATTTCTCCAACACAGCAGATTGAGCAGCAAAAATCCCAGCTTGCACAAATCACACACAGATTACAAAACGCTGTAGCGCAACAACTTAAAACCAGACAGCAAAACTTGCTGCGCCTCAGCCAGAACCTTCAGCACCTGAATCCGCAGGCGGTACTCACTCGCGGCTATGCATTTGTGCAGGATAAAAATGGCGTGATTGTAGGCAGCAGCGCGCAACTAGCCAAAGATGACCAGGTAAGACTGACATTTGGCGCCGGTTCGGCTGAAGCCACAATCAATAAAATCAATGACTAAAGCTTTCTGCGCAATCAAGCAAAACCCAGTTTGTAAAGCAGAAATAAGTTGGTATGGCTTATAAATTGGTTGATAATAACCGTCTCCGCTTAATTATTTCATATTTTTATGTCATCAGTTTCCGGTAACAAAACAAAGCTCTCGGCGCTAACACTCGCAGCACTGGGTGTAGTTTATGGCGATATTGGCACCAGCCCGCTCTATACCATTAAAGAAGTATTTTCTGTAGGCGCACACCCGATTCCGCTCACCGAGGCCAATATGTTCGGTATTCTCTCGCTGATTGTCTGGGCGCTGATCATGGTGGTATCTGTCAAGTATGTCGCGTTTATCATGCGCGCCGATAACCGCAGCGAAGGCGGCATCATGGCGTTGCTGGCACTCGCCAGCCGCAGTTCGGCGGACAGTATAAAAAAACAGCGCATCATCATGCTGCTGGGTATTTTAGGCGCCTGTATGTTTTATGCTGACGGCATGATTACGCCCGCTATTTCGGTATTATCAGCCATTGAAGGGCTGGAGCTCGCCGCGCCAATATTGCACCCGCTTATATTGCCGATCACGCTCATTGTTCTATTTGTGCTGTTCTGGGCACAAAGCAAAGGCACTGCGACGGTAGGCGCGTTCTTCGGGCCTATTATGCTGCTGTGGTTTGGAACATTGGGCGTGTTGGGTGCGCTGGAAATTTTCAACTACCCCATCATTCTCAATGCGCTTAATCCAATTTACGCAATCGGCTTCTTTCAAGTCAGCCCATGGGTTGCATTTGTGGCTTTGGGCGCGGTAGTGCTCGCTGTCACCGGTGCAGAAGCTTTGTATGCCGACATGGGCCACTTTGGAAAATTCCCGATCCGCCTCGCATGGTTTGGTTTTGTATTGCCGGCTTTAGTCCTGAACTACTTTGGACAAGGCGCTCTGGTATTACAACACCCGGAATATGTAAAAAATCCTTTTTATTTACTCGCTCCGGCCTGGATGCTGTTCCCGATGATCATACTGGCGACATTAGCTGCTGTGATTGCATCGCAAGCCGTGATTACCGGTGCGTTTTCAGTTTCACGCCAGGCGCTGCAATTAGGCTACTTGCCGCGTATGCATGTAGAGCATACGTCAGAAAGCCATCAAGGTCAGGTATATATGCCGCGCGTAAATTGGGGTTTGATGCTGGCTGTGATGACGCTGGTCATCGGATTCCAGTCTTCCGGTAATCTGGCAGCGGCTTATGGTATCGCAGTAACAGGTGACATGGTGATTACCACCTTGCTGGCAGGTATCGTGTTCCACTATTTATGGGGCTGGAGCAAACTACGTACCATCAGCCTGGTATTATTATTCTTAACTGTCGATTTGGCTTTTTTCACCGCCAATATATTAAAAATTCCTGATGGCGGCTGGGTGCCGCTGGTGATTGGCATCTTCATTTTCACACTGATGCTGACCTGGAAAACCGGTCGCACCATACTGTATACACACCTCAAAAATGAAGCGATGGCACTTGAGCCATTTATTGAAGCTGTGGGAGCACACCCACCTACCAGGGTTGCCGGCAATGCCATATTCATGACCCCGAACCCGGATGGTGTGCCACATGCAATGCTGCACAATCTTAAACATAACAAAGTACTGCATGAAAAAGTAGTGCTGCTCACAGTCAAGTTTCTGGACATCCCGCATGCGCCGGCTGAAGACCGTATCAATATTGAGCCACTTGGACATGAGTTTTATCGAGTTTCCGTACTTTACGGATTCAAGGATGAACCGGATTTACCAAGAGACCTCATGCTGTGCGCTGAGCAAGGTCTGGAACTAGAAGAAATGAGCAACTCCTACTTTATCGGCAAAGAAAGCCTGATTGCTGACAGGAAACCGGGCATGGCTTTCTGGCGCAAGAAAATCTTTATCGGCTTATTCAGAAGTGCAGAAACGATTACCAACCAGTTTAAATTACCGCCGAATCGCGTAGTTGAGCTTGGTGCCCAGGTATCGTTCTGATTTTTTGAAAATACTTTTATCCTCTGTTTTGATAGAAAATTTTACGATTAGGATCAACCGATCCTAATCGTAAAACGTTAGACTTCCATTAATTAACATGGAGTATAAAAATGAAAACAAGCTTCTCTTTTAAAAAAATCACACTCGTCATAGCGACTTTGCTCGCGACACAGTTCAGCGGTTGCGCAACTACCACCAGCGATAGTGTTGCAGGTGTCAAGCGTTCCCAATTCATGCTTTTACCGGCTTCCTATGTAGATGACATGTCCAAGCAGGCCTACACAGAGACCCTCACCACGGCCAAAAACAAACAGGCATTGAATGCAGACAAGACCGAACTCGAGCGTGTACGCAAAATTTCCAACCGGCTCATCAGCCAGGTCGGCGTTTTCAGGGCCGATGCTACCAAATGGCAATGGGAAGTGAATGTAGAAAAAAACGACCAGCTCAATGCCTACTGCATGCCGGGCGGCAAGATCATGGTCTATTCCGGTTTGATCAACAAACTCAAAGCAACCGATGATGAACTCGCTGCAGTCATTGGGCACGAAATTGCCCACGCCTTGCGTGAGCATGGTCGTGAGCGCATGTCACAAGCCTATGTGCAGCAATTTGGCTTGCAGGCATTAGCAGCCATCGTTACAAAAGGCACCAGCGCCACCGTTGGCAATGTATCGGCGCAAGCAGCCGGCCTGGGTTCTCAACTGTTCTTTGCATTACCCAACGGCCGCGAACAGGAACGGGAATCCGATAAAATCGGGTTGGAACTCGCTGCCCGCGCCGGTTACAACCCGGATGCAGCCGTAACCCTATGGCAAAAGATGGATGCGCAGGGAGGTGCAAAACCGCCTGAGTTTTTAAGTACCCACCCTGCCAGTGCAAATCGTATCGCCGAATTGCGCGCGCTGGCACCCAAAGTCAGGCCGCTGTACGAAGCTGCAAAAGCTGGCAGATAAAACAACTTATACACTTCAAAGCTAAAAATTAATGAAGCGCACGGCGTCATTGCCGTGCGCTTTATTTTTACTGCTTTATTTTTTGGCTATCGCTGTGTTTAGGTTAAAATACTGGTTTTAAATTCACCAACTTAACTGAGTAGAGACTTTCATATGGATCCACGTCAAAGCATTATCGAAGCCGCGTTTGAAGACCGCGCCAATATTAACCCAGCCAATGCATCAGCTGAAATCAAATCCACAGTAGCGTCTGTGCTGGCAGATTTGGATAGCGGCAAATTACGCGTAGCTAGCCGCATCGGCGACACCCAGCAATGGGAAACACACCAATGGCTGAAAAAAGCAGTATTACTGTCATTCCGTCTGGATGACAACGTGCTGATGGATGATGGCGTAACGAAATACTTTGACAAAGTACCGCCAAAATTTGCTGATTACACTGAAGAAGACTTCAAAGCCGGTGGTTTCCGCGTTGTGCCTAACGCAATCGTGCGTCGTGGTTCATTCATCGGCAAAAATGCAGTCTTGATGCCTTCATACGTGAACATCGGCGCAAACGTTGGTGAAGGCACCATGGTAGATACATGGGCAACAGTAGGTTCATGCGCACAAATCGGTAAAAACGTACACCTGAGCGGCGGCGTAGGTATCGGCGGCGTATTGGAACCAGTTCAGGCCGGCCCTACCATCATCGGTGACAACTGCTTCATCGGCGCACGTTCAGAAGTCGTTGAAGGTGTTGTGGTTGAAGACAACTGCGTGATCTCAATGGGCGTGTATATCGGCCAATCCACAAAAATCTACGACCGTGAAACCGGCGAAGTGTTCTACGGCCGCGTGCCAGCAGGTTCAGTAGTGGTTTCAGGCAACCTGCCATCTAAAGACGGCAGCTACAGCCTATACTGTGCTGTCATCGTGAAAAAAGTGGATGCGAAAACACTAGGCAAGGTTGGCATCAACGAATTGTTACGCGGCATCTAAACCTACCACCTGCGACTGTACTGTGGTGCTCAAGAACTCTTAGCGCTCAAATCCACAGTGCAGCGCAAACCTGAACGCAAACTTTCGTTGCGTCTCTCAAAACTCCCACTTATTGCGCGCTAAGCGTGCGCCCTGCTGGTCATATACCAACCAGCCCCTCTTCAGTTCGCACTTTGCTTCCGCATTAGCAAAAATGCATTAAATTGTTATTGCCTTTTTAATCATCTAATCGCCTTAAAAAAACCTGTTGACTTAACTGGAATAGTCATGTTTAAATTTAACGGGAAAATTTCCCATAATTATAAATGACAATCATCGCTGCTTACCTCTACGCATCAGCGATAACTTGTACAGTTTAAATATAGACATGAAGTGATATTGGTGATGTTCTGAACCAGATAATTAAAGGAGTTCAAGATGGCCAACCTACCTACGCATTTAACCAATAAACAGATTGCAGACCTACCCTGGCTGAATGGTGTAGATGACCTGCCACCCAAACTGGATGTAACCGGGCACTCAGGCAACGATATTACCAAATTCAGAGATGCGTTATATGAATCAAAAATCCCCACAAAAGAAGTCGTAAAAGATGGAGTCACCTACGTTGAAGTTGCAACAGACGTGCCTGGCGTAAGACAAAACTTAGAAACAATTCGCCTAAAACACCTACCACTCGTAGACGGAAGCGGGAACCAAGTCGTTAGTTACAAACAATTTAAATCCAATACACCCCTAGAGCGCGCAGACATCAAATTTATAGATTTGAGCCCTAATGCCAGCGCCGGGGCGCGCGCAGAAAACCCGGCTGCGTTGCAATCACTGCAAAATGTCTTTCGACGTCTTGGACAATCCGGCAATGAAATTAGTGATGGCAAATTTAAGGTGCTGGCAAGCGAACCCAACGCGAAACTTTTGAAAAAAGTTGGGGCAATTACAGGAGAATTCAATTTCGAATCGCCATCTTCAGTCAAACTCAGCACTACACCTATCGAAACTTCGCCTCCCAAATCTTCAAACTATTTCAATATACCCGATATAGTCAAGCTCAGTGACACATCTATCGAAACAACGCCTGTTAAAGTCATTGCTAAAAACATCATAGAACAAAGCCGGCTTAACCTTGGCTTGGGCCTAGGCACTGCAATCATTACAGTAGATGCAGCACTAGCTGCCGAGCCGGCGTTGCGTAAAGGTGAGTACGCTGATGCCGCCTTACTGGCCCTTAACTCAAGCGTCCATCTTGGAGCAGAACTAGCGCTTGTAGGAGAATGCACTGCTGAAGTGATAACTGCAGCCGCACCATTAGCCCCCTCAGCCCCAGCCTATGCGGGAGCAGTGGTTAGTGGCGGAGCCGTATGTGCAATCGGTATCCGACACTACAAATAGCACAGTCAAAGGCAATTTAGTCTATGTTTCAGATCATCCTGCAATTCCAACGCGGAACGGGAGTAAACCCGGGCTTATGCTAGGTGATGAGAGAGATTGGGTGCCTCCATCTGAAGGTAATATTGTCATTGATAACATGATTTACAATGCAAGCTTCAGTGCTTTTAGTTACACTGAAGTTGATAATTCCGGTTTGAAAAATGTTCTGATTGCCAATAACACAGTAATCGGTGGAAATTTCAGCACCGGTGACTACTCCAAATATAGTGTTGTGAATTCGAACTCACAGGTAATCAATAATATTTTCTCGGGTACCGGTAATAAGGTTCCCAGCAATAGTGGCATTACTTTTTCAAATAATAACTGGGGTAATGCAACTACTGCGGGACAATCAAGCACTGATGTCGCTGGTGATCCGTTGCTGGCAAAAACCGGCTCTGTATCACCGGGCGAACTGACAGCAGATTATTTCAGGCTACTGGCTGGCTCACCAGTCATTGACAAAGGAGCGATCCTGGCTGATGTTTCAGACGACTATTTAGGTACGCCAAGGGGCAGTGCCCCAGATTTGGGGGCCTATGAATATAAAGTCAGCCCGAATGCTAATGCAACGATTGGTGCTGGCGATATTAACCTGAACGGCATGTTTGATGGTGACGCCGCATACAATCAGGATATCAGCGACTGGAATGTAAGTTCAGTCGTTGATATGAGCCACATGTTCCGCGGTGCGAGTATTTTTAATCAGGATCTCAGCTATTGGGACGTTTCATCACTCATCACCGCCGATCAGATGCTGGATAATTCTGGTATGTCTGATCAAAACTATGATCTGCTGCTGGCTGGCTGGGCGGATGTTGACATATCCTCGGGAGAAACCGGCTTGCAGTCAGGAGTCAGTTTTGGCGCCAAGGGTGTTCAATATACTAACGCGACAGACAAGCAATACCTGATTGATCAGTACGGCTGGACATTTACTGATGGCGGTTTGGCAATGGATGCTACAGTAGGCAGTAATCAAAGCGGAGATGTTATCAATTTATCTTCCGCGACTACGGGGCAAACATTGCATGGCTTGGGTGGTAACGACACAGTAACAGGGTCCGCCTATACAGATTGGATTGTGGGCGGTGCCGGTAACGATACTTTGACAGGCGGTGCAGGCAGCGATATATTCAGTTATCGCCATACCAATGAAAGCGCTGATGTTATTACTGATTTCAGTAATGGCGCCGCTGGCGACGCGCTGGACATTCATCATTTACTTGATGGTGCAACACCGTTGACAATCGGCAGCTTCATTGGCATGTCAAACAACAATGGAAAACTGCAACTCAACATTGATGCTGATGGGAATGCCTCTGGTACCGATGTAAGTATTGTATTGCAAAATATTGCCTATACCTCAGCCAACAGCGACCCCTTATTTTTGCAAAACATGATAGCAAACGGTAATTTGATCATTTAGCATCATTGTAAATACGCTGTTACCAGAACGATTCACCTCGCTACTGTTCTTTTAAAGGGCGAGGTGAATGCTGGTGTAAGTAGTTTGCACGCCTGATGCTTAAATTAACAGCAAGTAAGCGTTTTTAGGTTAAAATCAAGCTTTACACCAAAGTATTAAATCTGATGCGGTTATACGGCATTCCTAATTGCAATACAGTCAAAAAAGCCCGCGATTGGCTAGCTGCCAATCATATTGCCTACGAGTTTCATGATTTTAAAAAACAGGGCATCGATGAAGTTACTATTCAGAACTGGCTCACGCAATATCCCTGGGAAAAACTCATCAACCGTGCCGGCCTGACTTGGCGCGGTCTGGATGATGCCACAAAATCCGGCATCATCGACAATGCCTCAGCCATTGCGCTGATGCAAGCAAAAACTTCGGTAATTAAACGACCTATTCTGGAAAAAGACGAGCAAATACTTGCACTAGGCTTTACTGAAAGCAATTATCAGAATCTTTTTTCCCAATAGTTTTATCTGTGTGCATCTGTGTTTATCTGTGGCTAATTAAATAATGACAAAAACCCTAGACCTCGCAATCGACTTACTAAAACGCCAGTCCAACACACCGGAAGATGCCGGCTGCCAGGAACTGATGATTTCGCGACTGGAACCACTGGGTTTCAAAATCGAGCGCATGCGTTTTGGTGATGTAGATAACTTTTATGCACGTCGCGGCACTACCGGCCCGTTACTGGTATTTGCCGGCCACACCGACGTAGTCCCAACCGGCCCGCTGAATAAATGGCATACGCCGCCATTTGAACCGACCATTAAAGACGGCATGCTCTATGCACGTGGCGCGGCTGATATGAAAACCTCATTGGCAGCATTTGTTACCAGCATTGAAGAGTTCGTCGCTGAAAATCCTGATCATGCAGGTTCAATCGGCCTGCTGATTACTTCTGATGAAGAAGGTATTGCCGTAGATGGCACAGTAAAAGTCGTAGAAGCACTCAAAGCCCGTGGCGAGCATTTCGATTACTGCATCGTCGGGGAGCCGACCAGCAACAAAGTAGTGGGCGACATGATCAAGAATGGCCGTCGCGGCTCGCTCTCGGGCAAACTCATTGTTAAAGGTGTACAAGGCCATATTGCCTACCCGCATCTGGTCAAGAATCCGATCCACATGGTGGCTCCAGCGATTAAAGACATGGTGGAAACCGTTTGGGACAATGGCAATGAATACTTCCCGCCGACTTCATGGCAGATATCGAACATGAATGGCGGCACCGGCGCCACCAACGTAGTGCCAGGTGAAGTCGAGATTCTGTTCAACTTCAGGTTCTGCCCGGAACTTGATGGACAAGGCAGCACAGAAGCGAATCTGAAAAGCCGCGTACACGCTATTCTGGACAAGCATGCATTGGACTACACGCTGGATTGGGAATACTCACCGCCATACATCACACCACGCGGTAATCTGGTGGATGCTATTAGCAGCGCTATCGAACAGGCCTATGGCGTGACACCCGAGCTATCAACGACCGGTGGCACCTCAGATGGACGCTTTATTGCAGATATCTGCAAACAAGTGATTGAGTTCGGGCCTTTAAACGCAACCATCCACAAACTAAATGAGTGTGTGGGTGTGGCGGACATCGAGCCCTTAAAAGAAACTTACAAACTCACTTTAGAGAAACTTTTAAAGTCAGAAATTGAAAATACAGACTTATCGGATCACTTCTCTGTTTAATCGTTTTACTCACTTTGCATTGCGCGGCTAATTATGAACAACACTCAAATACAGCAAGAACTCCTGACTATACGTGATTGGCTGCGTTATGCAGTGAGCCGCTTCGAGAACTCAGACATCTTTTATGGTCACGGTACAGATAACGCTTATGACGAAGCCGTGTGGCTGATCATGAGCGGATTGCACCTGCCGCATGACACCTTGAATAACTTTCTGGATGCAAGACTGACCAGTGAAGAACGAGTAAAACTGGCTTCCTTTATTGATGAGCGCATCAGCAAACACACACCGACTGCTTACCTGCTCAAGGAAGCATGGCTGCAAGGTTATAAGTTTTATGTAGATGAGCGCGTGCTGATTCCGCGTTCATTCATTGCCGAGTTGCTTGTCAATGACGGCCTGCAACCTTGGATCGAATATCCGGAGTTAGTCAACAGCGCCGCTGACATCTGCACCGGTAGCGGCTGTCTGGGCGTTTTATTAGCAGATGCTTACCCTGACGCAGAAATCGATGTGATCGATATCTCACCGGATGCGATTGATGTATGCAATATCAACATTGCCAACTACGGTATGCAGGATCGTATCACCGCGATTCAGTCTGATATGTTCAGCGCGTTAGAAGGTAAGCAATATGATTTAATCATCAGCAATCCACCTTATGTAGATGCACCATCGATGGCGGAGCTACCAGCCGAATATCGCAATGAACCACAATTGGCGCTTGGCAGCGGGACCGCTGGACTGGATCATACGCATACCATCCTGCGTGAGGCTGCCAATTATCTGACTGATAACGGCGTATTAGTCGTTGAAATCGGTCATAACCGTGATGCATTACTTGACGCCTACCCTGACCTGCCATTCACATGGCTAGAGGTATCATCTGGCGACGAATTTGTGTTTTTACTCACCAAGGAGCAACTCCTCTAGGAGGTAACATGCATAAAGCGGTAATTGCACTTCTAGCTGTTAGTGCTGTCGCCTGTACGCAAACCAGCGCTCCAGACACAACTCAACCTGGAATTGCATGTACTGAAGAAGCAAAACAATGCCCAGATGGTAGCTTTGTAGGGCGTAGTGGTCCGCAATGTGAGTTTATCTGTCCTTCCGCCACACCTAACTAAATGACTGCGCCCTATACTTTGAATAACACTCCAACCATAGACTGGCTTGAAGCCGGTAAAAGCAAAACCGCGAACTGGCATTCTGAAAACGATACGCCAGCGCCTAAGCGCGTGCAGATTGCCGATGACACCACCAAGGCAGATGCTGCATACAAACTGTGCTGTGAGGGCACTGCCCTGCTCTGGCGCGGTGATTTTCAAAACGCAAAGCAATTAATGCAGGCCATCAGCCGCCGCATCGATCGCCCGGGCAAAAAACCTAAAAAAGCCCCGGCGGACATGACCGAAGCATTCCACCTGCACCGCCAGGCACAATCGCAAAAAGCACGCATACTGGGCATGTTATTGATTGAAATCAGCGTTGGTTACCACATCAACCTGCGCCGTGCGCCTGATGTCAAAGCCGCCTGTGAACATGCCTACGGCAAAGATGCGCAATCATTCGTCGTGTCACTGCGCGAGTTGTTGGGTTTGATCGGTGCCTATGAGTGGAGCAAAAACGGCGTTGAGATTGCAGCCATCAATAACAAAATTCACCCAAGTTACGGCGTGTTCTCGCCAATTCGCGGTGAATATCTGAATCTGGTAGATACCGCACCATTACCCGTGCCATGCAACCTTGCATTTGATATCGGCACCGGCACCGGCGTGCTCGCCGCAATCCTTGCACACCGCGGCATTAAACAAGTCATCGCTACAGACAACTCGCAGCGCGCGCTGGACTGCGCACAAAAGAATATCAACCAGCTGGATATGAAAAATGCGGTCACAGTCATTCATGCCGATTTATACCCCGCTGATGGATACGGCAAAGCGGACCTGATCGTCTGCAATCCGCCCTGGCTGCCAGCACGCCCGAGCTCAATCCTGGAGTCCGCTGTTTACGATGAAAACAGCAAAATGCTCAAAGGGTTTTTAAACGGCCTTAAAATGCATTTAAGCGACCACGGCGAAGGCTGGCTGATACTGTCAGACTTTGCTGAACACTTAGGCCTGAGGACACGCGAAGAACTGCAAGGCTGGATTGCTGCAGCAGGTCTGAAAGTGATTGATAAAATCGACACCAAAGCATCACATCAGAAAACACTGGATGCGAGCGACCCATTGCATGCTGCAAGAAAAGCGGAAGTGACTTCGCTTTGGCGCTTGGGAAAAATATAAATTTCTTTGCCCATTTGCGAGGCTAAGTTTATTTATTCAGACATCAATGGACACAACGTTGACTGGATACCAGCCTGCGCTGGTATGACGGCGCTCTAAACATCAGTATCAAAACAACTGTTTCAGAATAAGTTAGAGTTTCAGATGTTTTTAACATCCCCTGCTACCGCGCCGATGGCGCCAAGGTCGCGACAAAGAAGCGGGCATTTGGCGGGCATACCATTAACTGGCACAGCGCAATCATTATGGGAGCTTTCGGCAATCGGCTGTTTAAGCCCAAAGATTTTATAGGGCGAGTTTCCGATTGCTGCCCATAATGATGAGCAGCGCAGCAGATCAACGATAGAGGGCTTCGTTTACTTTGATTACTTTTGGCGCCAAGGTTGCTGCATAGCAGCGGGTACTTGGCGGACATGCCCTTTACGGGTATGGACAAACAAAAGAAAGTAACTCGCCAGTCGCGCGAAAGCAAAAATCAATCATCAACAGGAATAATTTCTGTTATTGTAAAATCCAGATGCTCTCCAACAATTTTCTCATCGGATGAAAAGTAATAAAAAATATCACTATCATCATCGTCATCCATCTCGTCTTCATCATCATCGGATTCAGATATAGCACAAGTTCTGACAAAAGGCTCTTTGTTGTCATTCCAAAATCCTGACACTTTAATTATTTGCATAGATTTACCCTTATTAGTAATATGGGTATTACTATACATCAATCAAAACTTAAATCATAGTGCCAACTCTATCCCCTACCTCGATTCCTATCACTCTTCTTCTGCATCTGCGGCGCATGCAAATCACTGGTCTGGCGCACACGACGATTAGCAGGCTTTCTAGATACTGATTTCTTAACAGCATCACGTGTTGCATCAGGCTTACCGCGATGCGGCCTGCCCTTACCACCATCATCAGCCGTCGGTGGCGGTCTATCTAATGCACTCATACGCTGCTTGCGTACTTTTGGTGTAAATACAGTGGTTGCCTTGAGTTTTTCGCGCTGGGTAAGCTGCCTTAATGGCCCGCTAGGCACTGGCAGGCCAGCCCACTCCAGCAAGCCTACAACTTCTTTTTGCTCCAGCTTCAGCATCTGGCCGCGCTTAACACGTGGCGGCAGATTTACCGGGCCAAAACGTACGCGCATCAAACGGCTCACCGGCAACTGGAATGCCTCAAACAATCGGCGCACTTCGCGGTTACGGCCTTCGCGCAGAATAACTTGATACCAGTGGTTAGCACCCTCACCGCCTTGCGGAATAATACTGTCAAAGTTGGCAGGGCCATCTTCGAGCTCGATACCTTCTTTAAGCTGCGCCATCTGGCCTTCAGTCAGCTCGCCGAAAATACGCACCGCATACTCACGCTCAACTTCATAACGCGGATGCATGAAATGATTTGCGAGTTCACCCGAAGTCGTAAATATCAACAGGCCGCTGGTATTCATATCCAAACGACCAATCGCAATCCATTTACCGTGTTTAATTTTTGGCAGCTTGTCAAACACACTGGCACGGCCTTCAGGGTCATCCTGACTGACGATTTCACCTTCCGGCTTATGGTAAATCAATACTTGTGGCAGTTCAGCTTCAAATGGCAGACGCAACGGGCGGCTATCCAGACGCACCACATCACGTTCGGTAACACCCTGTCCGACAGTCGCCACCTGGCCATTTACTGTAACGCGTCCGCTCGCAATGAGCTCTTCCATATCGCGACGCGAACCCAGGCCAGCCAATGCCAATAGCTTATGCAGCCTTTGCGTTGGCTCTGGCGGCGCATTAGGATCCGCTTCTAACTTTGTGAAATTAGTCGTGGGTCTGCGCACCGGGCGCTGTGGGTCTCGTTGTTGTTTGAAGGGACGTGCCATATTGAACTTACTTAATTGATTAAAAGCGGATTTTACAGCAATTGTTGTATATAAGCGCTATTTATAACACTCGCTTACAAAGTACTAAATCGGGATTTCCTGCTGCGTAAAATCTTCCATCGGCGGCAGTTCAGAAAGTGAGCGAATATTCAGGTCATCAAGAAAATGTTTAGTCGTTCCATAAAGTGATGGCCGGCCCGGCACTTCGCGCTGCCCGATCACATCAATCCAGTCACGCTCCTGCAACTGACGCATAACATTCGGGTTAACTGCCACGCCACGGATTTCCTCTATGTCACCACGTGTCACCGGCTGGCGGTAGGCAATAATTGCCAATGTTTCCATGACGGCACGTGAGTATTTTGCCTGCCGCTCCGGATTCAGTCGTGCTAAAAAAACGCTATATTCATCACGTGCCTGGAAACGGTAACCGGATGCCACCTGCACCAGTTCCATCGTGCGCTCAGCCCAATCCTGCTTCAGTTCATCCAGCAGCATGCGCAAAGTTGCACGCTCCATTTTCTCGGTAAACAAGCGCAGCATATCATCCAGAGACAGCGGCTCGTGCGAGGTGAGTAATGCAACCTCAAGTACATTTTTCAGCGCTGTGATGTTACTGGTTTCAATCATGGCTATATATTAATACCTCAGGCATTGATCTCTGCGGCTATCTGTACATAAATCGGTGAAAATGCCTGCTGCTGGGTAATACGCAGCAAACCCTCGCGGCATAATTCCAATACCGCCAGAAAACACACCACCAGCTTGGGAATGCCGTCATTTTTCACATCGAATAACTGCGTAAATTCCAGCAGCCTGTCGTCTTTCAAACGGCGCAGAATCATGCTCATGTGCTCGCGTACCGACAATTCAGAACGCCCGACTTTATGGTGCTTGTAATGACTTGCGCGCTTGAGCACATTACGCCAGGCCTCAGCCAACTCATCGAGGCTGACTTCCGGCGGTTTAACCTGGCTGATATGCTGATAGTAAGCACTTGCCACAAACAAGCCATCACCGACCTTGGGCATGTCATCAAGACGCTGTGCTGCGAGCTTGATTGCCTCATATTCCATGAGACGACGCACCAGTTCGGCACGCGGATCGCTTTCTTCCTCAAGCTCAGTCGGTTTCGGCAGCAGCATGCGAGATTTAATCTCGATCAGCATCGCTGACATCAGCAGATAATCCCCCGCCAGTTCCAGCTTGATTGCGCGCATTTTTTCTACATATTGCATGTATTGTCGCGTCAACTCCGCCATCGGGATATCCAGAATATCCAGATTATGCTTGCGAATCAGGTACAGCAGCAGATCGAGTGGGCCTTCGAAAGCCTCCAGGTATACCTCTAATGCATCGGGCGGGATATACAGATCTTTCGGAAGTTCAGTAAACTCCTCGCCCTTGATTTTTGCATTTAGCGGAGTTTCAATCACAGTCGATAAACTAGCTGTAGTTTAAACCCATTGCATCACGCACTTCACGCATGGTTTCACGCGCCAGTTTACGTGCTTTTTCGCAGCCTTCGGCCACGATATTTTTCACCAGCGTCGGGTCCTCTGCATATTGTGCCGCGCGTTCCTGAATCGGTTTCAATTCAGCCAGTACGCCTTCAATTACCGGGCCTTTACATTCGATACAACCGATGCTTGCACCTTTGCACCCGGCTTGCACCCAGTTTTGCGTAGACTCATCTGAATAAATTTCATGCAACTGCCAAACCGGGCACTTAGCCGGGTCACCCGGATCGGTGCGACGTACACGTGCCGGATCGGTCGGCATGGTTTTGATTTTTTTCGCGATTGAATCTACATCTTCACGCAGTGAAATCGTGTTGTTGTAAGACTTGGACATTTTCTGTCCATCCAGACCCGGCATTTTTGAGGCTGGAGTCAGCTTGTAATCCGGCTCTACCAGGATGATCTTGCCGCCGCCTTCGAGGTAACCCAGCAGACGCTCTTTATCGCCCATGCTCATGCCCTGCTGCTCTTCAATCATGGCGCGCGCTGTTTCAAGCGCTTCTTCATCACCGCTTTCCTGATAGGCTTTGCGCATTTCTTCATACAGCGCACCGCGTTTGCTGCCCAGCTTTTTAATCGCAGCTTCTGCTTTTTCTTCAAAACCTTTTTCTTTGCCATAAATATGGTTAAAACGGCGTGCGATTTCACGTGTGAATTCAATATGCGGAATCTGATCTTCACCCACGGGAACCTGTGTGGCTTTATACATCAGGATATCGGCACTTTGCAGCAGCGGATAACCCAGGAAACCGTAAGTGGATAAATCCTTGCTGGACAATTTTTCCTGCTGGTCTTTGTAAGTAGGCACGCGCTCGAGCCAGCTCAGCGGCGTAATCATGGAAAGCAAGGTATGCAGCTCGGCATGCTCTGGCACGCGTGACTGAATAAAAATGGTAGAACTCGCAGGATCAACCCCTGCCGCCAGCCAGTCGATCACCATTTCCCACACGCTTTCTTCTATGACTTCCGGCGTATCGTAATGCGTTGTCAATGCGTGCCAGTCAGCCACAAAAAACAGGCACTCATGTTCATGCTGCAAACGTAACCAGTTTTTGAGTACGCCGTTGTAATGTCCTAAATGCAGGTTGCCGGTAGGGCGCATGCCCGATAAAACGCGTTCTATTGCCATTTGAAGAAAAACCTTAAATTAAATATGTCGTTATTATACTAAGTATCGTATTCAAAACCACGCTATCGTGCGTGAAAGCATGTAAATGGTTGATTGCCGCAGGTTGCGAGACGGCATTGCTAAAAAATAACAGAAATCAATGCATAAACCAGATTAATCAGCGGCTCCAGAATCCGGCCCAGCACGCCGCTGAATAACAGGATAATCAGAATGATGAATCCATAGCGCTCAATCTGTGCAAACGGCCGCGCCAGATTCATCGGCAGCAGACTCACGGCAATGCGGCCACCATCCAATGGCGGCAGCGGCAACAGGTTCAGTACCATCAATACAATATTAATTGTCACGCCAGCTTTAGCCATCAAAGCCATTGGAAGCACAAAGGCCTCCGGGGCGTTCACGGAAAACTTCATGACCAGCGCCCAGAATATCGCCATCACAAAATTGGAGGCAGGCCCAGCCGCTGCAACCCATAGCATATCTTTTTTGGGATTACGCAAACGACGGAAATCGACCGGTACCGGCTTCGCCCAGCCAAACAGGATGCCGCCCAGCATGACCGTTAAAGCCGGCAATATAATGGTACCGAACAGGTCGATGTGCTTGAGCGGATTCAAGGTAATACGGCCTGCGTTAAATGCGGTCATATCGCCAAAATGTTTAGCCGCATAACCATGCGCAGCCTCATGCACGGTAATCGCAAATATTACCGGCAAAGCATAAATTGCTATTTTTTGTATAACGGTTAAATCCATCAGGTTCTCTTAATTTAAAATTTTCAATTATTTAATGTAACAACCATCACGACTCGAAACCAAAAGGTGTGATATCACCCAAACCTTCTCGCACCAGAACCGGAATATCTTCTGTTAAGTTTATCACCGTAGTCGCACCTTCAAGGCAATGTTCTACCTCAATCACCAGATCCACCTGACGCTCAAGTCGCTCACGAATCTCCCAAGGCTCCATGGTTGCAATGTCAATATCCGGAAAATACAGCGACATCGTCAGCAACGGCGCATCAATCGCCTCCAGTATGGCCTGTACTACTGTATGCTGCGGCACGCGAATACCAATAGTACTGCGTTTCGGATGCTGCAGCTTGCGCGGCACCTCGCGCGTCGCATTCAGAATAAAGGTATAAGCACCGGGCGTGTTGGCCTTAAGCAGACGAAACTGGCTGTTATTCACCTTTGCATAATTACCCAGCTCACTTAAATTACGGCACATCATTGCAAACAAATGCTGATCATCCACACCTCGAATCTGGCGAATTCGCGCCTGCGCATCGGCATTCCCCAGCATGCAGCCCAGCGCATAACCGGAATCGGTCGGGTAAACGATTACCCCGCCCTTACGCAGGATATCTGCCGTTTGCGCGATCAGGCGTGGCTGCGGATTATCAAGATTGATATTAAAAAACTGTGACATGATTTTTTATTTATATTGTTGATTATGAAGCAAGCAATGACTGAACTTCTGGCCAATCCTGCCAGACTGGAATGCAGTTTCCCGGCAATTCAGGCAAGCGTCCCATTCCCATAAAACTGATCCCCTTGCCGTGATAATCAGAACCCTGAGAGGCTTTTAAGCCAAACAGCTGCGCATACTTGGCATATTCCACATATTGCGCAGCGGTATGACTGCCAGTGACCACCTCAATAGCCGTACCGCCCAAAGCCCTGAACTCTTCGAGTAACAGCAGCATATTAGTGCGCTTTATCTCATAGCGTCCAGGATGCGCCAAAACCGCCACCCCGCCGCTACCTAAAATCAAGCCAAGCGCCGACTCCAGACTCATCCATTCATGGTTTACATAACCGGGCTTACCCTTAACCAGATATTTTTTGAATACCGCTTTGGGATCTTTGGCGTAGCCTTTATCTACGAGAAAGCGGGCAAAGTGCATACGCGTTAATATGCTTTGCTGCGCATAAGATGAAGCCACCTCAAAACTGCCATGAATACCTGACTTTTCCAGACCCAGTGCCATTTGTCTGGCACGCTCGATACGGCCAGAACGCACTGTCGCCAGGCCAGCTTGCAAAGCTGTATCATCAGGATCAATATTCAGCCCCACGATATGCAGCGTACGCTTTTTCCAAGTCACCGAGATTTCTACGCCATTGACCAACTTAATGCCATGCTGCACCGCTGCCTGCCGCGCTTCAGCCAAGCCACCAATATCGTCATGGTCTGTCAACGCAAGCACACGCACACCGTTATTAGCAGCATGCGCTACCAGTTCCGATGGAGAAAGCAGCCCATCTGAAATATTGGAATGTGAGTGAAGATCAATCATGAGAGTATTTGCAGTCAGCGCGTTTCGCCTGCATTACACCTGAAAAATACAAAATGAGGTCAAAATACTGTTTTAAACCTTTGTTATCGCACCCTGCGGCGCTATTTCAATTATTACAATAAGCCTTGCGGCACCGTTTATTTTGTTGCAAATACGCCTTGCGGCGCATGGCTAATCATAGCAAAATAGCGCTCCAGCCTAAAGTATTGTTTTAATTTGTTTTTGGCATTTATTAAAGAAGTTACCTGTTAAGAGCCTATATGAAGTTTTTGTTTGATTTATTTCCGGTTATTCTATTTTTCATTGCATTCAAATACTTCGGCATCTTCACGGCAACCGCAGTCGCCATGATAGCTACCATTGCACAGATTATTTACGTCAAAATCCGTCATGGTGTGGTTGATAAAATGCTCATGATGAGCGGTGTCATTATCACGGTATTTGGCGGCGCGACGCTTTTACTCAAAGACCCGCAGTTCATACAATGGAAACCGACCATTCTTTATTGGCTGTTTACAGCCGGCCTGCTAGGTTCGCAGCTATTTTTCAGCAAAAACCCAATCCGCAGCCTGATGGAAAAACAAATCAGCCTGCCTGACCCAGTCTGGTCCAAACTGAATATCGCCTGGGCACTGCTATTTCTGGCTTTGGGCTTTTTAAACCTGTATGTTGCCTATCATTTTTCTCAGGATATCTGGGTGGATTTCAAACTGTTTGGCATTACCGGCATTATGTTTTTGTTTATTATTCTGCAAACAGTATTTATCAGCAAATACATGCCTAAAGAAGAATCAAATGGAGACTCCGAATAATGTGGTACGCGATTATTGCTGAAGATGCGCCAAATAGCCTGGAAAAACGCCTGCAAGCAAGGCCTCAGCATCTGGATCGACTGAAGTCTCTGCAAGACACCGGACGCCTGTTACTGGCGGGCCCATTTCCGGCCATTGACAGCAACGACCCCGGCACTAATGGCTATAGCGGCAGCTTGATCGTAGCGGAGTTCAACACGCTGGATGAAGCCAAAGCGTGGGCGGACAATGACCCATTTACGATTAACGGCGTGTACCAGCAGGTCACCGTCAAGCCTTTCCGGAAAACCTTACCGTAATGTCACTGATTGAAGATATCACGCATCGCTTAACGGCATTGAAGCCGACTGCATTAAAAATTATCGACGATAGCGCCATGCATGCCGGGCACCAGAGCAGCGGTGGCGGCGGACACTTTACACTGCATATAACAAGCTCGCATTTTTGCGGAAAATCACTGATAATGCGCCATCGTCTTATTTATCAAACCCTTAGCGATCTGATGCCGCATAAAATACATGCCCTCAGCATTCATGCCACGGCAACAGATGACACATAAACTGTACTTCGCTTTTCATTTCAGGCTTTTTATTTCAAATTCAACTATTTAGGAATTTTTACATGAAATTTGCAAAAACTTTAATCACACTTGCAGTTTTATCACTTGCTCCATCAGCCTTTGCCGCTGACGCTGTAGCTACTGTCAATGGCAAACAAATCAAACAGTCTATTTACGATGTAATCAGCAAAGACATTACAGCTAACGGCCAAAAAATAGATGACAACACCAAGAATGCGATTATCAATGAACTCGTGAGTTCAGAGCTGATTTATCAAGAAGCGCAAAAGTTGGGTCTGGATAAGCAGCCAGAATATTTGGCACGTGAAGAAATGGGTCGCCGCAAACTGCTGACCAGCATGTTTTTGCAAGATTATGTGAAAAAGCATCCGATTTCAGATGCTGATACCAAGGCGGCTTATGAACAATACAAAAAAGCCTATGGCGATAAAGAATATAGCGCACGCCACATTCTGGTAAAAACTGAAGCTGAAGCTAAAGACATCATTGCACAATTAAACAAAGGCGGTGACTTTGCAAAACTGGCAAAAGAAAAATCAATTGACCCTGGTTCTAAAGACAAGGGCGGCGATTTAGGCTGGTTCTCTCCGGCCTCTATGGTAAAACCGTTCAGTGACGTTGCAGCCAATATGCAAAAAGGGGCTGTTTCAGCAAGTCCGGTACAGACGCAGTTTGGCTGGCATGTGATTAAACTGATTGATACGCGTCCAGCGCAACCAATGGCTTACGAGAAGCTTAAAGATGGTTTGCAAAAAAACCTGCAGCAGCGCAACCTGGAAAAATTCATGTCTGAACTGCGTAGCAAAGCAAAAATCGATATCGCTAAATAATCGCAGATCTATCTGATCCCATTAATAAAATAGGCCCTGTTCAAGGGCCTATTTTATTTATCAATAGTCCGTATGCAGCACATACATAATCAAAAAATTATGCGATAATAAGAATTGTTATCATTTATAAAACAGGCGTTCGCTTAATAATATGCAACCTTTATCTCAATTAGAAACTGGTCAGCAAGCTGTTATTTCAGCCATTGAAGCTGAAGAGTCGCTATTTCACAGATTATCGGCATTAGGCTTCCGTGTAGGCAAAACATTAAGCATTATGCGTAGAGCCAGCTTTAACGGTCCGCTTCAAGTCAGACTCGGCACAACAGACGTTATCCTGCGCAGCAACGAAGCATCACGCATTCAAATTCACCCCATCTAAAAGTCAGCCCATATGAAGCGCATTGCTCTACTAGGGATGCCCAATACCGGCAAATCCACCCTGTTCAATCGCATTAGCGGCGCATCCGCACGTGTGGGCAACTGGCCCGGCATCACGGTCGACCTCATGAGCGCCAAAATCCTGCTTGGCGGACACATTGCCGAACTGATTGATTTACCGGGCATCTATGACCTGCACGGCTTTTCTGAAGATGAACAGGTAGTCAGACATTTCCTGACCAACAATCCTGTCGACCTGCTCATCGTACTGCTCAACAGCACGCAAATTGAGCGCCAGCTTTCATTGCTGCTGCAGCTGAAAAAACTTGGTGCGCCTATCGTTCTAGTCCTGAACATGGCTGACGAAGCAAGGCGCGCCGGCATCACTATCAACACCGAGAATCTGGCAGCGGAATTAGCTCTGCCAGTGATACAAATCAGCGCCAAATATGGTGAAGGCCTGCCTAAAGCGCTGGAAGTCGCTGCTCACATCGTTAACGAACAAAAAGCCACCACCAACCCGCAAAGCATCAATCTGATGCTACAGGAAGAAAGCCAGATTGAGCATGAGATGGAAGCGTTGATACAAAAACACGTTCAGATCCCGGCAACCTTAGGGGATGACACTACTGACAAAATTGACAGAATATTGCTGCACAAATGGCTGGGCTTACCTTTATTTTTTGCAGCCATGTTCCTGTTATTCCAGTTTATTTTCACGGTCGGCGGACCATTGCAGGATGGCCTGGCCTGGATACTGGACCTCGTTCGCAGCAGCCTGCTCGAACCATTATTAAGCAGCAGTCCGGCATGGGTCAAAGGCTTGCTGCTGGATGGCGTTTATAACGGTGTAGCTACTGTAGCAGCGTTCGTTCCCATCATCATATTATTCTTCCTGGTCATGTCGATGGTGGAAGACAGCGGCTACCTGTCACGCGCAGCATTCCTGATGGACGCACTGATGGCAAAAATGGGCCTGGACGGGCGTGGCTTTGTCATGATGCTGATGGGCTTCGGCTGTAACGTGCCGGCCATTATGGGCACACGTATCATGCGCTCGCGCCCGATGCGACTGCTGACCATGCTGGTGATCCCGCTGTCGCTTTGCTCTGCGCGTTTGCAGGTATTCATATTCATGATCGCCGCCTTGTTCAGCCCTAAACACGCGCCACTGGTGCTGTTCTCGCTGTACCTGATGAGCTTTCTGACCATGTTTTTAACTGCGATATTGTTTCAGAACCAATACAAAAATGCCGAGCCGTTTATTCTGGAACTTCCGCCATACCGCTTCCCCACACCACGTCAGATCATTCTGCGCGGCTGGCAGGAAGTAAAGCACTTCTTAAATCGCGCCAGTAAATTTATTATTCTGGGTGTGATATTGGTCTGGTTATTAACCAACTTCCCGAGCAATGTAGCGCCTGCCAGCATTGACACCTATGCGGGACAAATCGGCGTGTTTTTTGGCCCGCTGCTTGACCCTATCGGGATCAACCACGAACTGGCTATCGCACTGATTTTTGGCTTTGTAGCTAAGGAAATTGTCGTTGGCGCATTGGCTGTTATTTACGGCATGCAAGGTGATGCGCTAATGGCACAGATGGCAACGCAGATTGACTGGGTCCAAGCCATGAGCTTTATGCTGTTCACGCTGATTTATACGCCATGCCTGTCTACGATTGCCACCATTAGAAATGAATCAAAAAGCACTGCTTTTATGTGGCTTTCGATTCTATGGTCATTGGGTCTAGCCTGGGTGATTAGTTTCTTGTTTTATCAGGGTGCTAGAGCCTTGGGCTACTAAAGCAGTGCCTTATATAGGCATTTGTCCACGAAGCTCACGACAGACAGGAAAATAAAACTGGGTAAGTAAATTTTATTTTGTTTTGTTCGTGACTTTCTGGACAGAAAAATATTACTTAGAGTCACTGATATTCACGCCCTGAACATGAAGTAAACCGCACCCATCAGGCACAGCCCGGCCCACAGAAAATCGAGCTTCATCGGCTGCTGCATGTAAAACACGGCAAACGGGATGAATACTGACAAAGTAATCACTTCCTGCAGAATCTTAAGCTGGGCAACTGTCATCACCGTAAAACCAATACGATTTGCCGGCACCTGAAACATATACTCAAAGAAAGCAATGCCCCAGCTTACCAACGCAGCAATCATCCACGGTTTGTTATTCAGGTTTTTGAGATGTGCATACCAGGCAAACGTCATAAAAACGTTTGATACGGTAAGCAGTAAGATTGTTTTTAGGGTCGAGTGCATGAAATTTTGGCAATAAGTTACAAGTAACAAGAAAGCAAGCCGCAGACAGTACGTCTAGTACGGCAAGGCGAAGCTGACGCAGTTAATTGTGACTTAGTGCCGGAATTTAGACGGCGGATTCGCCGGTTTCACCAGTCCTGATCCGGATGACCTGATCCACTGTAGTCACAAAAATCTTGCCATCACCGATTTTACCGGTATGTGCAGCCTTAATAATCGCATCTACTGCTGTATCCACAATAGCGTCTGCCACTACCAGCTCAAGTTTGATTTTTGGTAAAAAATCGACCACATACTCTGCACCGCGGTAAAGCTCGGTATGGCCTTTCTGGCGACCAAATCCTTTAACTTCTGTTACAGTCAAGCCATTCACGCCGATATCCGAAAGCGCTTCACGTACGTCATCCAATTTGAATGGTTTAATAATAGCCTCGATTTTTTTCATACTGACTGCTCCTGGAACTTCTTATTTAAATGATTGGGAATTACTGTTACAAAATGGCATGTATTGCTTCAGCCGGCTTACCAGAAACCGGATAATTTAGCTGTAATCGGATAACGCCTGTCCTTACCAAAACCTCTGTGCGTAATACGCACACCAACTGCTGCCTGGCGACGCTTATACTCATTGCGGTCTATCATGCCAACCACCCTTTCCACATCAGCCGCCGGATAACCAAGAGCAATAATAGCCTCATGCCCAAGGTCTTGTTCGACATAAGCCTCGATAATGCCATCCAGTATATAGTAAGGCGGCAGGCTGTCCTGATCTACCTGATTCGCACGCAATTCTGCGGAAGGTGGCCGCGTAATAATACGTTCAGGGATGACTTTAGACACACCGTTACGGTAATGGCACAGCTTGTAAACCAATGTCTTGGGAACATCTTTCAACAGTGCAAAGCCACCGGCCATATCGCCGTACAAGGTACAGTACCCTACCGCCGTCTCACTTTTGTTACCGGTAGTCACGACAATACTACCAAACTTGTTGGAGATTGCCATCAGCAGCATGCCACGGATACGTGCCTGCAAGTTCTCTTCAGTAGCATCAAAAGGTAATTCTCCGAACAGGGGCAGCAGCGCTTCCTGATATTTGTCAAATAAACCTTTAATGGCTATCTCGCTATACTTTACACCTACAATATTCGCCATTTCACGGGCGTCATCGATACTCATGTCGGCAGTAAATTCAGACGGCATCATTACAGCATGCACCTTATCTGCACCCAATGCATCAACGGCAATTGCCAGCGTTAAAGCAGAGTCGACACCACCTGACATTCCTAGCACAACGCCGGGAAAGCCATTCTTATTGATATAGTCTGCAAGACCCAGTTTCAAGGCAGCATATACGGATGCTTCTATCGACAATGGCTCAGCGATTGCGCCCCTAACCGGTTCGCCGTGCTCTATATCAATCATCGCCAATGCGGTTTCAAATGCGGGCAACTCGTGCATTAATTCGCCATTGGCGTCTAATGCAAACGATGCACCGTCAAACACCAGTTCATCCTGCCCACCGACAAGATTGGCATAAATAACAGGCAAACCAGTATCTGTTACCCTCTGACGCAGATTTTCTATGCGCGTAGATTGCTTATCCATATGAAAAGGCGAGGCGTTCAATGCAACCAGCAACTCGGCACCGGCTACTTTACTCGCAATCGCCGGAGCAGGCTCCCACACATCAGCACAAATGAGTACACCAACGCGGACACCTTGATGCAAAAACACCAGGGCATCATCACCCGGCGTGAAATAGCGTTTCTCATCAAATACTGCATAATTAGGCAATACATGCTTATGATAGGTTGCCAGCACCTGTCCGTCTTGCAGAATGGATGCCGCATTAAAACAGGCTCCATCCAGTTGGTGCGGATGCCCCACAATCACTGTCATTCCTGGCAGCTTCGCAGCTAGTTTTGCGGCTAATGCATGCAATGCCCGTTCACAGGCATCCAGAAAATCCTCGCGCAACAGCAGGTCTTCAGGCGGATATCCGCATAAAGAAAGTTCAGGCGTCAGGACCAGCGTCGCACCCTGTGACTTTGCATCTGTCGCATATTGGATAATCTTGTTCACATTGCCGGCAATATCGCCGACGATGCAGTTAATCTGGGCAATCGCAATTCTCATTGATCGAAAGCCTGTTTCATAGAAAAGTAACTAAAAGCGGGTTTAATAGCTGCCACCTGCATCTTTGATCAACTTGATAATTTCAGTCTCCTGCCCTTTAAGTGCATAGACTAGCGCGGTTAAACCATACTGGTCTTTAGCTTTGACTTTGGCGTTATTTGCAAGCAGCAATTTCACCATATCAACATTGCCATTGTCGACTGCCATATGCAGCAATGGTGTTCCCTCAGAGTCCAAGTTATTCACATTAGCACCGGCAGTAACCAATACTTGAGCCACCTCAAACTGATTTTTTTTGACAGCCCAGGTTAATGCAGTCCATTTGGATAAATCTTTCTGGTCAACTTTTGCGCCACGTTTAATCAACGCATCTACGACCGGTGCATGCCCACCGCGCGCTGCAATCATGAGCGCAGTTACGCCCAACATATCACGCGCAGCCAAATCAGCTTTATAGTCAAGCAAAACGCCTACCGTAGCAAGATCACCGCTCTTGGCAGCATGCATTAGCACGGTCTTGCCATCGTCACTTTTTATATTCACATCAACACCATGCTGGATCAACAACTCCACCATGGACGAATAACCGGAGACAGCAGCCAAGCCGAATGCACTCCAGCCGGCACCATCCCTTACTTTGAAATCAGCACCTTTATCGAGCAGCACTTTCGCGGTAGCAATGTTATTTTTCTTGGTAGCATGCATCAAAGCCGTCCAGGCGCCTTTATCTCTTACATTGATATCAGCACCCTTATTAATCAACGCAGACACTACATCGGCTTTATCTTTGCGAGCCGCATACATCAACGCTGTCAGCCCATCTTCATCGATCACATTGGGATTTACGCCGCTGGCAAGCATTGCGTTTACCGTATCAACATCCCCTTTTGAAGCTGCTGTGAGCAGATAAGGTACATCTTCAGCAGCAAGTACAGGTGATGTAACGGCGATCGACCCTGCCAACCATACAGCGATAAAACCTTTAACTAGTATATGCATGCGGTTCTCTAAAGAATTAGCCCTTAATCATTACTTTTTGTTATTGATCGCAGCCAGCACAGCTTCACCTAATCCAGCAGGTGAACTCGCCACCACTGCGCCTGCGTTTTCTAAAGCACGAATCTTATCAACCGCTTTACCGCTGCCGCCGGAGATAATTGCGCCGGCATGCCCCATGCGCTTACCAGCTGGTGCTGTTTGCCCTGCGATATAAGCAGCTACAGGCTTGGTCACATGACTCTTGATGAATTCAGCTGCAGCCTCCTCATCCGAACCACCAATCTCGCCTACCATGATAATGGCTTCAGTTTCCGGGTCTGCCTCAAACATCTGCAGGCATTCAATAAAATTCAAGCCTTTAATCGGGTCGCCACCGATACCGACACAGGTACTCTGCCCCAGATTCAAAGCTGTAGTCTGATGCACAGCTTCATAAGTCAATGTACCGGAACGCGAGACCACGCCTACTTTACCACGCTGGTGGATGCTACCCGGCATAATACCGATCTTGCACTCATCCGGTGTAATAACACCCGGACAGTTCGGCCCGATCAATCTGGTACCGTTGGCGCGCAGCGCAGCTTTCACATTCAGCATATCCAGCACCGGAATGCCTTCTGTAATACAGATGATCAATTCAATACCGGCATCACTCGCCTCCAGAATTGAATCAGCGGCAAATGCAGGCGGCACATAAATCACGCTCGCATTGGCACCGGTCGTGTTCACGGCATCGCGCATGGTGTTAAACACCGGCAAACCAAGGTGCAGCTGACCGCCTTTGCCTGGGGTAACGCCACCCACCATTTTTGTGCCATAAGCCAGCGCCTGTTCTGAGTGGAACGTGCCTTGTTTACCGGTAAAACCCTGACATAAAACTTTAGTGTTTTTATTGACCAAAATACTCATGCTGCCACCGCCTGATCTTTAACTGCTTTTACGGCCTGCTGTGCAGCATCGGTCAAACCTTCTGCTGAAATAATATTCAAACCACTTTCACGCAGCATTTTTTTACCTAAATCCACATTAGTACCTTCTAAACGTACAATCACCGGAATTTGCATACCGACTTCTTTCACGGCAGTCATAATGCCTTCTGCAATAATGTCGCAGCGCATAATACCGCCAAAAATATTCACCAGAATTGCTTTCACATTGCTGTCAGCCAAAATGATCTTGAATGCTTTAGCTACGGTTTCAGCGGTTGCACCACCACCCACATCCAGGAAGTTCGCCGGCATGCCGCCATGCAGTTTGATTAAATCCATGGTCGCCATGGCAAGACCCGCACCATTTACCATGCAGCCGATATTGCCGTTCAACGCAATGTAATTGAGGCCGGCATGATGCGCGGTTGCTTCCTTGCTGTCTTCTTGACTCCAGTCACGCTGCTCTGCCAGACCTTTCTGACGATAAAGTGCATTATCATCGACGCTCATTTTGCAGTCCAAAGCGTAGAGTTTGCCATCTGTTGTGACCACTAACGGGTTGATTTCCAGCAATGCCAGATCATTTTCCTTAAATAAACGATACAGACCTTTCAGCAGCTTGGTAAACGCACCGATCTGATCTCCGCTCAAATCCAGTTTAAAAGCCAGATTACGCGCCTGAAAATCCACCAGGCCGTTCAATGGATCACAGACTTCCTGCAGAATTTTCTCCGGGCTTGTATGTGCGATTTCTTCAATATCCATACCGCCGGCAACAGAAGCCACCACAACCACGCGCTCCAGCGTTCTATCAACCAGCATAGACAAATAAAGCTCACGCGCAATTGGCAGCGTTTCTTCAATCAACACCTGATTCACAGGCTGGCCGTCAGGCGCATTCTGGTAGGTTACCAGCGTTTTACCCAATAGCTCGGTAGCAACGTTCTGCGCTTCAGTTGCTGACTTGACCACCTTGACGCCGCCAGCTTTACCGCGGCCACCCGCATGTACCTGGGCTTTGACTACCCATGCCTCACTGCTGATTTCACTGGTTGCTGCAGCCACTTCATTGGCAGCAGCAACGACTTGTCCACGCGGAATAGGAACACCATATTTTTGCAATAGTGTTTTGGCTTGATACTCATGCAAATTCATAAAAAATAGCTCTGTTTAATAATTATTCACATTTTCTCGCAATTCAGACAATTGTGCCAGTAAAGTAACGTGCAAGCGCAAGGTATAATGGCACTTTATTACAAAATATTGTCAATTATGCGTTTAGTTGTTCAAGGCTCGGCCATCACCCTTTCACATTTAACCCATATTCACCGACTATGCGGGACCAGCGTTCAATTTGTGCAAATTGCACAACACGCTTATTACCTGGCAAATCAGCCAGCGGTGCTGCCTGAGATTCAGCAATTCTGTGCTGAACAGAACATAGACTGCGCGTATGTGCAGGACAAGGAACTGCTGCAGAATTTTGGCTTGTGCGTGATGGATATGGATTCCACCTTAATCAGCATTGAATGTATCGATGAAATTGCAGATATGGTTGGTATCAAGCCACAAGTAGCTGCCATCACTGAACGCGCCATGCAGGGTGAGCTCGATTTTGCGCAAAGCCTGCGCCAGCGCGTGGCTTTACTGAAAGGTTTATCTGAAGACGACCTGATGCGGGTTTTGAACGAGCGCCTGCAACTCAACCCGGGTGCAAAAGAGTGGATTGAAACCTGCAAGAAGAACAACATTACTACCCTGCTGGTTTCAGGCGGGTTCACATTTTTTGCAGAGCGTGTGAAAGCGATGCTGGGTCTGGATTATGCAGTTTCCAACACATTGGAGATTATCGACGGCAAACTCACAGGCCGTGTCCTGGGCGATATTGTAGATGCGCAGGTAAAAGCAAATGAACTGACGAAACTGCGCGATCAGTTAGGTTTGACTGCAACACAAACGATTGCGATTGGCGACGGTGCAAATGACCTCAAAATGATGGCGGCTGCCGGTGTCGGTGTGGCTTACCATGCAAAACCAGTGGTGCAGGCACAGGCTAGCTACGCCCTGAATCACGTTGGCCTCGATGGCGTGATTAACCTGTTCACCAGCTAAAAACCCCGTAAGTTTCCACGCAAGTTTAAAGTAAAGCCAACTCTGCTTCGGTAAACCCTGCCTTGCGCCTTGCTTCAATATTCAAGGGCTTGCGCATGGCAGGTGCATTGTATTGCTTTGCGAGGGATTCATAGGTGGCAATCGGTTCCAGACCGCGCTGGGCGCACAGCCAGTTAAACCAGTGATTACCGATTGCAACATGACCGATCTCGTCACGCAGAATAATATCCAGAATGTCGGCAGCGTCAGTGTCGCCAATTTGTACAAACTTATTGCGTAACGGTGGACTCGCATCCAAACCACGCGCCTCCATGGTGCGCGGCACCAATGCCATTCTTGCCAGCACATCAGCCTGCGTACGCTCCGCCATCTCCCACAAGCTATTGTGGGCTTTAAAATCCCCGTAGCAATAACCCATGCGCTGCAAATAGCCATTCAGCAACTCGAAGTGAAAAGCCTCTTCAGCAGCCACCCGGAGCCAGTCTGCATAGTATTGCTGCGGCATATCGGCAAAACGCCAGACGGCATCCAGTGCCAGATTAATCGCATTGAACTCAATATGTGCGAGCGCATGAATCAGCGCGGCTCTGCCTTCCGGCGTACGCATGGACCTTTTCTCAACTTCCAGCGGCGACACCAGTGTCGGCTTTTCGGGACGTCCCGGAATATCTGCAGGTTCAGGCAAGGTTGCAGCTGCGTTAAGCGCCACCTGACCTGCAAGCCATGCTGCATGCAAGCTTTTAACACCCTCTGCTTTGCGCACCGGGCTTGTATTTAACAACCAGTTAATTGCAGCCTCACGTAGGTCGAGGGCCTCGAGTGTGCAGCCAGCCTGACAAGTTTTATTCATCTTCCAAAGTTTTCGTATCTGTTTAAAAGTAATCGCAATATTAACGGCATTAGCAAATAAAGCGTGCCTGCATCAATATGGCAAACAGCACATCAAGATTTAACGTGCTTACTACCAATAAAGCAAATGTAAGACTAAAATTAACGTTGTTGCTGATATTTAGTAGTGAGATGCTAATTGGGTGCGTCACCCAATTTAGGTAAGAGTCAATTTTAACCTTTAAGGAGTTAATATGAAAAAAATCTTATCAACATTGTTAGCCAGCCTGTTGGCGATCTCTGTAAGTGCGTTTGCTGAACCACCTGCTAACAAAACAAAAGGCGGCAAAGCAGCATCTGCTGTTGAAACTCCTGCTATTGAAGCTACCGCATCCGACACAAAAGTAAAAGGGGCTAAAGGTTCGAAAACCGCCCGTAATACTGAAGAACAATCTATCGAAACCGATGAGTCTGCGAAAAAAGGAAAAACCAGAAAATCAGCTGCGGACGCAGAAACTCCGGCATTAGAAGCCACCACGGATAATTCCAAAGCTAAAAAAGCTAAACATAAAAAACGCACAAAAAAAGATAACGAAAATAGAGCCACCCCAGCAAATCCGGCTTCAGAAGGCAATCCTGCAACACCGGCAGTACCTGCGTCAAAAGCAGTACCAGCCACACCAGCAGTACCTGCCAGTCCAGCAAATTGAAACAAATAATTATTTGATACTGGTTGGGTTAATAATGGGAAAAGCCGCGCAAATGCGCCGCTTTTCCCATAAAATTGCTGATAGTTGCCGCTTATTTCAATGGGATAAAATCAAGCTCGCCAGCTTTCATATCCGGCACCAGCAAGTAAGCTTCATCTTTAGTAATCGCAATATCAGCAGCAGCCTGATAACCTGATTTAACCACCGTAACATCGCCTTTGGTATTTACACTAAAAACTTTGCCGTTCTTCCAGTCGCTCACATACATCGTGCCATTGGAATGATGCACCAAACCATCCCCACCGCCAAAGCCTTCAGCAATATCGGTAAGTTGTCCGGTTTGTGTATTCAGGCTGTATAGGATGCCAGACACAAAATCCACCTCCAATATAAAGTTACCGGTATCGTCTGCCAGCAGGCCATTCGGCCCTGTAAGCTTGGCATCCTGCTTATCATTGATCAGCAATGTGACCTGGCCCTGGGCATTAATCTTGTAAATTGCGCCACCGCCGCCTTTACCAAGAATGTCACCGCTATCGCTTACATAAAGGTTCCCCTGCGGGTCGGCTTCCAGATCGTTTAAAAATATCGGCGCAGTCGGGAATGCATCGCTGGCAACAAACACGCTGGTTTTACCATCCGGAGCAATTTTGATAATTTTATTTTTATCAGCGGCATATAGATATTTACCGATAATGACCAAACCTTTAGGATCATCGAGGCCTGTAGCAAACACCGCTGCTTTACCATTGCGGTCAATCACGGTAATCTGGCCATCCCCATCTTTACCGAAGCCATTGATTTCAGATACATAAATGCGGCCATCCTTGGCCTGCACCACTGATTCCGGAGTCTTTAACCCTGTAATCTTCTGTGGATTATTCAGTGTGGTTTTTGCCACACTCTGGCAACCCAGCACCATAAACACTGACGCCAGCGCTAACCCGCTTTTCAAATAAGTTTTCAACACGATATCCCCTAAAAAGGTAAAGCGCGACGCAATTTATTCGTCGGCAGCAATGTCACCATGCTGCATGGTGTCGTTTCTTTCTGGCTTGCTGTGTCTGCACTCATCTGGGCTTGCAATCCACTGTCCGCCTTCATTTTGCCAATTACATGATCAACAGCAAGCACATAAGATTGCTTGATTCTGCTTTCAGCCTGCATGCCCAAGGTGCCGCGCACATTCGATTCGCCGACATAGGTACCGATATGCTTGCCAATCCCTGTATACACTTCGGCAGTCACTTTGCCATAAAATTGCTGTACCTGCGGGTTATAAAACATTTTAGGCTGCAGCCAAACCAGAACCCGGCCCGCCTGATTGGCATCACAAACCTCAACCTTACCGTAACTCTTGCCAAACTTATCAACTGCAATGTCTTCAACAAGTGGGCCTTGATAAAACCAGTAATCAGAATATGGATGCCAGAGCTTGATCGGATTCGTGTATTCTACGGGCTGAATATAAATCACTGCATCGGCTTTACTGTCAGCGTGAGCGTTATCCGCCCACACACTGGAACTCAGCATTAATCCTAAAACCACACACCATTTATGAATCTTTTTTTTCATTTTTATTTACCTTGATAACTAATACGATAGATCACGTCTGAATCGTCATCGGACACATAAAGTGCGCCGTCAGTGCCTACAGCAACATCAACAGGCCGACCTAAAACCTGATTTCTTTTAAACCATCCGCCTTCAGCACCATTCACTAGCCAGCCTGTTGCAAAATCTTCTACTTTGACAGGCCTGTTGTCCTTGAATTTTACACGAACCAGCTGATAACCCGCTGGCTGCTGACGATTCCATGAACCGTGCAAAGCCACAATTGCATCAGATTTATACTCAACCGGCCAATTGGTTTTATCCAGAAAGGTAATGCCGATCGGGGTTGTGTGCGAGGTAAAGGTGATAGCGGGGGCTTGTGCAGCCTTGCAGAACCCTGACTCACCTTTGAAGTTTGGGTCTTCTATCATCGCTTTCCTGACAGGATCAGCCCAGCAATGCGGCCAGCCATAATGTCTGCCGGCTTCAATTTTATTCAGATGCTCCGGCGGAATTTCGTCATTGACTTTACCACCGATAGTCTCTGAACGGTTATCAGCGCCATTATTGGTGGCGTACATATCCCCGGTTACCGGGTGCCAGACAAAACCCTGAGAATTACGCAAACCACTGGCCCATATTGCAGACTGTGCATGTCGCCCTAGTGTCGCTAACGCACCTGCAGGTTTACCATCTAGCGTGTAGCGCAATATTGTTGCCCGCAACGGATCACTCTCTATACACACATTACAGCTAGAGCCTACATTGATATACAGATAGCCATCCGGACCAAGTTTAATCGTTTTAGTCCGGTGTCCGCCGGTAGGCAGATTTGAGATAAACGGCTCCGGCGCTGACCAGCGGCCATTGGTCTTCTTAATCTTCACCACGCCATCCTGATTGGCCACCAGCAACGCGTCAGCGACAAAAGCCAACCCCTGCGGGTAATTCAAGCCATACGCGACTGTAACAACCGCATCAGCTTTGCCATCCTTGTCAGCATCCGGCAACATCAGCACCTTGCCATCTTTTGATGAGGTCACAAACAGGTTGCCACTTGCATCAAATGCCATGAAGCGGAGACTGCTCAGCAATTTGCCTTGCTTTGTTGAACTATCGGCAAATCGCGTTAGTTTAAACCCGGCGGGTAACTTTATCTCGGCCTCATCTGCATATGCATGATTAGCAGCAGCCGCAAAAAAGAAGCTCAACACAAAAGCTGATAATGCCTTAAAACATGAACTTACACCCATCGCCAACCCCACCATCATCAAGTCAGAATGTCTGACCAGATATTATTAGCCCATGCACCTGCATATATGCCTTCGCGCTCACTCGGTGCTACAGAAACTCCGCCGCCCTCTGCAGAAACCATGATCTTTTTCGCAGGATCATAGCGATAAACATTCGCCACATGCATCGCCGATTTATCTGTTACATAGCTATAACAGGTGTTGGCAAACACCGGTAACGGGTCTGGCTCTGCACCCGCCATTAACTGCACGATTGCATTCGCACATATTTTTGCCTGATTGGTTGCCATGTGGGCAGATTTCGGCAGCGCGGCAGACACGGCATCGCCTATCACATGCACGTTGGCTGCCAGCCTGGATTCATAAGTCAGGAAATCCACCTCACACCAGCGTTTGTCGATATTGTTGAGCTGGGCCATTTGCGCGGGCTTGCCGGCACGCTGCGGCGGAATGATGTTGAGCACATCAGCCTTAACACGATCAAACTCCGTAGTCACGGTTTTGCTGTCCACGTCAACTGACACCAGAGCATTATTCGCTCGATAATCCACGATACCTGCATACATCTCACTAAAGACCTTGGTGAACAGTCCTTTTTTAGAAACGATTTCGGCGTTTGCATCCAATACAATCACCTTGGATTTTGGTTTATGGTGTTTCAGGTAATGCGCCACCTGTGATGCACGCTCATACGGACCAGGCGGGCAACGGTAAGGCGCTGCCGGCACGTTCATCACGAATACACCGCCATCAGGCATCGCTTCGAGCTGCTTACGCAAGTTAACGGTCTGCCAGCCGGCTTTCCATGCATGCGGCACCTGCTTTTGCGCTTCTGCGCTTTGCAGCATCGGCAACTGATCGTAAATAAAATCCACACCTGGCGCGATAATCAATCTGTCATAACTTAACTCACCGCGCAGCATACTGATTTTTCTGGCATCGGCATCAATCGCGGTTACCTGGTCCTGCACCCACTGGATGCCATGATTGGATTTGAGCAACTTGTAATCAAAGGTCAGGTCATCTATGGATTTACTGCCGCCCAACACCAGATTGCTCAGAGGACAGGACACAAACTGCCGGTTAGGTTCAATCACCACCACTTCAATCGCGCCCAGACTCCATAGCCGCAGATATTTCGCAGCTGCAGCACCCGCATAACCACCACCGATGACGACCACACGGCCAAGCGGAGGCTTGCTGGCTCTGGCAAGGCCAGTCAGCCCGTGTGTTGATAAACCGATCGCGGTTACTAAACCCGCTAATTTGATAAAGTCGCGACGATTAGTTTGCATGATCTGCTCGCAGCTTCCGGGGTTTTAAAGTCATGGAACTTCGTGGTACCTGCATGGAGAAATATTCAGCCAAGGCTGTTATTTCATCTGCAGTTAAACCTTTGGCATGACGGTGCATAACAGTGACAGAGCGCTCACCGGATTTGAATGCTTGCAATTTAGCGATCATGTCGGCTTTGCTGACACCGGCAAGCGCAGGAATTGAATCAATGTTATTGCTGACAGATACTGCATTGCCCTGTGTGCCATGGCAAGCAGCACATGACGCAGCCAAGCTTCTAATATGCACATTATCAGCCGCTACAGAATCTGCTGCGCAAACAATCATCGGGCTGAATAGCCCGATGATTGCTGCTGATGTGATCATTTTTTTCAAACAATATTCCTTAAAATATTGCCAGTAGTTTCAGCCCTGAAAATATGGGCGAAGGTATGAGCTGAAACTGCTGTGATTAGAAAAAACTGCTTTTTACATACAAATTGCTTATTACAGGCACTTCTCTTCCATACAGCCGTCATCATTCACGCCTAATGACCTCAGGAACGCAACCATTTTATCGTTACCCAGATCTGTCATGGCACGAATCAGGCTCACGTCGCCGCGCATTTTCTTGTTCACATCGGCACCTTTTTCAGCCAGGTATTTAAGCATCGCTTCATTGTTGTTATAAGCAGCGTGATGGAAAGCTGTCAGTTTGTTAACCGGATGTGCATAATCCAGATTAGCGCCGTGCTCGGCAAAGTACTTGACTAATTCAAACTGGTTTTTAGATGCAGCCATCAACAGCGGCGGCCATGCAAAATAAGTTACATTTACGTCCAAGCCAGCTTCTACATATTTTTTCACTACTTTTATATTGCCTTCGCCGATGGCTTGGGCAAACTCTACTGACTCATCATCGGTCAGTGTTTTAGCTGCCACTGCGTTGAATGAAAAACTTAACACCAGTGCTGCAAATACAACTCTTAAAAAATTCATGCGACTTATCTCCAAAGTTACCTATTTAAATTTCAGGAAAACACTGATTAAATGACTGCGCGGGCGAATTGCGGCGTTGCCCAGCACTCGCAACCTCGCTGTATATACATACTATCTCGGTTACTGCGTCCCGTGCGCCTTGCACTTCATCCCGCTCGTTCAATTAATCAGCGTTCTCCAATTCTTTTTTTATTAAGCAATATAACGTCTTGCATTCTGGAACATACGCAACCACGCGCTGTCTTCCGTATCACCACAGCGTTGCCATGTGTTTTGCACATTGCGGATTACGCGTTCAGGATGTGGCATCATAATACTAAAACGGCCATCCGTGCTGGTTAATCCAGTCACCCCTTGCGGTGAACCGTTCGGATTAAACGGATAAACCTCAGTCGGTGTTGATGCATGATCTATAAAGCGCATGGTTACCAATTTCTGCGCCAGCAATGCATTGACAGCGCCGGCTTCAGAAAATTCCGCAAAACCTTCACCATGTGCCACAGCAATCGGCATTTTGCTGCCAGCCATGCCATTAAAGAACAGTGATGGCGACTCCAGAACCTCCACCATGCTCAGGCGCGCTTCGAATTGTTCAGAGCGGTTACGTACAAAATGCGGCCAGTGTGCAGCACCCGGAATCAGTTCACGCAGGTTACTCATCATCTGGCAGCCGTTACATACGCCAAGCGCGAAACTATCCTGACGGTGGAAGAACGCCGAGAACTCATCGCGTGCGCGTGCGTTGAACAGAATGGATTTTGCCCAACCCTCACCCGCGCCCAGTACGTCACCGTAAGAGAAACCACCGCAAGCAACAAAACCGGAAAAATCTTTCAGTGATACACGGCCTGAAATAATGTCACTCATGTGTACGTCATACGCTGCAAAACCGGCACGGTCAAACGATGCAGCCATTTCTACGTGACCATTCACCCCCTGCTCACGCAGAATTGCCATTTTCGGACGAGCACCTGTTGCAATATATGGCGCAGCTATATTATCAGCCGGGTTAAAGGTCAGCTCTGCAAACAGGCCACGGTCATTAACATTCAACAGGCGATCGTATTCCTGCTGCGCGCTCACTGGATTATCACGCAGCTTCTGCATCTGGTAAGTAGTTTCAGACCAGACACGATGCAGGTTAACGCGTGTATCGCTGAAGACGACTTGAGTATTGCGCTTGATGGTTATCTGGTTAGCATTCACCACTTCACCAATCACATGCGCTAAACCATTAAACTGCGCCGCAATTGCGTCTGCATCCTGCGCCGCAACCTGGATGACTGCACCCAGTTCTTCGTTGTAAAGTGCGCTAACCGCATCACCTGACAAACTGGAGATATCAGCGTTGATACCGCAGTGACCGGCGAATGCCATCTCTACCAGCGTTGTAAACAAGCCACCGTCTGAGCGGTCATGGTAAGCCAGAATCTTGCCAGCTTTATTCAGCTGCTGAATCGTATTAAAGAAATGCTTAAGCTGGCTTGCATCATCGACATCCGGCGCCGTATCGCCAACTTCACCATACACCTGTGCCAGGCTCGAGCCACCCATGCGGTTTTTGCCTGCACCCAGATCAATCAGCACCAGTTTAGATGAAACATCGGTCTGCAATTGCGGCGTCAGTGTTTTACGTGCATCCGGCGTTGCAGCAAATGCTGTCACCACAAGCGAGATTGGCGATGTCACAGACTTGTTCTGACCGGCATCATTCCATACGGTCTTCATACTCATTGAGTCTTTACCCACCGGTATGCTCACGCCAAGCTGCGGGCACAGCTCCATACCCACCGCTTTTACCGTTGCAAACAGCGCGGCATCTTCACCCGGGTGACCGGCTGGCGCCATCCAGTTGGCTGAGAGCTTCAGATCGCTGATGTCATCGATCAGGCTGGCAGCAATATTGGTAATTGATTCACCGATTGCCATACGGCCGGAAGCCGGTGCATTGATCAATGCCAGCGGGGCTTTCTCACCAATGGCAAAGGCTTCACCACGGTAAGTTTCATAGCCAGCCACCGTTACGCCAACATCAGCCACCGGCACTTGCCATGGACCCACCATCTGTTCACGGGCAACCAAACCGGTTACAGAACGGTCACCAATCGTGATCAGGAAAGTCTTATCCGCCACGCCCGGCAAACGCAGCACACGTGCTGCAGCTTCTTGCAAATCAATGTTGCTGGTATCAAAGGCTTTTAACTGTTTTGCTGTGCTTTTCACGTCGCGTGTCATTTTTGGCGGCTTACCCAGCAATACAGACAAATCCATATCCACCGGCTTATTGTCAAAATGACTATCCGCCACAGTCAGGTGACGTTCTTCTGTGGCATAACCCACCACCGCAAACGGGCAGCGCTCGCGCTCGCAGATTTCCCTGAAGCGCGGCAAATCTTCCTTGGCAATCGCCATTACATAACGCTCTTGCGCCTCGTTGCTCCATAACTCGCGTGGTGACATGCCAGGCTCTTCGTTATGCACATCGCGCAACTGGAAAATCGCACCTACGCCGGCATCATTGACCAGTTCCGGAAATGCATTGGAAATACCGCCCGCACCAACGTCATGAATGCTCAAAATCGGGTTTGCATCACCCAGCTGCCAGCAGCGATCAATCACTTCCTGTGCGCGGCGTTCCAGTTCCGGGTTACCACGCTGTACTGAGTCAAAGTCCAGGTTCTCGACGTTACTGCCGGTATCCATACTCGATGCAGCACCGCCGCCCAGGCCGATCAGCATGGCCGGACCGCCGAGTTGAATCAGCGCGGCACCTGGAGGAATCGGGTTCTTTTTTGAATGTTTTGCAGAAATGCTGCCGATACCGCCAGCCAGCATAATCGGCTTATGATATCCGCGCACCTCGGCTTGTCCGTTAGCGCTTGGCGCTTCGATTTCGAGCGTGCGGAAATAGCCGGTAATGTTCGGGCGACCAAATTCGTTGTTATACGCTGCGCCGCCTAGCGGGCCATCAATCATGATCTGCAATGGCGAAGCAATACGGCCAGGTTTGCCGATGCTATTTGCTTCCCATGGCTGGGTAAAATCAGGGATATTCAAGTTGGAAACCGAGAAACCAGTCAAACCTGCTTTTGGTTTGGAGCCGCTGCCGGTCGCACCTTCATCGCGAATCTCGCCGCCGGCACCGGTTGCGGCACCCGCAAACGGAGAAATCGCCGTTGGATGGTTATGCGTTTCCACCTTCATCAGGTAATGCGTATCTTCTTCCACAAAACGGTATGCGCCGCCCTGTGTCGGGTAAAAGCGCCTGGTTGGCTCGCCCTCTTTCTGGCCAGCCACGATAGACGCATTATCGGAATACGCGACCACGGTCTTGCCAGGATTCAGTTTATGCGTATTGCGGATCATGCCAAATAGCGACATTTCCTGCTGCTCACCATCAATCACCCAGTCCGCATTAAAAATCTTGTGACGGCAATGCTCGGAGTTTGCCTGTGCAAACATCATCAGTTCAACGTCGGTCGGATTGCGCTGCATCCTGCTGAAATTATCAAACAGGTAATCCACTTCATCCGGCGACAGCGCCAGCCCCATATCGCCATTAGCCTGATCAAGTGCCGCCTTGCCGCCTTGTAAAACATCTACGGTACACAAAGGTTTAGGTGTGTCTGTGTGATACAGCTTGGCTGCATCTTCAAAAGCCGGGAATACGGATTCGGTCATGCGGTCGTGAATCAGCGGCAACAATAACTGGCGCTCAACCGCGCTTAGTGCCTGACCATTTTTAGTTTTAACGTAATAAGCAATACCACGCTCTACGCGCTGAATTTCAGGCAATCCACAGTGTTTTACAATGTCGGTAGCACGTGACGCCCAAGGTGAAATAGTACCCACACGAGGCAGCACAACAACCAGCTCACCTTCCGGGTTTTCAGCCTGCATCTTCGGGCCATAAGTCAAAATCTGATTGAGCGTATCTTTTTGCGTTGCTGTGAGCTCACCTTCCACCCACGCAAAATGCCAGAACTCGGCATAAATATGGCCGATATTCGGGCAAACTTCATCCAGCTTGCTCTGGATTTTTTCTATACGGAATGGAGACAAGGCCGCGCTGCCGCGCAGGCTAATCATTTGGGGGGTAGATTTGGATTGGCTCATTAAAACTCAGCTAATTATCAATGATTTAAATAAAGGGGAATTTTAACAGATTAGCGGCATTTAAGCCGCTTAAATGGCGACATAAAATAGGGTTTTATATCGCCATTAATTGAATTAAAAACAGATACTTTGTGCCTGACAGCAAAGCACCTATATTAGAACATTACTACGAGATTTAATTGGCCAGTGCGCCAAACACCTTTTTAAGTATGGCACTGCTCTGCCCGATAGGGTCTTTGCGGATTGCGGCTTCTTCTTTTGCCATCATCAGGTACACGCCATCCAGCGCTTTCTGCGTCACATACTGCTCAAGATTCACCTGTTCTTTTTTTACCATGCCATACTGACTGCCAATTTCAGCATATTTGTTATATTGCTGCGCAAGCTGCACATTTTCGGTAGCTTTTTTCACGATAGGCAGAAATTTCTCCGCCATCTGTTTGGAAGTGGTTTTCTTGAAATACTGTGTAGCAGCGTCATCACCACCGGTCAGAATTGCTTTAGCATCAGCCAGCGTCATTTTCTTAGCTGAATCGATGAGTAAAGCTTTAGCTTCCGGCACCGCAGCTTCAGCGGCACGGTTCATTCTCAGCACCAGTTCATCTGCCTGTTTGCCCATGCCAAACATACGCATGGCTTTTTCAGTCTTTTTCAAAGCATCCGGTAACGGGATCTTGACTTCCTTGTTACCAAAAAACCCGTCAGGTTTACTCAGTTGACCCACAGCCTTTTCCGCCCCCTGGATTAACGCGGTTTTAAGACCGCTGCTGGTCTCAGTGTTAGATAAATCGCTGACACTCAAGGCATTGGCATGGGTAACAAAAAATGCGAGAGTTAAAAATGCAGATAAAAAACGCAACATGACATTCTCCGATCACCGAGTAGTGCAAAAAATTATAGCTTAGCGCAAATCACTGTTAATGCAACACTAACAGCGAATATTTACGCTAAGCTATCAAAGTAGTTTGATTGTTTTATTACATTCAAACTTTAAATGTCAGGCTATTTGTTTTAGCAATAACCCTATTTGGTGCTTGGACTCACATGCCAGATGTTTTTAGCATAATCACCAATCGCACGGTCACTGGAGAATTTAGCCATATTAGCCACATTCAGAATCGCCATACGTGTCCACTCATCACGATTCTGGTACAGCTTGCTCACTTTATCCTGTGTTTCAACATAACTTGCATAATCTGCCAGCAATAAATACTGGTCATTATTCAGCAGGCTATCCACGATATTCTGGTAACGATGCGGCTCCTCTACCGAGAAGTAGCCGGTAGCAATCATATCCAGCACCTGCTTCAGTTCCGGGTTATTGTTGTAATAATCGCGCGGGTTGTAGCCATTCGCCTTCATCTCGGCAACCTGTGGTGTCGTCAGGCCAAAAATGAAGATATTTTCGTCACCGACTTCTTCCTTGATTTCCACGTTGGCACCATCCAGAGTACCGATAGTCAGTGCGCCGTTCAACGCCATTTTCATATTACCAGTACCGCTCGCTTCGGTACCTGCCGTTGAAATCTGCTCTGACAGATCGCTGCCCGGGAACAGGATTTCCGCTGCTGAAACTTCATAGTTCGGGTAGAACACCACCTTCAACTGATCGCCAATCACGACATCTTCATTCACAATCGCAGCAACATCATTGATCAGGCGAATAATCTGTTTAGCCATAGCATAGCCAGGGGCCGCTTTGCCGCCAAAAATGATCGTACGCGGCGTAATACCCTGCTCGCCGCGACGAATGCGGTTATACAAGGTAATCACATGCAGCACGTTCAGCAACTGACGCTTGTATTCATGAATACGCTTGATCTGCACGTCGAACAGACTTTCGGTATTCAGTTTAACACCGGTCACTTTTTCAATTTTTTCTGCCAGTCTTAACTTGTTAGCCTGTTTTACCTGTGCAAAGGCTTTCCTGAAATCAGCATCGTCTGCCAGCGGCGTAATTTTTTTGATGTGGGTCAGGTCTTTTTTAAAGTCTGGTCCAATCGCTTTTTCAATCAGGCTGGCAAGACCAGGATTAGCTTGATTCAACCAGCGCCGCGGTGTAATGCCATTGGTCACATTGGTCATCTTGCCCGGATAAATCCTGTCAAAATCTGCAAACAGCGTATTTTTCAGCAATTCACTATGCAGTGCCGCCACGCCGTTTACTGTGTGACTACCCACTACCGCAAGGTGCGCCATGCGCACGCGGCGGCCATGGTTTTCATCAATAATCGATACGCGCTTCAGCAGCTCAACATCACCCGGGAAGTGATGATTTACCATGTGCAGGAACTCATGATTGATCTTGTAGATAATTTCCAGATGGCGCGGCAGCAAACGGCCAAACAGGTCTACTGACCAGGTCTCAAGCGCTTCCGGCATCAGTGTATGGTTGGTATAGGCAAAAATCTTAACGACCAGGCTCCAGGCAAAATCCCAAGGCAGATGCTGTTCATCCACCAGCTGATACATCATTTCCGCGACACCGATAGCAGGGTGCGTATCATTGAGCTGAATTGCAATTTTTTCCGGCAGCAGTTTCCAGTCATCCTGAGATTTAATCTCATGCGTGGTCAAAAAGCGGCGCAGAATATCCTGTATGGAAGCCGAAACAAAGAAATACTGCTGCTTCAGGCGCAGCTCTTTACCCATTTCACAGACATCATTTGGATAAAGGATTTTAGAAATGCTCTCGGTAGCGTTACGTTCCTGTACCGCTCTTTCGTAATTGCCATCGTTAAAGTGACGCAAATCAAACTCTCGCGCGGCTTTGGCAGCCCATAAGCGCAGATTATTGACCGTTTCTGTACCGTAACCAGGCACTGGCACATCGTATGCCATCGCTACTACGTGCTCAGCATCAATCCAGTGCTGCGCCTGACAGCCATCTTCCGGATACTTCACGACATGACCGTAAAATTTGATATTGTAGTGCGCTTCCGGGCGCTGAAATTCCCAGATATTGCCGTAACGCAGCCAGTTATCCGGGTTTTCAACCTGCTGCCCATTCTCGATACTTTGCCTGAACATGCCGTATTCGTAACGGATACCATAACCCGCTGCCGGAATATCCATGGTCGCCATTGAATCCAGAAAACAAGCCGCCAACCTACCCAAACCACCGTTACCAAGCGCAGCATCGTTTTCTATTTCAACTACGTTTTCCAGATCACGGCCTAAAGCTGACAAATCTTCTTTCAACTCATCATTAATGCCCAAATTCAGTGCACTATTGCTGAGCATGCGCCCGATTAAGAACTCCAGTGATAAATAATAAACACGCTTCGGATCATCCTTGTAATAGGATTCTGCCGTTTTAACCCAGCGCTCAACCACATGGTCACGTACAGTGTAACTAGCCGCCTCATACCAGTCGCGCGGCGTCGCAGCATCACTGGTTTTGAATGTAGAAAAAAGCAAGTGCTCTTGCAGCGCCTGTTTGAGTGGCGGCAGCTTGAGATCTGTTGTCACTTTATTTTTAGGGTTTCGTTTTGGACTTTTAGCTGGCGTTTTTTTTGTTTCAGTTGGCATGTTCATTTTTTTGCAGTCTTTTATGGATTATGTTGTGTATTTTAGCAAAAATTAAGCCAACTAACTGACTGTTAATGGAAAGTTACAATTCGAAAATGGTTATAAAAAATATCCATATCAATAAAAAAAACCGCCGAGCCTGAGCTGGGCGGCTTTTCCAAGCAGCAAGATTTAAACAGCAAGGTTTAGCTGATCAAGCTATTCATACGCTTCACAAAACTGGCTGGATCCTCCAGAGCACCGCCTTCTGCCAGCAAGGCCTGATCAAACAACACATGCGCCAAGTCCGCAAACACATCATCAGCACTTTCTGCCTCGATACGTTTTACCAGCTTGTGCGTCGGATTGATCTCCAGAATCGGCTTGGTTTCAGGGGCTTTCTGACCGGCTGATTTCAGAATGCGCGCCAGATTGCCGGACAGGTCATGCTCGTCACTGACCAGGCAAGCCGGGGAATCAGTCAGGCGGTGCGTTACGCGCACATCTTTCACCTGCTCGCCCAAGGTCTGCTTGATTTTTTCTACCAGAGTTTTGGCTTCTTCTTCAATCTTTTTCTGAATCTCTTTTTCGGTCTCGGATTCAAGCTTGCCTAGATTCAGGTCACCTTTGGCAATGGATTGCAGTTTTTTGCCTTCAAACTCGGTCAGGCTGCCCAGCAGCCACTCGTCTACTCTATCTGACATCAATAACACTTCGAGGCCTTTTTTGCGGAAAATTTCCAGATGTGGACTATGCTGTGCCGCGGCAAAGCTGTCGGCAGTAATGTAGTAGATCACATCCTGCTCCGGCTGCATGCGAGCAATGTAGTCTTTCAATGAAACATCCTGCACATCGGTATCCGCCTTGGTCGATGCAAAGCGCAGCAGACCGGCAATCTTGTCCTTATTGGCAAAGTCCTCACCCGGACCTTCTTTAAGCACGCGGCCGAATTCTTTGTAGAATTTTGCGTAGTCTTCCGGTTTGTTCTCAGCCATATCTTCGAGCAGGCCAAGTACTTTTTTCACGGAACCAGCTTTAATCGCTTCTACGTCACGACTGGATTGCAATATTTCGCGCGACACGTTCAGTGGCAGATCAGAAGTATCAATCACGCCGCGCACAAAGCGCAGGTATTGCGGCATGAGTTTTTCTGCATCTTCCATAATAAATACACGCTTCACATACAGCTTGATGCCGTGACTGCGCTCGCGGTCATACAGGTCAAACGGTGCCTTGCTTGGGATATACAGCAATGAGATATATTCCTGCTTGCCCTCTACACGGCTATGCGTGTAGGCCAGCGGATTTTCAAAATCATGCGAAACGTGTTTGTAGAACTCCTGATACTCTTCTTCAGTAATGTCGTTTTTGCTGCGCGCCCACAAAGCAGAAGCCTTGTTCACGGTTTCATCTTCATCGGTTGCAACTTCAGCGCCATCTTTCCATTCAGTTTTTTTCATCACAATCGGCAGGATGATGTGATCTGAATACTTGCGAATAATGGATTTCAATTTCCAGTCGCTCAGGAACTCATCTTCGCCTTCACGCAGGTGTAGCACAATCTCGGTACCGCGACTGGCTTTATCGGCATCCTCCAGCGTGTAATCGCCCTCACCGCTTGACTCCCAGCGTACTGCTTCGGCAGCACCTGCACGGCGCGTGGTCAAAGTGACTTTATTCGCAATAATAAACGCTGAGTAAAAACCCACGCCGAACTGTCCAATCAGATTAGCGTCTTTTGCCTGATCGCCGGTCAGCGCACTAAAAAACTCCTTGGTACCGGATTTCGCAATGGTGCCGATATGGCTGATGACTTCATCACGGCTCATGCCGATGCCGTTATCGGCGATTGTCAGCGTACGTGCCTCTTTATCAAAGGAAATGCGGATTTTCAGCTCGCTGTCATTCTCGTACAAGGCGCCATTGGCCAGCGCCTCAAAGCGCAGCTTATCTGCGGCATCGGATGCGTTGGAAATAAGCTCGCGCAACACGATTTCCTTGTTGCTGTACAAGGAGTGAATCATTAACTGTAAGAGTTGTTTAACCTCGGCCTGAAATGCCATTGATTCTTTTGGATGAGTACTTTTTTGTGCTGCCTCAGTGGACATAAGATTAAGCTCCTAATGTTAGTAAAAATTAGGAAACGCTGATTAAATCGCCGAGCGAGATAAAGTGCCAGGCGCACGGAACGCAGGAACCGAGATAGTATGTGTTATACAGCAAGGTTACGAGTACCGCGCAACGCAGCAATTTGCTCGCGCAGGTATTTAATCAGTGTTTCCTTAAAACAATGTTCACTATGTGGGGATAGTTCAATACATTTCAAGCACCACAACCCATCAACATGCATCACACAGTAATTAAATTTTTAATTTGTCATTAAACTGTCAAACAAAAAGTCCAAAAATAAACAATAATATTGTTTATAAAATATAAAAAGTTATGCGCCCCGCGCAACCTCACCGGCTGAACACTATGGAAAACTACACTAGCACCGCACCTGCTGACAAATCTTTACTGGCAGCAATAGATCTTGGTTCGAACAGCTTCCGGCTCGAAATCGGCCGGCTCGATGGCGGCCAGATACAGCGCGTTGAATACATCAAGGAACCGGTGCGTCAGGGCGGCGACCTTGATGAAAACCGCAATCTGACACCGCAGGCGATTGAGCGTGGGCTACGCTGTCTGGCAAGATTTGCCGAGCGCCTGCATGGATTTGATGCATCGCACGTGCGCGCGGTTGCGACACAGACCCTGCGCGAAGCCAATAACCGCGAAGTATTCCTGAAACTAGCCAGAAAAACACTTGGCTTTGAAGTTGAAGTCATCTCCGGTGTTGAAGAAGCACGGCTTATTTACCAGGGCGTCAACCGCTTTTTGCCGCAATCTGACGAAAAACGGCTGGTCGTGGATATTGGCGGACGTTCCACAGAATTCATTCTGGGACAAGGCTTTACATCCCACCATATGGCATCGATGCACGTAGGTTCGGTAGCATGGTCGATGAAACACTTTAGTTCAGGTGAATTTACCGAAAAAGCCTTTTCACGCGCTGAAATTGCTGCTGTATCCATTTTTGAAACGCTAGGCGCAAATTACAGCCACAAACATTGGGATGTCGCCTACGGCGCTTCAGGCACTATAGGCGCAGTCGCAGACATTCTGATGCAATACGGCAGGCCGCTGGACGTTGTCACCAAAGAAGGCTTGCATTGGCTACGCGAAGAACTGCTGCGTGCACGCACGGTTGAAAAGCTGCGCCTGAACGGATTGCGCGAAGATCGTAAGCCAGTAATAGGCGGCGGCCTGTCCGTGCTGATTGCTGTATTTGAATTCCTGCAGATTGAAACATTGAATGTTGCCAAGGGCGCCTTACGCCATGGCCTGCTCTACGATATGCTGACGCGCGAAGATGATATGCTGGATTTAAGAAATGCTTCGCTACGCCGCCTCGCCAAAAAATTCGATGTCGACCAGAACCACGCAAATACCGTCGCTGATGTAGCTGCAAAACTGTTTGAAAAAATGACCGCAAACATCACGTTTGCCCCCGGTGAACAGCAGATTCATACCCGCAAGCTGCGCTGGGCTGCACAACTGCATGAAGTCGGCAGTGTCATCTCACCGGTGGATACGCATATTCACGGCGCCTATATACTCGAACACACTGAGCCACAAGGCTTTGCACAAAGCGAACTGCATTGCCTGAGTCTGCTCATACTGGGTCAGCGCGGAAAAATCAAACGTCTGGAAGCAGATTTGTCTAATCGCATCTTTGTAATGCAATTGCTATGTTTACGGCTGGCTGTGATCTTCTGCCATGCACGTAAAAAACCGAATTTGCGCGGCATTCAGATTCAATCAGATGCCAGCAGTATTACACTTTCATTACCAGTCAACTGGTCACAGAAATATCCACAGTCCTATTATCTGCTGGATGAAGAAACACTGGCCTGGCAAAAAGCAGGTTGGCAGCTTAAGCTGATTAGCGCCTGATTATTGCTGTCACAAAAGTTTCACTTGCAAAACAGTCTAAACGATATAAACTGTTTATATCGTTTTTTTAAAGAGGTGATTCCATGTCTAAAATCAATCCTGTACAGGCTGCAGCACTCAGCGCACCTGTTGAAAAAATCAAACCTGCTGTAAAAGCAACCGCACCCAAGGCAGCGCCAGCCAAAGCTGCGGCACCTAAAGCTACAGCGGCTAAAACAGCCGCTGCAAAACCAGCCATAGCAAAACCGGCCGCGGCCAGCAGCACAGCAAAGACAACAGAAACGAAAAAAGCGGCTAAAGAAAAAACCGCAAAACCGGCAAAAGAAAAAACGCCGAAACTGAAAATGGAACGTGACAGCTTCACGATGCCGAAAACAGAATACGCGCAATTTCAGGTGCTGAAAGAACGCCTGAATAAACTGGCTCAGCCTGCGAAGAAGAGTGAATTACTGCGTGCCGGTATCATGCAGCTCAGCGCCATGACCGATGCTGCCTTGAAAGCTGCTCTGGCTAAAGTACCGGCCATTAAAACCGGCAGACCTAAAAAGAAATAACATTAAAAAAAGCTTTGCACAAAATAAAGATTGATTCAATTTCTGACAAAAACATCAAAAAACCGTCATTCCGGCGAAAGCCGGAATCTAGGCAAAGTGATGTCTAGGTAAGGTAAGGTAAGGTAAGGTAAGGTAAGGTAAGGTAAGGTAAGGTAAGGTAAGGTTTAGTGTAGTACCTTTGGTAAATGCAATATAAAGAACATTTATCTATAAAATTGCCGATTTTGTTTATCTATGAGGCCTGCCTGGATTCCGGCTTTCGCCGGAATGACGAATTCAATAGTTTTTTAAGTTAAAAATACTTTGTAAAAAATCTCATTGAAACAATTTCAGCCTGATGCTATTTTTTGATTGGGTAGGCGTTAACCTCATCCAAAGTTTTCTGGATCTGCGATTGCAGTTTTTGATCTTGGGCCGCTAAGTGCAAAGCTTGTTCTGCAGAAGCTTTCGCACCCAATACATCTCCCTGCGCAAGCTGCACATTGGCAAGATTGTTGTAAGCAACGGCGGATTCAGGATGTGCAGCAATTGCGTCACGGAACGCCGCGGCTGCGCCCGACAAATCGCCGCTAACAAAAGCACTGTTGCCTAATCCAGTTAATAGCACAAGATTATCTGGCCAGCGTTTTACTGCAGCGGCATAAGCTGTTAACGCTTTAGCAGCGCCTGCTGTTTTCTCAAAACTGACGAGTGCACTAATGACCGCATCGACGCCTGCACTTGCAGATAGCTCCCCTGGCTTCAATGCAACAAAAGCCCAATATTGACTGCGCGCCCAAGTGCGCTGGAACGTACTTAAAGTCATCTCAAAGCGCTCAAAGGTACCGGAACGCAGCCAGACAAGCTCTTTATCCAGATCATAGCCAACAACAACAGCATAATGCCAGGACGGCGCCCAGGATAAGCCCAGGTTCTGCATCACAACAACCACATTTCCGGCAGAAATCTCCTTCAATACAGCACCAAGTTCAGGAGGAATTTTCACAGCCAGCGCACCATGCCTGCGTGCAGCAGCGAGCATTTCAATCTGCAGGCTGCCTTTGCGGCTGGGAATATAGACTTCAGGAGCAAGCTGATCCGGGCTGACCCTAATATCAACAGCATTCAATGCCGTTGCCAGCGCAGCCGGACCGCAATGATATAACGCTTGCGGGAAAAATGGAGTGGCTTTCAACTCATGCTTTCTGGGGAGTTGCTGATTCTGAGTCACTTCACGAACCCCGGTTGCGGCACAAGCAGTCAGCAGAAATGCAAAAGCCAGTATGAGACTTTTAAGTATCATACTGGCCGGTTTGGTGTACAGCGCTGACAATTACAAAAACTTGAGATTAACGCACGGACCTTGTGAAAGGAAAAACTTTAGTAAAGCCTAGAATATCAGTCAGCAGCAGCACCAGGAACACCAGTACAATCGCACCGATAATACCGCCAGCTGGCGCGGTGTCCAACTGTGAGGCAACCATACTTGCCTCTTCATCCGACAATGCCGCGACACGGTCCTGCGCCTGTGCCGGATCAATACCGCGGGCAACTAATGCCGCTTGTACGTCTTCACGTGACAATGCCGCCACAATAAGTGCGCGATCCTGATTACCTTGGCTAGTAACAGTACTTTCGGCAACCTGTTCTGTACTGATCATCGCTGCCTGAACTGTTTGAATTGAACCTGTAAATAATATGGATGCTGCCAGAAATGCACTGAATAAACGTTTAACAAAAATCATGACGAGGACTCCTTGGTTAATTAAAACTTTTCAATGGCCATAGCAATTTAATTACAAACCGGTCTTGAAACTATTCGCCAAGCGAAAAGGACTTTTTTAGAAAACACCATTTGTAAAGACAATCTAATGCATACCATGCACATCCAAAATAGCACAGATATAAAATTCTGCATATAGATAAATTAACAAACTTAACACTTCGAATATTAATTTAAAAGACTTGCCAGATCAGCTATCTGGCTGTTTAACGCTATAAATATAATACGACGATTCATTGCCGGCAAGACGTTGCCGCAACCACCAAACTGAGCCTTTTTTCACGACACCGGCACTCTGGTGCATTCCCAGCAATTGAGTAATCAACAGCCCAAGGTTCGGCTGATGTCCGACAATCAACACCGTTTTCGTACTATATTTAGCGGCCAGTTCTTTGGCAATGCGTTCTGCACTGCTGTCTACACTTAAAAAATCCTCGACTTTAATTTGCGCCTGATTTAATGTGGACAGCGCTGCTGCCGTTTCCAGGCAACGTTGTGCCGGGCTGCATAACACCACAGTAACCGTAGGCAGATGCTGGCTAAGCCACTTTGCCATTCTGGCCGCGTCCTTGCGGCCACGTTTGGTCAAGGTACGATCGCTATCTTTGCCGGTGGCACTGACATCTTCAGCTTCGGCATGTCGCCATAATATTAGGTCAGTCATGAGTTCACAACGCTCTTAATCTGCAAACTTTTCTATCAAATACTGTTGCGCACTGAATACCGGCAACTTTACTACACCTGGCATGCCTGCACTCAGCTTGTAAGTGCCATCTGCCTGCAACAGCCATGCATCATGGTTGTCATCCAGATAGACCTGACAGCATTCCTGCAAAATCCGCGCGCGATTTTTAGCATCGGTGATCGGCCATGCAATTTCTACGCGCCGCATCATATTGCGGTTCATCCAGTCAGCGCTGGATAACCACATGCATTCCACATCATCAATTTTAAAATAGAAAACGCGCGAATGTTCCAGCAGGCGACCAATAATTGAACGTACGCGAATACGGCCATCCAGCCCTTTGGCATCTACCGGCAATATACATGCGCCACGCAGTATCAGGTCGATTTCCACACCGGCACGCCCTGCCCTGACTAAAGCCCGTACTAACATTTCATCAGTCAAGGCATTCATTTTCAAGATAATACGTGCAGGCTTACCAGCTTTGGCTGCCAGTTCAGCCGCCCTGATTTTGCTCAACATGTGCTTATGCAAGTTGAATGGTGCAACCAGCAGCTTCTGCATACGCGGCAACTTGACCTGGCTGGCGATATGCCTGAACAAATGCTCCATATCACGCGTAATCTGCGGGTCTGCCGTAAGCATACTGACATCTGTGTAGAGCCTTGCCGTTCTCGGGTTGTAATTACCGGTAGAAACATGACCGTAGTATTTTAGCCCGGCACCCTCGCGCCGCATGACCAGCAGCATTTTTGCATGCGTTTTAAGCCCGACAATACCATATACGACCTGTGCGCCTACAGACTCCAGGTCTTCTGCCCAGTTAATGTTAGCCTCTTCGTCAAAGCGTGCTTTGAGTTCAACCACCGCCATCACTTCCTTGCCGCGCCGGACTGCTTCCTGCAGCAATTTAAGCATACGCGGATCAGAACCGGTACGATATATCGTTTGCTGAATAGACAGCACATCAGGGTCATTCACGGCCTCGCGTAGAAAATCTATCACCGACTCGAAGCTTTCATATGGCTGGTGAATCAGAACATCCTGCTGTTTCAGCTGGGTAAAGAACGATTGGTTAGGTACCAGTTGCTGACTGATTTTCGGTTCAAACGGCTTAAAGTTAAGATGGCTGCCCTCAGCCAGATTTGCCCACATCATCAGCCGCGCCAGATTAACCGGCCCATGCACGCGGTACAGTGACTCTTTAGGCAGGTCAAATTGCTTCAATAAGAATTTTGCGAGTTTCTCATCACAGCTGTTGGAAACCTCAAGGCGCACCGCATCGCCAAAATTACGCTGCACCAGGCCCTGGCGCAGTGCTGTTCGCAAGTTTTTCACATCTTCTTCATCGACCGCCAAGTCTGAATGGCGAGTAACCCGAAATTGCGAAAAACTCAGCATTTCACGTCCGGTAAACAAAGTAGCCAGATGTGCACGAATCATGCTGGATAATGAAACAAACAGTTGTTGCTTTCCGCTTAGATTTTTTGGCAGTTTAACCAGTCGCGGCAATGCTCTGGGCACGCGGACAATGGCAATATTATTTTGTCGGCCAAAAGCATCAGTTCCGCCCAGTGACACAATGAAATTGAGTGACTTATTCGCTACCTGTGGAAACGGGTGGGAAGGGTCAAGTGCAACCGGCACCAGTAACGGACGCACATTAGACTCAAAATAGCGTGATACCCAGCGCCGCTGCTCGGGCGTGCGGTCACCGTGCGAAACCAGCCGAATACCCTGCGCTTCCAGTGCCGGTATCAGCTCATTATTAAAAATTTCGTATTGTTTATCTACCAGTGCATGTGCGACTCTTGAAATCGCCTGATAGCTCTCGACATTCACATCGCTTTGCTGCTCGCCTTCACGCATCGCATCTACATGCGGCGCGGCGCGCACCTCAAAAAACTCATCCAGATTAGATGAAACAATGGAGAGGAAACGCAGGCGCTCCAGCAGCGGGTATTCAGGATTCTGCGCCAGATTCATGACACGTTCGTTAAACGCAAGAATACTGATATCGCGATTCAGGAGTTTTATTGGGGAGTTAATCGTCCGCATGTTATTAACAATAATATAGTTTCAAACATACTATGCGTCAATTATGACAATTTAATGAAGTTTTAATGAAAGTGAAATGTAGCGTAGCACATACTACAAGCAGATTACAGGCTGTTGATTTAACGGACTAACAACTTGGCACCTGGGTTATTCAGCAAGAATCTTCGATAAAAGCACCGCAGCTGCAGCAAAACCAAACGACGCCGTTACACAGACACTGGACCCATAACCGGCACAATTCAATCCCGTGACTGCCGCCTCTGCATCGGTTTCGCAGGTGCGGTTCGGCTGAATGACATTTTCATCAGAATAAACAGCGGTGATACCAAATAATGAAGCTTTGCGTTTGGAGGCCTTGTTTTTTGAATCATCACCTTTGGGAAAGGCATAATCACGTCGCAGGCCGTTCCTGACTTTTGCCAGCAGGCGATCTCCTGTCACCAGCGATAAATCAGCCTGCCTGATCCTGGTCGGGTCAAGACGGCCGCCGGCACCGCCCGTAGTCACCACCGGGATATTATTGGATTTACAGAAAGCCACGATGGCCATTTTAGCTTTGGCATCATCAATGCAATCCACGATGCCATCGTAGTTGCGGCTTAACATCTCACTCGCGTTTTCCAGCGTCACAAAATCTTCAATTTCATGCACGGTTGCCAGCGGGTTAATACTGTGAATGCGCTCGCGCATCGCTGTGACTTTTGCTTTGCCAAAGGCACCATCTACTGCATGCAGCTGACGGTTAATATTGGACTCGGCAATGTTATCCAGATCGATCAGCGTAATTGTACCAACTGCATTGCGCGCCAATGCTTCTGCCGCCCAGCTGCCGACACCGCCAATACCAATCACGCAGATATGCGCGGATTGCAGCTTTTTCAAGCCATCTGCACCGTAAAGCCGCGCTACACCACCAAAACGGCGTGCAAAATCTACGTCATCAATCATGGCGGAGTGGCTTACAGTCATGTTTCCAGCACCACAAATGCTGCGGCCAGGTTCTTTTCATCACTGATACTGATATGCGTATGGCTGATGTTTTTGCTCTGCAGCAACGCCTGCAACTCCGGTGCCAAAATCAGCATGGGTTTACCCAATGCATCATGTGAAACTGCGATATTCTGCAAAGTTGCCGGCGCACGCAGACCGGTACCCAGTGCTTTGGAAAACGCCTCTTTTGCTGCAAAGCGCTTGGCCAAAAAGCGTGGCTTGATAGCGGATGCCTGATAGCTGGCAAGCTCACTTTCAGCCAGAATACGCTGCGCGAATGCATCGCCAAACTCTTCAATCGACGCTTTGATACGCGCGACTTCAACGATGTCTGTACCTATCCCAAAAATCATGTGGTTGGTGCAAATTCTTTGATCAGTGCTTTCATCTCGCGCACTGCATTGTCCCAGCCCACAAACAGCGCATGCGCCACAATGGCATGGCCAATGTTCAGCTCTTCCAGGCCGTGAATCGCGGCAATTTCATGCACATTGTGATAATGCAGGCCATGCCCGGCATTCACCACCAGCCCCAGATCGAGCGCATGCATCACTGCCGCCTTGATGCGTGCCAGCTCTGCGCTTTTTTCTGTCTCATGCTCTGCATCGGCAAAAGTACCGGTATGCAGCTCCACCACCGGCGCACCGATTTTTTTCGCAGCATCGATCTGTGCGATATCAGGACCGATGAACAGTGAAACACGGATACCGGCAGCCTGTAACCTGCTGACCGCTTTTTCAACCTTGCTGTAATTCGCCACAACATCCAGCCCGCCTTCTGTCGTACGCTCCTCGCGGCGTTCCGGCACCAGGCATACATCCTGCGGCGCGACCTGCAAGGCAATATCAATCATTTCATCAGTGACTGCGCACTCAAGGTTCATCTTGGTCTGCAATAAAGGGCGCAGTGCGAATATATCCGCATCCTGCATGTGGCGACGATCTTCACGCAGATGCAGGGTAATGCTGTCTGCTCCGGACTGTTCAGCGCGTAGAGCTGCCTGCACTACGCTTGGGTATTTGGTTCCACGCGCCTGACGGATAGTCGCAACGTGATCGATATTGACACCTAATTTAATCATTTTGTCTTTTCTAAATCTTATTTAATTTACTTCAAATCACTGCGGATACTACCAAAATATTATGCACTCTGTGAATTCATGTTGTATTGAAGCTCAGGCGCGACGGAGTGCCGAAGACAGTACAAATTCATACGGCGAGGCACGACAACAAAGCATGAGCGAAATACAGCGTGAATTAAAAATCCTGCAAATCAATCAACAGTTGCCGTGTATGCAGCGGTTTATCCCCCAGATAATGCGCCAGCAGATAACGCATCAACTGCTTGCTTTGCTGCTTGGTCTGCATATCGGTGTAATCATCATTTACCATATCAATCAAGGTTTTACCTGACAATTGTACGCCATTATCATAGCGACCGATTGATCCCTGTAACTTGAATGCGCCGTGCTCAGCTTCATAACGGTAATTTTGTAATGCTGATATCGGCACTGCGTTTACATCAAACTCCAACGGAATGGCATACCCGAGTTCCTGCAGAAACTTCAGTTCAAACCTGCGCAAGGTGGTGGCCAGGTCCTGACCGCTTGCCAATATTTTCAAAGTATCAGCATAGTATTCAAACAGCGCTTCATGCGGGTCTTCACGCGGCAGCAAGCGCAGCAATAACTCATTCAGGTAAAAACCGCACATGAGTGCCTCGCCCTGCAACAGCAGCAGGCTGCCGTTCCAATCCAGACTATGCAAGGTTTTCAGTTCCTGCTTGCCGGACCAGGTTGCCGACATGGGCTGGAACGCCTGTAATAGCCCGCGCATCGCGGAGCGTGGCCGTCTGGCACCTTTGGCTGTAGTCGCTACACGACCAAAATTACGTGCAAACAGTTCTACCACCAAGCTGGTTTCCTTGAACGGATAAGTATGCAGCACGTAAACTGGTTGATTGTCCTGACGGTGCGTAGTCGTTGAAACCATAAAACTTTACTCTAGCCACAGACGAACACGGATGAACACAGATCTAGCAAAGGATGATCTATATTCATCTGTGGCTAATATCAATAGCCTAAACTCTTCAGCGCCCGCTCGTCATCTGCCCAGCCGCCTTTAACTTTCACCCACACTTCAAGGTAAACCTTGCCGCCGAACAGCTTTTCCATGTCGAGGCGCGCTTCGGTGGATATCTGCTTGAGTTTTTCTCCGCCCTTGCCGATCAGCATTGGTTTCTGGCTTTCCTTGTCAACAATCACTGCACAGAAAATGCGGCGCAATTTACCGATCTGTTCAAATTTTTCAATTTCTACGGCCACTGAATACGGAATCTCATCACCGGAAAACCTGAATACTTTTTCACGCACCAGTTCGGCCGCCAGGAAGCGTTCATTCTTGTCGGTCAACTCATCTTCATCATAGATTGCGGGCTGTTCCGGCAGGTATTTACGGATAGTATTCAGCAACTCGTCAATATTGAGGGTCTTTTTAGCACTGACCGGTACGATATCTGCAAATGGGAACTCAAGATCAAAGTCTTGAATCAGCGGCAGTAAATTACCTTTGTCGCCCATCAGATCCAGTTTATTGACAACCAGAATCGTTGGCGTTTTTTCTGACAATAGCTTCAATACCGTGCGGTCAGCATCACCCAGCTTCATGGGCTCAATCACGAACAGCACCACATCGACTTCCATCAGCACCTGCGTCACGGTTTTATTCAAACCTTTGTTCAGCGCATTGAGGTGCTTCTGTTGAAAACCCGGCGTATCGACAAACAGGTACTGCGTATCTTCAGTCGTGTGAATACCTAGCAAACGATGACGGGTAGTCTGCGCTTTACGCGAAGTGATGGCTAACTTGGTACCCAGAATATGATTCAACAGGGTGGATTTACCCACGTTAGGACGGCCGACAATCGCCACCGTACCGCATTTAAACACTGATGGTTCAGCAATATCTGCTTCGGTATCGTGATCTGTCATTTTTTAGTTTTTCCAATGTGTATTTTTTTAAACTCAAGCAACGCAAGCTGTGCTGCCTGCTGCTCAGCAATTCGGCGGCTGCTGCCTTCACCTACAGTACGTATATTATGCTTTTCAATAAAGCACTCCACAACAAACCTCTGGGCATGAGCTTCGCCGCTGGTCAGGGTGACGTTATATTCGGGAACGGCAATTTTTCTGCTTTGCAGCAATTCCTGCAATAACGATTTTGGGTCTTTATCAATCACTTTAGGATCAATAGTATCGAGTTTGCCGGCATATAACCCTAGGACAAAAGCTTCTGCCGCGGCAAAGCCGCTATCCAGGTAAACTGCACCGATAATCGCCTCCAGTGCATCCGCCAAAATAGAAGGTCTGCGCCAGCCTGCACTTTTCAGTTCACCTTCGCCAAGCTTGAGCGCGTCACCCAGGTTAAGTGCAGTAGCCAATTCACACAAGGTCGCTTCTTTTACCAGTTGCGCACGCAAGCGGCTCAAATCGCCTTCCGCCAGTTTTGGAAAGCGCTGATAAAGCTGATTGGCGATAATAAAATTCAGTGCACCATCGCCCAGAAACTCCAGACGCTCATTATTGTGAGCACCGAAACTACGGTGCGTCAGTGCCTGCGTTAGTAAATTAACGTTAGTAAAACTATGTGACAGGCGCCTGGCCAGTTCCTGCTGAATCATTATTTACTTTTTAAATACAAAGACTTATCCAGAATTATCGTGTAGAAAAGTCAATTAACACGCTGACATTGCCGGCAATCGGCTTAATCACCTGATACTCAACGTCTACAGTTGTGCCTGTGTTGGTTTTTTCAATCATTAAATCAGAGCCCTTAACGACTGAAATATAAGCAATAGTAGCGCGCTTATCGAAAGATTTTTTAATCTCACTGGCACTCATGGTATCCAAAGGCTCCTGCTTCATCGCCGTCAGCACTTTTTTAACAGACAAAAACTCCATGTAAGCCGGCACAATTTTCATACCAACCAGCGCTACAGCCACCAGCAAAGCAGATCCGACGATCAACCCCGTCAATGTAAAACCGCCCTGTGTTTTATGATCGGCACGATAATTCTTTAAGTTATTTGTCATGTTTTTCCCCTGGTTGATTAAGAATGCGATGCTAATTTACAGTAATGTTAATTAATCGAATTACCTATTCTAGAACCTTGATCAAAATTCATCCAGATAAAAAATGCCTTACCTACCAGATTTCTTTCCGGCACAAACCCCCACACTCGGCTATCTGAACTGTTATCGCGATTATCGCCCATCGCCAGATAATGGCCCGGCGGCACAATAATCTCTTCATCTTTTAAAAATTTTCCACCCAGACTATCTTCATCATAGCTGCCCATCACATCATGAATCAAAATATCATGCTGTACACTGCCCAACTGCTCACGATATTGCTTAGCTGTGATGACATTAAGTCCTGCCATCACGTATTCATAATCCCCGGTAAATTTCTGGTCTGCCGGGATTCCATTGACTGTCAGTTTTTTATCCTGGTATCTAATTCTGTCGCCAGGCAATCCGATCACACGTTTAATATAATCGACTGATGGTGCCGGTGGATAATGAAACACGATGACATCACCGCGCTTAGGCTGATTGACCTCAATAAAAGTATTATTCAGGATAGGCACACGCAGGCCATAAGTAAATTTATTGACCAGAATAAAATCGCCAGCCAACAAGGTTGGCATCATGGAGCCAGACGGGATTTTAAAAGGCTCAACAATGAACGAGCGTATTAAAAACACCACCAGAATCACCGGGAAAAAGCTTTTGGCATACTCGACCAAAATAGGCTCATCTGCGCCTGCCGGCCGTTTTTTTCTTAACACCAGAATATCTAACAGCCATATGAAGCCTGTTACTATCAATATGACAATCATGAACAATGCAAACATCATGGCGCTTTACCCTACCCTTTATCCTATGGACACTTCTATAAATACATTTTTTGGGCGCATTACTGCGTTGCGCGGTACTCGCAACCTCGCTGTATAACGCATACTATCTCGGCTCCTGCGTTCCGTGCGCCTTTGGCACCAAGGTCGCTGTGAAACAGCGGGCACTTGGTGGATATGCCCTTTACGGGTAATACTGCATCCCAAACTATGCATTTATAAAAGCGCCCGTGTAAGACTACTTATCTTCTACGCGTAAAATTGCTAAAAACGCTTCTTGCGGGATCTCGACACTACCCACCTGTTTCATGCGTTTCTTACCTTCTTTTTGTTTCTCCAGCAATTTGCGCTTACGCGTAATATCGCCGCCGTAACATTTCGCCAGCACGTTTTTACGCATGGCTTTGACCGTTTCACGTGCAATGATATTGGCGCCGATAGAAGCCTGAATTGCCACATCAAACATCTGGCGCGGAATCAATTCACGCATTTTAGCCGCTACTTCACGCCCACGGTACACGCTGTTGCTGCGGTGCACAATCAAACTCAACGCATCGACACGCTCGCCATTGACCATAATATCCAGCTTCACGAGATCCGCAGCGCGGAATTCCAGAAACTCATAGTCCATACTTGCATAACCGCGTGAAACTGATTTCAGTTTATCAAAGAAATCCAGTACCACTTCATTGAGCGGCATTTCGTAACTCAACATGACCTGACGGCCCATATACTGCATATTGCGCTGTATGCCGCGCTTGTTATTGCATAGCGTCATCACCGGACCTACATAATCCTGCGGCATCAGCAGATTAACCACAATCATAGGTTCACGAATTTCCTCAATACGGGAAGGTTCCGGCAGCCGTGACGGATTCTCAATCTGTACCACTTCACCGCTCTTGAGCAGCAACTCATAAACCACTGTTGGCGCAGTAGTAATGAGGTCCATGTCATATTCACGCTCAAGACGTTCCTGCACGATCTCCATGTGCAGCAGCCCCAGGAAACCACAGCGGAAACCAAAGCCTAGCGCCGTTGAGTTTTCAGGCTCAAACAACAGGCTGGCATCATTCAGGCTCAGTTTTTCAAGCGCGGTACGCAATGCTTCGAACTGGTTGGACTCTACCGGGTAAAGCCCGGCAAATACCTGCGGTTTCACTTCTTTAAAGCCTGGCAAAGGCTCACTTGCAGGTTTTCCAGCCAGAGTCACAGTATCACCGACCTTGGCAGCAGCCAGTTCTTTAATGCCAGCGATCACAAAACCTACTTCACCTGCTGAGAGTGAAGTTTTTTGCATTGACTTAGGCGTAAATACACCAACCTGCTCACACAAATATTCAGCGCCGGTCGCCATCAAACGGATTTTTTCTTTCGGCTTCAATATGCCATCCATCACGCGTACCAGCATCACCACGCCGACGTAATTATCAAACCAGGCATCAATCACCAGCGCCTTTAACGGCTTGTCAGGATCGCCTTTTGGCGGCGGCACCTTGGCGATCACAGCTTCAAGCACATCTCGCACACCTTCGCCGGTTTTTGCTGAGCAACGCACCGCGTCGCTCGCATCCACACCAATCACATCCTCGATTTCCTGAATCACACGATCCGGATCCGCCGATGGCAGGTCAATCTTGTTCAGCACTGCCGTCACTTCAACGCCCAGATCCAGCGCGGTATAACAGTTGGCCACACTTTGCGCCTCCACGCCCTGGCTGGCGTCTACCACCAGTAGCGCACCTTCACAGGCAGAGAGTGAACGTGAAACTTCATAGCTGAAATCCACATGGCCTGGGGTATCAATCAGATTCAGCTGATAAATCTGGCCGTCATCGGCCTTGTACTGCAAGGCTGCAGTCTGCGCCTTGATCGTAATGCCACGCTCACGCTCAATATCCATTGAATCAAGCACTTGCGCCTCCATCTCACGGTCAGCCAGACCACCGCACATATGGATAATACGGTCCGCCAGCGTAGACTTACCGTGGTCAATGTGGGCAATGATGGAGAAATTACGAATATTTTTCATGGTTAATTTTTAAATGTGACGATTTCAATAACTGGCTATAGGTTTAAAACTCAGTTCCACTGCTATATGACAAGCTTGAGGGCACTTCTATAAATACATTTTTTGAGCGCATTACTGCGTTGCGACTATATTTTCTATGGACTCGCAACCTCGCTGTATACCGCATACTATCTCGGTTTCTGCGTTCCGTGCGCCTTTGGCACCAAGGTCGCTGTGAAACAGCGGGCACTTGGTGGACATGCCCTTTACGGGTAATACTGCATCTCAAACCTTGCATTTATAGAAGCGCCCTTGATTCTAAATCTTGCTAACTGGTTTAACTTACTCACTGGTTTAACAACAAGGGCGCTCTAGGCGCCCTTGTTGTTAAACCGAACAGCTCGGATTTTACAGCAAATTCAAAGTATTAACATCTACTGATTACCGCAGGTTTTATACAACACCTATTTACCCGCCGGTATTTTCACCGGTACATACAGGGTGTTTTCACCGCGCAGCACCAGCAACGCTATAGACTTACCCGCAGAAAAACCTGCCAGCTGTTTATTAAACTGTTCCAGACTCTGCACTTCTGTATTATTGAGCCCCAAAATCACATCGCCACGGCGCACCCCCGCCTGAGCGACAGCACCTTGTGCATCTAGCACTATCAAGCCATTTTTACCGTTCAGCTTTTTTCGCTGCTGAGCTGTAGCTTCCTTGAGCACCAAACCAACACGGTTAACTTCAGGCTTCGCTGATGGTTTGCTTGTCTGAGCAATTTCACTGCCTTCTGTCGGCATTTCACCAATTGCGATATTCAGTATTTTCTGGTTGCCCTTGCGCAAAATTTCAACGGGCACGGTCTTACCAGGTTTTGTTGCAGCAACTGCACGAGGCAAATCAGAAGACGCCATAATCGGCTTGCCATCAAACTTAACAATCACATCACCGGCTTCCAAACCGCCTTTATCAGCCGGACCGCTTTTCTCGACTGCAGCGACTAGGGCACCATTGGTATTCTTCATACCAAAAGATTCTGCCAGCTCTTTGCTCAACTCTTGAATCACGATACCTAACCATCCACGATTCACCTTGCCATTCGCTTTAAGCTGGTTTGAAACTTCCAGTGCCACATCGATCGGGATACTGAAAGAGAGCCCCATGGAGCCACCGCTGCGACTGTAGATCTGGGAGTTGATACCAACTACTTCACCAGCCAGGTTAAACAATGGGCCGCCTGAGTTACCAGGGTTAATCGCAACATCGGTCTGAATAAAAGGTACAAAATTCTCTTGCGGCAAAGCGCGGCCTTTTGCACTGACAATACCGGCCGTCATGGTGTTTTCCAGACCAAAAGGCGAGCCAATTGCAGCCACCCACTCACCCACTTTCAATTTATTTGGATCCCCTGTGGTCACCTTCGGCAAACCGGTTGCCTCGATTTTCACCAGAGCCACATCAGTACGTTTATCGGCACCGATAATCTTGGCTTTAAACTCACGCTTGTCTGACAATTTCACAATGACTTCATCAGCTTCAGCCACCACATGTGCATTGGTTAAAATGTAACCATCACTGCTGATAATAAAACCTGAACCCAGCGATTGCGATTTGTATTCCGGCATTGGCGCGCCATTCTGCCCCGGCACCTGGCCTGGCAACGGAATGCCAAAACGCCTGAAAAACTCCTGCATCTGCTCATCACCAGGCATACCTGGGAATGGCATAGCATTTTCAGCCTTCATATTTTGCGTAATACTGATATTGACCACTGCCGGCCCTTGCGTCTCGGCCAGTTCAGTAAAGTCAGGTAAATCTTTTGCATAGGCATTTGACTGGACCACAGCGATCAAACTGAAAAAAACTGCGGCAATCCAACTTCGTTTCATCTACTCACCTCATTTAGTTTGAAATTACACTCATGTTTACATCGCATGTGTTTAATTATTACTTGTGTCTAATTATCACTTGCGGTGCTCTGATTTGAATTGTTACCTGAATTTTTGCATGACACTGTTGCATCTGCATGACGCAGCACTACAGCGCGAAACTTATTACCGTAAGGCTTTTTGGTGCGGCCGTAACCAATCAGATGGCCTTTTACCCAGGCAAAACCTAGCAATAATCCCAAAGCCGCGCATAGCATTACATAAAACTCATTATCAAGCAGCGTATCGGCCAGTACGGCACCAACCAGCATTGTAATAAGCGGAACTACATAGAGATAAAAAGCGGAACTTAGTATGATCTGCTCATCGATACCAACGACAACACTATCGCCAACGTTGACATCAATAGCGCTATCAGCCGGGAATTCGTGACTGTCATGGCCTAGCAGCTTGCCCCAGGTCGCATTACCGCAACCGCGCTTTTGTCCGCAAAGACCACAGGCTGTGCGCCTTTCGATTTCGAGCATGACGTGATCATCAAGCCGTCTGGTAACTACTGCAAATTCTTCTATCATGTCGACCAACTACACTATTAATCAATCATTGTAATCAATTATTGCAATAATTGATTACAGTTACTTCTTAAACACCACTGCATTTGCGATCTGCACGACAGTCGCTTCAGGCACGTCACCCATCACAGTCACCAGATGCCCATTATTCACATTTGCATAAAAGCTGGTGTTACCTGTCGTAGTCAGCATATTTTTTGGAGCTGGCTTCTCTTTACTCGGTTTAGCTACATGCTCAATAAACATTGAAACGAAGGCAAGACCATCAGAAAATATCAAATGCGTCACAGGCCCGGGTTTACCCTGAACCTTGCGCATCATCTGATCAACCTTACGATAGCCTGCCGGCAACGCTTTGATTTCCCAATCTATTTGTGAAGCCACATCAGCAATAAGCTCCTGTTCCTGCTCCATCACATAACTCTTGTTATGATCAATCTTAGGTTTAAACCAATCCAGTTCAACAGTATTCATCAAAGCTAGCTGGTTGAAGCCTATGCTTTCCATAATCTCATTGCGGTTATTGAACATGACCGATTTCAGTAGCAATCCATACTCAGTATCTACCCAGAACCGGTAGCTGTAACGCAAACCATCTTTTGGCTCCAATACCAGCACTTGCGCCGGGCGGCCTGCTATGCGTTCGCTGTCGCCGCTGCGTAATGAATAGCTAGCCTTAATGGAATTAAGATCTGTTGGCAGAATTGCCGGAAACATATTCTGCGCACGTCGCTTCTCAATAACGATTTTACCGTTACGAGGATTGTAAATAACCACGTTACCACTCTGATTAAGCACTTCACGCGGCGCGCCATCCAGAACTACGTTGCGTGCAAATTCATTCTGGCCATCGTAAAGGTGGGTAATTTCTACCGATTTGATCTGCTTCGCGCTCTGACAGACAAAAATACCCTTATAGCTTAAAGCTCGCGCAGCAACTGCCGCTTTTTGCAGAATCTGCCAGGAATCCTCTTCAGAAGCCCATAGGTTAAAACTCGAGAGTAAAGCAGCAATCAGTGATGCACTGGCAAACGCTCTAGCCAGAACAAAATGTTTCATTATCACTCCGCGTAACTCACTGACTGAATGTAATATGAACTCGCCGATGGCGCAGATGACTGATGCGCAGCCATATATTCATTTGGAATTGCCTGTTCAACAACATCAGCTTGTGCCATTTCAAGCGCAGGCGCTTCATTACCGGTCTGCACTTGCTGCATAGCCATCCAGCCCACTGCCATCACTGCAGCAAAAGAAGCGGCTATAGACCACTTGACCGGCAGCCTATCTTTAAAGGTTGCTGTAGCCTCAGCATTAATCTGCGCTGATTTTGGTGCCAGTACCGTAGGCTCTTGCTCCAGCTTATGCATCAAATTTTGTTTAAAATCCCTGCTCAACAATTGATTGCCTCGCATGACATCACCAATCAGGTTATATTGGCTCCAGGCATCTGCTGACTGCTTGCTCGATTGCATTGAAGAAATCAGATGTGCAGCATCTTCAATCGCAATCTCTTCATCCATCAAAGCGGATATTTGTTCACTCATTATCTACTCCTAACACTAAACCAACCTCCCACATGTTATATCCTACCAACGCTTATTTTCTGGCGTATCCAGCAACGGCCTTAATTTAAGTGCGATGGTTTCACGGGCTCTGAAAATGCGCGAACGCACGGTACCTATTGGGCAACCCATAATTGTGGCAATTTCTTCATAGCTGAGACCTTCAATCTCGCGCAATGTAATTGCAGTACGTAACTCTTCAGGCAAACCCTCGACCGTATCATTTACCGTCTGCGCAATCTGCTTGGTCATCATGCTGGATTCTGGCGTTTCAGTGGTACGCAACTCGTCACCGCTATCAAAATTCTCGGCATCTTCAATTTCGATATCGGTGCTAACAGTTGGCCTGCGACCCACTGAAACCAGATAATTCTTAGCTGTATTGATACCGATACGGTATAGCCAGGTGTAAAAAGCACTATCACCACGGAAATTAGGCAAGGCCCGATAAGCCTTGATGAAAGACTCCTGAACTACATCTTCAATCTCAGCCTGGTCACGGATCATACGAGATAACAGACGCGCCAGCTTGCGCTGATATTTATCTACCAGCAGGCCAAAGGCACGCTTATCGCCGCGCTGTGCACGCAACACAAGCTCATGGTCTATCTCACGATTGCCTGGAGTTGGGGTAATGGCCACTACTCTAAGATTTCCTGTAGTTTCAGTCTTATTATGTTCAATTTTATTATCATATTTGCTTGCTTCGCCAGTATACCCTTGTGACGAAGCTTGCATAAAGTTTAATTGCGTAAATTCCTGTATTTTACCGGGCTGTATCATTAGCTATTCCCTCACTTTTATTAGGGTATTTCCATTCATTAAAATTAGCAACTTTTAATTCACAGAAACACTCATGACTCATTAATAACTTAAGCGCTTACTTTTTTAACCCTGCAACACTATTTCTATTGCCTTTTACAATGACCGCGATACACTCTCGTTAGTTCCTCATAGTTCAATTTACCTCATCCCTACAGATCAAAAACTTATGCAGCAATTCGATGTTTTAATTATCGGCAGCGGCCTTGCGGGCCTGTCACTGGCACTGCGCACAGCGGAGCACAAGAAGATATGTCTGGTTAGCAAACGCACCATAAACGACTCTGCAAGCAACTGGGCACAAGGGGGTATTGCTGCGGTATTAAATGATGAGGATTCGATTGAAGCGCACATTCAAGATACGCTGACAGCCGGCGCCGGCTTATGTGATGCAGCGGTCACCAGAAAAGTCGTTGAACACGGCAAGGAAACAGTTGAATGGCTCATTGAACAAGGTGTCAGCTTCACACGCGAGCAAGATGACAGCGGTTACCATTTAACGCGCGAAGGCGGCCACAGCCATCGTCGCGTCATTCACGCTGCCGATGCCACCGGTCATGCGGTACAGACCACACTGGCGCAGAAAGTTCGCCTGCATCCCAATATCACGCTGTTTGAGAATCACATTGCAGTAGATCTAATCACCACACACAAAGTAAAAGCGAAAGACCCTGAACAACTCAACAGCAACGCTTGCCTCGGCGCTTATGTACTGGACAACACAACCGGCAAAGTCATCACGATTGGTGCACAGAACACAGTCTTAGCCACCGGCGGTGCCGGCAAGGTTTACCTGTACACCACCAACCCGGATGTCAGCACCGGCGACGGCATGGCAATGGCCTGGCGTGCAGGCTGCCGCGTTGCCAATATGGAGTTTATTCAATTCCACCCCACCTGCCTGTTCCACCCGCATGCAAAATCTTTTCTGATTTCAGAAGTGGTGCGCGGTGAAGGCGGTATTTTGAAACTGCCAGATGGCACCCGGTTCATGCCTGAATATGACCCGCGCGCCGAACTGGCGCCACGCGATATCGTGGCGCGCGCCATTGACTTTGAAATGAAAAAACGCGGCATTGACTGCGTCTATCTGGATATCTCCCATAAATCTCTGGCGTTTATTCAGGAGCACTTTCCTAATATTTACCGTCGCTGCCTGGAGCTGGGGATTGATATCAGCAAAACACCGATTCCAGTGGTACCGGCCGTGCACTTCATGTGCGGTGGCGTCATGACCGATGATATTGGGCGCACCGACATCAACAACCTGTATGCGATTGGCGAAACTGCCTGTACCGGACTGCATGGTGCCAATCGCCTCGCCAGCAACTCACTGCTTGAATGCCTGGTATTCGGCCAGTCTGCCGCTGAAGACATTTTAGGCCAGCCGGAGAAACCAGTACCAACACTGCCATACTGGGATGAAAGCCGCGTCACCGACGCGGATGAGGAAGTGCTGATTACCCATACCTGGGATGAACTGCGTCGCTCCATGTGGAACTACGTTGGCATTGTGCGCACAGACAAACGCCTGAGTCGCGCGCTGCACCGCATACACATGCTGCGCAATGAAGTACACGAGTTTTACAGCAACTTTAAAATCAGCAACGACCTGATTGAGCTGCGTAACTTATTGCAGGTAGCAGAACTCATTGTAAGAAGCGCCATGGAGCGCAAGGAAAGCCGCGGCCTGCATTACAGCAAAGACCACCCTGACACTGATGCAGATCCCATCCCTACTGTGCTGGAGCCTTCCAACTATTACAGCCTGCTGGACCGTGAACACGGTCATCACCATTAAACGTACCTAGGTTGCTTATGATGTCGTTATTGCGCTTTGCTGTTGCATGCTTGCTGCTTTTATCAGGCACGTTCAGCCAGGCCGAATCTGCTTACACTGTCAGCAATGTCTATGATGGTGATACGGTTGAATTAAAGCATGCCAGTGGCAAATTAAAATTGCGTCTGACCGATATTGACGCCCCCGAACGCAATCAGGCATACGGTCAAAAAGCGCGGCGTGCCTTAATCAAGCTCTGCAAAGGCAGTAACATCAGCATTAGCGTCGAACTCACTGGCAAGGACAAATACGATCGCCATTTGGGCCGCCTGCAATGCAACCAGACTGATGCCAGTTTATATCTGGCTCAAAACGGCTATGCCTGGCACAACGAAAAATATTCAGATGATCTCGCCATAAAAAATGCAGCAGCGACAGCCCGTAAAGATAGAATCGGGCTTTGGAGTGCAGACAACCCTGTACCGCCATGGGTTTGGCGTCGTTTACATCAAAATGCTTATCCAACTGCAAAATAAGTCAGGCTTTATATGATTAAAACCCTGAAGATTTTCTAGTAATGTTTATTTAAAAAGTATTACTAGCTTTAATTGCAATCTTACGTATAATCGCCAAAATTCATTACCCTGCGCCAACCAATCAGCGCAGCGGTCTCTTACCCTGATGATTATCTTTCGTATCTCAACATACCGAAAATAAGCACACATGCCTGGACCTCGATTGGTGTTGCTTCATATTTAAGTAATAGGTCGGCCTAATACCTGAACTGGAGCATTACCTTGACAGCACAAACAAATACAAATGAAATAAACGCGCCTATTGATGGCTTTCAACCCGAGGCGATTAAAGCCGACCTGACGATTGAGAAAAGCACGCTCAGCTTTAACGAACTCGGCTTATGTGAACCGATTCTGCGCGCAATCACTGACACCGGCTATACCAACCCGACACCGATCCAGGCCAAAGCCATTCCATTGGTGCTCAACGGTGGCGACCTGCTTGCAGGTGCACAGACCGGCACCGGTAAAACCGCAGGCTTTACCTTGCCTATTCTACATCTTCTCAGCCAGCAACCGCATGCCGAGCCTGCCAAAGGCCGCCCGCGCTGCCTGATGCTGACGCCGACACGTGAACTGGCCGCACAGATTGAAGAATCCGTAAAAGTCTATGGCAAGCATTTACCGCTGACTTCTACTGTAATCTTCGGTGGCGTCAATATCAACCCACAGATCAGCCGCCTGAAAAAACCGCTGGATATTCTGGTAGCAACGCCAGGCCGCCTGCTGGATCACGCAGGTCAAAAAACCATTGATTTATCCGGTGTGGAAATACTGGTGCTGGACGAAGCCGACCGCATGCTGGACATGGGTTTTATACGTGACATTAAAAAAATTCTGGCCATGCTGCCAAAACAACGCCAGAACCTGCTGTTCTCGGCCACGTTCTCTGATGAAATCAAGGCACTGGCCGATGGCCTGCTGCATAACCCGGGTTTTGTTGAAGTGGCTCGCCGCAACACGGCATCTGAGCTAGTTGCGCAAACCGTGCACATGGTGCCGCAATCACACAAGCGCGATCTGGTCAGCCATCTGGTTAAAACCAATAATTGGCAGCAAGTGCTGGTGTTTACGCGTACCAAGCACGGCGCTAACCGTCTGGCGGAAAAACTGGTCAAAGACGGCATTGAAGCCGCAGCCATTCACGGCAACAAAAGCCAGGGTGCACGCACCAAAGCGCTGGCCGATTTCAAAAGCGGTGCGATTCGTGTACTGGTTGCGACCGACATTGCAGCTCGCGGGCTGGATATAGACCAGTTGCCGCAGGTAGTCAATTTTGAACTGCCAAACGTGCCTGAAGATTATGTGCACCGCATCGGCCGTACCGGCCGTGCCGGCAGCAGCGGTGCGGCAGTATCACTGGTAGACCGTGAAGAACTCAAACTGCTCAAGGATATTGAAAAGCTGATCAAGCGAGAGATTCCGAGAGTGCCGGTGGAAGGCTTTACACCAAATGCCAACCCGGAACCCGAGGCGCCACGCGCACCGCGCCCGCAGCATGGCCAGAAACGAAAACCGCAAAATAATAATCAGCAAGTGAGCAGCAAGCCAGCGCAGGACAAACAACCGAACAGGAACGCCCCGAAAGCCTCCAAACCCATGTCCGAAGCAGCGCGTCATCAAGCGATGCCACAACCGGCACTGTTTTCACCAACAGTGCCGAGCCACGGTAACAGACCGCGCAGCAATACGGGGACGAACGCAGGCCGTCCGAATGGCGGCGGCTTTAAAGGTAATGCCAGCCGACCAGCCGGCAACCCGAACAGCCAACGCAGGAGCGGCGGCAGAGGTCGCTAAAATCTAATGTCCGTCATACCAGCGAAGGCTGCTATGACGAACACCATAATAGCTACTTTAAAATCCACTCAAATTTACTTGTGTAAATATTTTGAAGAAAGTTAATTAATCAATGAAAATCTGGGTCGACGCCGACGCCTGCCCGGTCGTCATTAAAGAAATCCTGTTCAGGGCAGCGGTCAGGGCACAAATAATGACGACACTGGTCGCCAACCAGTTCTTGCGCACGCCGCCATCAGCTTTCATTAAGACCATGCAGGTCGCCGGCGGCTTTGATGTGGCAGATAACCGGATTGTGCTTGAGATGGAAACTGGCGACCTGGTGATTACAGCAGACATTCCGCTGGCGGCGCAGGTCGTTGAAAAAGGCGGCTATGCACTCAACCCGCGTGGCGAGCTGTACACGATTTCCAACATCAGGGAACGCCTCGCTATGCGCAACCTGATGGAGGAATTGCGCAGCAACGGCGTAGATATCAGCGGCCCCTCGACATTTAACCAGGGAGACCGCCAGGCTTTCGCTGCAGCGCTTGATAAATTAATTACGAAATACCACAGGATTGAAAACCAGACCTGAAACCACAATATTCGATTTAAGCAATTTCAGAATATAGTTTAGAATCCTATACTTGAATTTTTTACACCGCTTTATTTTACAAAGCAGCTTGAGGAACCGACCATGCAAATCGCAATGAACACCGTAGTATCAATGACTTATGAACTGAAAGACTCTGACGGCAACGTGCTTGAATCAAGCAACGAACCAGTAGCGTACCTGCATGGCGGTTACGACAATATTTTCCCGAAAGTAGAAGAAGCAATGCATGGCAAAAACGTAGGCGATGTTGTTGTTGTGGATTTACAGCCAGCTGATGCTTTCGGCGAATACGACGAAGAGCTGGTACAGATCGAGCCAGCGAGCGCTTTCCCTACCGCCGAACTTAAAGTAGGTATGCAGTTTGAAGGTGAAGACGAAACCGGCGAAGTGATTCTGTACACTGTTTCAGAAATCGCTGACGGCAAAGTGATAGTCGACGGCAATCACCCATGGGCTGGCGAACGTGTAGTTTTCACGGCAACCATCACCGACGTGCGTGAAGCCAACAAAGAAGAAGTTGCTCACCAGCACGTGCATGGCGCAGGCGGTCACCACCACTAATACCATTTGTTTCGGTAAACAATCCAGTCATAACCTATGACCGTCATTCCGACGTAAGTCGGAATCCAGAGACGTTAACACTATTGAAAAAAGACACTGGATGCCGTGTCAAGCACGGCATGACGAATTTCGTATTGAGCAACTCTGAAAAATTACATATTCAAGTAACATCAATACGCAAATTTTTAAGCCTATACAAAACCTCGAGCGCTTCTCTTGGCGTCAAATCATCAGGCTGTATCAGCTCCAGCTCAGCAAGAACAGGATGCAATTCCGACAATGGCTCAACAGCAACAGCCGCAAACATATCCGGCTGCTCGGTACTTACAACGACCTGACTATTTTCCAGCTGCGCCAGTTTACGTTTTGCCGCAGTCACCACACTTTTTGGAATACCGGCCAGTTGCGCCACCTGCAAGCCATAACTCTGGTTAGCAGCACCTTCTTCCACCTTATGCATAAATACAATATTGTTACCGTGCTCCACTGCGTCCAGATGCACATTCGCGGCATACTTGAATTCATCCACAATGCGCGTCAGCTCAAAATAATGCGTAGCAAATAAAGTATAGGAACGGTTTTTTTCCAGCAGTTGTTTAGCCACGGCCCACGCCAGACTCAAGCCATCAAATGTAGAAGTGCCGCGACCAATTTCATCCAGCAGCACCAGTGTTTTATCAGTCGCGTTATGCAGGATATTTGCGGTTTCCGTCATTTCCACCATGAACGTGGAGCGACCGCCTGCGAGATCATCTGATGCGCCGATACGCGTCATGATGCGATCTATTTCACCGACTTTTGCAGAAGTAGCCGGCACGTAGCAGCCACAGTTTGCCAACAGCACGATCAATGCCGTCTGCCGCATGAAGGTCGATTTACCGCCCATGTTCGGGCCGGTAATTAGCAGCAGTTGACGATACGGATTGAGCGAAACATCGTTAGCGATGAAGGGCTGGCCGGAAGATTGAACAGATATTTGCTCTACCACCGGATGACGGCCACTAATAATTTCCATGCCCGGCTCGGTCGTGAACTGCGGCGCAACGTAATTTAAACTCAAGGCACGCTCGGCAAAACAGCACAGCACATCCAGGCTCGCCACTGCGCCGGCATTGGTTTGCAGTGCAGCAATATACTGACCAAGTGCCGCGAGCACCTGTTCATAGAGCATTTTCTCCCGTGCCAAAGCACGGTCGTTCGCACTCAGCACCTTGTCTTCAAACGCTTTGAGTTCCGGCGTGATAAAGCGCTCGACGTTTTTCAGGGTCTGGCGCCTACGGTATTCCGCAGGCGCACTTTCTGCCTGTGTGCGGCTCATTTCGATATAGAAGCCATGCACACTGTTGTACTCAACTTTGAGATTGGCAATGCCGGTACGCTCCTTTTCCGCCGCTTCGAACTTCAGCAGGAAATCGCCGTGATTGGTCTGGATTGCACGTAGCTCATCCAGCTCAGCATCGTAGCCATCGGCAATTACACCGCCTTCGCGCAGCACCACACTGGGTTCAGCCTTGATCGCAGCAGTCAGCAAATTCACTACTGCCTGCGGCCCAGATAAATTGTCACACAAGGTTTGCAGCAGGCTCGATGCATGATTCTGCAGCAGCGTCTGCAAGACAGGCAATTGCTGCAGACTCGCCGCCAGGCCAGATAAATCACGCGGCCGTGCCGTTTTCAAGGCAACTCGCGCAATAATTCGCTCAATATCGCCGACTGGCCTTAGTGCCAGCCTTAACTCGGCATAACGTCCGCTCTGAATCAGGTCGGCAATTGCCTCGTGGCGCTTCATGCTCAGGTTTCTATCGCGCAGCGGATGATGCAGCCATTGCCGCAGTAGTCTTGCGCCCATCGCAGTTTGCGTCGTGTTTAAAAGTGAATACAGGGTTGGAGAGGCTTCGCCGCGCAGCGTAACATCAATCTCAAGATTGCGGCGCGTGGCAGCATCGAGCTGAATATAAGCACTGGTAGTTTCGACACTGATGGCATTGATATGTGGCAGCGTTGTGCGCTGCGTGTGCTTGACGTAATCCAGCAGCGCACCAGCAGCACAAATCGCCGGTTTCATATCTGCACAGCCAAAACCGTTAAGATCATAAGTATTGAATTGCTTGGTCAGCGTGCTGAATGCACTGTCATAATCAAACTGCCAAGAGCTCAGGCGCTTTTTGGCAACTTTGCTTAAACTGATGGCTGCATGCTGAAAATCATCTGCGAATAGAATTTCACTGGGTGCAATGCGCTCGATTTCCTGCGCCAGTAACCCCACTGCGATTTCACTCAAGACAAAACTACCGGAAGCCAGGTTCAAACGCGCAAGCCCCAATACGCCATCTAATTGAAAAATACTCAACAGCTGGTTATCGCGTGATTCATCCAGCAAGGCAGTATCAGTCAACGTGCCTGGGGTCAGGATACGCGCGACTTCACGTGCCACCGGCCCCTTGCTGGTGGCCGGATCGCCCACCTGCTCGCAGATCGCAACCGCTTCACCCAATTTAGCAAGCTTGGCCAGATACTGCTCGGCAGCATGGTAAGGCACACCGGCCATTTTAATCGGCTGACCGTTGCTGCTGCCGCGCTGCGTCAAAGTAATGCCAAGCAGCCTTGCCGCTTTTTCAGCATCCTCGAAAAACAGCTCGTAAAAATCCCCCATGCGGTAAAACAGCAGCATGTCAGGATGCTGCGCTTTCAAACCCAAATACTGGCGCATCATGGGGGTGTGGTTATCAACGACTCCTGAACCATTGGCTATCTTATTGTTTTCTTGTGATTTTCTCATTAACTTATTTTTTAACTGCAAGCCCAAGTGACCCAATTTTAACCTACTTACATGGATGTTAAGATGCTTTTTGTAAGCTATGCATGCCTGATATACTTAACAGCCATTACTCATCGCTGAAAATACTTTATATTTGACGTACTACAACTTTGTGCTTGATGACTAAAACTCTGGACGTAAAACTCAAGGTTAAAGCTCAGAATCCAAATTCATACCATCAAAGTGTTTACCTGGAACCATCATGCGTCCGGACTAAATCCTCATACAGCTCCACGTATGATTTCACCATCTCATCGGCCGTAAAGTACTTCCAATAGCGCTCCTCGGCTCGCCGGCCCATTTCTGCCGCTTGCTCTGGATGCTCCCATAAATACTGCATTGCCTGCCGAAGTGCAACAGGATCACTTGGTGGCACAACTAGCCCGGTCTCATCCGCAATATTAATAAAAGTGGTACCGGTGCCAATTTCACTGGAGATCATTGGCTTGCCATACATAGCGCCTTCCAATAGCGAAACCCCAAAAGCCTCGGAACGTAAATGAGAAGGAAATAGGACACCATAGCAAAGGATTAATAACGCAACTTTATCCTCGTCAGGTAGATGTCCCAGAAAATGAACATTACGCAAACCTAGTTGAGCAGCTTGTGCCTTCAACTCAACCTCAATTGGACCAGCACCGACAATCACGATTGGGTAATCAGTGCCTTGTGCAGCCTCTATCAAAATATGCAGACCTTTGTAATACCGCAAAACACCCACAAACAAAAAAAACTTCGCACCAAGCCTTTCACGCCAAAATTGCAATTGCCCTGATGTCGGGCTTGGATAAGTATTTTTGTCCAAACCAATCGGGATGACAATGACCTTATCAGAAAACTTCGTTAACACATTACTACTTTCCAGATAATTAGGTGAAGTCGCGACAATTCGGTCAACACTCGCTAGGAACTTATTCTTTAAAGGTCGATACAGCTTTAGCAGATATTTTTGCTTGATAATGTCCGAATGGTAAGTCACCACCGCCGGCTTTCTAACACGGGTCGCGAAATGTACAACATCCATAAATGGCCATGGAAAATGGTAGTGAATAACGTCTGCTTGTTTTGCCAGCTCTGAAAATCGCAAAAAAGCGGATGCAGAAAAGCCTGTTGAAGCAATTTGCAAGTCGAGCCTGGCACGATGCGCAAAGTATCCGTCGATTTCAATAGTGCGTGCAACACGCTCTGGCGTCAATGAAAGCACATCTGTCTGAACACCTAGCTTATTAGCGCCTATGGCAATTTGATTAATGACCTGCTCTATCCCTCCCATAGTGTCTGGAAAGAATGTTCTATAAAAATGTAAAACTCTCATGCATTATATTCCAATCAACCGAACATTGATTTAAACCACACTGAATAAGGCTGAGCCAGCCACCATTTCAAGGGTACACGTCCATAATGTTGGCGTACTACCTTAATCGCCTCTTTGTAATGCAATTGACGCTGGGTTTTAGTTTTTGTATCTTCATGCTCACGATTGACTGCAACGAAGTGATCAACAAAATGTAAAGTTCCAAACGACTTAAAAAGTCTCCACCATAAATCATAGTCCATAGCCATATGCAATTTTGCGTCAACACCGCCAACAGCCTCCCAGGCTGATCGTCGAATTAATGTTGCAGGCTGTGAAATAATGCAACGTAAAGCCATACGTTGCTCATCAAAGGGCTCCACCCAAACCGGATATTGCTTGCCGGACTTTTCCACCACATTCCATGCACGCCCATAAACAGCTGGACAATCTGAATATTTTTGCAACTCATCCAGCAGTTTTAATAACCCGCCAGGCAAAAACCAATCATCGCTATTAAGCCAACACACATAAGGCGCCACGCCCTGAGCAATACCTTCATTAATTGCCGCTGCCTGCCCGGTATCGGCATGACTGCGCCATCCAGAAAGTTTATGCTCCCATTTGCGAATCACATCAACTGAGTTATCCGAAGAGCCTCCGTCAAGCACAAAAACTTCAACTGGAACATTTTGCTCAAAAATTGAAGTCAGCGCCTCATCCAAAAATCGCCCCTGATTAAAGGAGGGCACAGCAATTGTTACCAACGGTTTAGTCATGTGAACTTCACTATTCTGCTTAAAAAATACACCGCCAGATAAGTATCTACTTGCATCGTAATTTTGTAACTTTATTTAATGTAGGCATTTTTCTTAACTCGATAAACAGTTACTTTTTCAGTTTTGGATAGTGTTATGCCAGATCTAAGTTTTTCCACCACATTACTGGTTTCTAGAAAAATGCGCACTTGTTCGGCATAATTATTAATTCTATGATGCTTTGGCAAATCGGAGCCTTTATCTGCCATCACAATATAATTAACCTTGTACAAAGAATCTTTGAGCACATTATCAAGCCTTTCCTGGTCAGTATTGCCAGATATCTTCATCCAATCAGCATTAGCCAAAAACCCATGTTTTAACATTCCGAGGGTAATTCTATTCTTGTTAACTTCACCACTCTCTCTATACTTGTATCTCTCTTCATATATCAAATGGTTGGTAATTACCGCCTCATCAACACTCCCTAAATATAGGAAAGTTAACATGACATGATCAAGCCCATTTGATTCTGCATCACGCTCTATGGAGTCCACGAGGCTGACCACCCCTTGCTTGTTAGGAATCCAATCCGATATTTCTTTTTTACTGTTCTTAATCGAAGTCAGCATTGAGACTGTCAAAGCGACCGCAATAACAATAGAAAGAATTCGATTAACTAGCGTCGGCGTTGCTGTATGAACAGATTCGCCTAGATGCAGAGAAAACAGGATCAAACCAGGAACTGCCACCATGGAAACAAAAGGGTTCAAGCCCGCCCCGGATAACACCAAGTAACAAGCAGGCACCAATGTGCCTATTAATGCTATCCAATTAAGGTTAAATAAATCCTTTTTGAAATTTTTTAACAGGCTCAACGCAGCAACTGACAGCGTAGTTAGAAATACTATGAGTAGCGGACTGCCAATATGTTTGAGAATAAAACTGATATGGGTCACTGAACTTTCTAGTGGAAGCCGAGCATTGGCATCGGTATTCCAGACAAAATAATAATAATGCAGATACTCGTAATTAAATAGATAAAACCATCCTGCAAGCACAATAACAACGATCCCGACAAGTAAGTACCTTTGCAATGACTGCACAATACCAAGCCTGCACAAATCAAGAAAGAATGCAGCACAAAGAACTACAAAAATATATACTGGGGTTGTAGCTCTGAACAAGCATGCTATAGAAATGATGAAACCTACAAAAATCCATTCTTTTAAGGAGTCCCGCTTACGGGCTACCATCAAGGCCGCCAAGAAGCTACCGTAGGCTAGAGCTTGAGAGAGATCCATACGGAAGTCACTCAAGCCGCCGTTAAAATTAAAAATCGCCGGGTAAGTAATTAACGGCAATGAATACAGTGCAGCACGCCACCTGGACACCCCCGTAGATATGAAAAAACGATAACCAGTCAGCAATTGCAGCATAACTAGCGGCATCTGAATGATCACCCCCAGTATTCTGTATGGCTCGGTAAAATAGGACAAAGCCGCCCCCAGCAACCATGGCAAAAATACCGTGGAATGAGAAAATGAATCCTCCATGGCTGGCCAAAATCCCTTATCTTGAGTGCTCTGCATGACCCATGCCAACTGATTAAAGTAACCCATTGAATCATAAAAGGCACCATAGGTAGAATAAAAGCTCTGATTCTGTAATATTGCAATTAAACCTATGCTCAAGCCATAAAAGATCAGGAAAAGTACTGGATAAATACGCATGAAGAATTCTCTATACCGCTGAATTTCGGTCACTTGAATACAAAAGACCGATTACTAAAATAAGATAAAAAAACACTTATTGACGTGATTACAATAAAGCCAAGCGTGTAATTCAAAGAAAACTTATCTGACCACAGAGTCATACATAGTGCTTGAAACAAGGCAGCGAGTGCATAAACCGTTTTAAATCGTACCAACTCCATCAGGACAGGCGCCTTACTCCTAAACACAAACAGTCGATTACCGATAAATGAAATTGATATCCCCGCTATGGCCGACAGTAAGGATGCGATGCCAACATACTTAATACCCACGTATTCAATAAATATCACCAGCACACCATAGTTAACGGATGTTGCCACTAACCCATTGATTAAGAATCGGAAACTTCTGCCTGAGAGTGTTACCAACTGACTTTACTCGACTAATAAAACAAGGTTAAACATAGAAACTCGCTACCGTATTTCTTTGACGTGATCAATAAAACTATTGAAATCAACTTGATTCAACGTCGAAACTCGCACTAAACCAGTAATCATCAATGTGATTAAAGTGAGCACACCTGTTTGAAGAAAAATTGCAATCGTGGAACCAATGACAGTTGTGAACCAGCCAGGTGATGCTGCATCAATCAATTTAAGTATAATCGCAAGAAATATCACCGCAACAGAAAAAATTGCCACCACTAAGCTCGCGCCCCCCATACGAATCAATACCTGCTCAGAAAACACCATTACTCCCTTGAAACCGTGCAAAATCAATCCAACAAAATTCATCTTGCTAGCTCCCGCATATCTAATCCCTCTATCAATCTTACATCCTTCAACACGCAATCTAGAAGCAATCACAGATGCGGCCAGATGAATCCATATTTCATTCATAGCAGACAACCTTGAAACGGCTCTTGGTTTAAGTGCCATAAAATTGCCGAAATTGATAACTTTGCCAGTAAGCATCCGGAATAAAAATTTATAAATCCGGTAGAATTGGATAAATTTAAATGACTCATTACGCCTCTTACGCTCCGCAACGCGAACATCCACATTGGACTCAAGAAACCCCTGCAGTAATTCTTGTATTGACTCAGGCGTATCTTCACCATCAGAATCCATCACAACTACACAATCGTAGTCTTGCATAAATGTATGCACATAGCAGAGTCCCACGGCGATAGCACCTTGATGTCCAAGGTTTCTTCGCAACGTAATTACGGCACCCTTGATCCCCAACGTTTCTAGTACCTCTCCCTGCATTGGATGATAAATAGAACCATCATCAACAGCGACAATCCTTAACTCAGGGACCTGCGCTTTGAGATGTTGAAATAAAAGACGCGCTGACTCCACATCTTCATATACAGGCGTCACAATTAAAACTTTTGTATTATTCACAACATCTCTTTTCTTGTTTTATGCTTTCAATAAGCTGAGTTGTCTGACATTTGAAGGTATATAGAATGGCTATATCCAGTCAATTAATTGTTTCCAAAAATCATTGCAATGCGCTTATTATTACTTACTCATCAGTCTGGTTTTAATACGGTAAGCGACATCAGCTGCAACATGCTTCAAGATAAAAGCTGTAACCTTTGTACGAATTTCTTTTCTTGAAGGCACTCTTCCAAGTACTCTCTCCCGAATTCTATTCATTTCCTGATAGCCGATTTCGCTAATTGCGGCTGAAGTTTTTTGTTGTTCATGAATGCGAAATGCGCCAAGAAAGTGTGGAATATGTGCAAATTTAGCACCTGATTCACGAAAGCGCACCAATAAATCCCAATCCATGGCAAACCTGAATGATTCATCAACATGACCTCCCGCCTTATCCCAAATACTGCGCCGCCAGAACATAGTTTCTTGTGGAATGTAATCTGCCCAAGACAATACTTCTCCATCATGTCCTGGCAGAATCCATCTTCCAATCTCCATGTCGTTTTCATCAATCAGCAATCGATTTCCGTAAACCACGTCAATTTCTGGATGTTTATTAAAATAATCAGCGACAACAACCAGAACTCCAGGTAGTAGTAAATCATCAGAATTAAGCCAAGCCATAATTTCTCCTCTGGTATTGGCAAACCCACGATTGATTGCTTGCGACTGACCTTCATCAAATTCAGAACTCCATCCAGACAATTGATTTTCATATTTCTTCAGAATCTCAACCGTCCCATCAGTAGAGCCTCCATCCTGTACAAAATATTCTAAATTGGGGTAATTCTGACCAAGTACACTATTAATAGTATTTTCTATAAAGTCAGCCTGGCCATAGGATGGTGTAACAATTGAAATCTTAGGATATTTAAATAAATTTGAATCCATTGACTTGCAAAATTGACTTGTCAGCGGGTGTGGACTGTATTGATGGAAGTTTCCGCCTAGCCTAGGTCTAATAAATTTTGGCAAATATCTCATGCCCTTGGCCAACAACCAGCTAATACTCATGCCTATTTGACCTTATGCATTGTTAGATCGAGCAACATAAGCGCTCTTTCCCTAACATCTTCATCTGTAACAGTATTATTAGAAAATTCAAACTTCACCTCTAGCTCCTCATCTGGCATATTAATAACCATATCAACGATAAATGACTTGCGCCAAGGTCTAGAGATTGGAGCGCTTATCTTTTTATAAAACCCGGCCCCATGAATAATTACCACTTGACCACGAAGATAATTCCGCATTCTAAATCTTACCTTATAGCTTCCAGATCCTATCGGTAGAAGATTCAAAGCTGCACTTTTGCCTAACAGCCAATGAAATGGTTTCATTATTCCGAGCTCTGGGAATGGCCCTTCCTTCAAACCAACCCCAGAAACAGGCGCCCAATAAGGATTCCCGGCTGGTAGGTTTACCACCTCGACTTTCCAAGCAGGGCTGGGCATTGAAACGCTGGCGACATGGGCAGTCAAATTACCTCTGGCAACATCTCGAATCACTTTTGATCTTGTTTTATCCAAAAACAGCCGCTGAACCGCCCGAACCTCCTTCATATACTGCTCCATATTGCTTGAAAGCTGCCCCTGCCTGAATCGAAAAAACCCAAGAGGCGCAAGCACAGATACAAGTTCTGAATATTTAGCCATGCGTGTCCATAACTCAAAATCACCTGCCAAGAATAAATCTGACCTTAACTGCTTACCAACCGCCTGCCACAGCCACTCTGTCCAGAATGTTCCTTCTTGCTGGATAATCGGCAAAGTAGCCCCATCTGCCAGCCCAACCTCCAGAGCCTTTCTAGGAAAGAGATTAACCTTTAGTGCTTGCAGTTCCAAGGGAGATGTAGCACAGATAACACCATCCTCCCGTAATAAAGATGTTGATCCTGTAACCCAATGAATGTCAGGGTGCGCCTCTAACAATGATTTGATAGACTGCATACAGCCATTGGCGAGACGATCATCACTACCTAACCAGCTGTAAACGTCACCAGATACTTGTTTGAAGGCTTTATTAAGCGCATCGTATACACCCGAGTCTTGTGCAACAGAGTATGTGAAGTCTATTGCATTACAACCGATGCATGGACTGCCGCTGCGCAATAATTGCGCCCATTTTTCGATACGCTCAACAGTCCCATCTGTAGATCCGCCATCTTGAATGTGATATCTGATAGCAAAGTCACCCTTTTGGGATATAACACTAAGAATCGTTTCATCAATTGTAGTAGCACTGTTTAATGTGGGAGTAACTAACGCTATGGTAAAAAGCCATTTAGTAGGCTGCGCATTAATTTTATGATTATTTATGTACTGCATATACTCAGAAAACTCATTTTCTATTTCATGAATCTGCTCAGAAGTCATTTCTAATTCGTGCCTACTGAGAATGCCTTTGTTAAATTGCCATATGGATTTTTTATCACCTATCATTATTGAAAACAAATTTTGAGCACTAACCTCAATGTGGAACTGTTTTAAAATAGAAGCGGCAGTTGAACTTGATGCGGAAATAATATCATCGAAGAAAAATTTTTCTACGAATTGTAAATTTGCCCAAGAAAAGAAAGCAGGGATCTCTTTATATTGATACACCTGCATCAGTTCACTCATGGTTTCTTCTTTTTCGCTTTCTCTTTTAGCCATATCACGAAACGAAAGAATCATTTCTGCAGGATGACGAAAACAGGCTGACGCGAGAATCTCTTTGTTTGCAATTCGAATGGCTAGCTGTTCAGAACAGGCACAATGAGTTTTTAATACAATAGTACCGCCACCAAGGCTATTAAGCTTGAACTCAATTAAATTAACGAGCTTTTCAAGCCCATCAGCGTTTACTGAGAATCCAAGCGTTTCTAGCGCCAAATCAGCATAATCAGGATTTACACAGGCCGGGAATAAGTCTTTAAGGTTAAATTTTGGTAGATTATTATTTTTAGCATATAAGCTAGCGGCCTTATCAACCATCTGATAAACAAAAGAACTGGCTGACTTTCGAAGCCCATAGCTGATATAAATCATAGTTTCATTGCCGTTAAAGCTATCTATTGTACCTCGCTTAATAACAAACAACCATGAACCAGAACTACGTCAATCCAACTTCTCAATACCCATGGCCTTGAGTACATATTTTTCATAAATCGGCTCTGAAGTACCTTTTTTCATCTTATAGATAAAGTATTTCTCAAAGGCAATTTTAGCGTAATGCACCCATTTGCCCTTTTTCATCCAGCTTGCGTTGCGTGGCGGAATTTGGGGTATTGCCACAAATGCCGCGCCGGTATCACCCATATCGGCCAGACAGATCGCGTTCCAGGTGCCCTTGGCATCTGCCGCTTCGCTATTCAAATCAGCCGCGATGTTATGCGCAATAGCGGTCACCATGGATTCAATCATATAACCGGTTTTTGGTGCACCGGTAGGTACTGGTGTCACTTCTACCGGCGGAATCGCCACACAGACGCCAGCAGCAAAAATATTACGATATTTCTTGCTGCGCTGATGTTCGTCTATCAGTACAAAGCCTCTGGGGTTACATAACCCTTCAACACCAGCGACCGGGTCAACTCCTTTGAATGCAGGCAGCATCATTGAGTATTTAAACGGCAATTCGTGCTCTTTCACCAGATTGCCGTTCATATCAAGTTCAGTCACAAACATTTTACCGGCTTCAACCTTGGTCACTTTTGCATTGGTGATCCATTTAATGTCGTTGTTACGATATTCGGATTCCAGCATGCCTTTGGAGTCACCCACCCCGCCCAAACCCAAATGGCCGATGTAAGGCTCGCTGGTAACATAGGTGATTGGTACTTTTTTACGCAGCTTTCTTTTGCGCAAGTCCTTATTCACAATAAACGTGTATTCATAAGCCGGACCAAAACAACTCGCACCGGGCATGGCGCCAATAATGACCGGCCCCGGATCTTGAATAAAGTCCTGATATGCTTCCCAGGATTTTTCTGCATGGTCTACAGAACAGATGGAATGTGTATGTCCGCCATTAGGGCCTGCGCCTTCAACTTCATCGAAAGATAATTTGGGCCCGGTGGCGATGACCAGATAATCGTAATTGAGCGTTTGACCATCTGCCAGTTGCAGACTATTTTGCTCCGCATCTATTTTGCTGACCGGCTGTGCAATAAAGTTGATGCCTTTTTTCTCAAGGTAAGGCCGTATCGGAAAGGTGATTTTTTCACGCTTGCTCCAACCAACAGCAAGCCACGGGTTAGAAGGCACAAACTGGAAATAATCTACCGTATTCACAACGGTGATCTGGTGATTATTGCCAAGCTTTGCTTTAAGCTCGTAAGCAGTTGGCATGCCGCCAATACCTGCGCCCATAATTACAATATGTGCCATTCCCATCTCCTCGGTTACGTTTCTTTGATTTATGGTGATTAATTTACTGGTGTGACCTCTAACAAACGCTTGATAGAAATTGCACCGCGTATCTGACCTTCACGATATCCCACGGCCTTATCTTGCGGGTACTCTTTTAATAACAGTGCACGCACCCCTTCGGATATATCAGATGGCTGACCATGACATTGCAAACACATGGCCTGCGTCGGTATCGCTTTCATATAACGAAACCAGCGCCCGTCTGCTTCATCGCGCACCGTGGCCATCTCCATATCAGCAACAGGTTTCCCCTGCTGCTGAGCAAGGTCAAAACCTGCCAAGACATTTTGCTCCCAGGCATCAGGAACACCTTGTTCCAGGTTGCGATTTTTCAGGGAAACACGCTTCACTACTCTGCCGTTTTTTGAATATTCACTCGCCAAAGACGGTGCAATTTCCTTGCAGACACCGATGGCGCTTTCTGCACCACCCAGTGCCAGCTGTTTTTTCAGGGTTCCACCCAAAGTCTGCATAAACTCCTGTGCCGTTTTCCGGCTTTCTTCAAGATATGTCGACTGTTCCACATCGGATTTATCCGCTGCATAAACTGTAGTGGCAACCAGCAATGAAACACCCGTGATCAATTTCACTGTAATGCAGAATAGACTTTTATTCATTTTAGGCTCCTGTAATTTCAACTAAACCGGGCTTGCAAATTATTGCGCAATTGCCTGATTGATTTCCTGCAGCCGTGCTTCATCCAGCTCACCCGCTGTGGCTGACAGATTAAGCAGCGCCTGCAGCACCTGATAACGGCTGCGTGCAAGCGCCAAGCGCGTATTGTGCAGTTCCTGCTCTGAATTGAGCACATCCAGCGTGGTACGGTCGCCGACATCACGGCCAAGTTTGGTCGAATCCAGCTTGATCTCGGCAGAGCGTAGCGCCTGCTCCAGCGCTTTCACTTGCCCTTGCCCGACTGTCACAGCCATCCAGGCAGACCTCGCATCACGCACCGCACTCTGGCGCGCAATATCAGTCTGACTGAGCGCGCGTTCTTCGAGCGCCACTGCTTCCTGGTAACGTGCATCACGCATACCACCGCTGTAAAGCGGGACAGTCAGCTGCACGCCAACACTTAACTGGCGATTGGTAAGGTCAGCATCACCGTTGCCTAATCCCTGCAAACGCTCCCCACCGGCCTGCGCCACCAGATTTAATACGGGCGCATAGCGATCCTTGAATTTACCGGTTTCGGCTTGTGCTATTTCCTGCTGCAGCTGCTGTATATACACCTGTGGGTGGTTAGTCTGGGCGCGACTGATCCAGCTTTGCATATCGCCGCTGACATAGCGCTGAAAATCGTTTTTGTTCGTCAATGCCGCCAAGGGCGCATCACGGTTACCGGTCACATCCCCCAGCGCTTCGCGCATGAGTTGCAGGTTGCTTTCCGCCTCCATCACCTGAGAAGCCAGCAAGTCATACCTTGCCTGCGTTTCATGTGTATCGATAATCGCCACATCACCTTCGGCAAAACGGGCTTTGGCGCTTGCCAATGCTTCAGCTACTGCCTGCTGCTGTGCCCTGAGCGTAGCAAGCGTGTCTTGTGCCAGCAATACATCAAAATAAGCCTGTGCCACGCGCAGCATCAACTGCTGAGACTCTGCTGCCAGCTGTACCTCAGCCAACGCGGCCTGCTTATTGAGCTGCTTGGCTGCGCCGGCACGCAGCGCATCATATAAAGGATATTCGGCACGCAGGTTCAGTGTTAAATCCAGGCCGCCATCGGTCTTGGTGCGAAAATCGGTTGTACCGCGATTACTGCTGGCACCTCCCGCAAACTGCGCATTGGAGAATCGCGCATCGGTGATTTTATTATCGTTACTGACACCCGCCGCGCCTGCATTCAATGTCAGCTGCGGTTTGTTCAGCGCATCTGCCTGCAGGGTCTTGGTACGCCCGGCATTGGCGGCTGCGCGTGCAGAGGCAAACAACGGATCGTGCGTACGCGCTGCCTGCCAGGCTTCAAGCAGATCAAACGCCTGTGCCTGACTGGAACCCAGCGCCAGCAGTAGTAATGCTGTGCGAACTGAATGACGGATAGTCATATTTAGCAGCCTGCCTGGATACCACATTTACGTAAAATATTTTCCATCAGGCACCAACCGGTAAAACCGCTTTGCAGCAGGTTGATGCCGACAAAAGCAGTAAAATACAGCCAGTAATGGCTTACAAACAGCGGGCTTTCCTGCACACCCAATGCCAATGACAGCAGTATGAAAAAACCTGCCATGACCCTAACCAGTTTCCATGTTGTCATATTGAATATCTCCTCAAAAAAATTTATGCAAACTTATGCCTGTACGCCACAAAATACAGCAGCGGAATCACCATCAACGTCAACAGTGTCGACACAAAAATACCGAATATCAATGAAATCGCGAGCCCGTTGAATATCGGGTCGTCCAGGATGAAGAACGCCCCGAGCATGGCTGAAAAAGCGGTCAGCATAATCGGCTGCGCGCGCGTGATTGCGGAATTGATGACCGCGTCCTTGAATGGCTTGCGGGCTGCAACTTCAAGATTGATAAAATCCACGAGCAGAATCGAGTTCCTGACGATAATGCCGGCGAGCGCAATCATGCCGATCATCGACGTTGCGGTGAATTGTGCCCCTAGCAGCGCGTGACCCGGCATCACGCCGATAATCGTCAGCGGAATCGGTGCCATGATAATCAGCGGGGTCAGATACGAACCAAACTGCGCTACTACTAGCAGATAAATCAATATCAGGCCAACCGCATAAGCCGCGCCCATATCGCGGAAGGTTTCATAAGTGACCTGCCATTCACCATCCCATTTGATTGCATAGCCGCGCTGGCTGTCATCCGGCTGCTTGATGAAATATTCGCTCAATTTACTGTCACCGGGCGCAGCTATTTCACCCACATCCTTGCGCATGCTGAACAAGCCATACAACGGGCTATCCAGCTTGCCGGCCATATCGGCCATCACGTAATTTACCGGCAGCAGATCCTTATGGTAGATAGGCTGTTCACGCAGGGTATTTTCAATAATCACCAGTTCACGTATCGGCACCAGCTTACCGCCAGCTGTGGTGACCGCAAGCTTGAGCAACGCTTCAATATCGATTTGTGCGGAGACCGGTAAGCGCAATCGCGTCGCAGTCGGGTATTTGCTGGCATCATGCAGATGGGTCACATCGTCACCCGACAGGCCAGCGCGTAAAGTCTGCACAATCGCAGCTTGCGGTATACCTAATAAGGCCGCTTTTTTACGATCTACAATCAACTCGATCTTTTGGGCATCGGCAATACCGCTGTCATCCACATCAACAATACCTTGCGTACTTTCAAACACCTTACGCACCTGCCTTGCCAGTTTTAATCTATCAGCATCGTCCGGCCCATAAACTTCTGCCACGATGGGCGAGATCACAGGCGGCCCCGGCGGCACTTCTACCACTTTCACATTGGCACCCAATGTTTTAGCGATTTTTTGCAGCGCAGGCCTCAGCTTGCTTGCAATTACGTGGCTTTGATCGTCACGATGATGCTTATCCACGAGATTCACCTGGATATCGCCCACCTCACCGCCGCTGCGCAGGTAGTACTGGCGCACGAGGCCATTGAAATTGATGGGCGCAGCCAAGCCGACGTAAGCCTGATAGTTGGTGACTTCCGGTACGGTAGATAAATAAGCAGTCATTGCATGCAGTACGCTTGCGGTTTTTTCCGGCGGGGTTCCCGCTGGCATATCCACCACTACCTGGAACTCGGATTTATTATCAAACGGCAGCATTTTCATAACCACCAGCTGCGCTACCGGCAGCGCCAGTGAAATTAAAATCAAGCCAAGCACGGCTAAACTCAGTTTACGACGATTCTTTTTACCGGATTGCTCATCCAGAAACGGCGTAAATAAACGCACGAATAAAGGCGCAATACGTTTTGTCAACGCATCTTCATGCGGCGCATGGCGCAGCCACAGGTTAGACAGCCAAGGTGTGATCACAAAAGCCACTGCCAGCGAAATCAACATACCCATGCTGGCATTAATCGGAATCGGGCTCATGTATGGCCCCATCAAGCCGCTCACAAACGCCATTGGCAGCAAGGCAGCAATCACGGTCAGCGTTGCCAATATGGTCGGGCTGCCAACTTCATCCACCGCGGCAGGGATAATTTCCGTGAGTTTGGCATCCGGCTTCAGCTTCATGTGACGGTGAATGTTTTCCACCACGACAATCGCATCATCGACCAGAATGCCGATGGAGAAAATTAGCGCAAACAATGATACGCGGTTGAGCGTAAAGCCCCACGCCCAGGACGCAAACAGTGTAGCGGTCAATGTCAGGATTACCGCTGTGCCAACGATCATCGCTTCACGGCGACCCAACGCCACAAACACCAGCAGTACCACAGCGGAGGTTGCAAATATCAGCTTCTGTATCAGCTTCTGCGCTTTTTCATTGGCAGTTTCACCATAGTTTCTGGTGATTTTGACTTCAACATCTGCTGGTATCAGCACATTTTTCAGGCTATCGATCTGGCTGATGACAGCATCCGCAACTTCTACTGCATTCTGGCCCGGCTTCTTGGTGACACTGATGGTAACGGCCGGATGCTCGTCTTTACTGCCGCTTTCGCCGTACCACACATAACGCTCAGCCGGTGGCGGGCCATCGGTCACTTCAGCAACTTCCCCCATGTAAACCGGCTGACCGGCATGCAGGCCAACGACCAATTCGGCCACATCTTTGGCATCAGCCAGATATTTACCGACTTCAACCGCTATAGCCTGATTATTGCTGATGACTTCGCCCAGCGGTGCGCCTAGATTTGCCGACTGCAACGCCCTGCGCATCGCTTCAACCGTAATATTGGCAGCTGCCATTTTGGCCGGGTCAAGCATGATATTCACAGCACGGCCCGGGCCGCCATGCGTGACCACCTCGCGTGTGCCTTTGACATGCTTGATTTCAGCCTCCAGCGCATGTGCTACTCGCTCCAGTTCATATGCCCCCTGCTGCTGGTTTTTGGTATATAAGGTAGCAGTGAGGATAGGCACATCATCGATGCCTTTAGGTTTAACCACAGGTTCGCCTACCCCTAGATTTTTCGGCAGCCAGTCCTGATTGGATTGAATCGTGTTATAAAGCCGCACCAGCGCCTCAGTGCGCGGTACGCCGACCTCGAACTGCACCGTAATAATCGCCATGCCCGGGCGTGATACCGAAGTTACATGCTCAACATCCGCGATCTGCGATAACACCTGCTCGGCAGGCACCGCCACCATCTGCTCCACATTCTTCGCGGATGCACCAGGGAAAGGGATCAAAACGTTCGCCATCGTCACATTGATCTGCGGCTCCTCTTCGCGCGGGGTTACCAGCACGGCAAAAAAGCCAAGCAGCAAAGCCACCAAGGCAATCAGCGGCGTAATCTGCGCAGTCTGAAAGTACCGGGCGATACGGCCTGAGACACCCAATTGTTTTGTGCTTGAGTCAGCTGAATTTTGTGTTTGGTTATCATGCATAGTTAAAGGCTCGATCTTCTGCTGATGTTATTATTTTTTCAGGAGCTTTTTCGTTTTGTAGTTCACCGCCGCCATCGGGTCCAGCGCCACTTTCTCACCGGCCTGCAAACCGGCCACTATTTCCACATCATCACCCTGTTTGTGCCCGACTCTTACCTGACGCAGCTGCGGTTCACCTTGCCTGTCTACCACATACACGGCCATCAACTCACTGCGTTTAATTACGGCTTGTGACGGAATATAAATCTGGCTTTGCTGCTTGCTGGCAGTTGTTGGCAGGTCGGCACGCACAAACATGCCAGGACTCACGCTGCTTAAGTTCTGCGGCAACAGCAAACGCACCCTAACACTATTCGTTATCGCATCAGCTGTAGGCAGCACAGTGATATTGGTCGCAGCCAGACTGCGCTCTGCTTCTGCTGCGGCAGGAACGGTTACCTTGATATTGCCACCTGCTTTAACACTCGCAATCTGGCTTTGCGGCACATTCACCACCGCACGCATTTCTTTAGGGTCATACAGTGCCATTAATGGCTTACCCGGCATCGCCATGTCGCCCTGCTCAATCATGACTTCAGCAACAATTCCTGCATAAGGTGCGGTTACCGTGTGCAAGCCGCTCTGCACATTTGCCATACCGGTTTGCGCCAGCTCTGCCTTGGTTTGTGCTTCTGCCGTTTTATAGTCTGATTCTGCACGCTCCAGCGCAGCCTGGCTGATATATTGTTTTTCATGCAAACGTTTTTTACGCTCATACTCCTGACGTGCTGCGCTAAGCTGTGCGCGTGCAGCCGCCACCTGCGCCTGACTGGCAACCGCCTGCTGATTGGCGATACGCGTATCAATACGTGCCAGAACCTGGCCTGCTTTCACCTGATCACCGGCTTTTACATTTAATGCAGTAATGCTGCCGGACACCTGCGGTGCCAGCAGACTGCCTTTAACCGCCTCTATCGTGCCTTCTACCGTAATCAACTGCGCGGCACTGGACTGCGCAACAGTGACGGTTTGCAAAGAATCGGCTAAAGCATTCATACCGAAGCCTGCTAAACAGAATGAAACCAGCACGAACTGGAATGACTTGAACTTTAATAGCGTGACTTTGAATAATTGGATCAAAACAATTCTTCCTCTAAGAAAATATTGTTGTTTATTAATATTTACTTGCAATATATAACTATATAGTTATATAGTCAATATATAATATTTATGTATAATGAGAACTGACTGAAAAATTTACTATGGAATTAAAAATGAGCGCATTGAATGACCGTTCGCTAGAATATGTAGCAAAATACTTTAAGGCGCTGGCCGAACCCATGCGGCTTAAAGTATTAAACGCGCTGCGGGACGGGGAAAAAAATGTAGGGCAACTGACAGAGATATCGGGCTGCACGCAGGCTAATGTATCAAAACACCTGTCACTGCTGAGCCAATATGATCTGGTCAAGCGCGAATCTCGCGGCAACTGCGTGTTCTACAGTATTGCAGACCCAAGCATATACGAGCTGTGCGAACTGGTTTGCGGCCAGATCGCAAAACGCATGATCGCCGAAGATGAAATCAAGAAAATGTTTATTGAAGCCGACACACTGCAGAAACAGCATTTACAATTGATAGAAAAAACAGCCTAAAGCAGACTAATACCGCCATAAGGTGTCACAGCACCGAAAACAGCATCTTCAAACTCAAAGCCAGCAGTAACACACCAAAAATCTTCTTCAAGGTCTGCACCGGCAAGGTCTGCGTCAGCTTAGCCCCAATCGGTGCAGTAAAAAAGCTTGGGATAGTCACGAGCAATACTGCCGGTAGATAAACAAAACCAAGTGTGTATTGTGGGTTAACGCCACCGGCCACAAACCCGTTAATCAGATAACCCAGCGTACCAGTCACAGCAATGGGAAAACCAAGCGCAGCAGAAGTGCCGATTGCTTTGCGAATGTCTATATTGCGCCAGGTGAGGTAAGGCACCGTGAGCGAGCCGCCGCCGATAGAAACCAAGGCTGATATGGCACCGATGCCAAATGCAACCAGACCAAGCTCAACCTTGCCAGCGCTACTACCGGATGCCTGCACTTTTTTAGCCCGGAACATCTGGGATGCCACATAGGCCATAAATAACGAGAAAAATATGGCAAGACCTTTGGAACTGATTTGTGCCGCAACAAACGTAGCCAGAAAAGTGCCGATAACAATGGCAGGTGCCATCATTTTCACCAGTTGCCAGATCACGGCACCGTTGGCATGATGTGCACGCAGGCTGGAAAATGATGTCACCATGATGCAGGCCATAGAGGTGCCTAAAGCAATATGCACCACATTATCCATCGCAAACCCCTGATAGATGAATATTGTAGTCAGTACCGGCACTAGTATGCCGCCACCGCCGATACCCAGCAGGCCAGCCATGAAGCCGACGAAAGCACCTAAGACCAAAAATACAAAAACCAATTCAACGCTCATCCGAAAACTCAGTCATTTAAAATACAAAACCACGCAAGCTTACACCAAGCTGCGTGGTTCGAATTCATAACAGACACTAAATTAATTAAACCGCTATACCCTGCGCGTCAAACAAGCCTTCAAACAATATTGAGCTCAAATAGCGTTCGCCTGAATCCGGCAAGACCACAACGATGGTTTTACCGGCATTCTCTGGCCGTTTCGCATAGCGCACAGCCACTGCCACCGCTGCACCGCAGGAGATGCCGGACAAAATACCCTCCTCTTTTGCCAGACGCTGCGCATAAAGCACAGCCTCTTCGTTGCTCACCTGGGCGATATCATCCACCACTGACAAATCCAGCGTATCCGGCACGAAGCCTGCGCCAATACCCTGAATCTTATGCGGCGCAGGCTTCAAATCTTCACCCGCACGCTTTTGGGTCAACACCGGGCTGGCAGATGGCTCTACTGCGACAGTCAGCACTTGCTTACCTTTGGTATTTTTAAGATAACGCGAAACCCCGGTGATAGTGCCGCCGGTACCTACACCGGCTACAAAAATATCGACATTGCCATCGGTTGCAGCCCAGATCTCAGGGCCTGTAGTCTTTTCATGAATCGCCGGATTGGCTGGATTCTTGAATTGCTGCAGCAGCACGTAGCGGTTCGGGTCAGAGGCTGCAATTTCCTCTGCTTTGGCAATTGCACCGCTCATACCCTTGGCACCTTCAGTCAGCACCAGTTTGGCACCGTAAGCCACCAGCAGCTTGCGTCTTTCAATGCTCATGGTTTCCGGCATGGTCAGCGTAAGCGGGATGCCGCGCGCGGCCGCCACAAACGCAAGCGCAATGCCGGTATTGCCACTGGTCGGCTCCACGATTTCCTTGCCCGGCCCTAGCAAACCGCGCTGTTCGGCATCCCAGATCATCGCTGCGCCGATACGACACTTCACCGAGTATGCCGGGTTGCGCCCTTCTATTTTTGCCAGCACCGTGGCCTGCGCTCCGTCAGTAACACGATTTAATTTAACTAACGGGGTATTGCCGATGGATTGTGCGTTATCCTGAAACCAGTTTGACATGACTATTCCTTTTTACTTTCGCTTAATCGCAATGATAATTTGACTGCGCTAAAAGTAACACTTTATCAAAAATAAGCGCAGTCAAATAATAACGATTCGCTATTTATAAAGTATAAAAAGTAATTAGGCTCAGATGCTATTTACCCAGGTTTTCCGGAGATCTGGATTTTTTAGGCGGCAAAATAAACTCTCCCGGATGCTGATTAAGCCGGCTAGCCAAACTTTTGACCAAGGTGCGCCATTGATTAAAGCGCACTTTGCGTGACTTCATCGCCACATATAACGCCAAACCAAAACTGACCGCAAGATTAATCAAACCTATGAGCGCCAAGCCCAAAGCCGCATAAGCCGCAGCCTGCCAGCTCAGCATAAAATCCAGGCTAAAACTGGCAAAGCCGACAAACGCAGATGAGAAAGCAATATGCCGAATATCAATCGGCAAACCAAGTAATATGCCAAGCCCACTCATGCCACCAAGCAAACAGCCAAAATAAAAATTACCAGCCAGCGCACCGAGATTATTCTCTACATAATTGGCGACCCGCTCCAGACGCTGCATACCAAACAACTTCTGCATCCATTTAACGGCACGTAGTCGCTGCGGAATTTTGTTATAAACCGCCAGATTATCGTGATAACCTGCGATCAGCCCCGACAAAAACAGACATACACCGGCAACTGCAGCATAAAACAGCGCCCCGCTGCGCATTGGATCAATATCCGCCAGCAGAGTATTTGCTTTATCAGCATCAATAAATGACTGTCCGGTAAAATACAGCACCCCCCATGCAAGCAGCATAGCCATTGGAATAGCAATCACCACATTACCGAAAATAGCAACCAGCTGACTGCGCATGGTATTGGCAATCATGGCCACCAGATTATCCATCTCTTTGGATTTAGCATCAGAGGCATTATCAATCGTGGCCGCAATCGCCGCAGCCGTCATTGCTGGCTGTTTGGTTGCCACAGTAAAATGCAGGATATGGATCAGAATAAAGCCTAGCCCATAATTGAGGCTGAACACAATCGCTTCCGTCAATGGCGCCAACTGCTGCTTGGCAAACACAATCTTCAACATTGCCATGAATGCAATAATCACACCCGCGCCCATTGCTGAGCGCATCAAGGCATAATATTCGCTGCGGTTTTCAGTGATGTAATGTTCACCGGTACGGCTGGCGTTCTCGGTCACGCGCACGGCCATCAACTCCATATTTTCACGCCAGTGCTCATGCAGGTCATTCTTGTGGCATTCGCTGTACACCAGCGCTTTAAACAATCTGACTATTTCAATATCGGCAGACTGGCCGTGTTGAAAATGATGCAGAATGTTCAGCAGCTCTTCTAAACGCGAGACCTGCTGCAGCATGCGCTGCAAGAGCTGGGTAAGGTTGATGCTGGTGCCGCTCTGCGCACTGTTGCGCCTGATTTTTGCTACGATCGCCTTGCACTGGTCGAGCATCACCAGAATGTGCTTGATATCTATCTGTCCGGCTTGATTGGCCTGCTCATTCAACACTTGTGCCAGCTCACTTTGCTGCATCACAAAAGGCGAACTATGCTGCTCAAGCTCGGGGTAATTGCGCAGCAACTCCGGCTCCAGACCAAGTGCAGCGATACGGTAAGACAGCACTTGTGCCGCTGCAAACAGATTTTCCTGACAAACATCCGTATGCGCTTTATCAGCCAAATCAAAACGCATGGCTTGAATCAGTTGCGCCCATACATCGTCGGGGACTGCACTCACCCATTGCTCATCTGTCGTTTTACTGAAGAACAAAGAGAATAAATCAATCAGATAATCGCGATTGACTGCATCTGGCAGTAGTTTATGTGAAATGCGCCTACGCATTTCAGAAAAAAAGCCCGTAAATACCGAATGGCGTGCGATTAAAAACAAAGTGATTGGGTTACGCTCACTCAATAACTGCAAAACCGCTTCGCGCAGCAACTTGGCTTTCTGTGGGTCTGCTGTGAGCAAATAGCAGAGCGCCTGAATCGCTTTTACCGCAAGTTCAGTCTGTTCCGGTTTAGATGGCCTGATTTCAGCAATCAGGTCGGTAATTAACTGTTGCGCATAGTCTTGCTGCTGGGCGCATTGTTCAAACACCTGCTCCATACCATTCAAATTTCGACTCACGTTTTTATTCATATTCCGTACAGTTCCAAAATCTATTGTTGTGTGGTGGTAATACCTGATCAGTTTTCGATTGAAACTGATTCAATCAGATGGTCAAAAAAGACAGAAAGTTTAATGCAATGCCATACTAACCAGAATTGTCAGTAAGGCAACACAAGTTTAATTGCTAGAGGCAGCACCTGCCCTTTGCTGGCAGATGCTGATTTGAAATTGATTTAAACTGCTCGACGGGCTGATTGCCCGACGAACTGATTAGCTTGGAGTTTTAAGGCTATCGGTCAAATGCGGATTCAGTGTTTGCAGCATCTGCGCAAATACTTTAGGGTTGGCCGCAACGATATTACCGGTTTTGAGCCAGCTCTCATTGCCTTCAAAGTCGCCGACAATACCGCCCGCTTCCTGCACCAGTAAACCGCCGGCAGCAATATCCCAGGTTGACAGGTTGATTTCAAAGAAACCATCTACCCAGCCAGCTGCAACATAAGCCAGATCAAGCGCCGCAGAGCCAGGTCGGCGGATGCCGGTAGTCTTTTTGATCATATCTTTCAGCATATCCAGATAAGTATCCAGATGTGTGAAATCACGGAACGGGAAACCGGTTGCGATCAGTGAATCCTGTAATTTACTGCGACTGGTCACGCGGATACGTTTGTCATTCAGGAAGGCGCCGCGGCCTTTGGTCGCAGTAAACAGGTCATTGCGCACCGGGTCATAAATCACGGCCTGCGTCAGCACGCCTTTTTGCTGCAATGCAATTGAAATACAGTATTGCGGAAAGCTGTGCAGGAAATTGGTCGTGCCATCTAGCGGGTCGATAATCCAGATATTTTCAGCGTCCTGATTGCTCTCGCCGCTTTCTTCACCTAAAAACCCATGATCCGGATAAGCATCCTTAAGGATATCGATAATCGCCTGCTCAGCAGCGCGGTCCACATCACTTACAAAGTCGTTATAGGTTTTGGATTGGACCGTGAGTGACCCAACATCCTGAGATGCACGGTTGATAATACGGCCGGCTTCGCGCGCGGCTTTAACTGCATTGATTAGCATTGGATGCATGACTAGATTTTCTTAAAGAACTGATAAAATGCTATTTTAACTTTTATTGACCTTAACACCAAATCAAGTGTTAACAATCATCATACTGCGTCAGGCACTCAATTGGATACACAAAACATTTTCAGCAACATCCGCGTCGTATTATGCCAAACCAGCCACCCGGGTAACATCGGTTCCACAGCACGCGCCATGAAAACGATGGGGCTGCACCGCTTGTACCTGGTGCGCCCCAAACACTTTCCAGACGGTGAAGCCAAGTCACTCGCCGTCAATGCCGCCGATGTATTGGATACTGCCGTAGTCACAGCAACGCTTGAAGAAGCGATTGCGGATTGCCAGTTCGTGATTGGTGTCAGCGGCAAGGAGCGCTCGCTCTCCCAGGAAGTCATGACAGTACGGGAAGCCGCACACCAGGTACACCAGATTGCCAGCCAGCAGCAGGTGGCACTGGTATTTGGTACGGAAATGAGCGGCCTCTCAAACGCAGAAGCTGACCGCTGCCAAGTGCTGGCAACCATTCCTGCAAACCCTGACTACACCTCGCTTAACCTGGCCCAGGCGGTACAAGTCATGTGTTACGAAGTGCGCATGGCGATTACCGAAGGCAAGCTGCATTATGATGAAAAGCAGGCAGAATTAGCCAGCCAGGACGATCTGGAGCGCTTTTACCAGCACATGCAGGAAGTATTGGCGGAAATCGGCTATATCAATCCGCGTGCGCCGAAAAAGCTGTTTGAGCGTATACGCCGCATCTATGCCCGCGCCAAACTGGAAAAAGAAGAAGTGAATTTGCTCAGAGGCATCTTAACTTTATCGATAACGCCTAAAAAACACACCAAATATTAAACCTAGTATTTTAGTCAACTATAGTTTTGTGGCATAATTGCATTATGTTTAATCACATTAAAGAAGACATCTCAATTGTATTTGAGCGTGACCCTGCGGCACGCACGCATTGGGAAATCCTGACTACCTATCCTGGCGTACATGCATTGCTCATGCATAGATTCAGCCATTGGCTATGGAAGAAAGACTTTTTCTGGTTCGGCCGCTTCTTCTCGCACGTTGGCCGCTGGCTGACCGGCATTGAAATTCATCCCGGGGCAACCATTGGCCGCCGCGTATTTATTGATCACGGCATGGGTGTTGTGATCGGAGAAACCGCAGTCATCGGCGATGACTGCACGCTCTACCATGGCGTAACTCTGGGCGGCACCTCATGGAACAAGGGCAAGCGCCACCCCACACTGGAAGCTGGCGTTGTGATTGGCGCAGGCGCCAAAGTGCTTGGCCCGATTACGATAGGCGAAGGTGCCAAGATAGGCTCTAATGCAGTCGTAGTGAAAGATGTACCGCCAAACGCAACAGCTGTTGGTATCCCCGCACGCATTCTTGAGGAAGAAAAATCCAAGCAGCGCGAGGCAACCGCACAAAAAATCGGTTTTGCGGCCTATGCAGTGGGCAATGATGAAAATGACCCGATGATCAAAGCCATTCACTCGCTTTTAGATCACGCCGCCAAGCAGGATATTGCCCTGCAGAGTTTGCAGGCGCAACTGAATAGGCTGAACATGGATATTGAAACAGATACCGAGGTCGGCGAAGCATTTAAAGTGCAAGCTGCCCACAAACAACCCGGCAAAAACCAAGAATAGAAAACTCAAGAATTAAAAACCGAAAAATAAAGAACAAGCAGCTACCAATGAACTCAAACGCCTAATAGTTGACTAAAATTGTAAGGTATTTTACAATTCAACTTCACTATTGATATTTTACAAAGTCAAAATTATGCGCCTAACTACCAAAGGTCGATTTGCCGTCACCGCAATGCTGGATCTGGCAATAAATGAAACTCAGGATGCTGCGGATAACAAACCTGTTACCCTGGCAGCCATTAGTGAGCGACAAGATATTTCGCTCTCATACCTGGAACAATTATTCAGCAAACTGCGTCGCCAAGGCCTTGTTAAAAGTGTGCGCGGCCCCGGCGGTGGTTACAACCTGGCAAAAGCCTATCATGATATTTCAGTATCTGAAATTATCAATGCGGTAGACGAACAGATTGATGCTACCCAATGTGGCGGAAATGAAAACTGCAAAGAAGAGGGTCGCTGCATGACGCACGACCTGTGGTCTGCATTAAATACTAAAATATTGGAATACCTGGCAGGCGTTACCTTGGCGGATATGGTTGCTTCACAGAAAGATGGCAAAAAAATCACAATTACACCGCGCGCTGGCAATCTGACAAGTGCTACCGCCTGTAAAAACGAAGCTGCTGCATAAGGCAAAATACAGCCTGACGATATCATGAGCAGTGTATATTTAGATCACAATGCCACAACAGCATTGGACAGTCGCGTGCTGGAAGCCATGCTACCGTGGATGAGCGCACAGACCGGTAACCCGACCAGCCGCCATGTATTTGGCCGCACGGCCCGCACTGCGATTGAACACGCCAGAGCACAGGTAGCTGAGGCGTGCGGCGCCTATACCTCGCAAGTAGTATTTACAGCCAGTGGCACCGAGGCGAATAATTTTGCTGTAAAAGGCATTACAGCCAGCCAGGAAGCAGCGCAGATTTTATACAGTGCGATTGAGCACCCGTGCGTTAGCCGCCCTGCTGCGGCATTAAGGCAATACGGTTTTAAAAGCCAGCCAATTGCAGTAAACAGGCAAGGCAAATTAAATGTAGACCATCTGGAGTTGTTGCTGAATGAACCGGCCAATCTGGTATCGGTTATGCTGGCAAATAATGAAACCGGGGTGATACAGGATATTGCCGGAATTGCGGAACAGGTGAAACGCAGCGGTGCATTGATGCATACCGATGCAGTGCAGGGACTAGGCAAGATTGCGCTGAGCTTCACCGACTTGAATGTGCATGCGATGACGGTTTCGAGCCATAAGATACACGGGCCCCAAGGTGCAGCAGCACTGATAGTGGATAAGCGTGTTGACATCCAGCCATTGCTGCATGGCGGCGGGCAGGAAAGAGGTTTGCGCAGCGGCACAGAGAATGTCGCAGCGATTGTAGGCTTTGGTATGGCGTGTGAACTGGCGGTTGCGAACCTAGGCAGTTTTAGCAGCCATACAAAAGCGTTGCGTGACCAGTTTGAGCATGGCCTGAAATCGCTGGATGTCACGATATTCAGCAATGAAGTAGCGCGCATACCCAATACCAGTTTTTTTGCGGTCAATGGTATTGAAGGTGAAACATTAGTCATGGCGCTGGATCGTAAAGGCTTTGCGGTTGCAAGCGGTTCTGCCTGTTCCAGTGACAGCACAGAGCCAAGCCACGTGCTGCTGGCGATGGGCGTAAGCCCGGATCTGGCGCGAGGTGCAGTACGCGTAAGTTTTGGCGGGCACAATACCGCACAACAAGTGTCTAATTTTTTAGATACTTTGAAAAACGAGATTTTAAGATTAAAGCAACTTACCGGCATCGCCGCATAATGCAGGTAAGTTAAGGAGATATTGGTTTATTCCGTCATTGCGAGGAGCATAGCGACGCGGCAATCCACAAGATGTTAATTTGTATAAACCCATGGATTGCTTCACTGCGTTCGCAATGACAGTTTAAGAAAAAGTCAGCATTTTCTAAGAAATACGATTACTAAAGATATTATTTAAATTGCAAGGATAATGAACACGATGTCAGCATCAGTAGAATTACCAGTTTTGAAACAGCACGATGACGCGCATCCAATCTATTTGGATTACTCAGCGACGACGCCAATAGACCCGCGCGTTGCCGCAAAAATGATTCCATACTTAACCGAAGAGTTCGGCAACCCGGCATCACGCAGCCACCCTTACGGCTGGACCGCGGAAAAAGCGGTTGAAAATGCACGCGAAGAGGTCGCCAAGCTGGTAGGCGCTGACCCTCGCGAAATCGTATGGACATCAGGTGCAACTGAATCAAACAACCTGGCGATCAAAGGTGCTGCGAACTTTTACTCTGGCAAAGGCAAACACATTATTACCGTTGCAACCGAGCATAAAGCAGTGATTGATACGGTACGTGAACTCGAGCGTCAGGGCTTTGAAGCCACTTACCTGCAACCTGAACCGAACGGCCTGCTGGATCTGGAGAAATTCAAGGCAGCGATTCGTCCGGATACAGTTCTGGCATCAGTCATGCTGGTCAATAATGAAATCGGCGTGATTCAGGACATCACGGCAATCGGCAACATTTGCCGTGAGAACAATGTGATTTTCCATGTAGATGCGGCACAGGCGACAGGTAAAGTGCATATCGACCTGGAGAAACTGCCGGTTGACCTCATGAGTTTCAGCGCGCATAAAACTTATGGTCCTAAAGGCATCGGTGCATTATATGTACGCCGCAAACCACGTATCCGTATCGAAGCGCAAATGCACGGCGGCGGTCATGAGCGCGGCATGCGTTCCGGCACATTGGCGACACACCAGATCGTAGGCATGGGTGAGGCATTCCGCATTGCCCGTGAAGAGATGGATACTGAAAACGAACGTATCCGCTTCTTGCGTGACAAACTATTACATGGCCTGCAAAACATTGAAGAAGTGTATGTGAACGGCGATCTGGAACACCGCGTGCCGCACAATTTAAATATCAGCTTTAACTATGTTGAAGGTGAGTCACTGATTATGGCGGTAAAAGGCATCGCGGTATCAAGCGGTTCAGCATGTACCTCGGCCAGTCTGGAACCTAGCTATGTATTGCGTGCTTTAGGCCGCAGTGATGAACTTGCGCACAGCTCGATTCGTTTTTCAATTGGCCGCTTCACGACTGAAGAAGATGTTGATTACACGATCGCACTGATGAAGAGCAAGATTGGTAAATTAAGAGAGCTGTCTCCATTATGGGAGATGTTCAAGGACGGTATCGATCTAACCAAAGTCGAATGGGCCGCCCACTAGAAATTGCCCTTTGTTCGCCTAGCGGCATTATCGGTAAACTCATTTAAAAAAACTAAATTTCGTTTACCTCTGCCTTGCCAGACAAACAAATCATCAATTTCTAGTTAATATGGTTTAAGTAATTGCGAGTAATTATTTTTAGTAATTAGATTATTTAGTGAATTAAAAGGCGAAGCAAAATCAAGGCAGCAAGCCGCAGACAGTACAAATAGTACGGCAAGACTTGCTAACGCAGAGTTTGCGAGACGTTTTAATTCACATTAGGAGAAGTAAAATGGCATATTCAGACAAAGTGTTGGATCACTACGAAAATCCAAGAAACGTGGGTTCTTTAGACAAAAACGACCCGCAGGTAGGTACCGGCATGGTGGGTGCGCCGGCATGTGGCGACGTCATGAAACTCATGATCAAGGTCAATGATAACGGCATTATTGAAGATGCCAAATTCAAGACTTATGGCTGCGGCTCCGCGATTGCCTCAAGCTCACTGGTCACAGAATGGCTCAAGGGCAGAACCATTGAAGAAGCTTACGCGATCAAGAATTCTGAAATCGCGGAAGAACTGGCTTTACCACCAGTGAAAATTCACTGCTCTGTACTGGCGGAAGATGCCATCAAGGCAGCGGTTGCTGACATCAAAGCCAAACAGGCAGCGAAAGAAAGCGCTTAAGCGAAAGATAACTATGGCAATTACATTGACACAGACTGCGGCTAACCGCGTGGAAAAATTCCTTGCCAATCGCGGCAAAGGTATCGGACTGCGCCTGGGCGTTAAAACCACCGGCTGTTCCGGCATGGCGTATACGCTCGAGTTCGTAGATGATATGCAACCCGAAGATATCGCATTTGAAAGCCACGGTATTAAAGTGATTGTAGACCCGAAAAGCTTGGTCTATATTGATGGCACTGAACTCGACTTCACGAAAGAAGGCTTGAACGAAGGCTTCAAATTCAACAACCCTAACGTCAAGGATGAATGCGGTTGCGGTGAAAGCTTTACGGTTTAAGTTATTCAAGCATGTCCAGCGCACAAAACGATTATTTTCAGCTATTCACCCTGCCCGAGCAGTTTAATATCGACACAAAACTGCTCGAAGCTAACTTCCGCAAAATACAATCTGCCAGCCATCCGGACCGCTTTGTCAGCGCCTCTGCTGCTGAAAAATTAGCATCCATGCAGCTCGCAACCTTATCAAACGAGGCTTACGGCACTTTAAAAAATGCTGCGCGCCGCGCCAAATACTTATTGGAAAAACAAGGCATCGATGCGGTCGCTGATACCAATACTGCTTTACCGATGGATTTTTTGATGCAGCAGATGGAATGGCGTGAACAGCTGGAAGATGCCAAAGCTGCGAAAGATATTCCGGCGATGGATAAGCTCTATAGTGAATTACGCAGTGAAGCCAAAGTGCTGGAACGCGAACTGACGAGCTTATTTGATGATAAAAAAGATTATGCTAGCGCCACCGAAGTCACACGCAAGCTGATTTTTATTGATAAAGTATGTGCTGATATACAGCAGGCAATCGAACATTTAGACTAGCATATAACGGTTAAACTGTTATCCTGCCAGTCAACACCCAGAATAGAACAACGACATCATATGGCATTACTCCAAATTTCAGAACCTGGCATGAGTGCAGCACCCCACCAGCACAAGCTGGCGGTAGGCATTGACCTTGGCACCACCAATTCACTGGTTGCCACTGTGCGCAGTGGCATGAGTACGGTATTGCAGGATGACCACGGACATGCATTGCTGCCATCTGTCGTGCGTTATGCACCCGATGGATCAGTGATTGTCGGTCATGAAGCACAGGCGCAGCAAAGTGCAGACCCGACCAATACTATTGTTTCAGTCAAACGCTTTATGGGGCGCAGTATCAATGACATTGCCGACAGGGCGCATATCCCTTATAAATTCGTTTCAGCCAGCGAAGATCAGGCTGCAAAAGTACTGCAGATCGAAACCCGCGCCGGCCTGAAAAGCCCGGTTGAAATATCGGCTGAAATCCTCAAATCATTAAAAACCCGCGCCGAGAAATCCTTAGGTGGTGAACTGGTAGGTGCAGTCATCACTGTTCCGGCATATTTTGATGATGCGCAGCGCCAGGCAACTAAAGATGCAGCCCGGCTCGCCGGCTTAAATGTATTACGCCTGCTCAATGAGCCGACTGCTGCAGCTGTCGCTTACGGTCTGGATAATGCCGCTGAAGGTAATTTCGTGATCTATGATCTGGGCGGCGGAACGTTTGACGTATCTATCCTGCATTTATCCAAAGGTGTGTTTGAAGTACTCGCCACCAATGGCGACTCTGCACTAGGTGGCGACGATTTTGACCATCGCATCTATTGCTGGGTACTGGATAAAGTGCGCGAAGTGACTGCCAACTTTGCGCCACTGACTGAAGGCGACACCCGCTTATTGCTCACAAAAGCACGGCAGGCTAAAGAATGGCTGACCGAGAATTTTGAAGCGCAGGTATTGTGCCGCTTAAGTAACGGCATTCTGGTCGATGTGACGCTGACGGCGGATCAGTTCACAGAAATCACGCAGCATCTTGTGACCAAAACCCTGTCACCAACTCGCAAAGCCATGCGTGATGCAAATCTGGCCATTGAAGATATCACCGGCGTCGTCATGGTCGGCGGCGCAACCCGCATGCCGCATATTCGCCACGCAGTTGAAGAGTATTTCCAGCAGGAACCGCTCACCAATCTGGATCCGGATAAAGTAGTCGCGCTGGGTGCTGCGATTCAAGCCAATATACTGGCAGGCAATAAAAATGATGAAGATTTATTGCTGCTGGATGTTACGCCGTTATCGCTCGGACTGGAAACGATGGGGGGACTGGTTGAGAAAGTCATCCACCGCAACAGCACACTGCCGATTGCGCGTGCACAGGAATTTACCACCTATAAAGATGGCCAAACCGCCATGAGCATTCATGTGGTACAGGGCGAACGCGAGCTGGTCAGCGATTGCCGCTCACTGGCGCAATTCGTGTTGCGTGGTATTCCGCCAATGGCGGCCGGCGCTGCGCGCATACGGGTCACCTTCACGGTTGATGCCGACGGCCTGCTCTCGGTTTCAGCACGCGAACAAAGCACAGGCGTTGAAGCGCACATCGAAGTCAAGCCGTCTTATGGCCTGACCGAAGATGAAATCACCACCATGTTGAAAGCCTCTTTCAGCAGTGCTGAAGAAGATAAAAAAGCGCGTATGCTGGCAGAGGCCCGCGTCAGCGCCGGGGCGATAATCAGCTCGGTAAATGCAGCATTGGCAGCTGATGGCAACCTGATCAGCGAAGCTGAACAAAATGCGATTAAAGCTGAAGTCGAACGTTTACAAACCGTTGTCGCAGCAGATGACGCAACAGCGATTAACCAGGCAGTTGATGCCCTAAACCACGCTACCGAAGCCTTTGCTGCGGCCCGAATGAATGCCAGCGTGAGTCATGCACTCAGCGGCAAAGCTATTAACTCTTTGGAAATTTAAAAATGCCACAAATTATCGTACTGCCACATGTGGAATTATGCCCGGAAGGCGCGGCCTTTGAAGCTAAAACCGGTGAGTCTATCTGCGACACCTTGCTCAACCACGATATTGATATTGACCACGCCTGTGACAAAGCCTGTGCATGCACCACCTGCCATGTGATTGTGCGCGAAGGCTTTAAATCTTTGAATGCATCCTCAGATCAGGAAGACGACTTGCTGGATAAAGCCTGGGGACTGGAACCGAATTCACGCCTGTCCTGCCAGGCCGTTGTCGGTACCGAAGACCTGGTCATTGAAATACCGAAATACAGCATTAACATGGCTAAAGAAGGCCATCGCTAAAACAGCTGCCAGATAAAACAGGAGGCCTATGCGGGCCTCCATGTTGCTATAAGCCTATCGCATTATCCATGAAGCTAACTTCTCCGCTAGCCAAATCATAAATACCGCCGACAATTGCAATCTGCTTGTTGGCCAGCATATCCTGTACGATCTCGCTGCTATGGATGATTTCATCCATCTGCACCTGCACGCTTAATGCGCAGACTTTCGCAACAAATTCAGCGTTAGAGGAATCACGCTGTTCGAGTATGCTTTTTTCCAGACGCACAGCAGGCTTGATCAGGTTGGTAATCTCCCCGATATGTCCATCTTTAAAATTATCGCAGGCTGCCTTTACCGCACCACAGCCGGTATGACCCAGCACTACAATCAACTTGCTACCCAGATATTTGCAGCCAAACTCCAGACTGCCTATGGCTTTATCAGAAGCGATATTACCCGCCAGGCGCACACTGAACACATCGCCCAAGGCCTGATCAAACACCATTTCTACCGGTGCACGCGAATCACTACAGCTTAACATCGAAACAAACGGATGCTGCTTCTCTTTAGTCATCATGACCAGATTATGCAGATCCTTATTAGCTGTCAAATTATTGGCAAAGCGGTGATTGCCATCAATCAGAATGTCCAACGCCTCTTGCGGCGTCATTTTATCGCGGTCGAGTAATGGGTGTTTATACATGTATAGTTCCTGAATTAAGTTTCAGAACGTAATTATACCTGACAGCTTGAATCTTAAAGCCCTTAACCAATTATGGACTTGTCATCAGATAAAGCTGCCCATCTTCTACCAGCTCAGGATCGTCAGATTTTGCGTGCACTTGCAATACGCCAAGAAAATAGCGCTGACCAGGCTTAGCCCAAGGTGCACTGCGAAGCAGATCTGTAATTTCGACAATACCGGAATTTTCTTCATCCTGCGTCATATACTGCGGGCTGTTTTTATCAACAAAACGTTCCGGCGCTACTACTGCCAATTTTTCTGCGTTACCAGTAGCTGGATCAAACTGCCAGATAGAAGCTGCATGCGGATTATCACCCGGGTCTTCCTCAATCAGCAACTTGCCATCACTAGCCACTGTAATATTATCAAACATCTGTGCACCGATATCCCTTGCATTAAGCACCACGCGTATCGCACCGCCCTGCTCCGGGAACAGCACATTATCAAATATCAACTGGAATAACTGACTACTGCCATCGATTTTATCTGTAGTAGCAAAGTAAAAAATATCAGGGTTCTTCACATCCCAGGCTCCATCCTCAGGACGCATAAAATTTGCTACACCTGCCTTCTGACCAGCCTGCTTAAGCTGTGCTCCATTCATCTCGGAAACATCACCCAAATTTACCAGGCTAAAGCGTTTTCCATCCACCTTCAGCGCATGCAGCTTACCGCCCACCAAGCCTGCACGCTCAACAGGATTACCACTATCACGTTTTTCACCCACATAAACATAAACCTGCCCGCCTGGACTATCGTCCATACCCATCACAACGGTTCTGACGCCAGTGCCTGGATTGGCAACCGCGTTTTCCCAAGCAAATTTACCAAGATGCGGCAACTCATAACTCATACCAGCATTTTCACCAGTAACGACATGTGCAAACGCACGCCCTCCGGCCCGGTCTTCTTCGCCGTTCAGGAATAAGCGGCCATCAAACCCCTTACCGCTCTTTGCATCATAAAATGCAGAGGGTTTCGCCAAGTCCGCTGAACAAAGACGGTTAAAACTATAACTTGCAGCGACTATATGTTGACGCTGATCCGGCTGCCACAACGCAACCTTACGTATTAAATCCCTACCATCCATGACTTTTAGCGTATTAATATCTAGCGTCCAGTGCGAAACAAAAGCGCCACGACTGGCATGCGCGCGCAACTTACCCATATCTGACGCCAACTCATGATTCATAAAGACAGAAAGCGTGCCGTCTGCATTATCCATAGCACCCAAACCATCAGGCACGCCGACCATGCGATAACCGGTTGCGCCAACACGATCGCCTACGTTCAACAACGAAGTCACTTTCCAGCCCTCTTTTACAGGCTTAATCCAAGTATTAATCAATGAATTTTCGCCTGCAGTGCAAATAACACCAACGCCTGATAAATATAAAAAAACCAGAAATGCTGCGCTGAATATTTTCATTATCTTCATCCTTATAAGGTTAATTAGCTTACCAATGCAACGGTATCTATTGTGATCAATTCATAAAAAAAGCCCGCTGCTGGAGCGGGCTAAAAGGGAGAGTAGAACTTTATTTAAGTTATTAACTTAGAACGCCCATTGACCACGGAAGCTGACCAAGTCTTCATCTTTAAGATATTTAGTACCACCAACATCGTAATGATCGAATTTGTAGTCAAATTTGGTGTGTGAGTAGTTCAGCTTGAACATCACGTTAGGATTCAAAATCCATTTCAGACCAGCGGTATAGGTTTTTGCACCAGATTGGCAATTTGACTCTGTTGCACCATTTTGTGCTGAACCGCCAGTAGAAGTTTCTGAACTGCCCGTGTCACAACTCAAGTTACCTTGGAAGCGACTACCACCGCCACCGCCACGGATATTGCCGTTATCAACATCATAACCTTCTACACGGAAACCAACTTCCCATGCACCCCAGCCTGAACCACCGTCCAGATCAAAGTCATTTTTAGGTTTGATCGCACCGAAAGCACCTTTTTTATAGGAGTCCGCATATTTTTCACCGGTAATCAACCACATTGCCTCGGCGTACCAGACTTTAGCATCCAGATCCATTTTTGCAGTGTCTTGCCAGTTTGCTTTGTAATCAGCATTTGCATATTCAGCCTGAACTTTAAATGGACCTTTTGCAAAGATCCCCTCTAAACCATAGGCATCTGACCTGACTTTAGCTGTACTGTCTGATGTAGCGCTTTGAAAGTTACTACCAGTATCAGATCCTTCAATCTGTGCTCTGAAAATGTTACCTAAGCCGCGATTGCCTGATCTGAATGCGAGGAATGATCCACTAGTATCTCTGCCACCATTATTACTTGAAGATGTAGTACCGCGTACAGAGTATGAGTTATCAAAGCCTGACAGACCAACATGGTAAATCGAGTCTTTATCACCCATGATCTCTGCAAAGTTTACGGTTGCGCGTGCAGCGTAAGACAAATCTTCTGATTTATAGTCATTCTCTGTGTCATTGAACTGGAATGTTGAACCCGCGTATGTCACACCTGGAGTTACTTCACCAAATACCATTGCGCCTAATTTTTTAGCTGGTGCAATCTGATTTACATAAGAACGTTCCATGAAGTCAATATTGTTAGAGCTGGTATTCTCTTCCAGGTTAAACGGCTGTTTGAATTTACCGAAACGAACATTCGCTTTGTCATACTTTGCAAAGTCCATGTAAGCAACATCAATCGTAGGTGCGCTACCCACTAAATTTGTAACTGCTTCATATTTGAAGTGGTTTGCAAATTTACCTTTGATACCAATACGTGCTCTTCTGATTTCGAACTGGTCAGCTGCAGTAGCTGTATCTTTGTCACTTGAGTTTGCTACACCGCTAGGAAAGTCAAGATCAGACTGTCTGCCATCAAAATGTAAACGACCGGTCAATGCAACGCTATTTTTGCCATCGCCAGATTCCCAGCTAATTGCGCCATCTTTAATCTTGGCTGCAACACCTTCTTTTTTCTTTTTCTCTGCCGCTTCTTTCTCGCCAGCACGGCCCTTCATCAACAGTGCGCCTTCTTCTTCTGTCAGCACACCTTTAGCAATCAATGCATTCACAATATCGTCAGTTGAGTCGGCCACTGCATTAGCACCAAAACCCAACATAAATGAGCCTGCTACTGCTGCGGCTACCAAGCTACGTAATTTGTAATTCATTTAGAATCCCTCTTGTTTTAAGAAATGTTTACTGCGTTTTTTCAACAGGGGGGATTTTGCGGCGATTGTGTGACAGTTTGATGACAGATCATTATTTGGTAAAGAAAACGTCATTTATGTTGTATTTATGCAACAAGATTTTATCCAGAAGATCTCTTTCAATCTGAGCCTATACGTCGTAGCTAATATTAAAAATCACAAGCCAATCTTTAAGTAAGCAAAGTCACATGACTGTCACATTATTTAAATATCATCGTCATCAATAATTAAAAATTGGCCTGAATATGAGCACTAATATTGTTTTCCTCAATAGTCAGAAATCTCAGGAAAATATCACTGATGACATAGAAAAAAAATTACGTGACATTATTCACAACAAACGTTTAAGTGCAGTATTTCAACCTATCATTGATATCAAAACTGCCAGAGTCATTGGCCACGAAGGCCTTATCAGAGGCCCGGCAGACAGTCCGTTACACTCACCAATCAAGTTATTCAATACAGCACGTCATTATGGCCTGGTAGCTGAGCTGGAATATCTGGCAAGACATGAAGTGCTGCAATCATTTTTTGATCTTAATGCTGCGGGTAAAGTGTTTCTCAATGTCAGCCCCGATGTATTTTTAAGCAAATACTCCAGAGGAGGAGAAACACTTAAATATATACATAAGATTGGCTTAACACCGCAGCAGGTTGTCATAGAGCTGACAGAGAACACGCCCAGCAATGATTACCAGCTGCTGCGTGAGGCCTGCTATTACTACCGCGCGATGGGATTTGAAATTGCGATTGATGATTTGGGTGAAGGCTTTTCCAGCCTGCGTATGTGGTCTGAACTACGGCCTGACTATGTAAAGATTGATCAGCATTTCATTCAGGGTATCAATCATGACCCGTTGAAGCTGCAATTTGTACGCTCAATTCAGGAAATTGCAAACAAATCAGGTGCGCGCATTGTGGCTGAAGGCATAGAGACTGAAGAAGAACTTGTCACTATCCGCGACATCGGCATCGCCTTGGGGCAAGGCTACCATATTGCTCGCCCACAAACCCAGCCGGTTCATGTTGTTCCAGACCATATTGAACTGACTTTAGGCACAAAATACGTGAACAAAGAACTACGACTGAGCCAGCGCAGCACGGTTGAAAGTTTAGTGAAACATTCACCGTATGTTGCACCTGAATTATCCAACGATGCGGTACTGCACCTGTTCGAACTTCACACGGAGATCAACTCGATTCCCGTCGTTAAAAACGGCATACCTGTCGGCATCATCAGCCGCTATCACATTACCAATCAATTCTCCAAACAATACTACAGAGAGCTCCATGGCAAAAGTCCCTGTGAAATAGTGATGGATGGCAAGCCTGTCATTGTAGAAAAATCGGTAAGTTTGCATGACCTGAGCGATCTCATGCTGCAAAGTGACCCGCAATATTTATCCATCGGTTTTATTGTGACAGAAAACGGCAAATATGCTGGAATGGGTAGCGGGCATGACTTATTGCGCCTGTTCACACAAATTCAGATTAGCGCAGCGCGCTACGCCAATCCATTAACACTTTTGCCAGGCAACGTACCGATTAATTAACATATTGACGGACTTCTGGCTACAAAAACAGCCTTTACTGCATGCTATTTTGACCTCGATTTTTTTAAATCATTTAATGATATGTACGGCTACAAAAAAGGCGATGATGTTATCCAGTTAATAGGGACGCTGCTAAAAGAGCAATGTTGCGAAGAGATTGATTTTATCGGACATATTGGCGGTGATGATTTTATTGTGCTGTTCCAAAGCAAAAACTGGAGAGAGCGCTGCGAAAACATCCTTGCACGCTTTGCAGAGATTGCCAAATGGTTCTATAGCGCAGAAGAGCGCATACGCGGCGGCATGGAGGTGGAAGACCGACTGGGTAACCGCACATTTCAGCCACTGATGAGCATCTCCATCGGCGCCGTTATCGCGGAACCTGATCAATTTGAATCGCCGCACGAGGTTTCACGTGCCGCTGCGATTGCAAAAAAACAGGCAAAAAAAATAGTTGGTAATTCTTTGTTTATTGAACGTCGCATGAGTTAATGCCAATTTATTAACATCAACATAAAACAACAAAGCCCTCAAGTTTCCACTTGAGGGCTTTGTTAAACTTGAATACTAATCAAGCATATGTCGTTAAGCCTCAGCGCGCATGTGCGGGAACAGAATCACATCACGGATACTTGGGCTATCGGTAATCATCATGACCAGACGGTCAATACCGATACCGCAGCCGCCGGTTGGTGGCATGCCGTATTCCAGCGCACGGATAAAGTCAGCATCGTAATACATGGCTTCCTGGTCACCCGCCTCTTTAGCCTTCATTTGGGCATGGAAACGTGCAGCCTGGTCTTCCGCATCATTCAGCTCGCTGAAACCGTTGGCAATTTCACGGCCAGTCACAAATAATTCAAAACGCTCGGTGATTTCCGGGTTAGCGTCTGAAGCGCGTGCTAGCGGCGAGACCTCTACCGGGTAATCAATAATGTAGGTCGGGTTCCACAATTGTGATTCAGCCGTTTCTTCAAACAATGCCAATTGCAATGCGCCTAAACCCGCATGATCAAACGGCTTGGTGCCAAATTTCAAGATTTCGGCACGCAGGAACGCTTCATCATGCAATTGCTCCAGTGTGTATTGCGGTGCGTATTTCTGAATCGCGCCAACAATGGTCAGGCGCTCAAACGGTTTGCTCAAATCGAGCTCACGACCTTGGTATTGCAATACAGCAGAGCCTGTCGCGGCAATCGCTGCGGCACGGATACAGCGTTCAGTGAAATCCATGAGCCACAGGTAATCGGTATAAGCCGCATAGAACTCCATCATCGTGAATTCAGGGTTATGGCGCACACTCAAGCCTTCGTTACGGAAATTGCGGTTCACTTCAAACACACGGTCAAAACCGCCAACCACCAGACGTTTTAAATAAAGCTCAGGTGCAATACGCATATACATCTGCATATCCAGCGCGTTGTGATGCGTAATGAAAGGTTTGGCCGAAGCGCCGCCCGGAATCGGGTGCAGCATCGGCGTTTCCACTTCCAGAAACTGGTTTTCAATCATGAAACTGCGAATTGCAGACACTACCCTGCTGCGTGCCACAAAAGTCGCGCGTGTTTCTTCAGATACGATCAGATCGACATAGCGCTGGCGGTATTTCACTTCCTGGTCCTGCAGACCATGGAATTTCTCCGGCAGCGGACGCAATGATTTAGTCAACAAGCGCAACACAGAAACTTTTACTGAAAGCTCACCGGTTTTGGTCTTAAACAACACGCCTTCTGCGGCAATAATATCGCCTAAATCCCAATGCTTGAATGCGTCGTAAATCGCTTCGCTGTCAGCTGAAACCAGGTTATCTTTAGAGATGAATAACTGAATGCGGCCACTGCTATCCTGCACGGTAGCAAAACTGGCTTTACCCATGACACGTTTCAGCATCATGCGGCCGGCAATGCTGACGCGCACGGCTTTCGGATCGAGCACTTCATTATCAAAACCGCCAAACTCTGCATGCAGTTCTGCCGCTTTGTGCTCTGGCTTGAAATCATTAGGAAATGTAGCGCCGCCGTTTGCCTTGGTTGATTCGCGGATAGCTTTTAACTTTTCGCGGCGCTCGGCAATCACGTGATTCTCATCCTGTTGTACAACTGGATTGTTCTGCTGATTATTTTCTGAATTACTCACACTCATACTCCCTGCTTCAAACTTTCTGTAATAAATGGGTCAAGGTCGCCATCCAGCACACCTTGCGTATTGCCGATCTCCACACCGGTGCGTAAATCCTTTATGCGTGACTGATCCAGTACATAGGAGCGGATCTGGTGCCCCCAGCCGATATCGGTCTTGGCATCTTCCAGCGCCTGCTTTTCCTGATTACGCTTATTCAGTTCCAGGTTATACAGCGCGCCTCTCAGCATACTCATCGCTTCATCTTTGTTGCGATGCTGTGAACGGTCATTCTGGCATTGCACCACCACACCGCTCGGAATATGCGTAATACGCACGGCTGAATCGGTCTTGTTAATATGCTGACCGCCCGCACCACTGGCACGATAGGTATCAATACGCAGGTCAGCAGGATTAATCTCGATCTGAATGGAGTCATCCACTTCCGGAAACACCTGCACACTGGCAAAGCTGGTATGACGCTTGGCATTGGAGTCAAACGGGGATTTTCGCACCAGGCGATGCACACCGTTTTCAGTTCTCAAGGTACCGTAGGCATAATCACCGCTGACTTTGATAGATGCGCCTTTAATGCCGGCCACATCGCCTTCAGACTCTTCCAGCACTTCCACTTTAAAGCCCTTACGCTCGCAGTAACGCAAGTACATGCGCAGCAGCATATTGGCCCAGTCTTGCGCCTCGGTGCCGCCGCTGCCGGACTGAAATTCGACGAAGCAATTGGCTGCATCGAGTTCACCGGAGAACATGCGCCTGAATTCCATCTCGGCGATCTGTTTTTCCAGCGCTACAGAATCTGCCGCAACACTCAGTAGCGTGTCATCATCATTCTCTTCGCGCGCCATTTCAAACAGCTCCTGCGCGTCTTTAAGACCGCCTTCAACACTGTTTAGCGTGTTGATAACAAGTTCCAGCTCGCGTTTTTCCTTGCCCAGTTTCTGGCTTTTGGCATTGTCATCCCAGATTTTCGGATCTTCGAGCAGTCCGTTTACTTCTTCCAGACGCTGATTTTTGCTTTCAAAGTCAAAGATACCCCCGAAGGGCATTGTTGCGCTCGCTCAAATCGCTGAGGCGATTGGCGATAATATTGAGTTGTTCCGCTTCCATGACGTCTTAACTTAATGACTAAACTGCTAATTATACAACAACTGTTTAAGCATTAACGCTTAGCGGCAAGCATTGAAGTACGCGATAGGTGCTGGAGCAATAAAGGAGAGATAAAAAATAAATAAATCGGCATGATTGCCCCTAACCAAATGTCTAATCCAAATCTGCAGACGTCTGGTTACGGGCTAAGCGCTTAGTATATTTTCATAGATACAGACTACCTGACTAGACTATTGTCTTCACAAACCACCGGCAATCCGCGAGCCTCCTTAGCATCAATTTCATGCTTGAAGCTACCGTTTGCCACTTGCTCGGCCAAGGCAAGTTTCACCCAGGAAAGCTCCATCTCGGACTGCGAAGCGATTCCGCGTTCAGAATGATCTGCATGTTGATGATAATTATTGAAATTACGATAATAGATATCCTCTTTAGCGTAATTTAATACTTTAATTGCGTTATCAGCTGTAGCTTGATCAACCATACTCAACGCTTGTTCAAAAGCTTTATTAGCGTTACTTCTACCCTCCAGCATCAAATTCTTTTGATCTTCTATATTCTTTGCTTGTATTGCGCCGCCGGACTCACGCATTGCATCAGTATTGATGTAAAAAATAGTTTCTTTTTTAGGTATCGTGACAGTCTGGTCTTTGGCGGCGGCATCTTGCAGGCACCCACCCGCCAGCTGCCTTTTGCTCTTACTGAGAACGGCATCTATCTTATTGCTAACTGCATCCTCTGCCTGTCCATGCGTAACATGTCCACGCCCGATCAGCTGATCCTGATTAGCAACATCTTTTTCAAACTCGTCCGACATAACTCTCTCCTTTTAAGTGGAATATTAGATTTTCAGGTTATCTTTGCATCGACATTGCGTGCTCTGCATCATTAGCCGCCACCGGAGCCGGATGCGCTGCCTCATATCTCACAACCACTCCTTGCAATCGACCTGTCCCAATCCCCTCAGACAGTATGTTGATTGATTTTTCAAGCGCAGCCCTGTCCTGCCTGCTAAGCCCGCCATCTTGCGCCAGGCGCTCATACGTCATGGCAAAGTTTTCTACCGTTGCCTTTAATTCAACAGGCCTGTTGCCAGGAACCCTGAATGCAACATCACCACTTTGCATAATGTAGTTGGCAGACTCAATAAACGCTGCCTTGGAATCTGCACTCAGTTGTGCAGGACGATTGGATACCGTTGTAATATAACCGTGGTCCATCACCAGAGGGTCAGCGCCGGCTGCAGCCATTCGGGACAGCCCTTCTATTTTTTGGGGAGATAGGTGAGCCAATCTCTCAAAGGCTGAATTTCTTGCGACCTCGTTCTTTAGCGCTTCCCCACCCAATGTAGCTGACATTGCGCCAAACTGGCGCAGTTGTGACTGATTGATATTGAGCGCCATGCTGAGTGGCACTGCACCATTAGCATCTACCGCTTGCTTCACATCATTCCTGTTTGCCTGCGAGTCAGATGCCAGTGCCGCCAACCTGTGTCCGCTTTCAATCATACTGCCCATTTCATACTGCTCGGCCCGCTCTTTAGGTAAACCTGCTTGTACTAATTCAGCTACCAATTTCCTATCGCCTGCTTGTACAATTTTATCTATGCCTAAACCAGGCTCTGGCACAATTGCCGCAGCACTAGCCTCGGCTGCGGTCACTTTAGTATTGCTGCTCACGATGCCAAATTGATGTTGAGTAAGCAAGCCTTTGGCATAATCCTTTTCTGCTTTAGCAATAACCTCCTGTGCTGCATCTGCCTGAAACAATGCTTCGGTCCCTAATGGGGCTAAAGTATGCGCAGTCAACGCTTTACCAAATACCGGCAGGATAGAAAACATATTTTTACTTGTTCCACCCTGACTATATATCGAGATATCACCAGCTTGCACAGAAGCTCGCGTTTCCGCCGCTTGCTGCAGAGTATTACCAGAACTCTCACCAATCTGCGCTGACACATGATCATTGGCAGCAACTGACGCAGTTGTTCGCCTTAATTGCTCTTCCGGAATAGCATCAGTGTAGGCGTTAACACTCCCTTGTTTATGCCATGATATATGAGTTGGGGCTTCATTATCATTTGTAAACAATGCCTTAGCAGCAGAATCAGTAAATGTGGGCTTAGGTGTATATGGTGACGGTGATGCTTGCCCATTACGCAGTGCAAATAATCCTGACTCAACGGTTTTATCAAACCCTGCTGTCAAGTTAGCCGGATAATTCCAACCATCTGCAGTTTTATGCCATGGGGTCGTACCTACATTACCTCCCAGACTTACGCTCTCAGCCGCTTTAATCTCCACACTACCAGCTATACCAACTTCATTACCTGCACTTCTAGCGGCCTCTTTCGCCATAAGAGTTTGCTGCTTTACCTCTAACTCGGCTTTTAAAGCATCACTTTCTGCTTGCAGTTGATTTAATTGAATCAAGTTATATTGCGATTCCTTAATCTTATCCGCCAATTGTTGCAATCTGAATTCATCGAATGCCATGTCCGAACTTAAGTTAAACGGATGTTCAGGATCTCTATAAAGATGTTGAAGATCATCCACATCTGGCAAATACTCATGTGGGAGATTGTCCACGATTCGACGATTAGCCAATTTGGCAAGATAATCGTCATATGCCTTTTCTTGTTCGCGCGCCGCCTGTAAGAACTCAGTTCTTTCTTGTAACGTCATTGGCTCCTGACCGTAAAATTGATATTTAACTTCCTGCACATTATTTTGTTCCGCCATGACAATATCTCCTTAGTTACAAATACTTTTGTTAATACTTGCTAATAAAACTCTGCCACCTACTACAGCAAACCCTACTAGTTTGAATGGGCTGATTACACATCAGCAAACACCATGCCACCTAATTATTTTTAACCTTAACCATATGAAAAATAATAATATTTACCGTTTTTTAATTTGCTTTCACTTATGTTGTGTATATGACAATTTGTTTTATCTGCTCAAAATTAATGTAAGGTTTATTACAACTCCACACACAAATTCAGCAATAACAACATATGTGCGAATAGCATCACCGGACTGTTTTTTTAAACTTAAAAAATGGGATATTTTCTCGGCATGTTATTTGCTTGATCAAGCATAAATTTATTTTTAAGACGAGACTCAATGCCAAGCTCACAAGACACTAAACACATTGCACTAGTAACCATTTATGAAATTGCCAAGATACTTAGTTCGTCATTAGCACTGCATAACACGCTACGGCAAGCCCTTAATTTAATGGCGTCTCATTTGGATATGGATCGCGGCATGGTGAGCCTGATTCAGGAGTCCGGAAAATTAAGTATTGTTGCTGCAACGGGGTTAACGAATGAAGAAATGCAGCGTGGTGAATTTTTGACCGGGGAAGGAATTACCGGAAAAATCTTCAAGAACGGCATATCAATCGTCATTCCTGATATTGCGCATGAACCGCTGTTTCTGAACAAAACTGGTGCACAAAAGTTACAGGAAGGCAAAGCTATTGCCTTCCTGGGGGTTCCAATCAAGATAGAAAGAGAGTGTGTCGGTGTGCTTTCATTTCAATATGAAAAAAAGGATGCCAATAACGAATTTCAGAATAAACTTCAATTATTAACGATGGTAGCCAGCCTGATTGCCCAGAGCGTCCGCCTTAACCAGCAAGTAGCCATAGACCGTCAGCAATTACTACTAGAAAAGTCTCGCCAGCAAAAAAACATGGCGCACACATACAGTTTGGACCATGTAATTGGACAATCAAAACGCATGCAGGAAGTTTTCGCCAATGTGCACATGGCAGCACCAAGCAATAACACCATTTTATTGCGGGGCGAATCCGGTACCGGCAAAGAGGCTATTGCACGTGCGATTCATTTTATTTCACCCCGCAAAGACAGGCCATTTATTAAAGTAAACTGTGCAGCATTATCAGAAAATCTGCTGGAATCGGAATTGTTCGGTCATGAAAAAGGAGCTTTTACCGGCGCATTGCATCAGCGCCAGGGGCGTTTTGAACAAGCAAATGACGGAACATTATTTCTCGATGAGATTGGTGATATTTCACCGGCTTTTCAAGTAAAACTGCTGCGCGTAATGCAAGAAAGAGAATTTGAACGTGTTGGCGGTAACAATACCATTAAAGTAGATGTGCGCCTGATTTGCGCGACCAATCGCAATCTGGAAGATGCCGTCAGTAAAGGTGAGTTTCGATCAGACCTGTATTTTCGTATTAATGTAATTTCGATCTTTTTACCGCCACTTCGCGAGCGGCGCGAGGATATTCCCTTATTGGTAGAAGCAACATTGTCGCGACTTAATCAAGATAACAATGTGAAAAAAAGTATTACGCCGGGAGCTTTACATATACTCAGCAATTGCTACTGGCCTGGCAATGTACGCGAACTGGAAAATTGCGTGGCGCGTTTTTATACCTTATCTCATGGCAATCTCATTCGAGACACAGACATACCATGCCAGAACAACAATTGTCTTTCAGCAACACTTTGGAAATATCAGGTACAGAAATCAGCAATTCCAATTAGCGTCCAAGGCACCTCATCACATCAGGCGACACTACTGCGCCAAAATAACGAAAATAGCAAAGCCGAAAATGCACGTGACCGACTCATTAATGCAATGGAAAAGGGTGGCTGGGTGCAAGCAAAAGCAGCACGTTTGTTAGATTTAACACCTCGCCAGCTGGCCTACGCACTCAAGAAGAACAATATTCAAATTAAGAAATTTTAAAGGTCATCATGTAAGGGCTCAGCTTATAAAAGCCTACTGAATTTAACAGTTAACAAACGACCTGACCATCCTCTTTCACAAAAGTACCAATCTCAGGATTTTCCAGAATTGACAACACCAGTTCCGATGGACGGCATAACTTAACGCCTTTAGCTGTCACTACAATTGGACGGTTAATCAATATCGGATGCTGTAACATCGCGTCGATCAAGACGTCTTGAGACAAACTCAAATCATTTAAACCCAGCTCCAGATAAGGTGTGCCCTTTTCGCGCAGAATATCACGCGCGGAACACCCCATCCGGCTAATCAATTCCTGCAAACGCTCACGGTCAGGTGGATTTTTGAGGTATTCAATCACAGTGGGTTCTATCCCGCTGGCGCGTATCATTGCCAGTGTGTTGCGTGAAGTGCCGCAAGCCGGATTATGGTAAATCGTAACATTGCTCATATTTTTTCCTTCTCATAAGCAGCAGTAATAGCAAAACAACGCGCAGATTTTAACCTCAAAAAAACCACACTACTGCAAATAAATTTTATTTATAAACAATAAATACTCGCAGATTTACCATCGGGCGGTTAAACTTACGAAAATTTTAAATTTGCAATAAAACTGTAACAATTAGGGAGATTCTTAAATCATGGCAAATGCTACACTTGGTCGTTTAATGGCGGCAATTTCACCACGCAACGACAATTACTTTGTTCAGTTCAACAGTTTGGCAGACTGTGTCGTAAGAGGCTCAAAAGTATTGGCCATGATGTCAGCCGTAAAAGAACCAGAAAAATTTGACGAGCACTTTGCCGAACTCCGAAAAATCGAGTCAGAAGCTGACGAATACACCCGCGAAATCCTGCTCTCCCTGCATAAAACCTTTATTACCCCGTTTGACCGTCGCGAGATTCGCGAACTGGCAATGGCGCTGGACGACATCATCGACTATATGGAAGATATTCCGCAAAGTGCGAAAATCTATGGCCACACAGCTTTTACGCCAGAGATGGTGGCACTTAGCCAGATTCTGTTACGCGCCTCAGAAAAAGTACGTGATGCAGTCAGCATGTTGTCTGACATGAAAAATTCAGAAAAAATCCTACGCACCTGCGCAGAAATCAGCGGCATCGAGGGTGAGGCAGACCACGTCATGCGCGCCGGTATGCATCGCCTGTTTGCTGAAGAGTCAGATGCACGTACCCTGATCCGTTCAAAAGAACTTTATGACATTTTCGAAGAGGCTGTCGATAGCTGTGAAGACGTTGCAGACGTCATTCACGGTGTAGTGTTAGAGCGTATTTAAGGGGCAATCATGGATCACGCTATTCTCATTATGGCCGTGCTCGTCCTGGTAGCCCTCATATTTGACTTTATGAACGGCTTTCATGACGCAGCCAACTCTATTGCGCTCATGGTTTCCACGCGCTTACTCACGCCGCAGGCTGCTGTGGCATGGGCGGCATTTTTTAACTTCATTGCGTTTTTATTCTTTGGTTTGCACGTGGCTGACACCGTGGGCAAAGGCATTATCGACCCGAATATTGTGAATAATGCCGTGATATTCGGCGCGTTAAGCGGCGCGATTGCATGGAACGTCATTACCTGGTGGTTTGGCATTCCGTCCTCTTCATCCCATGCACTAATTGGCGGTTTACTAGGTGCTGGCGTTGCGCACGCAGGGACCAAAGGTATCATTATCGGCAGCAAACTCATCACCACAGGTTTTGCCATTGTGCTGTCCCCATTGTTCGGGATGCTGCTGGCAATGATCTTGTCAGTCATCGTGCTGTGGCTATTCCAAAAATCTTCGCCATACAAGACAGAAAACCGATTTAATAAAATGCAGTTTATTTCATCCTCCCTGTTCAGCTTGGGACATGGCGCTAATGATGCGCAAAAAACCATGGGGATTATTACCGTATTGCTGTTTGCAAACGGTTACCTGCAAGGCGATTTCCACGTACCGTTCTGGGTCGTGATTTCATGCCAGCTGGCCATGGGCTTGGGTACACTGATGGGTGGCTGGCGTATTGTGCGCACAATGGGCATGGGCATTACCAAAGTTCGCCCAACCGGCGCTTTCTGTGCGCAGACTTCTGGTTCTATCGCACTATTCCTGGCGACTTCACTTGGCATTCCGGTATCAACCACGCACACGATTACCGGCGCAATTGTCGGTGTAGGCGTATCCCGCCGCGCTTCTGCAGTACGTTGGGGCCTGGCGTCACGCATTGTCTGGGCATGGGTGCTAACCATTCCATGCGCAGGCCTAATAGCGGCTATCTCTTACCATTTTGGGCGTACATTCCTGTAGCAAATTCAAACAGTTACGTTAGCTTTTATCAGGGGCTCTTATTGAGCCCCCTTTATTTTTTACTAAATTAAAATTTGTCATCAATTTGTCACATTCCATTCATAAAATGGCATTCAGTTTTATAACGTACTGAATATCAACAAGGAGCATGGAATGCGATCTACCCTATTAAAAGCGTTAACAATTGCAGGTGTATTAAGCACTACATTGTCAGTAGCAAACACTGCATTTGCAGCAGAAAAAGTTATCAAGATTGACGGTTCAAGTACCGTTTACCCAATCACTGAAGCGGTGGCTGAAGAGTTTCAGAAAGCACAAAAAGTAAAAGTAACGGTTGGTGAATCAGGCACCGGTGGCGGCTTTAAAAAATTCTGCCGTGGTGAAACTGATATTTCAAACGCATCACGTCCAATCGCACAAAAAGAAATGGACGCATGTAAAGAAGCCGGTATCCAATACATTGAACTACCAATCGCTTTTGACGCTTTAACTGTAGCTGTAAACTCAAAAAATGACTGGGTTAAAAGCCTGACAGTAGATGAGTTGAAAAAAATCTGGCAACCAGGTTCCAGCGTTAAAAACTGGAAACAGGTTAACAGCGCCTATCCAGATAAAGCAATGAGTTTATATGGTCCAGGTACAGCATCAGGTACATTCGACTATTTTACCGAAGCGATCAATGGCAAATCAAAAGCCAGCCGTACTGACTACACACCATCAGAAGATGACAACGTATTAGTGCAAGGCGTTTCTGGTAACGTTGGCGGCATGGCCTACTTTGGCTTGGCATACTATGAAGAGAATAAAGATAAATTGAAAGCAGTTCCAGTTGCAGCCAAAGCAGGCGGCCCAGCAGTATTGCCTTCAGCAGCGACTGTAATGGATGGTACATACCAGCCACTGTCACGCCCGATCTTTATTTATGTAAATGCAACAGCAGCCGCATTCAAACCGGAAGTTAAAGCATTCGTAAACTACTATCTGGAACATGCACCGGTTTTAGTAAAAGAAGTTAAATATGTACCATTGACTTCAGAAGACTATGCTGCAGTTAAAGATCACTTCAAAGCAATGAAGCCAGGTACTGGTTTTGGCGGTAAAAACGAAGTTGGTATTAAAGTTAAAGACTTGATCAACAGAATCAAATAAGTCTAAGCAGAATCAGGGAGCAGCAATGGCTGCTCCTGTTTCTTATTCAACGGTTTTAATGTAGTTAAAATCCGTTACAATAAAAAAGTCTAAATTATGATGAGTGCAACAAACAAAGTGTCTAAAAATTCTGGTATTACGACGGCTAGTTTGACTACGGTCAGTCCGCGTCTGGCTAAAAACGTGCAGCGCCATTTCAAAGAACGCATTATTGAGTTAATTCTAATGCTGGCCGCGCTGTCTGCTGTGTTCACGACCTTTGCGATCGTGGCGATTCTGCTGTACGAATCATTAGGTTTTTTTAAAACTGTCTCGATTGTAGAGTTCTTTACCAGCAAAGAGTGGACCCCACTGTTTGAAGATGCCCACTATGGCATCATGCCACTGGTAGCAGGCACACTGACGACTTCCGCTGTAGCACTTGCCGTTGCGATACCGGTAGGCACCATTGCCGCAATCTACCTATCAGAGTTTGCCTCACACCGCGCACGTGAAATTGTGAAGCCAATTTTAGAGCTGCTGGTTGGCGTACCAACCATTGTATTTGGTTATTTCGCGCTGCTTTTTGTGACGCCGATCCTGCAAAAATTCTATCCTGAATTACCCGGTTTCAATATGCTGAGTGCAGGTATTGTGATGGGCATTATGATTATTCCCTACATTGCATCAATCGCCGAAGATGCCATGCGCGCAGTGCCAATGAGCATGCGCGAAGGTTCGTATGCGATGGGCGCAACACGCTTTCAGACTGCGATTCGCGTGGTAACGCCGGCAGCGGTTTCAGGCATTGTGGCCGCCTATATTCTAGGCATTTCACGCGCTGTAGGCGAAACCATGGTGGTTGCTGTCGCTGCTGGCCAGCAGCCTAACCTCACCTTCGACCCGACTGAAGGTGCCGCAACGATTACCGCTTATATCGTACAAGTTGCCATGGGCGACTTGCCGCATGCAAGCATCGGCTATCAAAGTATCTTTGCTGCCGGTCTGGTTTTATTTGCAATGACCTTGTGCTTCAACATTCTTGGTCACATTGTGCGCAAAAAATACCGTGAGCAATATTAATCCAGCAATACTTAACGGACATTCGATATGAATTCAAATATACAAAAAAACAAAGCATCCGTCATTGAAAACCTGGATGCAGTTCGCGCGATGATCAAGCGCCATAAGCGTAATGACATTCTGTTTGCAACGATTGGCTTAGTAGCGATCATGTTTGGCCTACTGGCATTACTCACATTGTTTATAGACTTGGTATTAGATGGCTACCCACGCTTTAACCTTCAATTCCTGAGCGATTTCCCATCGCGCCGTGCTGGCAGTGCCGGTTTACTTTCCGCCTGGGTCGGCTCTGTGCTGGTCATGCTGGTGACTTTCCTGACCGCAGTTCCAGTCGGTGTCGCAGCAGGTTTGTATCTGGAAGAGTATGCGCCTAAAAACTGGTTTTCAGACCTCATTGAAATTAATGTGTCCAACCTGGCAGGCGTACCATCGATTATTTACGGTTTACTTGCACTAGGCTTGTTTGTTTACGGCTTAAATCTGGGCCAGAGTATTTTAACCGCCGGGTTAACACTGGGCTTGTTGATTCTGCCAATTGTGATTGTTTCTACCCGTGAGGCGATCCGCTCAATTCCGGTAGCCATCCGCGAAGCGGCCTATGCGGTTGGTGCAACCAAATGGCAGGTGGTCCGAGACCACGTCGTTAAATACTCACAGGGCGGCATTCTGACTGGCGTCATTATCGGTATGTCACGTGCTCTGGGTGAAACCGCGCCTATCATTACCATTGGCGCGCTGACCTTCATTGCGTTCTTGCCACCATCTCCGATTATGACCGAAGCGCCTTTCATCAGCTTTGAATGGCTGAGCTCAAGCTTCACTGTACTGCCGATTCAGATGTTTAACTGGCTGTCGCGTCCTGACCATGCATTCCACATCAATGCTGCTGCTACCGGTGCCATTATTATCGTGGTGACATTGCTCATGAACGGCACTGCAATCTGGCTGCGTTACAAGATTCGTAAAAACATTAAATGGTAATCAACAGCTTCGGTTACCAACATTAAACTGAATATATAGAAATCGTAAACTTAGGAAACTACATGATCAACGCGACAACCCCGATTAAAGCTGAATCAAGAGATCTCAACTTTTATTACAGCAATGGTACGCAAGCCTTAAAAGGCATTAACATGCCGCTATACGAGAACAAGATTACGGCATTGATTGGTCCCTCCGGCTGTGGAAAATCGACATTCCTGCGCTGCTTCAACCGCATGCATGACTTGTACCCAGGCAACAGATACGACGGCCAGATTATCATGCACCCGGATAACACCAATATTCTGGAAAAAGGCGTTGATCCGATTGAAGTGCGTATGCGCATCAGCATGGTGTTTCAAAAACCAAACCCTTTCCCGAAATCCATCTATGAAAACGTAGCTTATGGCCTGCGCGTGCGCGGCGAGAGCAACAAGCGCTTGCTGGACGACAAAGTCGAAGAAGCACTCAAAGGTGCCGCATTATGGAATGAAGTTAAAGACCGCCTGCAGGACTTGGCTTTCAACCTGTCCGGTGGCCAGCAACAGCGCCTGTGTATTGCTCGTGCCTTGGCAACTGATCCTGAAATCATGCTGTTTGATGAACCGACGTCAGCATTGGATCCGATTGCTACCGCCAATATTGAAGAACTGATGAGCGAACTGCGCAACAAACTTACCATTCTGGTGGTTACTCACAACATGCAGCAGGCAGCACGTATCTCTGACTACACTGCTTATATGTATCTGGGCGATCTGATTGAATACGGCGACACAGACATGATTTTCACGCGCCCAAGCCGTAAAGAAACAGAAGATTACATTACCGGTAAATTCGGTTAATTCTCAGAATATTCCTTTCTCGATCCGCATAAAAAGCCAGCTGAAAGCTGGCTTTTTTATTGGAAAAATCACTCAATCACATACAGCCTTTAAGCGTGGGAGCCTTTTCAAGCTAGCATAGCCAAGTACAAAAATAAGGCTGCGCGTTGGTACCAGTAAATAATTCACTGCTACCTATCATTATTGATAGTGCCATTCCCAACACTTACTAGAGGACCCACGCTATAAGAAAAAAACCTGCTATGTAACAATATCAATAAATTCAAAAACCGAGACTTGGAAAGGAAACTGCCAAAATGTATATTGACACCACATCCTCTTCAGCTGCGACTGAAATTGAACATTACCTGAAACCCATGGCACGGCAATGCATTAATTTCAGATTAGATTACAGGCAGGTCTCAGAAATGCTCAAAACTGCACTCGTTTCTGTAGCAGAAAGTGAATTTGCTATTGAAGGTAAATCACAAACTGACAGCCGCATCTCCCTGCTCACCGGAGTGCACCGCAAAGATGTAAAACGCCTGCTCAGCCAAAATCATAACGAATCACTTACGCGTCAACATGGCCTGATTAGCAAACTGATTACAGCCTGGCTTGAAACACCGGAACTGGTTGGCAAGGATGGCGAACCAAAGCCGATCCCACGCCACCCACATTCAGCTTACTCAACATCATTTACCGAACTTGCTGGAACGTTAACCCGTGATATTCACGTTCGTGCATTATGGGATGAATGCATTAATAGTGGTGTAGTGAGTCTAATGGATGATGGCTTGGTGCATTTAATGTCAACTCGCTGACTAAAAATAGCAAATGAAGAATTTCAACTGGGGATTACAACTAGATAAGCCCGATTTTACAAAAAATCAGGCACATAGCAACGAGCTGAGTTTGATTATTATGATTACCGGCTTTCACATTGAAGCCAGGGATGCACCTTAAAAAGTATGCGTATACTGCAAACTCAACACATCCACATCGCTATCATAGTTACCTGACAGACTGCGAGTAATGGCAACCTGTGACTGCAGTATCGGATTTTTTTGATTAAGTGATGCATCTTTCATAAAAATATGTAAATAACCGACATCCAAATTATCGGAATCGTTAATTCTGAAATGGGCGCCCAAGCCCAATACCCAACGGCTTTGATCAGGAATGCGCGGGGTTAAAAAATTTGCTGACACTGGAGACTCATCATAAGCCACACCAAAACGCAGCTTCCAGTCATCGCTATATTTGTAAGTAGCGCCCAAAGCATACCGTCGGGTATTGTGCCAGTGCTGCTGAGTTATACTACCTACCAGGGCTCCGCTGCTACGCTCCACGCTTAACTCCTTGAATTGGCTCCAGCGCGTCCAAAGCATATCCGCCATGATGCTCCAGCGATCATTAAGCTGATGAAAGATACTGACCAGTGCTGTTTCTGGCAAAGTGATATCCGCTGTGATTGAGCCATTAGCCAAATCAGGAACGCCAGTTAATTCTATTGGTACGTTAGAAAATTTGGCATCACCCTTCAAGCGATGCCCCACCTTGGATCGATAGGCAAGTCCAAGTCGCGTACCTGTTACAGGCTCCAGCAGCAAGCCAAAATTATAACCCCAACTCCAGTCATTACCGTTCAATTGAAGCTTGCCATCGCGTGCCTGAGGAGCTGCGCACGTTCCTGCACCTGCCATGGCACAAATAGATCCAAAATCCACGGCATTGCTGAGTTCAGCACTAATGTATTGCGCGTTAACACCAAAACCCAAAGAAAGCTTGTCATTTACCTGATAAGCAATAGCAGGATTAATATTGATGGTTTTTAAATCCGACTTGACAGCATCGTAACGACCTACCCAACGCTTATCGTATTCGGTTTTAAGACCAAAAGGCGCATTGATACCCAGTCCGATTTTTATATGTTCATTAACATCGGTGGCAAAATATAAATTTGGCACATACGCCCAGTCACCGGCATCGCCACCGTATCCACCCGACAACAATGGATCTCCCACCTGTGCACCAATGAGCGTTTTCGAACTCTCGTTGTTAAAATGAATGGATGGTTTAATGGCATAACCCGCAACTACCATCTGCGAACCCTGCACCCGTGAAAGCCCGGCCGGATTGGAAAGAATAGTGCTTGCGTCTTCTGCGGCCGTGCCAGCTCCGGCAAATGCGTTACCTAAACTACTGCCACTCTGCTCCGTCAGCGCAAAGCCAGCGGCCTGCGCGACACTGGAAATTGTCAGAAAAGTCCCCAGCAACATGCAGGGAATGCATCCATATCTTTTCACGGAATAACACAGCTTTATCAAATTGTTAGTTACAAAGCTGCCCTATCCAGCTTGCCAGACTTACTGGAGTATTTGGCACGGCAAACGGTTCCAGAGAAAATTGAACACCAGCTTCCATATTTTTAAGACGCAAAGAGTACCCTGCATCATGCAGCCAGATCAGAAACGCCAGCCAAGATGCATGTTGTGTAGAAATTTGTGCATCTGACCGTGCTTCCAAAAACTCTGCAAAATTCTGCATATCACTGAATGCAGCAACACCGTTCTCCGAGATTTGAACCTTGCCCGTTAACACCTCTGCAAGCACCCTTAACCCATCGGTTGGCTGACTATTGTGATAGGTCTGCTTTATTTCTTCCAGGCTCTTTTGTACAGCATGACCAAACTGACCACTACGGATAGACTCCACACTCACGATGTCTGAATAATCCATCGCATGCCAATCAGGTTCGGCTGGCAGAGTAATGCCGGCGCTGTGGGCAGTCGATAGATAAGCCTCAATTGGTAAAGCATCTGTTGATGCGGCAAGGCTGGCGCAAAGCGCATATAAACTGCCAATTCGATTTGAAACAATGAGTTTTTTCCAAACCATCATTTTTTCACGTAGCAAATGCGCGTGTTCCTTGCGCAAGTTTGCCAGATCCAACGCCTGTTTTAACTCCATCCTGATAGCTGATATTTCCCAAGGCTTTTGAATATAACGGTGAATTTGCCCCTGATTGACCGCTTCAACAGTTTGCTCCAGTTCGGAATAGGCCGTTGTCAGTATCCGGACGATATGCGGATACTTTGTCAGCGCATAAAGCAATAACTCATTACCATATCCACCGGGCATGCGCTGATCTGACACCAGCACTAAGAGCGTTGATGCATGCGCGTCAAGCAAGCGCTTACCTTCTTCTACCGAACTGCCAGTCACCACCGGGGCAAGCGAATTGATGGCTCTTTGAAAATATTTTACGGCAGTTGCTTCGTCATCAACGAATAATATCTGCGGTGCAGTGATAGCTTGATTACTGATTACTTGCTCCATTTTATTGCTCCATTTTTATTGATTTGAGTGCCATTAACATTTTTACAGCGACAGTAAATGCCAACTTTACTTTGACCCAGATGGGTGTGATCTGGCCTTTGCGGAAGGAAATTTCAGTGTAAAAATCGTTCCGGATTCTGGCTTAGACGAAATTAGAATATCGCCTCCAAAAGAGTGCATTACACGCCGGCAGAACACCATGCCCCAGCCCTTCCCGCCAGAATCTGCATGCGTTGTAAACGGCGTTTCCATTAAGCGAGCCAATACGTCTGACGGTATGCACGGGCCATTATTACTGATGCAGATTTGCGGCCAATCATCTACCAGAATGCTGAAGATGACCTTGGGCGACAAGTGCCCTTTAAGCGCTCGCAGGGCATTGCTCAAGATACTGGACAACACCAGCGCAACACAGTTAGGTAAAGCCTTTACCTTGAAATCCTGATGAATATCAACTTCAATCGCTGCATGTTGCTCAGGCGTTAGCGGATAAGAATCCAGCAATGACAGCACCATCTGGTGCGCTGTCATATCGGCATGACAGTTAATGTGGGGATTGATGTTATGAATAGAATTTACAAATGACAGCAGTAAAGATAAGCAGTATTGTGCATTATCATTAATCGCTGATGCTGCTTTGCCGATTTCGATCATAGGATGGCACGGCCAGTTCTCATCACGAATACGGCGCTGCATTCCCTGTGCAAAGTTAGCAATTGAGGCCAACGGCGTGTTCAACTCGTGTGCAAGAAAATTAAGCGTTTCATTCATGGCAATCAGTCTTTGCTGCCTTGTAGTGCGCTCCCATGACAGCGTGTATGCTTCTCGCAACGCGTTTTTAACTTCACTCACATTCAAGGGCTTTTCAAGTATGCGAAATACCTCACCAGAATTGACTGTATGCAGCAACATTTCCCTGTCTGCATATGCTGTCACCAGAATACGAATAACATGTGGAAATTCGCGTTCGACCTGACATAACAGATCGCCGCCATCACGCCCAGGCATCCGATAATCGGTGATAAGAATGCCAATGCGCAACGACTTATCGTGCAGCATTTCCACAGCTTCATCCGCGCTTGAAGCTGTCAGCACATAAAACTCACTCTCAACTGAGCGTACAAAGTACTTTTGTGCCATCTTCTCATCATCTACATAGAGGATAGGAATCGCGCTGAAATCTTGCGTATTTGATATAGCTTTCATTACTTCGCTCGCGGTAAGTCAAAAATCATTTTGGTCCATTCGCCCAAAACACTTTCAGCGCGCAAGATACCGCCATGCCGCGCAATTACGCCATAACTGATGCTCAACCCCAGCCCCAGCCCTTGGCCAACGGCCCTGGTCGTAAAAAATGGCTCAAATACACGGGATAGATTTTCAGGCGCAATGCCGGGTCCATTATCCTGGACGGTAACGCGCAGCCGGTCTGCATGCCAAACAGCAGATACATGAATAGCGGGATGTGTGCGGCTTACTTTACGCAAAGCAAGTGCGGCATTGCTGAACAGGTTAATTAATACGCCCACAATTGCCGCTTCATCACCATGCACCAGACTATCTGGCAGAATATCGCGCGTAATGGCAATGCCCTTGATCTCATGCCCTACCAGTCGCAGCGAGGAATTAACAGCGCGCTCGAACATAAAATCGGCCTCACTGCGTTCAGACTCATTGGGGCGATACGCAAATATTTTAAGATCAGAAACAATATGCTGAATACGCTGCATGCCATGCTGCGCATCAACAAGGCACTCCTTGAGCGATTGGGTGGTTTTAACTGCCGGTTCTTCCATGGCAACACTGATCGCCATCAGGCAATAATTGACCGGATTATTGACCTCATGCAGTAAACCGGCAGCCAGCGTGCCGATAGAGGCCATTTTTTCCTGTTGCAGCATTTGGCCCTTGATCTCGGCCAGATTTTTATTGGTTTCTTCAAGCAGGATATTTTTTTCTGCTACTTCGGCTTTGAGCTGGAATAATGTGAAACGTGCGCGTTCATTATAGAAAGCACAAAATACGCTGATAATGATCGACATCGCCAGAAACAAGGAATTAACGAGAAAATTACCATCAAAGCTCGTCAAGTTCAGCGTACATGCCGTAAAGTAAAAGGCATATGAAACTACCCCAAAAAGAATATTCTGCCAGACACCAAATGCCATCACGATACCTAGGCCGTATATAGCGAGTGGCAAACCCATGTAATACAGTGAGGCAGCGCCTTCCGTGGTGTAAATCATCCACGAAATCATTATTTGAGGCAGCAATAGCCAGGTAAACGTTAACACAGGCACCTTGGACCGGCCCCATGAAGTTTTTATCAGAAACACAAGGCCAGCAATCAAGCTGCAACAAAGTAGCCTTGCCGAGGTGAAACGGGATAATTCCTGAGGATAAAAGCTATAATCTATTACGACACCTAGCAATATAAGGCCTATAGCGGTGTAAGCACCACTCAGACTAATTTCATACCTAAACTCGCTGAGCGCAGCTTTGTAATCTTGATACAGTGCTTTCTTTGAAAAATACTCTTTAATCATTAAGCAACGGTCGCTTCCGCAAAAACATTTGCTCCCGTGGCATCTACATAAATTTTGTGTTCTGTAGAGCCCTCAGGGAGAAGTGATTCCATTTGCTTTTCATCACGATAAATTAAATACCATTCCAATAAATGCTCCATGCCAAATTTATCCGGGTTGCTGGCATGTACGTTGGTAATGAGTAACTTGCCTTTGCTTCGCGTGCGCGTAGCAAAATGACTGGTTAGCCTTGAGCAAACCTTATCAGAAAAATAATCAAACAATCCGGCACAATAGGCAGCATCGTACTCCTTGGTTTCCGGTGAGTTTTTATCAACACTGCGTTTAAGTAACTGGTGCACCGACTCATGAATATAGTTAATGATAATAGGTTTACCCACTTGCTCGGATATCCCTGAAAGTATGCTGCGCGTTCTCGCGAGCGTTTCTTCACTAAAGTCGACCAGATCAAAAGACAGGAATTCTGGATTAGGATAACGTTGCAGAAAGCGCTGAATTTCTATCGCAGGCCCACAACCTACATTCAAAATACGGAACGGTCTGCCAGCCTTCTTGGCCGAATCGGCAACAACGATTAAGAAATCTACCAATATATCAATACGATTGCAGTGCGCAGCTGCGACTGCTGTTTTCAGGAAACCGGTGTTTACAATCTGAAAATAAGTACTTGGTCCCTGGCGTGGGTCGCTGAGCATCTGGTTAACCATTTCGTAATCTCCGGCATAACCAAGCGGTTTGGTAAAAGCACGAAATACAAATGGTGCTCTCAGCAACAAAGGATGTAAGGCAGCTTGCGCATAGGCACGGTGTGCCGGCGCTAAATCAACATCGACCAATGACGCTTCCGTTTCCAAATTTCTCAGATACGAACCGAGCTTGGTCATTAATGGCAGGGCTAACTCGTAAAAAATATCCTCTCGCAACCGACCATCTACTCTTGGTAAAGATTCGGTCAGATCAACCTGTTCCACCCAACGCGACACATCTGAAAGATAAGCACGCAACTCATTGACCACAATCTGATAATCACGCCGAATCTGAAAGCGCTCGCTCCAGTCCTGCACAAAAGCTTTGGCCTCCTCACCCACTGCGCCGGGTGTAATGACCACATCGTATAAGTCTTGCCATTCGTCAATCAGCGTCACGGAAACAACAGCTGTAAGACCGGTATTCACCAGGCTGATCACGACAGCTTTGCCGAGATAAGCAATCTTATTACCGATTCTGATCGTAAGCTCCCCCAGCACCTCGCTGATTTGCACGATGGAGTATGGGTTGTAAACCTCCATCACCAGCGATTTTCTTTGCAGCTTGACGATCGTGCCGCGCACAGATTCGCCCACAGTGTTTTTGAAGCTGATCAATGGATCAATTTGTGATTGAGAGTACAAATCAAGACGCCTTTTGTAGTTTATTTACCATAATGACACCCATTAAATATGGTAATATTTTCCATCTCAATGGGATTTTTTTCCATTGTAGCAAAATAATGAATGAACAAATATGTTTTTTGTTACTAATCAATTCAGCGGGAATGAATAATGAACATACTCTTGCCTATTTATCAGCATCCGGTTTTAGTCGTATTAATCGATGACAACCAGAGCTATCTGGATAGTGTTACATTCAGACTCGACTCAAGCCTGATTTGCAAAACCTTCACCGATATAAATGCTGCAATTGATTGGATCAAAAGTGCTTACCAGCATTATCAGGCTGACGCCGCACACCCTATTCACGTAAGCTACGATGACGAGACGTCCAGTCTTGATCGTCGCAATGCCGCGATCGATCTCAATGAAATTTACTGTGTAGCACTGAACAAACAGCGGTTTGCCCTGCCCGCCGTCGTAGTAGTTGATTACGCGATGCCGCAAATGAATGGTGTAGAACTGTGTGAGGCACTGCAAAATATGCCTTGCAAGAAAATATTGCTTACTGGGCAGGCTGACGAAAAAGTTGCTGTTGATGCATTTAATAACAAACTCATTGATCAGTTCATCAAAAAAAATGACCCGATTGCACTTGATCGCTTAGAACTGGCGATCAACACATTAAAAACCGTTTTCTTTACCGAACAGACCAGCACCCTCAAAGATTTGCTCACCAGACACACCTATGCATTTTTGGCAGACGCTGCTATTGCGGCACTGGTTGAGCAACTTTATAAAGAGCACGGATTTGTGGAGCATTACTTGTTCCCGAACCCATGCGGCATACTATTTATTGACGTGAATGGCAAAGCCAGATTAATGGTGGTAGAAACTGAAGCCAGCCTCATGGCGCATTATGAGATGGCGCAACTCCAGAATGCGCCTGCACAACTTCTTAGCGCGTTAAAAACACAGCAACTCATACCTTTTTTCTCTGATAGTGATGGCATCTATGACAGCAGCATCAATAATAAATGGCAGGACTACTGCCTGCCATCGCAGATATGCAAGGGCGCAAAAAATTATTACTGGTCAATTTTTGAATTTCCTTCGCATTATTTACATGGCGATGTTTATTCATATAAGCAGTATTTAATGGATAACAAACCATCTCCGGTTATCCATCGCGACGCAACAGTCAAGCCATAGCTCCTTATGACTGAAACGCGTACAAAGGAGATGCCGGAATGGTGAATTTTGATAAACTATTTAGATTAATGGGGTGTGACCGCGAAGAAATCTGGTCAGATACCCTTTTTCTGCTGGCTAGCGACTATGGGTTCTCACAAACATTCTATAGCATCAATATCAACAAACAAGCGCCACTTAACTCAGCTCTCATTTACAGCAACTACCCGCCAATATGGCTAAAAATGTATGGGGAATCTTTTTGGAATATAGACCCGATTGTCAAGCACTGCAAAAATAGCAACATGCCACTCATATGGGAACAAAAGACTTTCAAATCCCGTCAGGAAATTCAGATGCATAACACTGCACAAGTTTATGGATTGCACAGAGGCATCGCCTTTCCTATGCACGGGGCGCACGCGGAGTTTGCCATACTGAATCTTGCAATGGATGAAACGGCTAAAATGTCATCACAAGCAGAGTTAGACGAAATAATATCCGACTGGGCACTTATTCGCGATTATATTTTTGAATCATCAAAAAAATTTACGCAACTACAACGTCATGATCAGCCTGAAAAAGCATTGCTCTCAAAAAGAGAAATAGAATTCCTGCAATTGGCAACCGAAGGCAAGTCATCCTGGGAAATGTCCGTGATCTGCAAATGCACGGAAGCGACAGTCAATTTCCACTTTGCCAATATTCGCAAAAAGTTCAAGGTTAAAACCCGGCAGCAGGCAATTGTAAAAGCCATACGATTAGGAATAACCTTCCCAGATGGAGTTTAGAGAACAGCATATTTGAAAGAGGATTCAAAGAATCCATGGGCAATCAAAATCAGCCAACACAATATTACAGAGATAAATAAAAAACGCCCGATGGAATCATCAGGCGTTTTCAAGTCAAACTAAAATGGTCAATCAGTTATCAACGCATTTTAGAATGCAGCACAGTCAACAAGAAATTACTCAGCAGCTGGAGTAGCTTCTGCAGCTGGCGCAGCAGATTCAGCAGCCAAGGTTGCTGGATCAATAGTGATGCCTGGTACACGCTCTTCAGCTGTTGGCTCATAGCCACCTGGCTCAGCAGCTGCTGGTGCAGCAGCCTCTGCAGCTGGCGCAGCAGCTTCAGCAGCAGGCGCCGCTTCAGCTGGTGCAGCTTCTTCTTTCTCACCGCAACCTACTACCAACAAACCGGCAACGCCCAAAACCAATAAAGAACGCAATAATGATGACATAATAATTTCCTCTTCTTATTAAAAACTACAATCAATGATTTAATTCAATAACTTACTAACAACACCCCACATATACGCTCTATTCTAGCGCATTCAACATTATGTGCAACAGTATTAGAAATATTTTTTAAAGACAAGGATTTATATATTGGCTCACTCACCAATCACGTGAAGAAGAACCCTGCGTTTGCCAGGTATATGCCTGTGCTCATATAAAAACACGCCCTGCCATTGCCCCAAGGCAGCTTTGCCATCCAGCAGCGGAATTGATAAATGTGTTTGGGTAAGTGCAGTGCGCACGTGTGCGGGCATGTCGTCAGGCCCTTCAACCGTATGAATAAACAATGGGTCACCATCAGGAACCAGGCGATTAAAGAAAGCTTCCATATCGACCAGCACATCATGGTCATAATTCTCATTGATTAACAAGCTTGCAGATGTATGCTGGATATACAGAGTCATCATGCCGGTTTTTATAGCACTGGCTTTTGCCCAGCTTACCACCTCCGGCGTTATATCGTAGAGCTTGCGGCCATGTGTCGAGACCGTAATCTGATGTGTTCTTTGCTGCATTAAATTTAACCTTCATTGATTAACGGGCACTTCTATCTATGCAAAGTCTGGGATGCAGTATACAGCGAGGTTACGAGTTCATTTGAATATAGTCGCAACGCAGTAATGCGCCCAAAAATGTATTTATAGAAGTGCCCTGAAGCCTTACCAGCAGCCTAGAGGCCGCCCTATACCCAGACCCAGGCCAAAATGTGACCCGAAATGCCTGCCATAGCCACCGTAACCATATGGCGTTATACCATAGTAACCGCGGCAGAACGGATCATAATAGCGCTGCTGCTGCCACAGGCGATTTTTAAGTTTGGCGACATCGGCCTGCTTTTGTTTTTCACGGCGATTAATTTCATCTGCCAACTGGTTTCTCACGGCAGCTTCCCTGCTTTCATGAATGTAATCCAACACCTTCGCATCTACACCCTGACGACTTAAATCAACGTTTTGACTTGGCGTCAGATCATACATGGAATCGGTAGATTTGATCTGCGCGATAATTTGCTCGGCACTTTGACCTTCCCTGGTTAACCTGACCAGGTCACCTGTAGTCAACTTTGCAACTGGCGGAGGAATCAGGCGAGCGAGCTCTTCAGGAGAAATTCTATCGATTCTTGGACCCTCGCCACTACCATCTTTGGCAGTTGTTGCGCAGCCGGGAATCAGCAGAATAACGCTGCAAACCAGCATGCATAAACAACTTTGCACTTTTTTAATCATCATCCGGTTACTCAGCTTTTATATTTTAGAAACACTCAAATTTTTGGGCATTACCGCCGTGATAACCAACACGGCAATAATGCCCATTCTAACCGATACAATGAGCTTGCAGCGAATCCAGTCGCAAGTTTATCAGCAGTTAACTATTGGCTTTTGAAAAGACAAATTTACCAGTTTTAACATCTACCTTGACCGTATCTTTAGCGGCAAAGTTTCCGCTCAGAATTTCGCGTGCCAATGGATTTTCAATTTCGCTCTGGATGGCGCGTTTTAGCGGTCGTGCACCATAAACAGGATCAAACCCGGCATTCGCAATCTCGGTAATCGCAGCATCGGTTAACTCCAGCTGCATATCCATCGCTGCCAGGCGCTTGGCCAGATATTGCAACTGAATAGACGCGATAGATTTAATATGCGTTTCACCCAGCGCATGGAATACTACAACTTCATCAATACGGTTCACGAACTCCGGCCTGAAGTGGGTTTTCACTTCACCCATCACCGCGAGTTTTACCAGCTGATAATCCTGATCAGCCATGCTCTGTATCATTTGCGAACCCAAGTTGCTGGTCATGATAATCACAGTGTTTTTAAAGTCTACAGTGCGGCCCTGACCATCGGTCAGACGACCGTCATCCAGCACTTGCAATAGCACATTAAAAACATCCGGATGCGCTTTTTCAACCTCGTCCAGCAGAATCACGCTGTAAGGCTTGCGGCGTACAGCTTCGGTCAGCGTTCCGCCTTCTTCATAGCCCACGTAACCAGGAGGCGCACCTATCATGCGAGCGACCGAATGCTTCTCCATGAATTCACTCATGTCGATACGGATCAGGTGATCCTCGGAATCAAACAGGAAGCCTGCCAAAGCTTTGCACAGCTCGGTTTTACCGACACCGGTCGGACCCAGGAACAAAAAGCTTCCGTATGGACGATTGGGATCGCCCAAACCGGACCGTGAACGACGGATTGCATCAGAAACCAGTCTGACAGCCTCATCCTGCCCGACTACGCGTTCATGCAGCTTGGTTTCCATGGTCAGCAGTTTTTCGCGCTCACCGGTCATCATCTTGCTGACCGGAATGCCGGTGGCACGGCTCACGACTTCTGCGATTTCATCTGCGCCCACTTCGACTCGCAGCATTTTGTTTTTGGTCGGCGCCGCTGTACTTTCCGCACTTGATGCTTGTTTCAGCTGCGCCTCCAGCTGCGGCAGTTTGCCATACTGCAATTCCGAAACCTTCTGCCAATCACCTTTGCGGGTCGCTTCTTCCATCTCGAATTTAATCTTGTCGATGGCTTCTTTAATATGGGCAGAACCCTGAACCTGTGCCTTTTCCGCTTTCCAGATTTCTTCTAAATCGGCATACTCTTTCTCCAGCTTGGCAATTTCCTCTTCAATTAACTCAAAGCGTTTTTTGCTAGCCTCATCTTTCTCTTTTTTAACAGCCTCACGTTCAATTTTCAGCTGGATCAAACGACGATCCAGTTTATCCATGACTTCCGGCTTGGAATCAATTTCCATCTTGATGCGGCTGGCAGCCTCGTCAATCAGGTCAATTGCCTTATCCGGCAGGAAACGGTCAGTGATATAACGGTGGCTTAACTCTGCCGCGGCCACAATCGCCGGGTCGGTAATTTCCACGCCATGGTGCAACTCGTATTTCTCCTGCAAGCCTCGCAGAATCGCAATCGTGGCTTCCACAGTCGGCTCATCAACCAGTACCTTCTGGAAACGGCGCTCCAAAGCTGCATCTTTTTCAATGTATTTTCGGTATTCATCCAGCGTCGTTGCCCCTACACAATGCAGCTCTCCGCGGGCTAAAGCCGGTTTCAGCATATTGCCGGCATCCATTGCACCTTCCGCCTTGCCGGCACCGACCATAGTATGGATTTCATCAATAAAGAGAATGGTCTGGCCTTCATCCTGCGCCAGTTCCTTGAGCACAGATTTCAGGCGCTCTTCAAATTCACCGCGGTATTTGGCACCTGCCAGCAATGCCGCCATATCTAGTGACAATACTTTTTTATTTTTGAGGGAATCCGGCACTTCACCGTTCGCAATACGCTGCGCCAGGCCTTCGACAATCGCGGTTTTACCCACGCCAGGTTCACCAATCAATACCGGGTTGTTTTTAGTGCGGCGCTGCAATACCTGAATCGCGCGACGAATCTCGTCATCACGGCCAATCACCGGGTCCAGTTTGCCCAAGCGTGCGCGCTCAGTTAAATCCAGCGTATATTTCTTGAGTGACTCGCGCTGGCCTTCTGCTTCCTGGCTATCTACACTTTCATTACCGCGCACAGCCTGAATCGCTGCTTCCAGCGCCGTTTTTGTCAGGCCATTCTGCTTGAGCAATTTAGCGGCCTCGCCTTTATCATCAGCCAGCGCCAGCAAGAACATCTCACTGGCAATGTAGGCATCACCGCGTTTCTGTGAGAGCTTGTCTGTGACATTGAGCAGATTATTCAAATCGCGTGAAATCGCGACCTCGCCGCTGGCATCGGTTGATTTTGGCAGGTTGGCAATCGCGGCATTCAAGCCGGTTTTAAGCTGGTTAAGCTGCACACCCGCACGCGCCAGCAGCGATGCCGTGCCGCCATCATCCTGATTCAACAAAGCCAGCAGCAAGTGCTGCGGCTCAATCGCGGTGTTATCCGCACCCAATGCAATGCTTTGCGCATCGCTGATCGCCTGCTGGAATTTAGTCGTTAATTTATCAAAGCGCATATTGACTCCAATTTATAGAATTTATCAATAGAAATTTATCAATAGAAGCACTGACTAACTTATGAACAAATCTGCGCTTCCTAACATTTACTTAGGTCTACTATGGGGCTGATTAAATGCTTTTCAATATATAATTCGCTTTATAAAGATTTTTGTAAACGCTTAGCCACATTACCCCTCGCAATCATCTATTTACTGTACGGAGTGAGTTCTTGCTTACAACCAATTTAACCGCCGATGAAGCCGTATCCAATCCAGCATGGACGATTCTGGATACGGAAGATCAATGGCAGGAGTTCAGCGAGCCATTCGGCGACGATGCCGGGCAGGCGTTGGTACAGTCAAATCTGCTGCTGGACGGTTTACGCTGCGCGGCATGCTCCGGCATTATTGAAGAAGGCCTGAAATCATCTCCCGGCGTAGTAAGTGCTCGCGTCAGCATGTCTAAAAGACGCGCCGTAGTCGTGTGGTCTCCGTCACAAACACGTCCATCAAAGATCCTGAGTACGGTACAGGCTTTAGGCTATAGCGCCAGTCCCGCGACACAGCACGAAAGCGACCTGGCGGTTATCAAAAAACAGCGTGCTGCATTCTGGCGCTGGATGGTTGCCGGTTTCTGCATGATGCAGGTCATGATGTATGCAAGCCCGACTTACTTCACCAAACCGGATGAAATTTCCACCGACATACTGCACCTGCTTAACTGGGCATCATGGCTGCTGAGCCTGCCGGTTTTACTATTTTCCAGCAGTTCGTTTTTCAGCAACGCCCTGCGTGACCTGCGTATGAAACAGATCAGCATGGACCTGCCGGTTGCACTCGGCATTGTGATTACTTTTGTTGTAAGCTCAGCCGCAACTTTCGAGCCGAATAGCTGGTGGGGTCACACTGTTTATTTTGATTCACTGACCATGTTCGTATTCTTCCTGCTGTCAGCACGCCTGATTGAAGTAAAGCTGCACCGCAGAACCATGGGCGCGCTGGAAAGCCTGGTTAGCCGCATCCCGGAAAATACAGAACGGCAGAATGCAGACGGCTCTTTCACCCGCGTATTGAATACCAGACTCAAGATTGGCGACATCGTGCGCGTGAATCTGGGCGAGGCGTTTCCGGGGGACGGCAAGCTTGCCAGCGGCAGTACCAGTGTTGACGAATCCTTACTCACCGGTGAATCTACGCCGATACATAAGAATGAGGGCGATGAAGTCATAGCCGGCAGCTACAACCTGCGCCAGCCAGTCAATATTGTGCTGGAAGCAATCGGCGCTTCCACCAAATATGGCCAGATTGTGAACCTGATCAATCAGGCCGCAATTGAAAAACCGAGATTATCCAAACTGGCAGACCGCGTGGCACGGCCATTTCTGATATTTGTTATTCTAAGTGCCGCGATAGCCGCAGCACTGCTATGGGATGTTGACCGCGGCCGCGCACTCATGACCGCCGCTGCCGTACTGATTGTGACCTGCCCGTGCGCACTTTCCCTAGCGACCCCTGCCGCCATGCTCTCCAGCGCCAGCGCATTCGTAAAACGCGGCATTCTGATCAAACGCTTGCAGGCCATTGAAAACATTGCCGATATTGATACAGTGATTTTTGATAAAACCGGTACACTGACCGAAGATCACATCGAGATCAAAGCCATCCGCCATAAAGCCGGCTTATCTGAAAGCAGCGTATTGGCTCTGGCGGCGGCAATTGCACAGCATTCGTTCCACCCGGTCTCACGGGCACTGTTCAGCGCATACCAGGTACAACAGCAAACACCTCTGGCACTTGAGCTGGATAACATTCAGGAAACCATTGGCGCCGGCATCAGTGCTGGCATCAAAGTTTTCTCTGCGAATGACGCCTTCAATCAGCCTGAACTGATCCTTGGCCAGCTAAAGTTAGGCTCAGCCAGCTTCTGCGGCATCATTGAAGATAACCAGCATACACAGCAGGTACATCTGGCTGACAACAATGGCTGGTTGGCAAGCTTCACGCTGCAGGAAGCGATTAAACCGCATGCGGCGCAGACCATACAGCAACTCAAAGATAGCAATATCAACATAGAACTGTTATCGGGTGACCGCTCCGCTGCGGTAGAAAATACGGCCAAAGAAATCGGCATTGCGCATTACCAGTCCGGGTGCCACCCCGAAGACAAACTGCTGCGCCTGCAAACCCTCAAGCAAAAAGGCAAAAAAGTGCTGATGGTGGGCGATGGCCTCAATGACGGCCCGATACTGGCAAGCGCGCATGTTTCGATTGCCATGGGTAAAGGTGTGCCGCTGACGCTGGCACATGCAGACTATATCTTTCTAAACGGCGATATCAGCCAGATCCCTTATCTGATTCGCCACGCCAAGCACACGATGAAGATCATCAAAGAGAATATCGCGTGGGCTATTGTGTACAATTTAATCAGCATACCACTTGCCTTTTTTGGCATACTGTCAGCTTGGCTGGCAGGCTTGGGCATGGCAGTCAGCTCACTGATCGTTGTGGTGAATGCTTTGCGTTTAACCAAGTTTTCAACTGCGGAATTAACCACCGGTAAAACTACTCCAAAGGTTTGATATGGACATTTTATTTGTACTCATCCCCCTCTCCGTCATCATGGCGCTCGTAGTACTTGCGGGGCTATGGTGGGCTGTTTATCGCGGCCAGTTTGAAGATATTGAAGACGAAGGCAAGCGTATCCTGGAAGATGACGACTAACTGCGAACGCCTGAATGGCGCGCGAGGATTTTGTTATCAACATCATTCTCCGCGTCAAAAAAGCAGCTATTCAAACTTACCGATAAAAACGAAAAAAGAAACTAAACAATGGATTTCGCCAGCATCATCGATATATTCCTGCACCTTGATAAACATCTGGAAGCCGTCGCAGCCTCTTATGGCATCTGGATTTACGCCATACTGTTTGCGATTATTTTTATTGAAACCGGCGTTGTTGCGATGCCGTTTTTACCCGGAGACTCGCTGTTATTTGTTGCAGGCGCCATTGCAGCAATTGGCGGCATGAGCCTGCCGGCACTGATGGTTTTACTGACTATTGCAGCCATTGCCGGCGATGCTGCAAATTACTCCATAGGCAGATGGTTTGGACCAAAAGTCTGGTCCTGGGAAAACTCGCGCTGGTTCAATAAAGATGCCTTTAACAAAACGCATGATTTTTATGAGGAGTACGGACCAATCACGATTGTGGTTGGCCGCTTTCTGCCTTTCATCCGCACCTTTACCCCATTTGTCGCAGGGGTTGCTGACATGACTTATCCTAAATTTGCCTTTTACAATGTAATCGGCGGCATACTCTGGGTATGTGGCCTGACCGGGTTAGGATTTCTGGTTGGCAATCACCCGTGGGTAAAAGCAAACTTCTCTCTGGTCGCTTTGGCTTTAATCATCGTACCGACCCTGCCAACAATATGGGTCGCAGGCAAACATTTCCTGCAATCTCGCCTTTAAAAATTATCAGTCCCTGATGAAATTCAGTGGCTGATAATTTTAAACTTGTTTACCCTCCTGTCTGGCTTAACCTGCCAGAGCTTGACTTCCAAACTGCCACACCAAGCCTGTCGCGCTTTTCATCACGATTTATGTAAATTAATTGTTTAAAAATCTTTCCAATAGTTAATTTTTTGTTTCATTTTTGTAACAAAAATGCTTGAGAGGCTCATATTTTTATGTTAGTTTTTGACATGCGTCAAATTGACGCACGTCAAAAATGTATATGCAAGTCATCCTCGATCGCTCACAGGGAATGTATGACTGTTTTTAGTTCTGACGGCAACATCATAGTAGCAAAGCCAAATAACTCGCTTACACCAAGAGGGTTAGTCTGGCTTTTTATCAGCATTCTGATAATTACCATGACCGTCGCGCTAGGAGTGTCATTAGCCGGAGCATGGCTTGTATTGCCTTTTGCCGGTTTTGAAGTTTTAGCTTTTGCATATGCGCTGCACCATGTCTATCTCCATTACGGAGATTATGAAAGTGTCTCGCTAGTAGGTAATGAGGTGGTGGTAGAAAAACATAGTTACAAGAATTCGGAGAAATTCACTTTTCAGCGTTATTGGGCAAGAGTTACCCTGCGCAATAGCATGGATGGGACATGTAGTATCTTCATCGGCTCTCATGGTAAAGAAATAGAGTTTGGCAGTCGCTATATGGACAATGAGCAGCGCATAACGGTCGCCAGACAACTTAAACAACAATTAAACATCGTCTAAGTAGTTTTTGTTTTGGGAGAAGGTATGTTAAAGCAAGCAATGAAGAAGTTAAATTTCTGTCTGCTGTTTTTACTGACGTCACCACAGGTATTCGCTGATTACAGCTGGAATTTCCCTGAGCCGGTAACGCCAATGGCGCTTGACACGCTACATGTACACAACAAATTCATGGTGATTGTTGCCGTGATATTTGTCGTGGTTCTGGCAATTATGATTTACTCACTGATCAAGCACCGCAAGAGTGCTGGTTTCAAGGCCGTTGCAGATAAAGCGCCTTCAACCGCTACAGAAATTTTCTGGACACTGATCCCCTTCGCAATCCTGCTGCTGATTGACTTCGTGATCATGGGCATCCCGGCTTACCACAGCGTGGTCATGATGGAAGATACCCGTAATGAATCAGACATGGTGATTAAAGTCACCGGCTCACAATGGCGCTGGCAGTACGAATACATGGGCAATACCGACAAAGGTACGCAAGCCGGCCTCGAAGAAGCCAAGGGTATCAAGTTCGTAAGTAACCTGTCTACACCGCAAGATCAGGTAGACGGCACGGTTGCTCCGGTGAATGACCCAGCAAAACCATACCTACTCGATGTTGACAATCGCCTGGTATTGCCGGTTGGCGCTAAAGTACGCATCCTGATGACATCTTCAGACGTATTGCATAACTGGTGGGTACCGCAGTTTGGTTCTTCACGTCTTGCTGTACCGGGCTTTATCCGTGAAACCTGGGTGCAGGTAGACAAAGCCGGCACATACCGCGGCCAGTGTAAAGAATTATGCGGCAAGGGTCACGGCTACATGCCTGTAGTCGTAGATGCACTGCCTAAAGAAGAATACAAAGTCTGGGTCGCTGGCAAACAGGCAGAAATTGCCAAAGCAGCTGCCGGCTCTGACAAAGAGTGGACGAAAGAAGACCTGATCGCAGAAGGTAAAGCAGTTTATGAGAAAAACTGTGCGGTGTGCCACCAGGTTTCAGGCGCAGGTATTCCTCCGGCTTTCCCGGCACTGACTGGCAGCAAGATTGCCACTTCACCGATTTTTGGCGCTGATGGTAAATATCTGCCTGACAGTCATCTGGATCGCGTTTTAAACGGTATTCGCATGATGCCGGCATGGAAAGGCACACTGAACGACACCGAGATCGCAGCAGTCATAACATATGAACGCAATGCGCTTGGCAACAGTGTTGGTGATGTTGTTCAGCCATCACAAGTAAAAGCCGCGCGTCAATAATTGCAAGTTTAGGTACAGGAGAAACTTATGAGTACAACAGTAGCTGCACATCACGATGAGCACGCCGACCATCCAACCGGAATCATGCGATGGCTGACGACAACTAACCATAAAGACATTGGTACGATGTACCTCACGTTCTCGCTGATCATGTTCCTGGTCGGCGGTTCGATGATTCTGGGCATTCGTGCTGAACTTTTCCAACCCGGCTTGCAGTTAATGAAACCGGACTTTTTCAACCAGCTGATTGGCGTGCATGCACTGATCATGATTTTTGCAGCCTTGATGCCGGCTGCCACCGGCTTTGCCAACTGGATGATTCCACTACAAATCGGCGCGCCGGACATGGCGTTACCACGCCTGAACAACTGGGGCTTCTGGCTGTTACCGCCATCTGCAATCCTGCTCACGCTGCCGTTTACTTTAGCGTTGTTCGGTATCGGTGACGGCGCACTGGCAACGGGCTGGACATTCTACCCACCACTGTCAGTTCAAGGCGGTATTGGCGTAGACTTTGCGATTTTTGCAGTGCACTTGCTAGGTATTTCATCAGTATTAGGCTCTATCAATATCATCGTCACTTTGTTCAACATGCGCGCACCTGGCATGACTTTAATGAAAATGCCGATGTTTGCCTGGGGCTGGTTGATTACTGCTTTCTTGCTGATTGCCACTATTCCTGTGTTGGCTGGTGCAGTTACCATGCTGCTGACAGATCGTCACTTCGGCACACACTTCTTTGATGCAGCCGGCGGCGGCGACCCGATCCTGTTCCAGCATCTGTTCTGGTTCTTCGGTCATCCGGAAGTGTATATTCTGCTGTTGCCGGTATGGGGTTTCATTCCACAAATTCTGCAAACATTCTCACGTAAGCCGATGTATGGCTACAAAGCACAGGTTTATTCATTCTGGGGCATTGGTGCTTTATCTGTAGTGGTTTGGGCGCACCACTTCTTTACCGCTGGTTTGCCAGTACCTGCTCTGCTCTATTTCATGTACAGCACCATGGCGATTTCATTGCCGCTGGCCGTACTGTTCTTCTGCTGGATTAAAACCATGTGGAAAGGCTCTATGAGCTTTGAAACACCTATGCTGTTCACAGTGGGCTGGATTATTCTGTTCGGTATCGGCGGTTTAACCGGATTGGTGCTAGCAGACGTGGCAGCTGATGCGCAGTATCACAACAGTTATTTCGTTGTAGCACACTTCCACTACACCCTGTTTGCCGGCGGCATTATGGGTATTATGGCTGGCGTGTACTACTGGCTGCCTAAAATGACCGGCCATATGTACAACGAGAAGCTGGGTAAACTGCATTTCTGGTTAACGGCTATTTCGTTCAACCTGACTTTTATCCCGCAATTCTTCTTAGGTCTGGCTGGCATGCCACGCCGCATTCCTGACTACGCACTGCAATTTGCAGAATTCAATATGATTTCTTCAATCGCAGCATTCGTGCTTGGTTTATCACAACTCATCTTTGTGTATAACATCATCAGCACAGTCAGAGGCGGCCAGAAAGCAACAGATAAGGTTTGGGAAGGTGCAGAAGGTTTGGAGTGGACATTGCCATCACCACCTCCATACCACAGCTTTACCGAGCAACCTGTAGTTAAGTAAGCTAATAAGCTAAATAAGGCGGACATGAAGGCTCGGCAAGTAGCTTGAGCCTTCTGAATGAATATGAAAAATCAAGAAGTGAATAAAAGCAGCAATAAAAAAGTAGCCATCTTGTTAGGTGCTATCGCCTTCATCTGGTACCTGGCTTCCATGTTTACGCTTTGGAAATGAACCGGGGAAATGAACCGCGGAAATGATGCACAGAAATAAGGCGCAAAAGTAAACGTGACAACAGATACTAACGAAGACGGCTTAAGCCTGGCAGAGCGCAGAAACCTCGCTAATAAAAAGCTTGGTTTAAAAATGGTATGGATTGTAGTTGGCTCACTGGTGTTTGCGTTTGCACTGGTACCGCTTTATGACGTTTTATGCACGATGACTGGCTTAAATGGCAAAACAGATACCAGTGCCTCTGCACTAAAAAGCAATAAAGTTGACACTACACGCTGGGTAACTGTGCAATTTACCTCCAGCGTGATGCCGGGACTGGGTTGGAATTTTTACCCTAAACAGTCAAGTATCAAGGTGCGCCCAGGGCAAGTGGAAACCGTACTGTTTGAAGCTAAAAACATTACGAGTCAGGTAGTTGCAGGGCAAGCGATACCAAGTGTGACACCAGGGCAAGCTGCGGCTCACTTAAAGAAAATAGAATGTTTTTGTTTTCAAAGGCAGGAATTAAAACCCGGTGAAACAAAAATCATGCCTTTACGATTTTTTGTAAGCAATGATTTGCCGGAAGATGTAAAAGAAATGACCTTATCCTACTCATTTTTTAGTGCTAAGAAATAACAGCAAGGGGTTAGCAAAAGAATTTGGGTGTGCGATTTAAGTATTTGAATTTAAAAGCACAATAAGGCAAGAGCAGATAGTGATGAGCTGGTAGTTTTAATAGTTGCGTTAAATTTAATATAAAACACATTTAACTAGAATTTCAGTTAAATAATGCAATAGGGAGCTTATGCATGACAACACATTCAAGTAATCATTACTTTGTACCGCATGGTGCAATCTACCCTGTCGTTTTATCGGCAGGACTTTTATCACTGGCTTCGGGCTTCATTTTCAGTGTCGCTACAGATACCAATAAAGATCTGGGATACCTGCAGACCCTTGGTCAATGGATGATGTATATTGGCGCGGCCATTATTCTGCTCATGACTTTCAAGTGGCTGGGTGCGGTAGTAGCTGAAAGCGTCACCGGTCAATACCATAAATGGGAAGACAAGTCTTTCCGCATCGGCATGATTGTGTTCATCGCCTCCGAGGTTGCGTTTTTTGCTGCGTTCTTCGGCGCACTGTTCTATATGCGCATCATCTCCGTGCCCGATCTGGCAGCGTTTGACCCGGCATTTACACCTTATAAGGACTTTTTAGGCACATGGCCATCAGCGGGTCCCGGCGGTGTGGTACTCGGCACCGAATACAAACCAAGCCCGCTCAATCCAATGGGCGCCTGGGGCCTTCCAGCAATCAACACTGCCTTACTGTTATCTTCCGGCGCTACCATTACCTGGGCACACTGGGGTTTACTGAAAGACAATCGCAAGCAACTGATCCTAGGTTTGTTTTTAACTGTGGCTCTCGGTACCGCGTTCCTGGTATTACAGGCTTTTGAATACCATCACGCCTACACAGAAATGGGCTTAACCCTGCGTAGCGGTGCTTATGGCGCCACATTCTTCATGCTGACCGGCTTTCATGGCTTCCATGTCACACTGGGTACCATTATGCTGATTGTCATTTTATTACGCTCAATGAAAGGCCACTTCTCATCCAAACATCATTTTGGTTTTGAAGGTGTTGCCTGGTACTGGCACTTTGTGGATGTAGTGTGGTTAGGCTTGTTTATATTCGTTTACTGGCTGTAATCACAGGTATAAAAAAGGGGCGCTGTATAAGCACCCCTTTTTCTTAATTTAGATTCAACAGTATAGATTCAATACTTGAAGACTTGAGAAACTAGTGTTGACCTGCGCCGATTAAACCAAAGTAATAACCTAACAACAGCAATAGAAATAAAGCAATAGAAAGACCAATACGCAGCGTTAAGGCTTTTACAGTGCGCTCCCCGCCGTCTTTATCTTTGGCTAAAAAATACAAGGCAGAAAAAAGGCTGGCAATAATGACAAATAACACTAATACAACGACTATTTTGAAAAACATATTAATGTCCGATCTAATGTAGAGGAGACATTATGCGATGCGTATGCCACAAAAGCAATTTAGATTCTCGAACTATATATTCAGCCTTTCCTGGACCGGTTTGCTGTTGCTGATTATTTGCGTACCGCTGTTTATCAAGCTTGGTCTTTGGCAGTACAACAAAGCTCAACTGAAACAGGAGATTCAGTCCAGCTACAACGCCTCTTTGGATAATGAAGCCTTGAGTCTGCCCGCACAGTTGGATAATCCGGATGCATGGAAACATAAAAAAGTAAAAGTACAAGGCCATTACGAAACGGAATACCAGATACTGCTGGATAACCAGGTCGAAGACAGTCGCGCAGGATTTCATGTGCTGACTCCACTCAAAATCGAAGGCAGAGATGAGTATGTGCTGGTCAATCGCGGCTGGATTGCCGGCGGTGCATCACATACCGATATACCGGAAATTATCACCCCTGAAACACCGGTAGAAATTGTGGGCCTGGTATGGGTGCCAAGCAAAAAGATTTTTACATTGGAAAGCAAAGCGCAAAAAAACCAGTGGAATAAAGTGTGGCAGCACATGGATTTGGAACGCTATCAAAGCAGTGTCGCTATCAAGGTGCTGCCTATCGTCATTAAGCTGGATAGCAAAAGTAATGCTGGCGGCTTTGTACGCAACTGGCAATTACCTGCGGATAAAATCGCAACCAATATGGGCTATGCCTACCAGTGGTTTGGCTTTGCGATTGCCAGTATTCTGATTTTTTTGTACACCAGTATTAGAAAAGCAAGTAATCAACTTTAGGGCGAACATAATATATGCAAATTGAAGTAGAAAATAAGGAATATCTGGAGAGACAGCGCAGAGGTCGCTTGATGCTGCTATCCATGCTGATATTTTTTATCACCCCTATTATCGCGGTAGTCGCCATGTACAAACTGGACTGGCGCCCCAAGGGCGAAAGCATCGGCGAACTGGTGGTGCCTGCAAAATTGCTGACCATGGATTATGCACTGATGTCGAGTGACGGCAGTGTGGTAAAGCCGGATGTGTGGAAAGACAAATGGAGTATGGTGTATATCGCCGACAACTGTGAAAAACAATGCCACGAAAAATTACACAACATGCGCCAGCTACATACTTCTTTATACAAAGAAATCCCACGCATGCAACGCGTATTCATCACCACCACACAACAAGTGGGCACAATCAAGCAGGACTATCCGGACATGCTGATCATTAATCAGCCCGGCACCGAAATCTCGGCACTGAGCGATCAATTTAACCTTAACAACGCAACATCGATGCGCGCAGACAGAATCTATCTGGTTGATCCGCTAGGCCACTTCATGATGAGTTATGCACCGGACACAGACCCGGCCTTGATTCGCAAAGATGTGATCCGTCTGATGAAATATTCCTGGGCTGGATAATGCTGAATTACAACCGATTCAAACAGTTATCTTTATTTGGTGCCGTACTCGCACTATGTGTTGTGGTGCTCGGCGCTTACGTGCGGCTTTCTGATGCCGGTCTTGGCTGCCCTGACTGGCCGGGCTGCTATGGCACACTGACGGTACCGCAAAGTGAAACTGCCATTCAAAAAGCACAGGAAATCTTCCCGCACAGCACAGTTGAAACCGGCAAGGCCTGGAAAGAAATGGCGCACCGCTACCTTGCGGGCACATTAGGGCTGATTGTACTGGCACTATTTGCATTTGGCTGGCGCAGTAAACAGCATCTTAAAGTCAGCCCGTTGCTCCCTACTGCGCTGCTGCTGATTATCACGTTTCAGGCTGCACTGGGCATGTGGACCGTAACCATGCTGCTGAAACCGGCGATTGTAAGCGCACACCTGATTGGCGGCATGACAACCCTGGCCCTGCTGGTGTGGATTGCACATCGCCACTGGGGCAGTTCCAGTCACTCCACCGCTATTTCACCAACACTAACAGTGGTGATACGCGGCGCACTATTGGTATTACTCGCGCAGGTATTTCTGGGGGGCTGGACCAGCACCAACTATGCCGCACTTGCCTGCACTGACTTTCCAACCTGCCACGGCGCATGGATGCCGGAAATGGATTTCAAAGACGCCTTTCACCTGGTGCGCGATCTTGGCCAAAGCGCCAATGGCGGCAATCTGACGCTGCCAGCGCTCACCGCAATCCAGTGGACGCACCGTATCGGCGCACTGGTCACCTTTATTTACCTGGGTAGCCTGGCATTGCAGCTGATGCGAATAAGCGCCTTTAACAAGGCAGCATGGCTGTTGCTGGCGACACTGATTGCTCAAGTCTGCATTGGTATTGCAAACTTAATCCTGCATTTACCTTTAGTTTTAGCAGTAGCGCATAATCTGGGAGCTGCGTTACTGGTCATTATCACCGTAGTTATCAATTCCAAAATTACAGAATCCAATTAAAAGCACTGGAAACGAGGCAAAACCATGACTGCTCAAAAATATAAAAGCGAGATGCAAATGACTACAAACCTGCTGAGCCACATTAAAGAACTTGCGCCACGTTTAAAAAACTTTTTCCCGTTATGCAAACCGCGCGTGACTTCATTGATTGTGTTCACGGCACTGATCGGCATGTTTCTCGCCACACCGAATATGGTGCCATGGCCACTCTTACTGGCCACAACAGTCGGCATCGCTTTTGCCTCCGGCGCCGCCGCCGCTTTCAACTGCCTGATTGAACACCAGATCGACGCCATCATGGCACGTACGCGCGCGCGCCCGCTGCCGACCGGCCAGGTTTCAACCGTTGAAACCATCGTATTTGCAACACTGCTGGGTGGAACCGGTCTGGCAATTTTATATTTTTATGTGAATCCACTCACAATGTGGCTAACGTTGGCTACATTTGTAGGCTACGCCGTCATCTACACCGTGTTCCTCAAACCGGCAACACCAATGAACATCGTCATCGGCGGCGCCTCCGGCGCCATGCCGCCGATCCTGGGCTGGGCAGCAGTCACCAACACCGTCTCGCCTGAGTCACTGATCATGTTTCTGATTATATTCGCCTGGACACCACCGCACTTCTGGGCGCTGGCACTCTATCGCCGTGAAGAATACGCAAAAGTCGGCATGCCCATGCTGCCGGTCACCCATGGCGAAGCATTTACCCTGCTGCATATTCTGTTATACACCGTGATTCTTGTAGCAGTGTCGCTGATGCCATATGGCCTTGGCATGAGCGGTATGATTTATCTGGTATCAGCGATCATGCTGAACGCCATCTTCATGGCTTACGTCATCGGGCTCTACCGAAAATATTCAGACGACCTGGCCAAAAGAACCTTCAGGTATTCCATTACCTATTTAACCTTGCTATTTGCTGCCTTGTTAGTGGATCACTACTGGGCTTATTGACAAACAATCAAGCTGACCAGCAACTCATGAAAATAAGGAGCAGTAAATGCTCCTTATTTTTTTATACATGTATTTCATAGCAGAACACTATCGCAATACAGATTCAATTATCTGAAAAACATATTCAGCCCATCCAGGCACTTGAATTGAAACAAATAATGATAAAAATGCAGCATTTATTCCCAATTTACATTATATAATCGCGGATTAAGGCTTACATGTTATGTGGGGATGTCACGCAATGTACAAACTTGACGATTTTATTGTTAAAAATCCCCTGCTAATTGATTTATTTTGTTTTATTTAAGGACGGAAGTAATGAGTAACAGTAATGTAGAAACGTTTTACGACGACTACGTCATCCGTAGATTTACCGTGATGGCAGTGGTCTGGGGGGTGGTTGGCATGCTGATGGGCGTTATCGTCGCCGCACAGCTTGCTTTTCCTGAACTAAACCTGGGTCTGCCTTGGACAAGCTTCGGCCGTTTGCGTCCATTGCACACCAATGCAGTGATTTTTGCCTTTGGCGGCTGTGCCCTGTTTGCAACGTCTTACTACGTTGTACAACGCACCAGTCAAACCAAACTGGCATTCCCGCTGTTAGCCCGCTACACTTTCTGGGGTTACCAGGCAGTTATCGTAGCAGCAGCGATCTCACTGCCTTTAGGTTACACGCAGGCTAAAGAGTACGCTGAGCTGGAATGGCCAATCGACCTGTTATTGCTGGTGGTTTGGGTCATGTACGCCATGGTATTCTTTGGCACCATCGCACAAAGAAAAATCAAACACATCTACGTTGCTAACTGGTTCTACGGTGCATTCATTATCGTGGTAGCGTTGCTACACATCGTGAACAGCGCTTCTATTCCTGCCGAGTTCATGAAGTCTTACTCAGCCTATGCTGGTGTACAAGATGCAATGGTGCAATGGTGGTATGGTCATAACGCTGTAGGTTTCTTCCTGACAGCAGGCTTCCTGGGCATGATGTACTACTTTGTACCGAAGCAAGCTGAGCGTCCAGTGTACTCATATCGTTTGTCTATCGTGCACTTCTGGGGCTTGATTTTCACCTACATGTGGGCGGGTTCACACCACCTGCATTACACCGCATTGCCTGACTGGACACAATCCGTTGGCATGGTACTTTCTCTGATCTTATTGGCACCAAGCTGGGGCGGTATGATCAACGGCATGATGACGATGTCTGGCGCATGGCACAAACTGCGCGATGACCCTATCCTGCGCTTCCTGATCGTTTCATTGTCTTTCTACGGTATGAGTACGTTTGAAGGCCCGATGATGGCGATTAAAACTGTTAACGCATTATCACACTACACAGACTGGACTGTTGGTCACGTGCATTCAGGCGCTTTAGGCTGGGTTGGTTTTGTGTCTATGGGTTCACTGTACTTCCTGACACCACGTTTGTGGGGCCTGAAACAAATGTACAGCAAAAAAGCGATCGAGCTGCACTTCTGGCTGGCTACTATCGGCGTAGTGCTGTACATCACAGCGATGTGGATCTCAGGCGTGACTGCTGGCCTGATGTGGCGTGCAATCAACGATGATGGCACATTAACCTACACTTTTGTTGAATCTGTTAAAGCAATGCACCCATTCTACGTGATCCGTATGGTTGGTGGCCTGATGTACGTGAGCGGCATGATCATCATGTTATGGAACGTCATCAAAACAGTACAAATGGGGCAAGCTACACGCGCCAGAATACCTTCAACAGTTGTTCATGCTTAAGAGAACTAAAATGTCAGATAAAGAACAAAAAGGATTTACCCACGAGAAGATCGAAACCAACAGTTTCCTGATGATTGTGTTGATTTTGATTGTGGTTTCATTCGGTGGTCTGGTTGAAATCGTGCCACTGTTTTTCCAAAAATCAACAACGCAGCCGGTTGAAGGCCTCAAGCCTTACACTGCGCTGCAGTTGGCTGGACGTGATATTTACACACGTGAAGGCTGCTACAACTGCCACTCACAGATGATTCGCCCATTCAAGGCAGAAACATTGCGCTACGGTCATTATTCAGTAGCCGGTGAGTTCGTCTACGACCGCCCGTTCCAATGGGGCAGTAAGCGTACCGGTCCTGATCTGCACCGTGTAGGCGGCCGCTACAGCGACGAATGGCATCGTATCCACCTGATCAACCCTCGTGATCTGGTGCCGGAGTCAGTGATGCCAGCTTATCCTTGGCTGGAGAAAAACCTGGTTGATGCGAAAAACCTGCCATCTCACATGCGCGCACTGCAAATTGCCGGCGTACCTTATACCGATGAAGAGATTAAAAACTCTGCCAATGAGGTATATGGCAAAACCGAAATGGAAGCCATGATTGCTTACCTGCAAGTGCTTGGTACAGCGCTTAAACAATAAGCGAGTCAATATGGACATTACTGATTTACGCAGCATAGCCACTGTCGCAGCCCTGGTAACCTTTGTAGGCATCTGGGTCTGGGCATGGTCTGGGCGGCATAAAAAAGATTTTGACGAAGCGGCAAGATTGCCGCTTGAGGGAGATGAATAATGAGTGATTTTACAAGTAGTTTCTGGCCGTTTTTTATTTCGGCCATCGTAATTGGCGGTATTGTTTTCTGTCTGGCAGTGCTGTTTATTACCAGCAAATCACATGACCCAGCCCACACCGGCGAGTCTACAGGCCACGTTTATGACGAAGACATCGTAGAGATGAACAACCCGATGCCAAGATGGTGGATGTGGATGTTTATCATTACCTGCGTATTCGGCATCAGCTATCTGTTCCTGTACCCGGGCTTGGGCACATACGGCGGAAAACTGGGCTGGACTCAGGTAAAACAGTATGAGCAGGAAGTGAAAGAGTCTAATGACCGTTTGGCACCTATTTATGCCAAGTTCACTGCAATGGCACCAGAAGAGGTGGCTAAAGATGCAAAAGCGATGGCCATCGGTGAACGCCTGTTCATGAACAACTGTTCACAGTGCCACGGTTCAGATGCTCACGGTAGCCGCGGCTTCCCTAACCTGACTGATAAAGACTGGTTATATGGCGGCGCGCCCGAAACCATTAAAGAAACCATCACCAATGGTCGCCACGGCATGATGCCGCCTATGGCAGCCGCCATTGGTAGTGCAGATGACGTGAAAAACGTTGCCAACTATGTATTGAGCCTGTCAGGCAGCGATCACGATGCAAATCGTGCAGCTTTGGGTAAAGAGAAGTTTGCCGCTTGTGCAGCCTGTCACGGTGCAGAAGGTAAAGGCAACCAGGCCATTGGTGCGCCTAACCTGTCAGATGACATCTGGTTACACGGTGCCGGTGAAGCTGCGATTATCGATCGTATCAATAATGGCAAAAACAATCAGATGCCGGCACAAGGCTCACGCCTGACACCTGAACAGATTCACGTTCTGGCTTCATATGTATGGCGTTTTTCAAACAGTGAAAACGCTCAGTAACAATTTAGGTTTAATTTAAATTAGCATGAAACTTAAGCTTATTTAGATTATCCTAATATCACTAAACGCCCACTATTTTACGTATGTTAAAATAGTGGGCGTAGTCCTTTGTGCGTCACATTTTTAAGCAGGATTTAAAACAAGTGTCCGATCAGAAAGTAAAGTCCAAAAAAGTCATCCCGATTGCCGAAGATACCTCTAAACCAAGGTCTCTTTACGAAGCGCAGCCAAAAATCTACCCGCGCAATATCTCCGGATATTTCAAAAACATGCGCTGGCTCACGATCTGGATCACGCAAATTGTGTTTTATGGCATGCCCTGGCTCATGTGGAATGACAGGCAGGCGGTACTGCTGGATATCAGCACCCACCGCTTTTATATATTCGGCCTGGTACTTTATCCGCAAGACCTGATTTATCTGGTCGTTATTCTGATTATTGCCGCACTCGCATTATTCCTGTTTACGGCGGTTGCAGGCCGGTTATGGTGTGGCTTCTCCTGCCCGCAGTCGGTTTACACCGAAATCTTCTTATGGATGGAACGCAAAATCGAAGGTGACCGTGCCGCACGCATGCGTCTCGATAACATGAAGTTCGGCTTTAAAAAGCTGCGCACGAAATTCCTTAAACATGCCGCCTGGATCAGCTTTTCGCTTTTTACCGGCTTCAGCTTCCTGGGCTATTTCTCGCCGATACGTGAACTGCTGGATAACATTCTGCAGTACCGCCTGAGCCCATGGGAAACCTTCTGGATCCTGTTTTATGGCTTTGCCACCTATGGCAATGCCGGCTTCCTGCGGGAACAGATCTGCAAATATATGTGTCCTTATGCCCGTTTCCAAAGCGCGATGTTTGATAATGACACGCTGATCGTTACCTACGACGAAAAGCGTGGCGAGCCACGTAGCGGCCGCTCACGCAAAGTGGATGCCAAACAGTCTGGCCTGGGTGATTGTATCGATTGCAGCTTCTGCGTACAGGTCTGCCCTACCGGTATTGATATCCGCAACGGCCTGCAATACGAATGTATCAGTTGCGGCCTATGTGTCGACGCCTGCAACAGCATCATGGACAAGATGGAATATCCACGCGGACTGATTCGCTTTTCTACACACAATGCCGTAGAACAGCACTGGTCGCAAAAGCAGATTATTCAAAAAGTTCTGCGTCCACGCGTGCTGATTTATACCGGGCTATTGCTATTGCTATGCGTAGGGTTTGTAGCCTCACTGGCGATGCGTGTACCGTTTAAAGTCGATGTGATCCGTGACCGCGGCGTGATGTCGCGTCTGGTATCCGGCGGTAAAGTGGAAAACGTCTATCGCCTGCAGATTACCAATGCCTCGGAAAAAGCCGAGACTTATCGTATCGGCGTAGATGGCATCAAGGGTTTATCAATCGCATCTGAAGGTGTTTTCACGGTTAACCCGGCTGAATCACGCATGGTGGCGGTAAGCCTGCAAATTAAAGATGGCTCGATCAAGAGCGGCTCGCACCCGGTTATCTTTGAAATTGAGGCCGCCGGTTCAAAAGAGAAAATCTTTGAGAAATCTATTTTTTACATGTCACGCTAAAGGTTAAGTCATGACAAAGAAACAAGTTCAGCATCAAAATCAGAAATGGTGGCAATCAGGCTTTGCCTGGCTGGTGTTCGGCGGCCCGGCAATCGTTGTCGTGGCAAGCTTGATTACCGTTTACATTGCGGTAAACGGGCAGGACGAAGTACTGTCCCACGAAGAAAACCAGGGACAGTCACTGTTTCAGAAAACCATGACACCTGAAGAAAAAAACGCGCTGGAACCTGCCGTCAAAGCCCGCAATCATGCGGCTACCGGCGTTAATCAAGACTAGTCGCTATTCTTAGAGATAATCAGGCATGCAAACAGCGCTTATGTACAGTGCACTGCTGATGGGAATCGCAGGCGGCCCGCATTGCGTTGCCATGTGTGGTGCAGCATGCACGGCACTGACCCAATCCCAGCAGCACCCTTACGGCATCTACCAGTATCATCTGGGGCGCCTGTGCGGATATGCGCTGCTGGGCGCCATTGCCACCTTTGCGATTCAAAGTATCGCGTGGTTATCAAGCTACAGCTCTGCACTGCATCCACTATGGACGTTTTTTCACGTATTGATATTCTTCTGGGGTCTGTTACTGGTCATCTATGCACGCCAGCCAATATGGGTAGACCGCGCCGGACGCAACATCTGGGGTGTTGTTAAAAAGCTGGCGGTTAAACGCGGCGGTAATTTTTATGTCGGCATGTTGTGGGCACTGATGCCATGCGGTTTATTATATTCAGCATTGATTATTGCATCATTCAACGCCAATCCACTTGGCGGCGCACTCACGATGGGGGCGTTTGCACTTGGTTCCAGCGTATCGCTGTTTCTGGCCCCATGGCTCTGGCTGAAACTCAAAACCAGCGCTATTGAACCCTACGGTATGCGATTGGCAGGCTTGCTGTTGAGTGCTGCCAGCGCCTGGGCGATCTGGATGGAACTGACCCACAATACCAAAGTCTGGTGTGCTACTTAAGCTTAGAGCGTTACTTGGCTTTAAACCAGGAATTTCATTTTAGCGGCAAAACTTTCAGCCCCTCTCCCGCAGTATTCCAAACCAGAAGTATAGCCTTAGCTTTTTGCAGCAATAGCGGGTAATCAGCAGTGCCTTCAGTATCCGTCAGCAGTCTTGGCGCATCCCAGCTTTTACCCTCATCGCCTGATTGCATGCCCCATACCTGGGTTCTACCCATGTCTTTTTCACGCCAGACCAGCCATACCTGTTCACCGATAGCGGCCAATGCCGGATGCCCTGCCTGTTTTTTCATATTGCCAAACTTCTTAGGCGGTGATGACACCCAGGCTTCACCATCCATACGTGCATAGAACAATGTTGCATCTTTACCGGCATCATCATTGCCACCATCAAACCAGGCCATGTGATAACCCCACCAGCGATCACCTTCGCCGCCGCTCGCAAGCGCCGACCCATGATGCGGGCAGCCGTCTATCTTCCAGCGGCCGAACGTAGCGCGTTTAGGGTCTGGCGTTTTAGTCGCAGCAGGAATTTCCGCAATCATATGGTCACGCTCACTGCCTTTAAACACATGGCGCCACATGGCAACCGCCGTACCATCCGGCTTATTGGCAAGTGCAATGCGGCAGCATTCACAGCTGCTATCTGCCAGCTTTTGCTCAGGCAGGAAACTTGCGCCTTTATCATCAGACACGGCATAGTAAATAGCTGCCCCCTCATATGGCTTGTTTGCGGCCTTGGCTGCAAACAAATCACGCTTATCGACCCACGTCACGGTGATCCTGCCATCTGCACTGACATTGAGTGCATCAAAACGGTGTGTAATTTCACTGCGGTCCTGATGCACAATATATGGCTTTTCAAATGTTTTGCCGGCATCCAGCGAGCGTGCAAACCAGATATAACCCGAAAACGGCTTTTTAAGGGCTTCTGTCCAGGTCAGGTAAATATATCCTTCCGCCGAAACTGCAATTTTGGGTCGAGCCTCTCCATCTGCGCCAATTTTCTGAGGCGCCTGATTTACCCTGACCGCATTTGAAAAAGTCCTGCCGAAATCACTGCTTGAGCTTACCTCAACAAAACCGCCATTGACACTCGCACGCCATAAGCCGCCCTGCCCGTCAAATGCCAGACTCATGGCTAATAAAGTGTTCTGGTGCCGGGTATGCTCTTCATGCGCACTGAGTGTGCAGGCAAAACATAATAGAAAGAATGTCAGGATTTTTCTAATCATTAGTAATCAAACTTCAGTTGTACATAAGCAGTACGTTGTGGATAAGGGTGAAACACATACGATTTGTAATTATTCAGATTATCAATGCCTAAACTTGCCGTGAAGCGGTTTGCAAACTTGTAATTGGCTTTAACATCCATGATAAAAAACTTGCTCGCCCCGCCAAAAGTATCAGGATTACTATCACTGTTATCCAAGGCATTATACTGTCTGCCGCTATAGCGCGCTGCCAGACTATAGGTGAGATTATTGCCGTGATGGTAAGTTGCCACGGCTTTGAACATATTTCTTGGAATACGCGGCGGCTTGTTTCCTACAGTGCCTGGCGCAGCGTCATTACGCAATACTTCCGCTTCGGTAAAGGTTACGCTGCCCTGTAGGTCAAGGCCATGCACCCATACATCCTGCCATTGCGTCGCCAGCTCGATTCCTCGCGTACGTATATGGTCTACACTCTGTATAAAGCTACAACCTGCTGCTCTGGTACAGGTGCCGGTGTCGTAAGGAATTGCGCTGCCGTTAGCCAGCGTTTGCGAAACGAGCGCATCATGCTTGTTTTCACTGAACAAACTGGCTCTGATCAGGCCATTATCAAAGCGGCGTTCTGCGGTAAACTCCGCAGCAATCACTTCTTCCGGCTTAAGGATAGGATTCGCCTGCACAAAATAAGATGCAGCACCATTCTGTAACGGCTGGAACATTTCACTTACGGTAGGAAAGCGGAAAGCCTGGCCAAATGCCGCGCGAAATCCCCACGCGGGTACAGGCTCAAAACTCAGTGAAACTTTTGGCGAAAATCTGCTTTCCGAAACATCTTTATAGTCAGCGGTTTTCAGCACATTGGAAATCGTCGTTTGATTCTGCCCGTCATTGGCCTGCCAATGCTCGGCCCGACCACCCAATGTGAGTGCCCACTGCGGATTAATCTGCCATTTATCCTGTGCATAAAGCGCATGGGTTCTGGTTTCGCCACTGCCGGAGGCGTTAAGGGTACCTTTACTGCCTGTAGACCAATCTGCGGTATTACTGGTTTCGCTCTTGAGTTCATACTGGTCAACGTGATAGCCAATATCAATCGTATGCGCATGCGGACGCAGTGTTGCACGTGCATCAAATACCGTCCAGCCGGTGCCGGACAAATCCGTAACGCGACCGGTTTTTGCCAGGTATGGATTGCCTGCTGCAATCGTTCCGCTAGACGATGCGTTAGCCGCGCTATTTTTATCTGTCTGATAATCATAATCAGACAAGGTTAACTGCCAGTCAAAAAAACCCCTGGTGTTGGATTTAAGGTCGAGCGCATGCATGACGTGCAGAGATTCGGCCTCAGCCGGATTCATGCCGGAAATATCATAACGTTTGCCGTTAAAATTCACGCGGCCGTTATATACCGCATTACCTGCACTATCCTTAGTATAGCTCTCAACATCGGTTTTAGCGTCCATATTCCAGACGCCCAAAGTATAGGCCGCCTTAATTTCAGGACTGATGTCATAAGCCGCTTTAAATTTAATATTGGTCTGCTCGGTGCTATCAATACTATTGGCACCGAATATCACGCGGTCGGCGTTTGTTTCACTTTTGTCCTGATACGCACCGGTAACCACTGGGCTCAGCCCTGGTGCCGTCGTTGAAAGCGTAGCTGTAGAAAAATTCATCGGCTGGCCTTCGTTTTTGAGATAATCCACACCCAGCCAGAACGCAAGATCGTTCACCTTGTTGCCGACAGATGCAGTAAAGTGGCTGCCGCTGTAACTTTCATCTGTGCCGTATAGCTTGAAACTCTGCGAAAACGCCTGTGCACTGGCATGCGTTTCAAACCTGGTCGGCATCCGCGTAGCAATACTCATGACGCCGCCGAAGGAGTTGCCGGCATACAAGGCGGAGAATGGCCCATACATCATGCTGATGCTTTCGATTTCTTCCGGACTGACCATGCCCCAGCGCGGGGGATAAGCAAATGAATTGCCTAATAAATTGGAAAGCAGCACCCCATCTGCATACAACATACTCTGTGCGCTGGATAAAGTGCCGATGGTACGCGTAGCAATAATGCCGTTACGGTCACCGATAAAGCGCTCGCGTACCTGTATGCTGGGCAGATACTTCAGTGTTTGAGCCGGGGTTGCGGCATTAATGCTATCTTCAATCTGCTTTTTGTCATAAGTTTCAACAGTGGCGGGGTGTTTCAATATGCGGCTATCAATCAGGGGTGCGCGTACTTCTATCTCATCCAGATTAATGGCTTGATTGTGATCCGCCAGGCTAACATTACTGAATATTACCGCCGTCATCATAAAAATCAGCTTTGCGCGCATTTTGATTTCCACCCGTTATTTTTTATTTGCACACAAGTGTATATAAATTAAAGGTTTTGCGTAATGCGACGAATTGTCGCAGGCTCATATAGAAATAAATCTCTATAATTAAAATTCATGTCATATACATATCGCAGCTTATAATTTATTCAATCGTGTAATTTATTTAATCATGAACATCGCCTTTCCCACATTGGACAGCCCGTCACGACGCAACCTGCAGCGCTTGTTCCTGCTGCGCAGCGTGATGATTATCTTTATGCTGGCCGCAACGCTGGCCTTGTTCTACCTGCATATACCACTGCCCCGGTATCCTATCGCCTTTGCTGTCGGCGGCATGCTGCTGCTCAACCTGATAACATTATTGCGTTTAAATAAATACCATAAGCATGTGAATGACAAAGAAGTGCTGCTGCAACTGCTGGGAGATCTTGTCGCATTGACAGTCTTGTTCTACTACACCGGCGGTTATAGCAACCCTTTGGTATGGATGTATCTGCTACCGCTCACGGTGGCTGCCGTTGCGTTAAAACGTGAATACGCCTGGTTGCTGGCGGCAGTTGCAATTGCCTGCTATTCGCTGCTCGTCTTTTATTACGTGCCGCTTTCGCACCTGCATATGCACGACATCGCAGGAAAAACACTGGATATCCATCTGGTAGGCATGTGGATAGGGTTTGTCGTAAGTGCCGGCATCATTGCATTTTTTGTGACCAGAATAGGCCAAAGCCTGCGCGAATACGATCAGCTCATGGCCAGCATCCGTGAAAAGTCGCTGGAAAGTGAGCGTGTACTCTCACTGGGAACACTGGCTGCCAGTGCTGCACATGAACTTGGCACACCGCTTTCTACGATGGCAGTCATCAGCAAGGAACTGGCACAGGATTTAGCTGACCAACCGGAACAATTGCAGCAATTGGAAATTCTGCGTAAACAAATTAACCGCTGCAAGGAAATCATTTCATCGATTACGCGCAATGCGGGACAGAGCCGTGCTGACGCTGGAGAAGGTCTAGCACTGCGGGAGTTTCTGCAAATTGTTATCGAACGCTGGCGAGACACCCGCCCTGCGACCGAATTAACAGTATCACTGCCTGAAAATGTCAGCAATCCATTGATTTTCACCGACAGAACCCTGATTCAAGCCTTACAGAACTTATTGGACAATGCTGCCGATGCTTCGCCCGTGCGCATCATGTTTAATGCGGACTGGGACGATAATAACCTGCAAATCAGCATCCGCGATTTTGGTTCCGGCATCAGCGAAGAGATAAAAAAACAGTTGGGCAAGCCGTTTTTCACATCTAAAAACGAACAAGGTATGGGTTTGGGCATCTATTTAACCCAAATCACGCTGGCAAGATTTGGCGGCGAACTGAGCCTGAACAATCATTTTGACGGCGGTGTTCTGACTATAATCAAACTGCCGCTTAAAAACCTGCGCATTGTTCAATCTGCATCAAACTTAAATTGAAAGTCACTCCATGAGTTTATCGGAACAAGATGACAAAGCAACATTATTATTAGTCGATGATGATGAAGACTTCCTGGGAGTGCTCGCAGTCGCCATGCGCAAGCGCGGCTTCACGGTTACGCTTGCGAATAGTGCCGAAAGTGCATTTGAACTGGCAAAAAACGATCCGCCTGAATTTGCAGTCGTTGACCTGAAAATGTCCGGCAACTCTGGCCTGGTATTGGTAAGGCAACTTAGCGAACTGGAAGCCGGTACCAAAATCGTGGTGCTGACCGGTTATGCAAGTATTGCGACTGCCGTTGAAGCGATTAAGCTAGGGGCAACGCACTATCTGGCAAAGCCGGTCGATGCAGATGAAATTGTTGCGGCCTTCGACAAAAAGAATGGAAATGCTGATATTGAACTATCCAGCAATCCGCTAACAGTAAATCGTCTGGAATGGGAACATATTCAGCGGGTATTGGCTGAGAATGATGGCAACATTTCAGCGACCGCCCGCAGCCTGAATATGCATAGGCGGACATTGCAAAGAAAGCTAGGCAAGAAACCCAGTGCAAACCCAACCATCAATGATTAAATCGTTGTGAATCTATAACTGTTAATCGTCGCTAAAACGCTGCTCCAGCCAGGGATCAGCCTCATTATGATAGCCGCGCACTTCCCAAAAGCCAGGCTTGTCAAACTCGTGAATCTCGATGGCTTTCAGCCATTTCGCACTTTTCCATGCGTAACGTTTAGGCACTACTAAGCGCACCGGGCCACCATGCTCGGCGGTTAAAGGTGCGCCGAGTACGCTGTGCGCAACCATCACGTCATCGTCCAGCAAGGCTTCCAGCGGCAGATTCGTGGTATAGCCATCATAGCTATGCAGCGTCACGAAATGAGCCGAAGCTTTTGGCTGTGCTAACGCCAGTAAATCCTGCGCGCGCACCCCTTGCCAGTCCATATCAAGCTGGCTCCAGCGCGTGACACAGTGGAAATCAGACACATCGGTGACCTGGTTCATAGCTTGAAATGCAGCCCAATCAAGATTAAGCTCATTCTCAACCAAACCATAGACACGTAAACGCCAATTTTGGGCCGTGACAGCCGGCACTATACCGAGATCGAGACGCGGAAAGTTTTTTACCTCTGTTTGACCGGCAGGAATACGAGCGTTGGCATTCTGCTTGCCTGGCTGACTGCCTTTTGCAGCCAGCGCGATTTTACTTGCGATGAGTTTTTTCCAATCCGGCATATCAGCACCTTAATTCAATTAAAAACTTCTGACACCCCGAATGACTGATTTGTTTCAGAGCAGCTATTTGGCAGCAGCAAGCTTATCTTTTTTAAAGCTATCCAGCAGCAATAAACCGACACCGACACATATCGCACTATCTGCGACGTTGAATGCAGGCCAGTACAGCTCGTCAATATGGAAGTAAAGGAAATCAACCACATAGCCCAAGGTTAAACGGTCATACAGATTGCCGATCGCACCGCCCAGCACCAAGGCCAAGCCTGCGCAGAACAGCTTTTCGGCATGATGTTTAACTAGCAGATAAGTAATCACGATAACGGCAATTGCAGTGACGGCAGTAAAAAACCACTTCTGCCAGCCGCCGGCATTCGCCAGGAAACTGAATGCGGCGCCTTCGTTATGGTAACGGACCAGATCAAAGAAACTGGTCACGGTTAAATGTTCACCGAAAACAAACGCTTTCTGCACCAGGCTTTTGGTGTACAAATCCAGTGCTACGATCACCGCGCTGATGGCAAACCACTTACGCATGTGAACGTGCCTCACCCTTACCAAACAGATTGCTTACACAGCGGCCGCAGATATGCGCATGCTCGGTATCTGCACCGACATCGGCACGGTAATGCCAGCAACGGTCACATTTGACATGCGAACTTGGCGTTACCTGCACTTCCAGTGCGCCAACACGGTTATGCACAGTTGCACGAGAAGTAATCAGCACAAAACGCAAATCATCGCCCAGGCGGCTCAGTGCGTCATGAACCGTTCCGTCTGCAAAGATGTCCAGCTCCGATTGCAGTGATGAGCCGACCAAGCCCTGCGCACGCTTCTCTTCAATGGCTTTATTAGCAGTTGCACGCACCTCAAGTATGGTTTGCCATGCCTGCAAATCAGCCTCACTGAATCCGTGAGCCGGCAAGCTATACCAGAGTTCTTCAAACACGGTTTTATCGGCATCCAACCCTAGTGTCTGCCAGATTTCATCAGCAGTGAAACTCAGAATCGGCGCCATCAGGCGCATCATCGCATGCGTAATATGGTGCAAGGCACTTTGTGCCGCACGTCGCGCATGTGAAGTTTCACCTGCGGTATACAAGCGGTCTTTAAGAATATCGAGGTAGAAGCCGCCCAAATCTTCCGAGCAAAAACTCACGAATTTCTGCACTGCCAGATGGAACTCATAACGGTCATAATCTGCAAGAATCTCATTTTGCAGCTTGTTTGTTAAATAGAGGGCATAACGGTCGATTTCCAGCCATTCATTTACCGGCAGCAAATCTTGCTTAGCATTAAAATCTGCCAGATTCGCCAATAAGAAGCGTAACGTGTTGCGAATACGACGGTAACTTTCAGCAACGCGCTTCAGAATCTCATCAGAAATCGTCAGCTCGCCTGAGTAATCAGTTGAAGCTGTCCACAGACGCAGAATATCGGCACCGTAGGTATCCATGACTTTCTGCGGTGCAATGACGTTGCCTTTTGATTTACTCATCTTGTGGCCAGAACCATCCACCACGAAGCCGTGCGTAAGCAAGGCATCGTAAGGTGCACGACCATCGATCGCACAACCAGTAAGCAGGCTGGACTGGAACCAGCCGCGATGCTGGTCTGAACCTTCCAGATACAGATCAGCCGGATGCTGTAACTCCGGACGACGCTTCAATACCGCAGCATGCGTTGCGCCGGAGTCAAACCACACATCCAAAGTATCGGTCACTTTTTTGTATTGCTCGGCGTTCAGCGGCGCATTCGCTGCCAGAAATGCAGCACCATCCAGACTGAACCAGGCTTCAATACCTTGCTTTTCAACATCGAGGCAAACTTTTTCCAGCAACTCCAGAGTCTGCGGATGCGGCTCACCAGTTTCCTTATGCACAAACAGCGGCATCGGCACGCCCCAGTTACGCTGACGTGACACACACCAGTCAGGACGGTTCTTGATCATCGCCTCCAGACGTGCGCGTCCCCAGCTTGGAAAGAATTCTGTTTGATCCACGGCTTGGTTGGCATGTTCACGCAAGCTGATACCAGATGCATCCTGCTCATTCATGCCGATAAACCACTGATGGGTTGCCAGTTGCATCAATGGTGTTTTATGACGCCAGCAATGCGGGAAACTATGGTTCAGGCGAGCACTGGCTAACAACGTACCATTCTCCTGCATCTTCGCCAGAATCACTTTATTGGCATCCTGCCTGCTCAAACCACGGATGGCCTCAAACTCGACCAGCTGGCTATTAAAGAATTTACCGTCGCCGCCAATCAGCACGCGCGGCTTTTCATTCGGGAAACTGGCGCGCATGACCAGCCAGTCATCGTTACCGTGCGCTGCGGCAGTGTGCACCAGACCGGTACCGGCGTCGGTAGTCACGTGTTCACCGCATATCACCGGCACTTGACGGATATCAAACGGGTGCTGCAACAACAAGCCTTTCAGCGCAGCGCCTTTGCATGAACCAAGCACTTGAGTACCCTCTTCGCCATAACGCTTCAGCGTCGCTTCTGCTAGTTCATGCGCCAATATCAACAAACCTTTGCTGGTCTGGATCAGGTCATAATCCATCTCCGGATGCACTGACACCGCTTGGTTGGCTGGCAGTGTCCATGGTGTGGTGGTCCAGATTACGGCGTAAGCATCAGCCGTCACTGCTGCACCAAACGCCTTGCCCAGCGCAGCGTTATCTGCAACCTTGAAGCCCACATCGATCGCAGGTGAGTTGACATCTTCATACTCAACTTCCGCTTCGGCCAGTGCCGAACCGCAATCCACGCACCAATGCACCGGCTTACTGCCTTGGTATAGATAGCCATTTTTATAAATATCGCCCAAAGCACGCATGATATCGGCTTCGGTCTTAAAATCCATGGTCAGGTAGGGATTGTCCCAGTCACCTTGCACACCCAGACGGATAAAGTCCTTTTTCTGGCGCGCAACCTGCTCGGCTGCGTACTCGCGGCACAATTCACGGAATTTGGCAGGTGCAATATCTTTGCCGTGATTCTTTTCTACCACCAGTTCAATCGGCAAGCCATGACAATCCCAGCCCGGCACATAAGGCGCATCAAAACCGCTCAAGGTTTTGGATTTGACAATAATATCTTTCAGAATTTTATTGACGGCATGGCCAATATGAATATCACCGTTCGCATAGGGCGGGCCATCATGCAGAATGAATTTTTTTGCGCCTTTACGCGCTTGCCTGATACGCTGATAGAGCTTTTTATCCTGCCATGTTTTTAGCCAGACAGGCTCGCGCTTGGCCAAATCACCGCGCATTGGAAACGCAGTCTCAGGCAGGTTTAATTTATATTTACTTTGCTCTTTATTCTGTTCAGTCATTTAACAATCCAAAACTTAATTTATCCGCGATTACGCACGGCCAATAAAAAAACTTCTCGCTATTTCAGCATCTTTTGCAATCTGCGCTTTTAATGCGTCCAGACCATCAAACTTCATTTCATCGCGAATTTTATGCAAAAACTCTACATGCACGTGCTTTCCGTATAAATCTCCAGCAAAATCAAGCACATGCACTTCCAGAGACAATTTTGGCACGCCGGCAATTGTAGGCCGCACGCCAAGATTGGCTACCGCATTCAAACCGTCTAATTTTACTGCATATACACCAGTAAAGGCAGGTCGCTCATGGCGCATGTGCACATTGGCCGTAGGAAAACCCAACAGCCGTCCACGCTTGGCGCCATGCACCACTTTACCGCTGATACTGTAAGAACGCCCTAGCAGCTTGGCAGCTTGTTCCAGCTGGCCATTCGCTAAAGCCGTTCGCACCCGGGTGCTGGATACACGGTCATTGTCGAGATTCACCTGCGGCAACTGAATCAAATTAAATCCTGCTCGCACAATATCCTGTGTAGTACCGGCACGCTGCGCACCAAATCGGAAATCCTCACCCACCAGAATTGCCGCTGCATTCAATGACTGGCGCAGAATACGCTGCATGAACTCTTCTGCGCTGACTTTTGCAAAGCGTTGGTTAAACGCACACACATACACACGCTCTACACCAGCATTCGAAAAATACTCCAGCTTCTCGCGTAAAGAGCATAATCGACTCGGCGCATTGTCAGGTGTAAACAGCTCGCGCGGATGCGGCTCAAACGTCATCACAGCAGAACTTAAACCCTGTGCTTTCGCGGTCTGTATCAGCTTCTCCAGTAAAGCCTGATGCCCTAAATGCATGCCATCAAAATTACCTATCGCAAGTACACATGGTGCCTGTAGCGTCGCTGGAATATGCCGTAAAATTTGCATTAACGATTCACCCGACGAATATAATCCCTAGGCCTGAAGCCCAACAGCATAAGCATTGCAAAATAGCTTACGCCCCCTAATACAACCAAGGCGCTGATGTAAATCAGGCGCTTGATCAAACTAAACTCCAGCCACGCACCGGCATCCCCCATGGCATAGTGAAGTACAACACCCATCACTACCAATGCCGCCAGCAGCTTAACTAAAAACCATAACCAGCCAGGCTGCGGCTGAAAATAACTGGCACGGCGCAGATGATAATAAAG
>CAZUOQ010000001.1:156297-279595 GCA_964622195.1 uncultured Methylotenera sp. | reverse complement strand
TATACAGAGCTTTCAGACCGCGTCAACTCTAATTTCAAAATATTTCTTAATTAAATTTGACCGTACTTTTTAATGCGCTTCTTACTTCTCTTCCCCAACGCATTCGTCAGAGAAGGCGCGCATTTTACAGCGCTTTTAACTTTGGTCAACCCCTAAATTCACTCTGTTACATAATTGTTACATTTGCGAACTTACGCTTGCCAACTTGCGCCACTACGCTAATACCTTTATTTAGCGTTAATGCCTTATCCGAAACCTTTTCACCATCTAGCTTAATGCCGCCCTGCTCTATAGATCTGAACGCTTCTGATGTGCTGGCAACCAAGCCGGCAAGTTTCAACAGTTGTGCAATACCTATACTATCGCCTTCTATGGTGACTGAAACTGCAGGTACGTCATCAGGGATGCCGCCTTTTGAGCGCGTCTGAAAATCAGCCAGCGCTTTTTCAGCATCAGCCTGGCTATGGAAACGCGCTACAATTTCCTGGGCGAACTGTACTTTAATATCGCGTGGGTTAGCGCCGGCGGCAACATCCGTTTTCCATTTGGCAATCGTTTCCAATGATGCAAATGACAGCAACTCTATATAACGCCACATCAATTCATCGGAAACAGACATGATCTTGGCAAAAATCACTTCTGGCGCTTCTGCGATACCAATATAGTTACCCAGCGACTTGGACATCTTATTAACGCCATCCAAGCCCTCCAACAACGGCATGGTCAATACACACTGCTGGCTTTGGCCGGCCTGCTTCTGCAGTTCGCGCCCCATCAGCAAATTAAACTTCTGGTCAGTACCGCCCAATTCCAAATCTGATTTCAGCGCCACAGAGTCGTAGCCTTGCAACAGTGGATATAAAAACTCGTGAATAGCAATTGGCTGGTTGGCCTTATATCTCTTGGTAAAGTCGTCGCGCTCCAGCATTCTGGCTACGGTGTGGCTGGCAGCAAGCTTTAACATGCCGGCCGCACCAAGCTCGGTAAGCCATGTTGAGTTAAACACGACTTCTGTTTGTTCTGGCTTCAATATTTTGAATACTTGCGCAGTATAGGATTTAGCGTTTTCCTGCACCTGCTCTGCTGTCAGCGGCGGGCGTGTTGCGCTTTTTCCGGTGGGGTCGCCGATCATGCCGGTAAAATCACCAATCAAAAACAATACCTGGTGCCCCAGATCCTGAAGTTGACGCAGCTTATTAATCAATACCGTATGCCCCAAATGCAAATCAGGTGCGGTGGGGTCGAAACCGGCTTTAATTCTAAGCGGTTTACCTTGCTTCAGTTTCTCGACCAGCTCAGCTTCAATCAAGAGCTCATCGGCGCCACGCTTAATAATCGCCAGCTGCTGGTTAATGTCTATATTCACGTCGTTACACCTTTAAACTATTATATTTTTACAGCTCATTTACTTGTTTTAATTAAGTTTTCTGTTAGTATTTGTGGCCGTATCAAAATTTCGAAGGTAAGCCCGTGGATATTAACGAGCTCAATCAAAACAATTCAACTCAAACGCCTATTTTAGCGCAAAATACTCGTAAAGCTGAACGCAAGCTTAAATTACGCTGGATTTTGGCAATTTCATGCCTGCCATTATTTGGCATCTACGCTGCATTCGGTATTGCGCCACAGACGTTGACAGGCAGCATTCCAACCGAAACAGTTCTGGAAGAAATATCTTTACCAGCTGAAGAGGCCGCAAATTCTGTACGAGGCGCAGCACAAAATTTCTGGTACAAGGATTTTGTACGTCGCGACGACACATTGCAAAGCATATTGTCGCGCCTCAACATACGCAACCGTGATGCACATGACTTCATCCGCAATAACCAAACTGCCAGTGAAATTGCGAAAACACTGGTTCCGGGTAAGCAGATTGAAGCCGAAACCGATATCGACGGTAATCTGGTCAGCTTTGAATACCAGTTAAGCGCCGACCAATACATCACCATTCATAAGACAACGAGTGGATACGAGGCTGAGAAACAGTTTATCCAGCTAGAAGTACGACCAATTTTGAAATCGGCAAACATTAGCAGTTCCTTGTTTGGTGCCACTGATGCGGCCAACATCCCTGACCATGTTGCTATCCAGCTTGCCGATATTTTTGAAAGTGAAATCGATTTCCATACCGATTTACGACGCGGCGACCGCTTTAACGTTATTTATGAAGGCAGCTACCATCAAGGTGAGCTGCTAAAAACCGGCAATGTACTAGCCGCCGAGTTTGTAAACAACGGCAAAACTTTCCGCGCAATTGGCTACCGCGGGCAGGATAATCAGATGCAATATTACACACCTGAGGGTAAAAGCCTGCATAAATCCTTTTTACGTTCACCATTGGAATTCACTCGTGTGAGTTCCGGTTTCAGTGCGGCACGGTTCCACCCGGTTCTACAAAGAATGCGTGCGCACAAAGGTGTAGACATGGCTGCGCCTACCGGCACCCGTATCAAAGCGTCCGGGGATGCAGTGGTAGACTTTGTTGGCCAAAAAGGTGGCTACGGCAATGTTATTGTGCTTAAACATAATAATGGTGTAAGTACGGTTTATGGTCATCTGTCACGTTTTGCCGCAGGTTTGCGCCGTGGCGCAAAAGTATCTCAAGGTGAAATTATTGGCTTTGTCGGCATGACCGGCACGGCAACGGGCCCGCATCTGCATTATGAATTCTTGTTGAATGGCAAGCATTACGACCCAATGAAGGTGGCTTTACCTAAAGCCAATTCAATTGAGGCCCGCAACAAGCCAGAGTTTGACAGCATCAGCAATCAGCTGACTGCACAACTCAGACTGCTGAGTTCAAGCAATATTGCAGCACTAGAATAATTCTCTCAATCCACGGATAACATCACTATGGCTGGCGCGCTTTTCATCGGACTGATGTCAGGTACCAGCCTGGATGGTGTTGATGCTGCACTTGTTGAGTTCAATGATAATCAGCAGCTCCGCGTTTTACATACGCACTTTCTTAGCTACCCACCTTCCCTGCGCACTGAAATTCTGGCGCTGCAGCATCCCACCGTAAACGAGCTTGAAACAACTGCCTTGATGGCTAATACGCTGGCCAGGCTATACGCGGATGCTGTGAGTGCATTGCTGAATGAGGCTGATGTTAAAGCAGAATCGATTACTGCCATTGGCTGCCATGGCCAGACCATAAGACATAGACCCGAGTTGGGATTTACCCTGCAAATAGGCAATGCTGCACTATTGACTGAACTCACCGGCATAACTGTAGTTTCCGATTTCAGAAGTCGCGACATTGCGGCAGGTGGCCAGGGTGCTCCACTGGTACCCGCTTTCCATAAGGCTGTGTTTGCAGACAGTAAATTCAGCCGGGCAATTATCAACATTGGCGGAATTGCCAACATTACTTACCTCGCACATTCAGGCGAAACATTCGGTTTTGATTCCGGCCCAGGCAACATGCTGCTGGATGCCTGGATTAAACAGCACCTTGACCTAGACTTTGATGCTAACGGTGACTGGGCAAGTACCGGCGCTACTATTACCCCATTATTGGCCGATATGCTCGAAGATGCTTATTTCTCACTCGTACCGCCTAAAAGCACAGGCCGCGATCTATTTAACAACAAGTGGCTCAATCACCATTTAAGCAATAAAAATTATCAGCCTAATGATGTTGCTCACACCTTAGTGGCGCTGACAGCACACTCTATTCACAATGCACTTGAACAGCATTGTGGTACTGTGGAAGAGGTCTATCTGTGTGGCGGTGGCGCAAAAAATGGTTTATTAGTTCATCAACTGAAATCTTTACTGGGTGATATCAAGCTCAGCTATATCGACGAATTAGGGATCGGCATAGACTGGGCCGAAGCGATTGCTTTTGCGTGGCTGGCTAAGCAATGCCTGCACCAGAAAACGGCCAATCTGCCCGAGGTAACCGGAGCAAGTGGCGCCCGCATCCTTGGCGCAATCTATCACACATAAAATGGCTCACACCTTTCATGAGAGCGCACCAATTAAAGTATAATCAAGGCAATTAACAATTTATTACCCAAGAAATGCTATGAACCACAAACCTACCAAAGCAACGATTAGTTTTGATAACGGCGCCACGCCTATTGAACTGCCGGTACTTTCCGGCAGCTTGGGTAATGACGTGATTGATATCCGCGCTTTAGGCAAGCACAATATTTTCACCTACGACCCAGGTTTTATGTCCACAGCGGCATGTAACTCTAACATTACATTTATTGATGGTGAACAAGGCCTGCTTTATTACCGCGGTTATCCTATTGAAGAGCTTGCAGAGCACTGTGATTATCTGGAAGTTGCCTATTTGCTGATGCATGGCGAACTACCTAACGCCACAGAGAAACAGGAGTTCACCAATACCATTAGCGGCAGCACCATGCTGCATGACCAGCTCAATAATATTTTCCGCGGTTTTCGACGTGATGCGCACCCGATGGCGGTCATGGTCGGCGTTGTAGGCTCACTGTCTGCTTTCTATTTTGATTCCATGGATATTCGCGATGCTAAACATCGTGAGTTATCTGCACATCGTTTATTGGCAAAAGTTCCGACCATTGCTGCCTGGAGCTATAAATACAATCTCGGCCAGCCATTCATGTATCCGCAGAATCATCTGAACTATGCAGAAAACTTCATGCATATGATGTTTGCAACACCATGCGAGAAATATGAACCCAACCCGATTCTGGCTAAAGCCTTTGACCGCATTCTGATTCTGCATGCAGATCACGAACAGAATGCCTCGACCTCAACTGTGCGTCTGGTAGGCTCCAGTGGCGCCAATCCATTTGCCTGCATTTCTGCAGGTATTGCATCTCTGTGGGGGCCGGCGCACGGCGGCGCCAACGAAGCCACACTAAAAATGCTGGAAGAAATCGGCGATGTTTCACGTATCGGTGAGTTCATCAAACGTGCAAAAGATAAAACTGACAGTTTCCGTTTAATGGGCTTTGGCCACCGCGTTTACCGCAACATGGATCCGCGTGCAGCAATCATGCGCAAGACCTGCCATGAAGTACTCAATGAACTTGGGCTAAACGATGACCCGATGTTCAAGCTCGCGATGGAACTTGAAAAGATCGCGCTTGAGGACGAGTATTTTGTTTCCAGAAAACTCTACCCAAATGTGGATTTTTATAGCGGGATTGTCATGCGCGCGATGGGCATTCCTAACAGCATGTTCACGGCCATTTTTGCACTGGCAAGAACCGCCGGCTGGATTGCGCAATGGTCAGAAATGCACTCTGATCCGGAAGCCAAGATCGGCCGTCCACGTCAGTTATACACTGGTCAAGCGCGCCGCACAGTGACCCCTGTTAACAAACGATAATCTTTTTATCAGAAATAATAAAAAAGCCGGGCAATCACCCGGCTTTTTTATAACTTAAAACCTGATTTTAAACCAGGTTTTAAAACACTGCCTTATCGGCTGATTTTATTAAACAGAGAATGAAGAACCGCAGCCGCAAGTAGTTTGCGCATTAGGATTGCGAATGACAAACTGAGAACCTTGTAAACTGTCTTGGTAGTCGATCTCTGCGCCCATTAAATATTGCAGACTCATCGGGTCAATCAGCAATGTCACGGTATCTTTCTGCACCTGTGTGTCATCTTCATTCACTTCTTCTTCAAAAGTGAAACCATATTGGAAGCCAGAACAGCCACCGCCACTGACAAACACTCGCAATTTAAGATCCGGGGAACCTTCTTCTTCAATCAGTTCCTTAACTTTCTTCGCCGCATTATCGGTAAATACTAAAGGTGAGGGAATATCTACTTCCTGAACTTCTGCCACTGTACTCATCACGTACTCCTATATTTTAAAAAACAATTCTGTCATCACATCACTGCATCAAAATGCCCAAGGCATTTCTCGCACTAAACTTTTTCTGCCTGCTCGCCCAAATAAACAAGCTTACCCTCGATCACTGCACCAGTATGCATCTCCAGCGAGTTGTAATATACATCGCCGGTAATACGCGCCTTGGTTTGCAGTTCTATAAACTGATTTGCCTTAACCGGCCCAATCACCGTGCCATTAATAACAACTTTTGAAGCCGTAATAGCCCCCTCAACCCTGCCATGCTCACTCAGTATTAGTGTGCTTGGTGTGTCGTTTGGTTCAGTAATTGCGCCAAACACGGCCCCATCAATACGCAGACCGCCTGAAAAATGCACATTTCCTTCAATGCGTGTATCTACACCAATTAAAGTATCGATCGTATTCTGAACTCGATTATTTTTTTTAAAAAACACTCCGCTTCCTTTCAGTTTGCCGTGTTTAATGCCGGCAATTTAATTGAGCAAACTACTTTGGCAGCCTTTTACCATTCGTCATATTTTTGTAAAAAACCAAATCCTGCTTGATATGCATATTTTCATCCTGCACTTTATTCAACTCTTGCGTAAGACTCGTTTGCGCTGCCTGCTCAATTTGCAACTGACGCTCTACCTGTATAATTTTGGTATGCAGGGTTTGATTTTCAAGCGTTGCCTGCTTTAATTTTTGATGCACATCTTCAGCACCTGCAAATTGCCAATAAGCAATTGTATATCCTAGCACGACATATAAAATTGTAATGCTCCACTGAAAGTACCACGGCCGTTTTGAACGCACGGCGACTTGTTTAGCCGTCAAGCCAAAATGCCGTCTAATGCGTCTTCTAACGGGCTTCATTCAATAGCACTTAAGGCAGCAACGGCACTACTTGCAAACCTGTGGCCTCAGGCAAGCCAAACATGATATTCATATTCTGGATCGCCTGGCCTGCAGCACCTTTCACCAGATTATCCTGTACCACTACCAAGGTTAAATAACCAGCATCTGCCTGCTTATGAAGTGCAATACGGATCTGATTGGAGCCGCGCACAGAACGTGTTTCAGGCTGACTGCCGGCAGGCATGACATCAACGAAACGCTCATGCTGGTAACGCTGTTCGTACAAAGCCTGCAAATCCATTGATTTTGCCTGCGCTGTCAGCTTAACGTAAATCGTAGACAGCATACCGCGTATCATTGGGATTAAATGCGGCACAAAAATAAATTCTAAATCCGTTTTCGCCAACTGCGTAAGCTGCGCATGAATTTCCGGATGATGGCGGTGACCTGCAACGCCATATGCCTTCATCGTATCACTAGACTCTGCAAATAGGGTGGCCACCTCGGCTTTTCTACCTGCACCGGAAACACCGGACTTGGAGTCAGCAATAATCGGCGCAGAAAAATCAACAAGCCCCTGCTCCAGCAATGGCGCCAAGCCCAGCAACACTGTCGTCGGGTAGCAGCCAGGATTGCCAATAACCTGTGCCGATTTAATCTGCTCACGGTTCAGCTCAGGAATACCGTATACCGCATTGCTTAAAACATCCGGACAGCTATGCGGCATTTTGTACCACTTTTCAAACACTGCCGTATCCTGCAAACGGAAATCCGCTGCCAGATCAATCACCTTGACATTGGCAGCCAGCAACGCCTGCGCCTGACTCATGGCAACACCATGCGGCGTTGCAAAAAATACCACATCACATGCGTTCAGGTTTGCAGTCGCTGGGTCAGCAAAGGCCAAATCCACATAACCGCGCAGGCTGGGAAACATATCCGCCACCGGCATACCCGCTTCACCGCGCGAGGTAATTGCTGTTAATTCTACATCCGGGTGTATCGCCAGAAGACGTAGCAACTCAACACCAGTGTAACCGGTGCCGCCGACGATACCTACTTTAATTTTATTACTTGCCATATTGTTTATGCATTAATCTGATTGAAGGATTATAAGCCTACTATCTTTTTCATCCAATAAAATAAAAAAGGTCGCCTGAGCGACCTTTTTCAATTCCAACCGCCAAATAGCGTTTAACGTATTAGCGTTTAGAGAATTGTTTACGACGACGTGCTTTACGTAAACCAACTTTTTTACGCTCTACTTCACGTGCATCACGTGTTACGAAACCTGCATTTGACAATGCGCTCTTCAAAGCTGCATCGTAGTCGATCAAGGCACGCGTAATACCGTGACGTACAGCACCAGCTTGGCCAGACTCACCGCCACCGATGACGTTAACCATGATGTCGAAACTTGCTGTATTGTTAGTTAATTCCAGTGGCTGACGCAAAATCATGCGTGAAGTCACGCGTGAGAAGTATTCGTCAACTGGCTTGTCATTAACAATGATGTTGCCTTTACCAGCTTTTAAGAATACACGTGCCACTGAACTTTTGCGGCGACCTGTACCATAATTGTATTTACCGATCATTTTTTATCCTTAGATGGTCAATGGTTGCGGTTGTTGCGCCGCATGGTCATGCTCACTACCTGCATAAACCTTCATTTTTTTGATCATTGCATAACCTAAAGGACCTTTAGGCAACATGCCTTTAACTGCTTTCTCCAAAGCGCGACCTGGGAAACGGTCTTGCATTTTAGAGAATGATGTTGTGGTGATACCACCTGGATAACCAGAGTGTCTGTGGTAAAGCTTGTCATTCGCTTTATTACCAGTTACTTTTAATTTGTCGGCGTTAATCACGACAATGTAATCACCTGTATCTACGTGAGGTGTGTAAATGGCTTTATGTTTGCCGCGCAAACGGTGTGCAACTGCGCTAGCCAAACGGCCTAACACTAGGTCTGTGGCATCAACCACAAACCAGTCGCGCTTCACTTCATGTGACTTTGCTGAAAAGGTTTTCATCGTGTTACCAATACTATGAGCTAAAAAAATTAAGAGGCGGATTTTATTCCGAAACAATACATGCTGTCAAATACAATTATGTTTAATAATGCGTTTTTTTCTAAAAACATTCGTTAGTAGCACAAAAACCCTTCCATCCAATTGTAATGCAATGTAAATCATTGCATTGCGCAGCCATAACCGCTGTTTCTACACCGTATAATAGGACTGGTATAAATTATGCTTTTAATGCCTGTATGGTTAATACCGATACGGTTGAAACAATAAGCCAGCATTTCTACCAACCTGACAATAATAACATTAAAAATTCTCACCAAGAAACTAGCTTAACAATTGAAAATAAAAAACATTTTACGAATATCTTTATTTTTATTGCTCGCCTATTGCAATTTAAGTCTGGCCCTTGCTATCAATGATGTCGCCATTACATCAAGCTTGGGAGAGCCTTTAATCGCGCAAATCCATATTACTGACGTTGAAAAATCGCCAGATGCCGACTGCTTTTCAGTGACAGACAGCAGCACCTACCCTGCTTTCACCAACGCCGCACTTACAATCAAACCTCATACTGATGGCTATCAGCTGATGATTAAAAGTCGTCAAGCCATCACCGAACCCATACTTAACCTGCGCGTTGCCTACCATTGTGATCTGAATATCAACCGCGATTATGTTGTATTACTTGACCCGCCATTACAAAATAATGTCGAAACCAGCACAAATAACTCAACGCACAACCCGAACAGAGCGGCGAGCCCTGCAAGCAGAGCCGATATTGATTCAAATGCAGCATCAACACGCCACGCCGCCAATACAACGGTCAGCAAAAAAAAGGCTGCGCCGAAAGCCATCAAAACTTACAGCATTGATGAAAAGTTAACGGCAATATATACAGGACGGCCTCAGGCAACTGCCAATACCAATAATCCAGAGGTGCCAATCGTTAAATCGAAACCATATCTCAGCATTTCGGGCGGCAGTTCCGGCTTAGGTGAAGCCTTAACGCTTCCCAATCCCTCATTAAGGCTCGAAACTCAAATTGATTTATCGCGTGCAGAAGAAAGTCTGCCCTTGAGCGCCACTGACGTTATGGACGAAATAACCGCGATGGACAATCGCTTGACGCTGTTGAGAACCCAAATTATCAGCTTGCAAGATAAAAATGAAAAACTAAAAAATGATGCAGAAAATGCCAAAAAACAATTGGAAGATTCCAAAACAACGCTTCGAATCGCTGCCGGTTTAATTGCGCTGTTAGCATTACTGGTATTCGCTGTATGGTTGCGTCGCAAGCTGATTCATGAACGTTTAACTAAAATCGAAAACAATTGGCTCAATAGCAGCGATTTAACAAACACCCCGGATCAATTCGCCGCACCAATTACCAATAGTGGCGACAAGCACCCAGCAGACACAAAAAACTCCAATTTTAATGACGCTTTTGATGAAAACGCGCCTTATGACATAACATCAGGTTTTAACGCACAGCCGGCATATGCCACATTAGCCACCAGCATCAATAGCAATGCTAAAGAAGACATTCTGGAAAGCGCCGATGTCCTGACCGAGTACGGTCGTTATGGGCTGGCTATCCACCTGCTGCAAGACTATCTTGCCGACCACCCCTCGGAATCCCCTAAAGTCTGGCTTAAACTGCTATCACTAATCGCCGCCCACGGAACTGAAGCTGAGTATGCAAAGGCCGTCACTGACTGTAAGAATTACTATCACATTCATATGCCAAACTTTGCTGAAGCCAGAAAAACTGGCTCTGCTACCATTGAGGACTTTCCGTACATTACCCGAGAGCTGGAAATGGCTTGGGGCACTGCCAGCGCCGTGACATTATTAAATGATCTGATCTATAACCGTGCATCACAACCCGAGGACGGCTTTGAACCTGAGATATTTGAACAGCTATTTATGTTGAAACAAATAGCCGAGAACCTTAACGCCGATCCTGCCAGCGCAATATCGCAAACCGCTTCCAGCTTTACATCGGAGCCAGTAAACGAAGTTGACGAAACATCATCAGATGAATTAGCAACAAGTATTGATGACGCACCACCCCAGAACCTGTCAGCACCTGAGACCTTTCCAGCAATAAACTTTGATGATTATGCCACTCAGCATCATCCTGTAGAAATGTTGACTGGCAATACCGAATTTGAGGCAGCCACGCTAGCCAGCCTTGCTGGAAATAATGCCCTATCAGAAACCAAGTCGACTTTAGATGCGCCCGAAATCGATTTCTCTCAACAGATTAAAGAGGTTGCAGATACACAAAACAGCACAACACCAGCAGTAGATGAGAAACCGCAAAAAAGAATTGTGAAAGACTCCAATCTGATTGATTGGGTTTTAACAGATGAAAGCTAAGGCAGAAGAATAAATCCGACAGCAGAATAAATCCGGCAGAAATTATTGAGTCAGGTAATTTAAAGCCACGCCGCCAAACACAAACAGGCCAAACCAGTTATTGCCAAGAAAAGCTTTAAAACAATTTTTTCTCTCGCGATTTTTTATCAAAAAGTAATGATGAACCGCGGTACAGCACGCCGCTATAAGCCCGGCATAATAATAGGCGCTCATTTGCAGATATGCTCCGGCGGCAGCCAATAACAGCAAAGTAACGACATAACACATCATCACCGCGGCAATGTCGTAACGCGCGAAAGTGATCGCGGAAGATTTGATGCCGATTTTCAAATCATCGTCACGATCTACCATTGCATACTCGGTATCATAAGCAACTGCCCAGAACACATTTGCCACTAACAGCAGCCAGGCAACTGCCGGCACCGCATTATTGAGAGCGGCAAACGCCATGGGAATACCAAAACCGAAAGCAATACCCAGGTAGGCCTGCGGCATGGCAAAAAAACGTTTGGTCAATGGATAAGTAATAGCCAGGAACAAGGCGAGTACTGACAACTGAACGGTGAGCAGATTCAGCAGGTTCACCAAAGCAAAAGCCAGCAGACTTAATGCTGCGGCCAATAAATAAGCCTCTTTTTTAGTGGCTTCTTTATTCGGCAGCGGCCTGTATTGTGTCCGCTCAACGTAGCCATCAAATTTATGGTCGGCAATATCATTCATCACACAGCCTGCACTGCGCATCAGTACCGTACCAACAACAAATATTAATACGACAAACCAGTCCGGCCTGCCATTACCCGCAATCAGCAATGCCCACAGCGTTGGCCACAGCAACAGCAGAATGCCGATAGGCTTGTCCATCCGCGTTAAACGGATATAGACATCAAATTTTTTTCTAATCGTTAACAGATACATTCAATTTATCGATATTTGAAATTAGCGTTCGCCCATTCAGGGCTGAATAAGTTCCGGCAAGAAAACCTCAACCACCATAATACTAGCGCGATTCAAACTGAATATAGAGCGGCGCGCCCACAAATAGTCCGGCTGCCCTGCCACATAGCGCATGGCCCGCTGATACAGGACATGATTTGCAGCCAGCTTTTTATAGCTTAATGGCGTGCGCTTGACTTCAGGGCTTGCAAACAAAACTGCACCCAACGGTTTATTACCGAGCCGGCCCAGACCCCGCCACTCACCGTGCAGGCTTTTGCGCGGTAACACACTATGCGCGAACACGACCGGCTTGCCGTTGCCATACAGAAGCACTTCCCGAACCTGTGCACGGTCATTGGCAGCCATATGCAGCAAGGCCGCCTCTTCAAAAGCAGCTCTTTGATAACGCACGCTTACCGGCTCAACATAAAAATCAGCGTATTTCTGCTGCAGCCTGGCGGTTAATGAGCCCCTTTCTATGAGCCAGGGATGATATTGATGGCTCGCAAATGGCAAGTTAAGCCAACGCTGCCTGCTGTAAGGGAATATTTGATTGATTTTCACAATTTGAATTATCGCATAGCATCGTCTAGCTTACATGCATACAGGCGCCCTGTTTTAACACAGCGGCCAATCCAGCAACGCCATATCCCGCTAAACCTTGACCAACTCACCCGCACTGCTCATCCATCGATCCAGATGATCATCCACCTCAGCCGGGTAATGCCGCAATAAATAATCAGCCACACCTTTAGCTGCCTGCAGCAGGTCTACATCCCGCTCCAGGTCTGCAATTTTCAGCATCGGCACACCGCTCTGGCGCACGCCCAAAAGCTCACCTGGGCCGCGTATATGCAAATCAGCCTGCGCGATCGCAAAACCATCATTACTTTCATAGATCACTTTAAGCCTTGCGCGCGCGGTTTCTGAAAGCTTGTTCTGGTACAGCAGAATACAGGTGCTTTTTGCCGCGCCACGGCCTACGCGTCCGCGTAGCTGATGCAACTGCGACAGGCCCATGCGCTCTGCGTGTTCGATCACCATCAAACTGGCATTGGGCACATCCACACCCACTTCAATCACTGTGGTCGCTACCAGCAACTGCAATTCACCCGCACTGAAAGCCGCCATGACTGCCTGCTTTTCAGCTGGCTTCATGCGCCCATGTACCAGACCTATTTTCAGTTCCGGGAACTCATCCTGCATCAAGGCAAAGGTATCGTTCGCGGTTGCCAGCTGCAATGCCTCGGACTCTTCAATCAGCGGACACACCCAGTACGCCTGATTGCCTTGTAAACAAGCCTCGCGCACACGCTGCAATATTTCATCACGCCGCATATCAGAAATTAATTTCGTCACGATAGGCGAGCGCCCGGGGGGCAATTCATCAATCACGGAAACATCCAGGTCGGCGTAGTAGCTCATCGATAGCGTGCGCGGTATCGGCGTTGCGCTCATCATAAGCTGGTGCGGCTCGGGCTGACCCTTTTGCCGCAAGGCCAAACGCTGGTGTACGCCAAAGCGATGCTGTTCGTCAATGATTGCCAACCCCAGATTCTTGAACCTTACCGCCTCCTGAAACAAGGCATGCGTGCCGACCACAAACTGCGCGCTGCCATCGGCAATGCTCGCCAGCGCGGCTTCGCGCTCTTTTTTACTTTGGCTGCCGGTGAGCCATGTGAGTTGAATATTTAACGGCGTGAGCCAGCCCAGCATTTTGCGATAATGCTGCTCTGCCAGAATCTCAGTCGGTGCCATCAGCGCTACCTGCCAGTTATTTTCTATAGCCTGCAGCGCGGCCATGCAGGCAACGATGGTTTTACCGCTGCCGACATCGCCCTGTAGTAATCTCTGCATTGGGTGCGGCTGCGTTAGGTCCTGTTCAATTTCCACCGCCACTTTCTGCTGTGCCTGGGTGAGTGCAAACGGTAACGATTTCAGCAATGCCGAGACCAAACGTTTAGAGCGGCTGAACTGTGGCGCACTCACGCTGCGCCGCCGTGCATAGTGCTTACGCATGGAAAGCTGCTGTGCGAGCAATTCATCAAAAGCGAGGCGCCTCCAGTAATGACTCGCCTTATTTTCCAAGGCCTCGAGATCAGCGTCTGGCGGTGGGTTATGCAGTGCGCGCAAACTGTCAGCAAAGCTCGGCAGGTGCATGTTCTGGTAAATATTGGCTGGTAATGTTTCCGCCATGCAGTTTTGCGCGAGCGCAATACCTATCGCCTTGCGCAAACTGGGTTGCGTCAGGCCGGCAACGGTCGGATATACCGGGGTCAAGGTTTCTGCCACCTCGGTTTTCAGGCCAACGGCTTTAGTGCTTGGATGCACCATCTCGTAACCGAAGAATCCGCTGCGCACTTCACCGTAAACACGCAGCTTGGTACCCACCTTAAGCGCTGCAATCTGGCTAGGGTAAAAGTTCAAAAAGCGCAAGGTCAGCTGCCCGCTCGCATCTTCCAGCTTCGCGATCAGTGCCTTACGCGGTTTATAACTGACCTCCGCATGCACAATTTCGCCTTCTACCTGCGCCGCTTCTCCAGCACGCAAGTCACGAATGGCAGTGATGTGGGTTTCATCTATATACCGCAGCGGCAAATGCAGCAGCAGTGCATGTAAATTGGAGATACCCAGCTTGGCCAGGTTGGTAATGAGGGGCTTGCTGAAAGCCTTGATTTCGGTCAACTGGCGCATAGTCACTTATGACTTTTCAACCAATCAATTACTTGGCGTGCATTTTGATCAGGCGGAAAGACAGGGTAAAAAACTTTTTTAATAATCGCTTGTTCCGCAATCAATGTAAGTCGCTTATACAGCAATAATTCATTCACTTTGAATGTAGGCAGCCTTAAAGTACTTCTCAGTAAAAAATCACTATCACTTAACAAGTCAAAAGGTAAATGCAAGCGACTCTTGAGTTCTGATTGATACTCTGTACTTTGTGAACTCAGCCCATAAACTTCGGTGTTTAGAGCCTGCAACTCCTGATAATGGTTACTAAAATCACAAGCCTGTGGCGTACATCCTCTTGCTCCGGGTATTTCGTCCCACCCTTCCGGAAGGGCAACATCCGGTCGGCCTGTAAGCGGGTATACATAGATGACCAATGTATCCTGATATCGGGATAAATTAACTAACTCACCACTTGTAGATACAAAAGAAATATCCGGTAGCTTTAAACCTTCTAAATGCACTGCCAATCCATCATCAAGGGGAATTGGCAGCCCTGCGGGCAATGAAGTTGAGAAACTGCTCACGCAACCAGTAATTATGCCTAGAGCACAATCACGCCATCAGCTTCAACCAGCGCGCCGCGCGGCAATGAAGCCACACCTACCGCAGCACGTGCCGGGTAAGGCTGGCTGAAGTACTCGGCCATGATCGTATTCACCAGTGTGAAGTGTGATAAATCTGTTAAGAAGATATTCAGTTTCACCACATCACCCAGACTGCCGCCGGCAGCTTCAGCCACTGCTTTAAGATTGGTGAACACACGATGCACCTGTGCTTCAATCCCATCTACCAATTGCATCGTTACCGGATCCAGGCCGATCTGGCCTGACAGGTACACGGTATTACCCACTTTAACCGCTTGTGAATAGGTGCCGATAGCCGCTGGCGCGCCCTGTGTCTGAATGATCTGTTTTGTATTTGATTGTGTTGTCATAATGGATTGGTTACTTTGTTAAAAATCAGTTTTTACGAATATATTACTGCAAGCTCACCTTGGTGGCTCCGGACTTTCCATTGGCATTGCCTTTAGTGCGATTAATACGCACCACATCAGGAATCTTGCGCAAGCCGCGCATTAAATCTGCCAGATGCACGCGGTTTTTCACCTGCACGGTGAAATATAGGTTCGCATATGCACTGCCATCCGCTTCTTCGACACTAACGCTGTCAATATTTGAATTGGCATCGGCAATTCCTGCTGCAATTTTTGCCAGCATGCCGGGCTGGTTCGCTACGGTCAGGTTAAGATTGGTTTTAAACAGGCGCGTGCTTTCCGGCTCCCACTCTACATCCAGCCATTTATCGGGGTCCAGTTTGAATTTACGTACACTCGGGCAATCATGCGTATGAATGACCAGCCCTTTGTCCTTGTTAATGAAGCCCAAAATCGGGTCACCCGGAATCGGCCGGCAACAAGGCGCGAACATGACTGCCATCCCCTCGGTACCACGTACCGTAATCGTATCCAGTGCGTTAGCCGGCAGCTTGGTATGTTTTTCTACATGGCTATCTGTCGTTGCCAGCAACTGATGTGCCACCATGACATTCTGGCGCTTGCCCAGGCCAATTTCTGACAGAATCTCGGATTTTGTAATGACGCCATAATCGCGTATCAGTTTTTGCCAGTTTTCATCAGAAATCTGTTTCGGGTCTACATGCAAAGCGCGCAAGGCCTGATTGAGCAGACGCTCACCGATTTGCGCCGCCTCACTGGAGCGCTGGGATTTCAGGAAATGCCGGATATGTGCACGTGCGCGGCCTGTCACGACATAATTGAGCCAGGCCGGATTAGGCTTAGCCATTGAGCCGGTAATAATTTCTACGTGATCGCCATTTTTCAGCTCGGTACGCAATGGCGCCAACTCATGGTTAATACGCACCGCAACACAGCTGTTACCGATATCCGAGTGCACTGCATAGGCAAAATCCACCGCAGTCGCGCGTTTAGGCAAGGCAAGAATAGTGCCTTTAGGTGTAAATACATAGACCTCATCCGGGAACAGGTCGATCTTAAGATGCTCCAGAAAGTCCAGCGAGTCAGAACTCTCGCTCTGGATATCGAGCAGGCGCTGCAACCATTGATGCGTTTGCTGCTGCAATACCGTCAATTGTGCGTCACTGGATTTATATAGCCAGTGTGCTGCCACACCGGCATCGGCAATATTGTGCATTTCTGCACTGCGAATCTGCACCTCAATCGGCGTACCGAACGGACCTAACAGTGTGGTGTGCAATGATTGGTAACCATTGGCTTTAGGAATTGCGATATAGTCTTTGAATTTGCTGGGAATTGGCTTATACAGTGCATGCAGCGCACCCAGCGCCAGATAGCAGCTCGGCAGGTCCTTGACGATAATTCTAAAGCCATAGATATCGTAAACCTGTGAAAACGGCGTTGCCTGCCGCGTCATTTTCTTATAAATACTGTAGAGGTGCTTTTCGCGGCCGGTCACCTCGGCGTCTACATGAAACACTTTAAGCTGATGCTGAATCGACTCCAGTACTTTGCTGATCACTTCCTTGCGATTACCGCGCGCGGCCATGACTGCTTTTGAAATTGCGCTAAAGCGCATTGGGTGCAGGTACTGGAAACTCAGGTCTTCCAGCGCCTGATAAACCGAGTTCAACCCCAGCCGGTTTGCAATCGGCGCGTAGATGTCCAGCGTTTCCTTGGCAATCAGTTTCTGCTTTTCCGGCCGCATGGCTTCCAAAGTTTGCATGTTATGCAAACGGTCAGCCAGTTTAACCAGAATCACGCGTACATCCTGCGACATCGCGAGCAGCATCTTGCGGAAATTCTCTGCCTGCGCCTCACTGGCACTTTGGAATTCGATCTTATCAAGCTTGGTGACACCATCCACCAATTCAGCCACCTGCAGGCCAAACTTCTCCTTGATATCCATAGTGGTGATATGTGTATCTTCCACCACATCATGCAGCAGTGCAGCCAGTATGGTCGGCACATCCATGTGCAGATCCGCCAGTATGCAGGCAACAGAAACTGGATGCGTGATATAAGGCTCACCGGTTTTACGCACGACACCTTCATGCGCTTTGTCGGCGTATCGATAGCCTTCAAATACCTGTTCTATATCCTGGGGTTTGAAATACTGCTTGAGACGAATACTTAAGGCTGAGCCCTCGCTGTCCGCAGGCAGCAAGGGAGCCGAACTTAATTTTGATAATTCCGCTTTAAGATTTTGTGCGGTTTTTGGCATGGCATTTACACCCAGCGCTAAAAAATTACCAGCCTGTCACTGGCATCTGAATACTAAGCGTGTATGCGGCCCAAAACTTCAACGCCTACTTTTCCGGCAGCAATTTCACGCAAGGCAATCACGGTAGATTTATCACGTGAATTCTGCACATTGACCAGCGGTTCTGAACCGTTATGCAATTGACGTGCGCGGTAAGCTGCAACCAAAGTCAATTCAAAACGGTTAGGGATTTTTTCCAAGCAATCATCTACTGTAATACGTGCCATATTGATCTATTCCTATTGTTTAATTTAAACGCTTAACGAGGCCAACTAAGTTTAATCTCTCCAACTAAGTAAGTGTCTCGATTAGTGCAGCATAGCGCTGCAGCTGTTTGGCGGCTACAAGCCGGCGTGAACGAATGACCGCGCGGATATCCTGTAGCGCTTCTTCAAAATAAAGGTTAATTGTAACATAATCGAACTCACCGACGTGGCTCATTTCCTGACGTGCCGCAGCAACCCGCTTTGCAATAGTCTCCTGACTATCCTGCCCGCGGCTGTTCAAGCGCTGCTCCAGCGTTTCAATAGATGGCGGCAGTACGAATATGCTGATTGCATCCGGATACAAGCGGCGCACTTGCTGCGCACCTTGCCAGTCGATTTCCAGAATAACGTCTTGCCCGGCTTTTAACGGCGCATCTACCGCACATTGCGAAGTACCGTAACGGGCACCATGCACATGCGCACTTTCCAGGAATTGCGCCTCACCCAGCATCAGCAGAAATGTAGGCTCATCCACAAAATGGTAATCAACGCCGTTTTCTTCACCCGGTCTGGGTTTGCGCGTCGTGTGTGAAATAGAAAGCGTTACATTTTTGTCTTCAGCCAGCAAAGCCTTGATCAGGCTGGTTTTGCCCGCACCTGAGGGCGCTGAAATAATAAAAAGATTGCCTGACGTCATTTCAATAATACCAATTTAAATTTGCAAAAATAGAGCGCCACCACAATCATGATAAGCAGCGCTTTTAATATCTGCCAATAATAACATTATGCACCGGCAGCCACTTAACAATCATTCAGAAAACACTCACATGTGTATCAAACCCATATAAAACCCATTGCTTCATTACAAGGTTTCCAGGTTTTAAATACGTCTTTGCAAGTCACGCACAAGGTCAAAAAAACATATTTAGCAAATTAGCAACAGGCTAAAGAATATTTCTCTTTTATTCTATTAATAAATATGATAAAAATGAAATTAATGCAAATTTTATCATATTAAAATATTGAATATGTAATACTGCGCTGCCGCGCCTCATGCTGCCTGCTGGTGTTGGAATCAAGCGCGATCAGCCTGAGATGGCAGCTGCACAAGCTTGTAAGGATAAAAAATGAAGGGTTTTACACTAATCGAATTAATGATAGTCGTCTTGATAATAGGCATTATTGCTTCAGTAGCCATGCCTGCATATTCTGCATACATCACTAATGCAAAACTGGCAGAAGCACTGACCACACTGAGATCAACCGGCAATGCAATGGAAATCAATCTTAGCGCTACAAACGCTTATGTATGTGCCAAGACCAGTTGGCATAGCAAATATTTCAGTTATGAGTGCACTGCAAGCACTAACAGTTACACCATCACCGCTAACGGGTTGGGAGACATTGCTAATTATAGCTACAGCCTGAACTCGGAAGGAGAGCATAAAACCCTTGCACATCCTGCAGGCAGCAGCGACAAATGCTGGCGCATCAGCAAAGCGTGTTAAACACTTTACCTCGGGAATGCCCAAATTGACGTAACTTATGCCTGAGGAAAAATTCTGGGAGTGCAGTAAATAAAGATTCCCCAGGACTTGCTACTCAATATTCTGGATCTGCTCTCGCATCTGCTCGATGAGCACTTTCAGTTCCATTGATACCTGCGTAGTCTGCACCGATACTGATTTAGAGCCTAGCGTATTAGCCTCGCGGTTAAGTTCCTGCATCAGAAAGTCCAGCCGTTTGCCGGCAGGCGCGTCGGCATTCAAAATGCGTTTCACTTCTGATACGTGTGCAGTCAGTCGGCTTAGTTCCTCATCCACATCAATGCGCTGTGCGAACAGCACCAGTTCCTGTGCAATTCGTTCCTGATCTACGGTTTTAATCGTTTCCTGCAATTTCAATTCCAGCTTGGCCTGATACTCTTTATTAAGCTGCGGCAGCAGCGGCTTTACTTTAGTAACCAGCGTCTCGATCTGCTGCAGCCGATCCAGAATCAGCGCTTTCATTTTTTCACCTTCACGCGCACGCGATGCAGTCAGATCATGCAAGCCCTGCAATACTAATTTTTTGATATCTTCCGCCAATGATTCATGACTTAATTCTTCATGCTGCACGACGCCGGGCCAACGCAAAATATCGGCTACACTCAGCGCGCGGCTTTGTGGAAAAAATTGCTGGGTTTTTATTTGCATTTCAGCCAGTTGCTGCATTAGCTGCTCATCCAGTTGTGGTGCCTGAGCTGACTGCGTGCGCTGGATCAGGTTGATTTTGCATTCGACTTTGCCGCGGCTTAATTGCGCACCGATCAGCTCCCTGATCTGCGGCTCAAAGCTCTTGAGGGTTTCATCCAGTTTGAAATGCAGATCCAGATAACGGCTATTCACAGCACGCAGCTCCAGCAAAAGCGTCGCGCCTTCTATCGGCTGCTCTAATGCTGCAAAGCCAGTCATACTATATGTCATGTTAATTTTCCTAATTTAACCAATTAAAGCTGATATTTTTTATATGGCCTTAATGTTACCAAACACTCGCTATTTCATATGAATATAAAGCATAAAGATTGTAATAAAATAAGCGTTCGAGTGTAATTCTGGTAACTGCTGCATCAAAAAAACTTTAATTTCAGTCAATTACGCGCTATATTGGCTGATTGAATCGAAGTTTGAATGCCAGGCCAATGCTTAAAAAGCACACTCGTCAACAATCGATTATAGTTAAAGAAATTATTAACAAACGTGTCTACCCCTCATAAGAATTTAGCATTACCTGCCGGTTATAAACTGCAAGATTATGAAATCAAGAAAGTCTTGAGTTATGGCGGATTCAGCTTCGTGTATCTGGCGCACGATAAAGATAAAAACTTTGTCGCGATTAAAGAATACCTGCCATCATCAATCGCCTTGCGTGACGAAAATGCAACCGTACAGCCCAATACCGTAGACGTTGCGATGTTCAGGCATGGACTGAAAAGCTTTTTCGATGAAGGTTTGACACTGGCCAAAATCGAACATAAAAACATCGTACGCGTTGTAAATTTCTTCCGTGCCAACGATACCGTTTACATGGTCATGCAGTATGAACGCGGAAAATCGCTGCAAGCGTATATTCTGGAGCAGGATGAGCCAGTTTCAGAAAACTTCATACGGCGTGTTTTCAGTGAGCTATCCAATGGCCTGCGTGAGGTGCATACCCACAAACTTCTGCACCTGGATATTAAGCCCGCCAATATATACATTCGCCTGGATGGCTCACCGGTGCTGCTGGATTTTGGTTCATCGCGCCAGGCTTTAAGCCAGACACAAACAAAAATCTCACCCAGCTACACCCCCGGCTTTGCTTCGCCAGAGCATTACTATGACAAAAAGCTGCTGGGCCCATGGAGCGACATTTACAGCATTGGTGCCACCATGTATTCCTGCCTGGCGCGCAATTCACCAATATCGGCAGACCAGCGTCTAAAAAAGGATACGCTGGTGCCTGCGGTGAAAATAGGTAAAGATCACTACTCTCAGGAGTTACTCGAGATTATCGATAACTGTCTGGACCTGGATTATTTAAAGCGCCCGCAAAGCGTGTTTTCACTGCAAAAATCACTCATGGAAGCACCGCACAAGCCTAAGCCTAAAACCGGCCTGGTCAATAAATTCATTAATGCGATAAATAAACATCATTCATCCAGCTCCAAAAAATCATCATGAAATTCACTATCTTTCAAAACAGCCGCCAGGGTCCGCGTCCTTACAATCAAGACCGGCTTGCTTACTCATATAGCAAAGACGCACTGCTGCTGGTGATTGCGGACGGCATGGGCGGGCATCGCCATGGTGAAGTAGCCGCGCAGCTGGCAGTGACGACGATGACAGATGCATTTCAGCGGCTGGCAGTGCCCTCACTATCGAGCCCGGCTAAATTTTTGATCGAACAAATCCAGCTCATACACAACCTGATTGACCAATTGGCACACGATGAAGACATGCTGGAAGCACCGCGCACTACAATTGTGGCTGCGGTTGTACAGCGCGGCATGCTGTATTGTGCGCATGCCGGAGATTCGCGCCTGTATCATTTCCGGGATGGGCATTTGCTGTATCGTACCGAAGATCATTCGATTGTGCAGTCACTCTACAACAAGGGCATGATTACACGGGCAGAAATGGCGAATCACCCCTATCGGCATAAAATTTTCAGCTGTCTGGGCGGGGATGTACCGCCTAAAATTGAACTGGCGGACCGGCAAGAACTACTCGAAGGCGATACCGTCTTACTGTGCACCGATGGCTTATGGGGTGCGGTCGGTGATGACCAGATTAAACAGGTGCTGCGCGGTTCTTCCATTCAGGAAAATGTGACCAGATTGCTAGACCTGGCAGCAAGTGGCAGCCCAGATAAAGGCGACAACATGAGCGCAATCGGCCTGCAATGGGGAGATAAACTGCACAGTGATGATGCGGTTTCAACCATCACCTTGCCCATGGGCTTTTCAACTACCATCATGAATCCGCATACCCGCAGCGACTTTAACGCTATCGCTGACCCGAGCTTGGCGGATGATCTGAGCGATGAAGATATTGAAAGAACCATTGCAGAAATACAGATCGCGCTGCAGAAAACCAAACGTACTTAATTCATTTTAAAATTAGAGCAGGATTTAACTGATGTCATCCAGTAACGCAAACAATATTCGCCCCAGCCAGCGCGCGCTCAACCAATTGCGCGATGTAGAAATCATCCGCCACTACACCAAACATGCCGAAGGCTCTGTTTTAGTGAAGTTTGGTGATACCCACGTACTATGTACCGCCAGCATTGATGAAAAAGTCCCCGGCTTTCTTAAGGGCAAGGGCCAAGGCTGGGTCACCGCCGAATACGGCATGCTGCCACGCTCAACCGGCAGCCGTATGGACCGGGAAGCAGCCAAAGGCAAGCAATCCGGCCGCACACAGGAAATCCAGCGCCTGATTGGTCGCTCTTTACGCGCCATCATTGATCTGGAAAAACTCGGTGAACGCAGCATCCAGATTGACTGCGATGTGATCCAGGCTGACGGCGGCACCCGCACTGCCAGTATTACCGGTGCTTATGTTGCGCTGCATGATGCGATCTCTACCTTGCTCAAAAGCGGTAAAATTACACAATCACCACTCAAGGACTCTGTTGCAGCTATTTCTGTTGGCATGCATCAGGGTCAGCCGGTGCTGGATCTGGACTATATTGAAGATTCCGACTGCGACACTGATATGAACGTCGTGATGACCGGCAGCGGCGGTTTTGTGGAGATTCAAGGCACCGCCGAAGGTGAACCGTTTTCACGTGACGCCATGAATGCGATGCTGGATTTAGCCGCATTTGGCATCCAACAACTGACTGATAAACAAAAAGAGGTTTTGAGTGTTTAAAAAACTGGTGATTGCCACTGGCAACAAAGGTAAATTGCGTGAGATTGCGCATATCCTTGCGCCACTCGATATTGAAATCGTACCGCAATCGGAATTCAATGTGCCGGAGTGTGAAGAACCACACTGCACGTTTATTGAAAATGCACTGGCCAAAGCGCGCCATGCCAGCAAGCATACCGGCTTACCGGCACTGGCAGATGATTCTGGTTTGTGTGTAGATGGGCTGCAAGGTGCGCCTGGCGTGTTATCAGCACGCTATGCCGGCAAAAACCCACCGAACAGCCTGCTCACGCAGGATGAACGCAACAATGACAAACTGCTGCAGGAAATGAGCAGCATCTCCAATCGCCACGCCCATTTTTATTGCGTGATGGTGCTGGTGCGCCATGAGCACGACCCGGAACCGATTATTGCCGAGGGTAGCTGGCAAGGCGTAATTTTGCGCGAGTACCGCGGCAGCGATGGCTTTGGTTACGACCCGCTTTTTCTGGACGACAAAACCGGCAAGACAGTGGCAGAGCTGCCGCTGGAAATCAAAAGCCGCATCAGCCACCGCGGTCACGCCATGGCTAAACTGCTGCAAAAACTCGAAAGGCTGAGTCATGAGTAGTCCTGATAAAACGACATGGCCCAAGTGGGTGCGCGATGACCAGAGCGTGGTTTCATGTACCGAAAAAGTCAAAGTCATGACCGAAAACTTTGACGAGATCAAACAAATTGCACAGGATGCACTGGAAGATGGCCTGCTCATGGAAGTTTCCGAGCAGCAGATGCGCGATGCCCTGCATCATTTAGTGGATTCATTGGTAAATCCTTACAAAAAGGTAAGTTAGTATCAAAAAAGTTATCGAAATCAAAGCCGCGGCCAATTTCAATCCGGAGCCGATCAATACGATTGCGCCACTTGAAGGTGCAAACACATTATCGGGTTTAACCAGTCCGCCGCCGCTGTCGCTGTACATCCACATTCCGTGGTGTGTGCGCAAATGTCCTTACTGCGACTTTAACTCGCATGAGAGCCGCTTCAAAAACGGTGAAATTCCAGAGGCTGCTTATGTCGACGCCTTAATTGCAGACCTCGAGACCGCCACCCCCAAAGTCTGGGGCAGGAAAATTAAAAGTGTATTCTTTGGCGGTGGCACCCCCAGCCTGTTTTCACCGCAAGCCATCGACCGTATTTTAAGCCATGTGCGAGCGCTCACTCCGCTTGAATATGACGCCGAAATTACACTGGAAGCCAATCCCGGCACGGTTGATAGCGCACACTTTGCCGGCTACAAACAAGCCGGAGTGAATCGCCTGTCGCTCGGCATACAAAGTTTTAATGCCGATTACCTGCAGGCATTAGGCCGCATCCATGATGACAAACAGGCAATAGCTGCGGCCGAACTTGCCCTCAAAACCTTTGACCGTGTAAATTTGGATGTCATGTACGCCTTACCGAACCAGACGCTGGAACATGCGCTACAGGATGCAAAACAGGCGGTTGCGCTGGGCCCGGACCACTTATCGTTCTACCATCTGACGCTGGAACCCAACACGCCATTTCATCGCACCCCGCCCAGCCTGCCGGACGATGACACCAGCAGCGACATGCAAGTCGAGATTGAAAACCTGCTGGCTGCGCACGGTTATGAGCATTATGAGACTTCTGCTTTTGCCAAAAAAGGTATGCAGGCCAGGCATAACCTTAATTACTGGCAATTTGGCGACTACCTGGGCATCGGTGCCGGTGCGCACAGCAAGCTGAGCTACCACGATAAAATCACGCGTGAAACCCGGCCCAAACACCCCAAAGCCTACATGGAGCAGGCAAACCAGGGCAGCGCTGTTGAGAAAGTATGGGAAATCAGCCGTGATGAACTCGGCTTTGAATTCATGATGAATGCATTGCGGCTGATTGAAGGCGTGCCGTTGAATCTGTTTCAGCAGCGCACAGGATTAAATCTGCATACGCTTGAAGGTTCTATTAGAGCCGCACAGAATAAAGGCCTGCTGACAATTAACAATGACCGGCTGCAACCGACCCTGCTTGGGCAGCGCTTTTTGAATGAGCTGCTGGAGTTATTCCTGACCACGTGAATAAAAGCTTAAGGAAACGCTGATTAAATGGCTACGCGTGCGAATTGCTGCGTTGCGCGGTACTCGCAACCTCGCTGTATACCGCATACTATCTCGGTTTCTGCGTTCCGTGCGCCTAGCACTTCATCCTGCTCGCTCAATTAATCAGTGCTTCCTTAAGAATACACAGCCAGCCTGAGTATGAATTTATATCATTATCTTCAAAATAAACTCTGGAAATACCGCTGGAAGCGTATCAAAAAAGCCCGGAAACGTGGAATACAGCTAAAAATTCCATTAAAAATACCCAGCGCATTGATAACGGGCAGTGTCGGCAAAACTACCACCTGCCGCATGCTAGCGTTCATTTTAGATTTCTCTGGTTATAAAGTTGCGCTCTCGACTTCTCAGGGCACATTTATTGGTAATGAAACGGTCAGGGCCGGCGACTCTTCCAACTGCAAATATGCAAGCAAGTTACTTCTGGACAAAAGCGCTCAGGCAGCAGTATTTGAACTTGCAAGGGGCGGGCTTCTGGATCAAGGCGTGGTTTTTGACCGCAGCAATGTCGCTGCACTATTGAATGTGCATGACAATCATCTGGGATTAGGCGGCGTTAACAGCAGAGCGCAAATGGCGGATTTAAAAAGCCAGGTTGTCAGATCTGCTACTGAAATGGCCGTTCTCAATGCAGATGACCCGTTGTGCCTGAAAATGCGCCCCGACCTGCATGTAGCGCATGTGTGCCTGGTAAGCATGTCTGCTGATAATGCGGCTGTTCAAAACCATCTTAACGCTGACGGATATGCTATTTTTGCCGACAATTCAGCACCTGCTGTCATTCATTTTTATCGGGGCAATGCATTAATTGGCAGGTTACCTGCTGCCGAAATCCCGGCGACCCTGGACGGAAACTTCCGGCCGGCAATCGTGAATGCCATGTTTGCAATGGCATTAGCGTATGGCATGGGGCTTGATTTTGAAAAAATCAAGGTGGCAATATGCCATTTCATATCAAACCCTGAACATAACCCCGGAAGAATGAATTTTTACGAGGGTTTACCCTTCAAGCTTCTGGTGACATCTTTCGATGGTCCGATTGCAGCGCATGAGCTGGCAAGATACATGCGTAATCAACCAATAGCAGGCAAAAAAACGCTTTTATTTTATGCAGCCGGAGACCGTTCTGACGATTTCATTTTAAGTACCAGCCAAGCGTTGGCATCTGCATTCGATGAATTTATCTGCTGTGACTATACCGACTTGCGAGGCAGGGCACCGATGCAGGTCGCACAGCTGCTTAAAACAGGCTTGCAGAACTGCGGTATCAATGATGAAAAAATCACGGTTGCTACGTCATATGAAGAAGCCCTTGAAACGGCCTTTACTAACGCCCGTGCCGGAGATTTTCTTGTCATTGAAAATTTTTATGGCTTTAAGAACGCAGAGCTTGAAAAATTGCTCAAGAAGCTGCCCCGTGAGCGAAGGGAACTATCTTCAGTTTAATAAGCTCAGACAGAGGTTGTAAGTGATTGATAAAAAACTCATAACCTTTTATGCGACTGACCTGCGCTCTATTATTCATAATGCCGACACTTATTTTCAAAACCAATGCATATGCGGTAGAGCCTTATAAAGCGCCATTCTGGTTACCGGGCGGCCACCTGCAGACGATTATTGCATCGCTGCTATCCAAAGGTCCGGAAGTTAAATACCGGCGGGAAAGATGGGAACTCAACGATGGTGACTTCATTGATGTTGACTGGGCAGAACCGCATACATCAAACCTGATAGCACAAAAGAAGCCCGTTCTCGTCATTTTTCACGGCCTGGAAGGCAACTCGCAGAGCCAATATGCAAAATCCCTGATAGGCGCAGCCATATCCAAAGGCTGGCACGGTGCGGTCATCCATTTCAGGGGCTGTTCCGGTGAACCGAACCGGCTGCCGCGTTTTTACTATGCCGGAGATAGCCTGGAGATCAACACCATGCTGTCGCGCGTGCGAACACTCTATCCTGATAATCCTATCTATGCCGTAGGTTACTCATTAGGTGGCAATGCCCTGCTCAAATGGCTGGGAGAGTTCGGCAACACCAGCATGCCGAACATCAGCAAAGCGGTAGCCGTATCGGCCCCGATTGATTTAAAAGCTTCTGCCGTGTCGCTAGATCGCGGCCTCAACCGCTTCCTGTATACGCCTATGTTTGTAGACTCCATGCGCCCTAAGGCACTGGCACTTTCCAAGCGTTTCCCCGGCTTACTGGATGAGCAGCGCATCCATCATGCAAAGACTATCCATGACATCGATAATGCCGTGACCTCGGTTTTGTATGGTGCCAAAGACGCGTCGGACTACTACCACAGAAACGCATCAAAACCTTTTCTTAAAAACATCACGCTGCCTACGCTGATTATCAATGCCAAAAACGACCCGTTCCTGCCAGCTGAATTTCTGCCGTCAGCGGATGAGGTGTCAGCGTCGGTAACACTGGATTATCAGGAACAAGGCGGCCATGTCGGCTTTTACTCACCCTTCACTAACAGCAGGCACGGTTGGCTACCCAGCAGAATCATTGAATTTTTAGAAGAAAATTAAATCAGAGAATGCCAAATACATTTAGCTTGAGCAGTAAAAAAATTTAACTAATCAATTTAATAAGACTGAAAATCCAACTTAAAATCAAAAGGGCAAACATGCAACTCACGAGTTTAGCGATCAATATGGCAGAAAAAGGGCTGTTCCCGGACTGTGCGATACGTCATGGTATCCGCCACTTAAGCGAAAAACGACTGGAGGAAATCAGCGCTGCAGACTGTGAACGCGGCATCAGAATCGAAACAGATTTCATCGCGTCGATGAATCAGTCGCCAATCGCGCTGGTACCCGAACTCGCCAATGCCCAGCACTACGAAGTACCCGCTGAATTTTTTCAGCTATGTCTGGGCAAACACCGCAAATACAGCAGCTGCTTCTGGCTGCCGGAAACCAGAACGCTGGATGAAGCCGAAGCCAATGCATTAAGGCTAAGTTGCGAACATGCCGATCTCGCCAATGGCCAGCAAGTGCTCGAACTGGGCTGCGGCTGGGGCTCTTTGACATTGTGGATGGCGGAGCACTACCCGCAAAGCAGTATTACCGCGGTATCCAACTCCAACTCGCAGCGTGAATACATTGAGGCGACGGCAAAAGCGCGCGGCCTCAATAATATTCGCGTCATCACCTGTGACATGAACAGATTCAACCCGGCAGACCATGGCATAGCGCATCAATTTGACCGTGTGGTTTCGGTCGAGATGTTCGAGCACATGCGCAATCACTGCCTGCTGTATCAAAAAGTACATGACTGGCTGCAGCCGGGCGGCAAGTTCTTCATGCATATTTTCGTGCATCGCAGCACGCCTTATGCCTTTGAGGTGCAAGGTGAAGATGACTGGATGAGCCAGTTCTTTTTCTCCGGCGGCATGATGCCGAGTGACGACCTGCCCCTGCACTTCCAGGAGCATCTTAAATTAAAGCAGCGCTGGCGCTGGGATGGCACGCATTATGAGAAAACCGCCAATGCCTGGTTGCAGAACATGGACCAGCATAAAGACACCATTACACCGATTCTGCAACGCACCTATGGTATTGATAACACAGAACAATGGCGTAACCGCTGGCGCATTTTTTATATGGCCTGTGCAGAACTGTTTGGGTATCGAAATGGTCAAGAGTGGTGGGTAACACATTACCAATTTGAACGGCCAGATTATTCGAACAACCACACTGACTGACATGCTGCTTGCCAACTTTATTTTATTCCAGCTTGCCTGGTTTGCCTGTGTCGCGGGTGCGGCCTATGGCATGCCCTGGCTCGGCGTGAGCGTGACCTTGATCACTACGGCATGGCACCTGTATCAGTCCAAACGCGCAAAACCGGAAATGCAGCTGATGTTTGCGGCGCTGCTGATTGGCGCCTGCTTTGATCAGCTCATGCTGTTCATGCAACTGGTTAACTACCAGCAGCACGGCTGGAGCACTTCTCTGGTGCCGGTCTGGATTCTGGCCTTATGGCTGGCGTTTGCATCCACGCTCAACCTGAGTCTGGCCTGGCTGCAGGGGCGCCATCTGGTTGCAGTCATTTTCGGTGCCTCCGGCGGCCCGCTCGCCTATTTCGGCGCACAGAATATCGGCGCTGTGACTTTACCCAGCAGCGCTTCCTACATCGCATTATCGATTGGCTGGGCGGTCATCACACCGGTGCTTTTATATCTGGCTAAACATATCAATCGCCTACATGCGGAGCAGTCACTATGAACTGGCAGATTTATCTCTACGGCTTGTGTGCCATGCTGGCGCTGGGTTTTGCGGGCTGGCTCATCAGCCTGTACCGCAATAACGTCACACATGTCGACAGTATGTGGAGCCTGTTTTTTGTCGTTGGCGCTATCACCTACGCAAGCCATATTACGTATCTGAGTGGTCGTTCAATGGTCGTGCTGTCACTTCTTGTGTTGTGGGCCTTGCGGCTGTGCATCTACCTCACCTGGCGCAACTGGGGGCCGCATGAAGATCACCGCTATGCAGCAATACGCAGTAACAATTCGCCGGGCTTTGCTTTTAAAAGCCTGTATATCATATTTGGCCTGCAGGCGGCACTGGCGTGGATTATCTCGATGCCTTTACTTGGTGCCCTGAATTCCTCACAGCCGATGAATATGCTGGATTATGCCGGCATTGCTTTGCTGAGTTTTGGTTTAATCTGGGAGACGCTGGCCGACTGGCAGCTCAGCGCATTCAAGGCCAAGCCACAGAACAAAGCCAAAGTACTCAACACTGGCGTGTGGCGCTACAGCCGCCACCCGAATTATTTTGGCGAATGCTGTGTCTGGTGGGGCTTTTATCTGATTGCGCTTGCAGCGGGAGCATGGTGGGCACTGCCTTCTGCACTGCTGATGACACTGCTGCTACTCAAGGTCAGCGGCGTTGCACTGCTGGAACAGACAATCTCGGAACGCCGCCCGCAATACGCCGAATACATACGCACCACCAATGCATTTATCCCGGGTTGCCCGAAGGGAACAAAATGATCACAAAAATACTGCCAGCAGCTATTTTGGGATTAACACTTCCTCACACCGTATTCGCCAAAGAATGGAACTTTGACGTGTATCTGGATAAAACCAGAATCGGCCAGCATACATTCAAATTAAACGAAGCCAACGAACTGGTGAGCCAGGCAAAATTCAATGTCAAAGTGCTATTCATCAATGCCTATCAATACAGCCATAGTGCAGTTGAGCAGTGGCAGGATGGCTGTCTGAAATCACTGGAAGCCAGCACGCTGGAAAACGATGTAGCGACCAAAGTCAAAGGCAGCGCCGACAATGACCGCTTCATAGTCGATGACGGCAAGGAACAAAAAGCATTACCGGCATGCGCGATGACCTTTGCCTACTGGTCACAAAAAATGCTGCAGCAAACCAAGCTGCTGAATCCGCAGAACGCCGAGTGGCTGGATACCAGAATCATCAAGACCGGCAGCGAAATGCTGGATGTCAAAGGCCAGAAAGTAGAAGCACTGCGATACAAACTGAATGCCAGCCTGGCGGGCAAACCAAAGCTCAATATTGACCTTTGGTACCGTGCCGACAACCATGACTGGCTCGCGCTACGGTCGACCACGCCTGAAGGCTACGTCATCAATTACAAACTGAGGTAATGCCTGTGAATTTTCAGAGATTAAAGACACTATTCATCATGACAATACTGACAAGCCTGTTCTGCGCCTGCGCCAGCAACCAGAAACCACAGATCGCCACCGTACCGCAAGTGGATATCAAGAGATTCATGGGGCCATGGTATGTGATTGCCGCGATTCCAACCGCCATTGAAACCGAAGCCTTCAATGCGATTGAAAGCTACAAACTGGATAAAGATGGCACGATTGCCACCACCTTTACCTTTAACAAAGGCAGTCTGGACGGCAAGCAGAAAACCTATAACCCGCGTGGCTTTATTGTTGAAGGCAGCGGTAACGCACGCTGGGGCATGCAGTTCATCTGGCCGATCAAGGCAGAATTCCTGATTGCGCATCTGGATGAAGCTTACACGGAAACCATCATCGCCCGTAATGCGCGTGATTATGTGTGGATCATGGCGAGAACACCACAGTTAAACGAAGAAGCCTATCAGGCACTGGTGCAAAAAGTACGTGACATGGGCTACGACACACAGAAACTGCGCCGCGTACCGCATCACGCAACCAATCAGTAGAGAAGACTATGCTTAAAAAAATCATTTCATGGTTTGATAACCAGGCAGTGACTGCCGAACTGCAGTCTGCGACTACCTTGGCCAAAGATAACTGGTCGGATATTGACTGGCTACGCGTGATTCCGTTCGTATTACTGCATATCGGCTGCATTGCTGTATTCTGGGTTGGGTTCAGCTGGTTTGCCGTTGGTTTTGCATTGGCGCTGTATGCAATCCGCATGTTTGCGGTAACCGGCTTTTATCATCGGTATTTTGCACACAAGGCATTCCGTACCTCACGCCCGGTCCAGTTTGTTCTGGCTATATTGGGTGCAAGTGCCGTACAACGCGGGCCGCTGTGGTGGGCCTCGCACCACCGGCACCATCATGCCTATGCCGATGACCATAAAGACGCACACTCGCCGTTGCAGCACGGTTTCCTGTGGAGCCATTTCGGCTGGTTTCTGGCTTCCAGAAATTTCATGACACAAACCCACCGCGTGAAAGAGCTGGCTACATTTGCAGAACTGCGCCTGCTGGATCGTTTTGACATCGTGATACCAGTACTACTGGGCAGCGGCATTTATGTATTAGGCGACTGGCTGGCACTTGCACACCCGGAGTATGGCACCAACGGCATGCAGCTGTTTGTGTGGGGGTTTCTGATCTCAACCGTTGTGCTCTACCACGCAACTTTCACCGTCAATTCGCTGGCGCATGTGTGGGGCAAACGCCGCTATGCCACCAAGGACCACAGCCGCAACAACCTGCTGATTGCGCTGATGACGCTGGGTGAAGGCTGGCACAACAACCATCATCACTACCCGGCATCGGCCAGCCAGGGTTTTTACTGGTGGGAGATCGACCTGACTTATTACGGACTCAGGCTGCTTTCAGCGCTGGGCCTGATCTGGGACCTGCGCACAGTTCCGCTTGATATTCGCGAATCCAAAAAAATTAACAGGCATGCATACGAAAGTGACCGAAATTGAAAATCGCTATTATCGGTAGCGGCATAGCGGGCAATACGCTTGCCTACCATTTACACCGGCAGCATGAGATTACGGTATTTGAAGCCGAGCGGCATATCGGCGGCCATACCCATACGCATGAAATCCGGCATGAAGGTCAGGATATCTCGGTGGATACCGGCTTCATTGTATTTAATGACCGCACCTATCCCAATTTCATCGCCCTGCTCAATGAACTCAATGTCGCGTGGCGCCCCAGCAACATGAGCTTCAGCGTGCGCTGTGAAGATAGCGGCCTTGAGTATAACGGCACCAGCCTCAACAGCCTGTTCGCGCAGCGCATCAATCTGTTCAAACCATCGTTCCATAAAATGATTCGCGACATTCTGCGTTTCAATAAAAGTTCGCTGGAACTACTGGCAGAAGGCAGCGAGATCAGACTGGGTGATTATCTTAAACAAAATAATTACAGCCAGCAGTTTATAGACTACTACATCATTCCGATGGGCTCGGCAATCTGGTCAACCGATGCCAAACAGATGCTGGATTTTCCGGCGCGATTCTTTGTACGTTTCTTTCACAACCACGGTATGCTCACGGTCAATGACCGCCCAGAATGGCGCACGATTAGCGGCGGCTCCGCCAGTTATGTCAAGGCGCTGACTGCCCCATTCGCTGATCGCATACGCCTAGATACGCCGATCGAGCGCGTACGCAGGCTGAAAGGCTCAGTGCGCGTCAAACCCAGATTCGGCGAGGAAGAAAAATTCGATTACGTATTCTTTGCCTGCCATAGCGATCAGGCATTGCGCATGCTGAGTGACCCAAGCGAGGTTGAAGCTGAAATCCTCGGCGCTATCCCTTATCAAAACAATACGGTCTACCTGCATCATGATACGGCACTGCTGCCCAGAAAAAAACTGGCGTGGGCGGCATGGAATTACCACGTCACCAAACCGGCGTCAGAACGTGTTGCAGTCACTTATAACATGAACATCCTGCAAGGCATTGAGTCGCATGAGCCGCTATTAGTGACGCTGAATCACACCGCTGGCATCGACCCACGCAAGGTCATCAAACGTATCGATTACATGCATCCGGTCTATACCGTGGCCGGCGCAGCAGCACAGGCAAGGCATGCAGAGATCAGCGGTATTAACCGTACCGGATATGCCGGCGCCTACTGGCGCAATGGATTTCATGAAGATGGCGTGGTGAGCGCGCTGGAAGCGCTCAAACATTTTGAGCGCTACTGCCGAGAATAATAGTCGTGGATAACACCAAAAGCGCGATTTATACCGGCGAAGTGTTTCATCAGCGCTTCAGTCCCAAGCGTCATGGCTTCAATTACAAGGTATTCATGATGTATCTGAACCTGGATGACCTGCCGACACTGTTTGATAGCTGTCGGCTGTGGTCATATCAGCGCAGGAATCTGGCCTGGTTCAAGCGTGCCGATTATTACGGCAATGAGATAGTGCCACTCAAGTCATGCATCGCGGAGCTGGTGTTTCAGGCCACTGGAAAACGTGCGCTGGGCAGTATCTGCATGCTCACCAATATGCGTTATTTCGGTTACTGCTTTAACCCGGTCACGTTCTACTACTGCTTTGAGCCTGATGGTAAAACGCTGCAGGCCATGGTCAGCCATATCACCAACACGCCATGGGGTGAGGACTATGCCTATGTGCACGACTTTACGAAAACTGACTTGAACGGCAACGCTACGGCATTCAAGTTCGATAAAACCTTTCATGTATCGCCATTCATGCCCATGGATATTGATTATGAGTGGTCATTTTCCATGAAAGATAATGAAGTACTGATTCACATGGTGAACCTGCAAGGCGGTGCGCAGCTATTCAATGCCACACTTGACTTACAGCGCATGGAAATTACTCCGTCACGCCTGAACCGGCTGCTCATAAGTTACCCGTTCATGACACTCAAGGTCATTGCCGCAATTTACTGGAACGCACTGCTATTAAAGCTGAAACGCGTGCCTTTTTACTCACATCCAGAACTCACAGAGAAATAGTTATGCCAATCACACTATCACAGCAAGAGTTACTCACCGCCAGCCTGAAACAAAAGAGCCGCTCCAGATGGGTCGCCGGGTTCGCTAAATCGCAGATATTGGGTCATCTGAAAAACCTCAGCATCGGCAGATTGACCCTGATAGACGGTCATGAAAACCATGTGTTTGGCAATAAAACACATGCACTGCATGCAACTATTCAGGTGCATGACCCGCGCTTTTACGGTGAAATTGCGTTTGGCGGCAGCATTGGTGCCGGTGAAGCCTATATGCTGGGCTACTGGAGCGCAGACAACCTGACCAATGTCATTCGCCTCATGTGCCTCAACCAGTCCGTCATGGATAGACTGGAAGGCGGCTACCAGTGGCTGACCAAACCAATCATGCGCGTGCTGCACTGGCTCAACAGCAATACCACCGAAGGCAGCCGCAAGAATATCGCTGCACATTATGATCTCGGTAACGACATGTTCCAGCTGTTTCTGGATCCGACCATGATGTATTCCAGTGCCATGTTTAATGCAGATACGCAGACATTACAGCAGGCCTCCGAGCTCAAACTGAAAACTATTTGCGACAAATTAGCGCTAACGCCGGACGACCACGTGATCGAAATCGGCACCGGCTGGGGCGGTTTTTCAATTTATGCCGCGAAAAACTATGGCTGCAAGGTCACCACTACGACCATCTCAAAACAACAGTACGAACTTGCCAAGACACGTGTGGATGCCGCCGGCCTGAATGACAGAATCACGCTGCTGCTCGACGACTATCGCCACTTGCAAGGCCAATACGACAAACTGGTTTCCATCGAAATGATCGAAGCTGTGGGCTACCAGTTTTACGATACCTATTTCGCCAAAGTCAGCTCGCTGCTCAAACCCGACGGGCTGGCGCTGATACAGGCCATTACCATTGCTGACCAGCGTTATGAGAGCGCTAAAAAATCCGTCGATTTTATCCAGCGTTATATTTTTCCTGGGTCCTGTATCCCGTCTAATACCGCCATGCTGAACAGCATTACCAGAACAACAGACCTGCGCCTGACCGACCTTGAAGACATCGGCCCACACTACGCCACCACGCTGGCGATGTGGCGCGAAAACTTCTTTGCCAATATCCAGCAGATACGCAAACTGGGTTACTCAGAAGAGTTCATCAAAATGTGGGAGTTTTACCTGTGCTACTGCGAAGGCGGCTTTGAAGAGCGCGCCTTGGGGGATGTACATCTGTTATTGGCTAAACCTGACAATCGAAGGCCAGCATTAAACGTGTAAAAGAGTTTTACAGAAAACAGATGATATCTTCAAGTTCTAACAAAAATATCAAAAAACCGTCATTGCGGCGCAGGCCGGAATGACGGGATACATATGCTTAGAGTTCCTTGCCAGTACCAGTTTAGCGCTTAACACCAGCCCGGCTTTTTCCGGATAACTGTTTGATACTGGGAATGGTAATCTGCTGTTCGGACGTAAACACAGTAGTCGGGTGCAAATCAGGCTGCGCCTCACGATTGAGCCGCATGGTTTCAGCAATAAAATGCTGCTGCATACGCTGGCTTTTCGGGTAAATCAGCTGCGATAAATCCTGAATACTTTCCCCAGGCTGTAATGGCCACGCCATAGCCGATAGCGATTCAGCACTGGCCGCAGCAGACAACGACGGAACATGCAACATGAGTGCGAACGCCAGTAGTGTTAATAGTTGTCTTGCCGCGCAAGTTTTCATGTTCAGCTCATTTCTTCTTTAACCCAGTAAAAATAACACTGATAACATACTGCGAATCGTGAATATATGAAGCAGTATAAGCATTTGACTGATGCGGCGCAATGCGCTGCGCTTATTGACGCTCATCAGATGATTGCGCGCTAATGGAGCTTACTACGTCCCAGAAAAATACTATGCCCAACATCAAGTTTCACCGGTTCGGCCTTGCGCAGCAAGGTGCATCCGGAATTGAGGATCCGCACCAACGCATGGCAAAACTAGTAAAACAAAACTGGTAAAACGAGTAAAGCGCACGTTAATCTACAGTTTTTATGCGACGGTGGGGCGTGATATCACTATACGTTGGCAGATTACCGATGCCTTTAAGTGCTTCCTCATAGGCGGTTCGCAACTCCTCTTCCACAGCCATACCAAGAAGCAGTTCATCCTCGTAATCAGCAAGCTCTTCGGCATTTTCGTCTGAATTCTTTACAAGATTTTCCAGAACAGAAATCCGCTCATCCAAAAGTTGGATAAGTAGCACCATTGCATTTTCACTGATCTGCGGCATGTGACTTCCTTTGATTCACCATCATTCCCCGCAATCGCAGGTCAGACACGAACAGGTTTTAATTTTAACTTTATCCGGATTCTCGACGCGGCTAACGGCGAAACAGGGAAACAGGGAAACAGATCGATCTAAACCTATCGGCATCCAACTCAGCGTAAAACCTAAAGTAAATTGCAGATATTTTCCTCAGGAAAAATATTGCACTTCAAATTCCAACACTAACCAATAAAGTTGGTACTATCGTTCCAAAATTGGGTTTTACTATAAAATTCCTCGAAGAAAAATTGCGCCTACCGTTGATTCGTAATTGCTCTATTCCGCAAACGAATCAACAGATTACACTCTTACCCAAGGTCCTTTTTAATCCGTGCGATCGCAGCCTGCACCTGTGCCGGTGCCGTGCCGCCGATATGGTTACGGCTTTGCAGCGAGCCTTCAAGCGTGAGTACCGCGTAAACATCGTCGCTAATCTCGGCCGCGAATTTTTGCAAGGTTGCCAGCGGCAACTCGCTTAAATCCACTTTCTGGTCTACCGCATGGCGCACAGCCAATGCGACCACTTCGTGCGCATCGCGGAACGGCATGCCTTTTTTCACGAGGTAATCCGCGAGGTCAGTCGCAGTAGCAAAACCTTCACTAGCGGCCTGTCGCATATTTTCCTTGTTCACGGTAATGCCACGCATCATATCAGCGTAAATTTCCAGCGTCACGAGTAAAGTATCCGCGGTATCAAACAGCGGTTCCTTGTCTTCCTGATTATCTTTATTGTAGGCGAGCGGCTGGCCTTTCATCAAGGTAAGCAAAGCAGCCAAATGACCATAGACGCGGCCGGTTTTACCGCGCACCAGTTCCGGCACATCCGGGTTCTTTTTCTGCGGCATGATGGACGAACCGGTACAGAAGCGGTCTGCGATATCAATGAATGCAAATCGTGGAGAACTCCACAGAATAAGCTCTTCCGACAAACGCGAAAGATGCGTCATGACCAGTGAGGAAGCAAAGGTAAATTCAATCGCAAAATCACGGTCAGACACTGCATCGAGCGAATTTTCACAGACACCGTCAAAGCCAAGCAGGCTTGCCACGCGCTCACGGTCGATGGGGTAGCTGGTGCCAGCCAGCGCAGCAGCGCCCAGCGGCAGGCGGTTAATACGTTTTCTGCAATCAGCAAAGCGCGCTGCATCACGTTTCAGCATCTCGTAATACGCCAGCAAATGGTGGCCAAAAGTGACCGGCTGCGCTACCTGCAAGTGCGTAAAACCTGGCATTACCGTGTCGTAATGCTTTTCAGCCAGATCGAGCAGGCTATGCTGTAATTTCTGCAACCCGGCAATCAACTGATCTGTAGTTGCACGCAGCCACAAGCGCACATCAGTTGCCACCTGATCATTACGGCTTCTGCCGGTATGTAAGCGCTTACCTGCGTCACCGATTTTATCGGTCAGGCGTTTTTCAATATTGAGATGTACGTCTTCCAGATCAAGCAGCCATTCAAATTGACCAGCTTCGATTTCCTGCGCAATTTCCTGCAGCCCTTGCTCAATCGCAGCAAAATCCTGATTCGAGATAATCGCCTGCTCACTTAACATGCGTGCATGTGCAATCGAACCCTGGATATCATAAGCAGCAAGACGATAATCAAAACCTACCGAGGCGGTATATTTTTTTACGAGCTCTGCTACCGGTTCATTAAAACGCCCTGACCAGCTGGTGTCTTTTTTATTGAGCGAGTTTACTTTTTCTGTCACTTTTCTTTGCCTATCTGTTTTAATCTGTGCGGTTAACGACGTTATACTGTAAGTATAATGCAAAACCATTGTTTTTAAGGTCAATTCTATCAACACTGCGACTTAAACAAGGCAAGCCATACGCCAAAATAAACATGAAAAATACCGGCCGCTTACCCAATATACGTAACCTGGGCATCCTGTTACGCATACTCATTATCGCTAACACTGCGTTAGCATTGATTGCTTATATTTTAAGTTCAGATCTGGCGGATTTTTTACAGCGCGTCGCCACTATTTCGGCACTGGCGCAACCCATGCTGTTAAGCAGCCTGCTGTTACTTTACGGCTGCTATCCGCTGATATGCAGATTACATTACAAGCAGGGGCTAAGCGCAATATTAGGCTTGGTCTTACTCTGCACTTCAGCGGTCTATAGCCTCTTTGCCCAGCTATGGGTTTTTGAAGACTTACCGCAATTATCACGGGTACTTTTTGCAGCGCTATCTATCAGCGCATTTACTTTATATTATTTCAATCTGCGCTATCGTGCCCATTCGCCGGCAGTCACCGAGGCCAGATTACAGGCACTGCAGGCACGCATTCGCCCGCATTTTTTGTTTAACAGCATCAATGCCGTGCTATCGCTGATCCGCAGCCAGCCGAAACAGGCGGAAACCGCTTTGGAAGACATGGCGGACCTGTTTCGTGTACTGATGGCCGATAACCGGGAACTGGTGCCGCTCGCGCAGGAAATTGCCTTGTGTCGGCAATATCTGGCGCTGGAAAAATTGCGCCTCAACGAACGCCTGCATATTCAATGGCAAATTGACAATATGCCGCCAGATGCAATGATTCCACCGCTGATATTGCAGCCGCTGGTAGAAAATGCGGTTTATCACGGTATTGAGCCGCTGGCCAACGGCGGCACGATTACCATTCACATTTACACCAAGCTGAATGAAATTCATCTGGTGCTGAAAAACCCTTACAGCATGCAGAATAATCACCAGCATGGCAATAAAATGGCGCTTGGCAATATTAAAGAGCGCCTGACCCTGCACTTCGATCTTGAGGCCTCGCTTAAAAGTAAGCAGGAAAAAGGCGAATATGAAGTACATATTGTGCTGCCGCACCAGAAACAAAAACATTAATGGCTATGCGTAAATGACTATGCTTAATATTTTGATCGCCGATGACGAAGCCCCTGCCCGCAACCGCTTGCGTGATTTGCTGACTGATATTGGCAATATTAAAATCGTTGCCGAAGCAAAAAATGGCAGAGAAGCGCTACAACTGGCTGATGACATGCAGCCGGACATCGTGCTGATGGATATACGCATGCCGGAAATGGATGGTATTGAAGCTGCGCAACATTTGCAGAAACTGGCCAAACCACCCGCAATTATCTTTACCACCGCGTTTGATAATTACGCTATTCAGGCGTTTGATATCAATGCCGTGGACTATTTATTAAAACCAATAAGACTGGAGCGCTTAGAAAAAGCGCTGCAAAAAGCACGCGCTTTACTGCCGCAGCAGTTGGCAGCAATTGCCCCGCTATCCCCGAAAAAAACCCATCTCACGATTACCGAGCGTGGCCGCATTCTGTTAATACCGGTTGCCGATATCATTTATCTGCGTGCCGAGCTTAAATATGTAACCGTGCGCACTGCCGAACGTGAATATCTGCTCGAAGAATCGCTCACACATCTGGAGCAGGAGTTTAACGATACATTTATCCGCTTGCACCGCAATTGCCTGGTGGCACAGGCCTATATTCTCGGCTATGAAAAACGCAGCAGCGACGAACACGGCGAAAAACAATGGGTAGCGCTACTGAAACACGTACCGGAAACCGTCACCGTCAGCCGCCGCCAGCAACACCTGATTCGCATGACTTAACTTTAGCTTGTCATAAAGGCTGTTTAGCCAAGGTCGCAACACGGCTTGTGATAAAATAAAAATTCCCAATTAAAATCAGTATAGCTGGTACTTAGCGCATGAATAACTCCGTCAACCCAATTACAAATACACCGGCACCGAAAAAACTGGTGATCGCCTCGCGCGAAAGCGCACTTGCCATGTGGCAGGCACGCCATATTCAGAGCCGCTTACAGGCACTGTACCCGCAAACAGAAGTCACGATTCTGGGCATGACCACCACCGGTGACCAGATTCTGGATACCCCGCTGGCAAAAGTGGGCGGTAAAGGCCTGTTTGTTAAAGAACTGGAAACAGCCTTGGCTGACGGCCGCGCCGACCTGGCCGTACACAGCATGAAAGATGTGCCGATGAACCTGCCGGAAGGCTTTATGCTCGCTGCCACCGGCGAGCGTGAAGACCCGCGTGATGCGTTTGTTTCCAACGATTTTGCCTCACTGGAAGATCTGCCGGAGGGCAGCATCGTCGGCACCTCAAGCCTGCGTCGCCAAAGCCAGCTGCAGGCACGTTTCCCACACCTTAAAATCGAATCCCTGCGCGGCAACCTGCAAACACGCCTACGCAAACTGGATGAAGGTCAGTATGCCGCGATTATTCTGGCTGCCGCCGGTTTGATCCGCCTCGAATTAGGACACAGAATCCGCCAGTTCATCAGTCCGGAGCAAAGTATCCCGGCGGTTGGCCAAGGCGCGCTCGGCATCGAAATCAGCAGCAGCCGTCCAGATATGATGGCAGTACTGGCGCCGCTCAATCACCCTGACACCCAAGTCTGCGTAGAAGCCGAACGCGGCATGAGCCGCACCCTTGCCGGCAGCTGCACCGTACCACTGGGTGCTTATGCCGTGTGTGCAGGTGAAAACATCAGCATTACCGGTTTTGTTGCAAGTGTAGATGGCAAGCAGATGCTGGTTGAAAGAGCCAGCGGCAGCAGAAATGATGCCGAGGCGCTGGGCAAAAAATTAGCCAGCCAACTGATTGCGCACGGCGCAGATAAAATTCTGGCAGCGCTGTAATCAGGCCTCAATAAAAACCTGACCGACTTAAAAATATGAGCGCAGATCAATTGCTGCAGAATTTACATATTGCGGTGACCCGGCCAACCGAGCAGGCAAAAAGCTTATGCCGGATGATTGAACAGCATGGCGGCGTTGCCATTGAGTTTCCGTTAATCGCAGTTTCGGCTTTAGAAAATTATCAGCGCTTTGAGCAGCAGATCACGCAATTGGCCAGCACCGACTGGGCCATTTTCATCAGCAGCAATGCCGTGGATTTTGCTATGCCGCGTGTATTAAAAACTTATGGTCAATTACCTGCACAATTAAAATTTGCAGCAATCGGCCAGCAGACAGCACATGCCTTAAGTCAGTATGGCGTGAATAAGGTACTGATACCAGAGGGCCGTTACGACAGCGAAACCTTGCTGGCGTTACCTGAGATGCAACATGTTGCGGGCAATCGCATTGCTATTTTCCGCGGCGTGGGCGGACGCGAACTGATGGCAGAAACACTGAAAGCACGTGGTGCGCATGTCTATTTTGCAGAAAGCTATCAACGCGTAAATCCGCAAAAAAACACAGCCCTGCTCAATGGCCAATGGCAGCAGAATAAGCTCGACGCGATTATTGTCACCAGCAGTGAAGCCATGCGCTATCTGCTGCAAATGTCAGCCAACGAAACCTGGCTGCAGCATATCACCTTATGCGTTAATCATGAGAGAATAGCCGAACAGCCAAGACAGCTTGGCCTGAAAGTGCTGGTTGCCGAAGCGCCGGGAGACGAAGCAATGCTGCAATGCTTATCACAGCTTGTTAAATCAAAACTTGTTAAACATGATGACTGACCAAGATACACAGGTGACATTTTTAAAAAATAAACCTTCTATGGTAAGCATAGGCTGGGTAGTACTGGTCGTTGCTGCGCTCGCTACGCTAGGCTGGCAGTGGCTTAATACCCGCCACAAATTTAATGAGATTGAACTGTCACTGAGCCAGAAGCTGGAACATTATCAGGTCATCAACAAACAGAGCCTGGCGCTTGCCAAGCAGGCTGAAGAACGCAGCACTCAAGCCAACATGCGTACCATCGTACTCGAGCAGAAGCTTGCAGAATCGCGCGACCAGCAGGAAGCGCTGCAAACGCTGTACACCCAGCTCGCTGAGAGCCGCGAATCAACTGCCGTGGCCGAAGTAGAACAACTGCTTACCATTGCCAACCAGCAGCTGCAATTAAGCGGCAATGTAAAATCTGCCCTGCTCGCCCTGCAGGCAGCACAAAAACGCCTTGAGCCACTAGAGTTGCCGCGTGCGATTCAACTACGTGAAACACTCGGCCAGGACATTGAAAATCTACGCGAAATTCCGCAGATTGACATTATCAGCATGAGTTCACAATTGACGCACCTGTCAGAACTATGTGGAAAACTGCCTTTAATCAGTGAACGCCAGCCTACGCTAAATGCAAAAGCCGCTGCAGAAAAGCAGTCGCCCCAAGCCACAACTACCCTGCAAAAGCTGGTTAACAACGTCTGGGAAGACATCAAAAACCTGGTCACGGTAGAGCGTATTAACAAACCGGAACCGCCGCTATTGGCAGTGGATCAATCTTTTTATTTACGTGAAAATGTGAAGCTGAGATTGCTTACCGCACGTGTTGCCCTGCTGCAGCATGATGAAACCACTTACAAAGCCGATTTAAATACTGTGAAAAGCTGGCTTAATGAATACTTTGATACCAAACATCCGGACACGATCAAAGCATTCAATCTGCTGAACAAGTTATCGAGCAACAATATCAGCATTGAATTACCGCAGCTCTCGGAGAGCTTTGCAGCGGTGAGTCGCTATAAGTTAACACTGGAACAGAACGACTGATAAACCATGATCAAACACAGAATGCTATGGTGGTTGCTGATGTTCCTGGTACTGGCAGGCTTGGTATGGCTGGCCAGCAATAATGAGGGTTATGTGCTGATTGTGCGCACCCCTTACCGAATCCAGATTTCATTTAACTTTTTTCTGGTCGTATTTGTGCTGTGCTTTTTAGGGTTGCATTACTGCCTGCGTTTCGTGCATTTCTTGCGCTGGCTACCGTTAAAAAGGCGCAGCAAAAAAGAAACCCTGCGTTTAAAAGCAGGCAACGCGGTGTTGCTGGAAGGCATGCATGCGCTGGCTGAAGGCGATCTGGAAAAAGCCGAAGCCTCTGCCAAACTGGCACAGGAGCTGATACAGAATTCCGATCTGGAAAAACTGATTCAGGCACTGGCTGCAGCAAAAAACAAACAGGGCCAGCTATTTAAATAAGCAAAGCCCTGTTTATATCGCAATCTATAAAATTAAACTGCCGCCACCTGGGATGGTGTTGGCTTGGCGTAATTAAATGCGTCCGAGTAAAAAGCATCTTCCGGCAAACCTGCCTGCTGGAAGCTGACGTGGGCGACTTCCACCATGGCCGGAGCACCACAGCAATAGACTTCAAAAGCACTTAAATCCGCAATATCATCCAATACCGCCTGATGCACAAGACCGGTTCTGCCCTGCCACTGGTCTTCCGGCAGCGCATCCGACAGCACTGGAATAAATTTGATGTTTGGATATTCTTTAGCCCAGGCTTCCGGAAGTTCAGGCATGTAAAGGTCAGCGCGTGCTTTGGCGCCCCAGTAGAGCAGGACTTCGCGTTTGATGTTGTTATGGATCATGTGCTCGATAATGCCTTTTATTGGCGCAAAGCCAGTGCCGCCAGCGACCATGATCATGGGTTTATCCGAATTGTCACGGTAGTAAAAACTGCCGAATGGTCCTTCAATACGCAAAATGGCTTTATCCGGCATTTCATTGAACACATATTCTGTAAAAACTCCGCCTGGGATCAAACGCAAATGCAGCTCCAGCAAATTATCCGCATGTGGCGCGTTAGCAAGTGAAAAGGCGCGGCGTTTGCCATCTTTAAGCAGGAATTCAATATACTGGCCAGCCATAAACTGCAGACGTTCATTACTCGGCAGCTTCAGAAACAAGGCCATGACGTCGTGTGACAGCTGCTGTTTGCGCTCTACACGTGCCGGCAAAATACGCGGCGCGATAGTGCCAATAATAATCTCACGACATTCAATGGTCAGGTCGGACAAAGGCCTTGCGCAGCAGAAAAGCGCCCTGCCTGCGGCCTTCTCTTCCTCTGATAATGCACTGCGAGCATAGTCGCCATAATCCACCTCGCCACTGACAATAGTGCCTTTACAGCTGCCACAGGCACCGTTACGGCAACCATACGGGATATTAAACCCTGCCTCCAAGGCTGATTCCAGAACTGTTTCGTAAACTTTGGCACTGCAAGTATGGCCACTCGGTTGAATCGTAATTTGATATGTCATGTCAGGTGCTTCTAAGGTTTTAATTAAAATTTATATTTAGGATACTTCTAAAAATCAGTCTTCACGGCGAAATTCGCCCTCTATTACATCGTCGTTAGCGGCTTGATAGGGCGATGAGCGAAATGGGTTATCAGCAGATGACTCACTGGGTTGCGACTGCGCATTCTTGATCGGAATCAACAGCAAAGTAACCGCAATAATATCAGTGATCACGCCGGGCAGCATTAATAATACGCCGGCAATGATATTACGCGCGCTGCCGAACACAGCCTTTGCCGGATTACCGCCGGCGGCCATATTCTGCATCATGCGCACACTGAATGTTGCCTTTTCTTCACGAATCAGGCGTAAGCCCAGCCAGCCTATACCGACTAAGTACAGTAAGAGTAACCAGCCGTATTTATCTGCCAATTCAATCAACAGCCATATCTCTGCGATTGGAAAAGCGAGTAAAATCAATGCTACAAAAAAACGCATGCTATGCTACCTTAAATGTTGAATCAAACTTAAATGTCAAATCAAAAACCGGTTATACAAAATGCGGTCATGCCAGATGCAATCATACTAGTACTGACCAATATGCCAGACCAGGCTAGCGCCGGACTGCTGGCAGAATCACTGGTTACGCAAAAACTGGCTGCATGCGTCAATATTTTGGCTCCCTGTCAGTCCATATATACATGGCAAGGCAAGCTGGAACATGCCGTTGAAGTACCTGTGCTGATTAAAACCAGCCTGGCAGGGTATAACACACTGGAAGCTGCCATTATAAAAGTGCATCCTTATGAACTTCCTGAAATAATCACTATCAACGTAGATGGTGGCTTACCTCAATATTTACAATGGGTAAGTGCACAATTATCTGCTGAAGGTACTACATGTTAAAAAGATTTTCTTATTTTTTATTAATTCTGGTCACAGTATTGACTACACAGTTAAGCATTGCGGGCAATGCCAGCAGCTTCACTAAAAACCTGTTCAGCAGCGATAGCGCCGAAGATGAGTTCCTGTCACCGGATGCAGCGTTCGGTTTGGATATCGTTCAATCTAACGGTCAAATCAATGCAAATTTTAAAATTGCACCCGGTTACTACCTGTACAAAGAACGTATTAAATTTGTGCTGTCCCCTGCACTGGATCATGAAGTTAAGCTACCCAGCGGTGATATAAAAGATGATCCTAATTTTGGCAAAATGGAAGTATATCATCATGATTTTACTGGCAATATCGTTCTCAAGAGCACAGACGCCAGCTCGCTGAATATTAAAGCCACCTATCAGGGCTGTAGCGAAAAAGGCCTTTGTTACGCACCGCAACATAAAACCTTTACCATTAATCCGCAGGCTGTTGCCAGTTCAGATAATGCCTCTGAATCAAAAGTTCCGGGCCCCAGTGCAAACAGCGCTGCTGATAATACCAATATCTCCGATAACGACAGCCAGGCAGCTAACCTGCTCAAAAGCGGCAAATGGTGGTTAATCATTCTGGGGTTTTTTACTGCCGGCCTGCTGCTTTCATTCACACCTTGCGTATTCCCGATGATCCCGATTCTGTCCTCAATCATCATAGGCAAAAATGCGCACGTGACACGCCTGCATGCATTCAACCTGTCGCTGGCTTACACCTTCGGTATGTGCCTGACCTATACACTGGCGGGCATCGCCGCCGGACTCTCCGGACAGATGCTGAGCTCCGCCCTGCAAACACCATGGGCATTGGGTTTTGGTGCGCTGATATTTGTATTGCTGGCGCTTTCAATGTTTGGTTTTTATGAACTTAAGCTGCCAAGCAATCTTGAAAACGGACTGATGTCTATAAGCCGCCGCATCAAAGGCGGAAAATTCTTCAGTGATTTTCTGATGGGCATATTATCGGCATTAATCATCAGCCCCTGCGTGGCAGCACCACTGGCAGGCGCACTGCTCTATATCAGTAAAACCAATGATGTCGTGCTCGGTGGCGTCGCCTTGTTCTCACTGTCGCTGGGCATGGGTGCGCCGCTGCTGCTGATCGGTGCGTCTGCCGGTACGCTGCTGCCTAAAGTCGGCAGCTGGATGAATGCGGTACGCAACCTGTTTGGCGTTTTAATGCTGGGTGTTGCGCTTTGGCTGATTACTCCAATTATTCCTGTCAGTATCCAGCTTGTGCTATGGGCGGCATTGTTAATCGTACCCGCGATCTTCATGCATGCGCTGGATCCACTGCCTGCCGATGCAAAACCTGCACTGAGGTTCTGGAAAGGCATTGCAATCATGCTGCTGGTGACTGGATTGGCGATGCTGGTCGGTGCATTATCGAATGCAAAATCGCCATTGCAGCCACTAGGCGGCCTATTGGCAAAAAACACCTCATCTCAAGAGCAGCCGCACTCGAGCCTGAATTTTAAACGCGTTAAAAATCTGGCAGAACTAGAGTCAGAACTAAAGGCTGCACAAGGCAAAGCAGTTATGCTTGATTTCTACGCTGACTGGTGCGTATCATGCAAGGAACTGGAACAGTTCACGTTTAGCGACCAGCGTGTGCAGGCAGCGCTTAAAGACACTGTACTATTGCAGGCAGACGTTACTGCCAATAGCGAAGATGACAAAGCCTTATTACAGAGATTCAACCTGTTTGGCCCACCGGGAATTTTATTCTTCAACGACAAAGCACAGGAAGAAACACACCTTAAAGTGGTCGGCTATAAAAATGCCGATGACTTCCTGCAAATCCTGAACCAGCGCGGCAGTTGCCTGCCGGAAACCATTAAATGTTAAAAAAACCACTTTCTTTCATAGCCTACCTGATAATTCTGATTATTCTCGGTTTGACCGTACGGCATTTTGCTATCAATCCTATGTATGACAATCCAGTCAATCACAAAACAGAAATTAATAGCGCCCCCCTGTTTTCTACGTCGCTGACCAACCTTCAGGGTATGCAGCAGAACCTGCGTCAATATCAAGGCAAAATCATCGTGCTTAATTTCTGGGCAACCTGGTGCCCGCCCTGCCGTGAGGAAATGCCCGAGCTTTCTCAGCTGCAACAAGAGTATAAAAATAAAAATGTCGTGGTTTTAGGCATCGCAGAGGATGAACTGCCCTTAGTTCAGGAATATCTGCGATCTTCACCTGTAACGTATCCGATTTTTATTGCCGAAAATGATGCCATGAACCTCGGAACCAACCTGGGCAATGACAAGGGGGTGTTACCTTATACTGTTATAATTGCAGCAGATGGCAGCGTGATAGATACATTTTTTGGCAGAATAAGCAAACCGTTACTGGAAAAAACCTTACAAAATTTATTGCCACAGTAAAAATTGCCTTATAATTAAATTGCTCCGGCACAAAACATTCCATGCATTAATGACCTAATCTTTAGGTAATTTCGCTGAATTACATTAATGTTGCTGGACAAAATCTATTAACTTCGGCAAACTTGCGATTATGAAATACAGCAATAATCGTAAAAATTCGTTCATAAAGGCATGCCGCCATGTCATCTAGATCCATTTTAGTATTGCATGGCCCCAATCTCAATCTGTTGGGGGTGCGTGAACCTGAACACTATGGCAGCGCTACACTGGATAGCATCAATCAATCTCTAGTCAGCAAAGCAAAATCTGCTGATATCGCATTAGAAACCTTTCAAAGCAATTCTGAAGCTGATCTTGTCACTAAAATTCAGTCTCTAGCGACCAATAAAGTCGGTTTTGTCATTATCAATCCGGCTGCATTCACGCACACATCTGTTGCGATGCGTGATGCATTAAGCGCCGTAAAAGTACCTTTTATCGAAGTACATTTATCTAATGTTTTTGCACGTGAGGCATTCCGCCATCACTCATATTTCACTGATATTGCCGTCGGCATCATCAGCGGTTTAGGCGCCCAGGGTTATTCACTGGCGCTTGACTACGCTATTCAACACATCGATCGTTCTAATTAATATAATAAAATTAATATTTTCAGAGGGTTATCATGGATTTACGCAAACTTAAAAAGTTAATCGATTTAGTAGAAGAATCAGGCATCTCAGAGCTTGAACTTACAGAAGACGGTGAAAAAGTGCGCATTAGCCGCAATTTCACATCGAATACGCCTGTTCAGCAATACGCACCTATGCAATACAGCGCGCCGCAATTTGCAGCGCCTGCTGCTGCGCCCGCAGTAGCCGCTGCCGAAGCACCGGCTGTTGAAGAAGGCCATGCAGTTAAATCGCCAATGGTAGGTACTTTCTACCGCTCACCGTCACCGGATGCTAAAGCATTCGTTGAAGTCGGCGACACGGTAGCTGTCGGCGACACACTCTGCATTATCGAAGCAATGAAACTGCTCAACGAAATTGAAGCTGACAAAGCCGGCGTAATTAAAAAAATCTTGGTCGATAATGGTCAAGCCATTGAATACGGTGAACCACTCTTCATTATTGGCTAAAATTTTTAAAAGAATGGAATTCAACTTTCATGGCTATGTTTGACAAAATCTTAATCGCAAATCGCGGTGAAATCGCACTACGCGTTCAGCGCGCATGTCGCGAACTTGGTATCAGAACGGTCGCTGTTCACTCAGAAGCAGACCGTGAAGCCAAATATGTAAAATTAGCAGACGAATCTGTTTGTATCGGCCCGGCACCATCAAGCCAAAGCTACCTGAACGTGCCGGCCGTGATCAGTGCTGCAGAAGTGACTGATGCCCAGGCCATCCATCCTGGTTACGGCTTTTTATCTGAAAATGCCGACTTCGCAGAACGCGTGGAACAAAGCGGTTTTGTGTTCATAGGCCCACGTGCTGAAACCATACGCCTGATGGGTGACAAGGTTTCCGCTAAGGATGCCATGCGCAAAGCTGGCGTGCCTTGTGTACCAGGCTCAGACGGCGCGTTGCCGGACGACCCGGCAGAAATCCTGAAAATTGCCAAGCACATCGGCTATCCGGTCATTATTAAAGCGGCTGGTGGCGGCGGTGGCCGCGGTATGCGTGTAGTACACACCGAAGCTGCACTGCTGACCTCGGTCAATATGACCAAAGCCGAAGCACAGGCTGCGTTTGGCAACCCGATGGTTTACATGGAAAAATACCTGGAAAAACCACGCCACATTGAAATTCAGGTGCTTGCTGACCAGCATGGCAACGCCGTGTTTCTGGGCGAACGCGACTGCTCCATGCAGCGCCGTCACCAGAAAATCATTGAAGAAGCGCCAGCACCGCTACTGAACACCAGATTGCGCGACAAAATCGGCGAACGTTGTGCCGAAGCATGCCGCAAAATCAAATATCGCGGCGCAGGTACTTTTGAGTTCCTTTATGAAAACAATGAATTTTATTTCATTGAAATGAATACGCGTTTGCAGGTGGAGCATACCGTAACGGAAATGATTACCGGTATTGATCTGGTCCAGCAGCAGATTTTTGTCGCAGCTGGCGAAAAACTGAAATTCCGTCAAAAAGACGTGCAACTACGCGGCCATGCCATTGAATGCCGTATTAACGCAGAAGATCCATACAGCTTTGTACCGTCACCCGGCAAGATCAACAGATTCCATATGCCGGGCGGACCTGGTGTACGCGTAGATACGCACGCATTCGGCGGCTATACCGTACCTCCGCACTATGACTCGATGATCGGCAAATTAATTACCTACGGCGACACGCGTGAACAGGCGATTGCGCGCATGCGTATTGCCTTGTCTGAAATGTACGTTGAAGGTATTCGTACCAACATCGAATTACACTCAGAGTTAATGGCCGATGCAGCGTTTCACATCGGCGGCACCAGTATTCATTACCTGGAGCAAAAACTCGGTATCTACAATAAATAAATTAGGTAAGTATGGCTTGGGTATCACTAAAAATTGAAGCACAGGACAATACCGCTGATCTGATTAGCGATACCCTGATGGAACTGGGCGCATTGTCTGCGATTATTGAAGATGCAAACGCTGAAACCATTGATGAGCAGCCTATTTTCGGCGAGCCAGGCGACCCGCCACCGGGTATCTGGCAGCAGAATCTGGTAAGCGCCCTGTTTGATGAAGGGGTCGATGTTGCTGCTGTGATGGCAGATTTGCAATCTCAGACAAAATTGACCGGGCTGAACTACACTACTGAAGTCATTCAGGAGCAGGACTGGGTACGCGCAACACAATCCCAGTTCGATCCGATTAGAATTACAGATACATTATGGATTGTGCCAACCTGGCATGATTCGCCCAATCCTGATGCCATCAACATCATTCTCGACCCGGGCCTGGCGTTTGGTACCGGCAGTCACCCGACCACACACCTCTGTCTGGCATGGTTAACGCAGACTGTTAAGCCTGGACAAACTGTGCTTGATTACGGCTGCGGCTCTGGTATTTTAGCCATTGCAGCTAAAAAACTGGGGGCTGCTAAGGTGGTAGGTGTAGATATTGACCCGCAGGCAATTCAATCCAGTTTATACAACGCCGAACAAAACGCTGTCAGTGCCGATTTTTATCCGGCAAGCCAATATCAGACGGCAGAATACGACATCGTTGTTGCCAATATTTTATCCAGTGCATTAAGTGTGTTAGCGCCTGCACTCGCGAGTTCATGCAAGGCGGGCGGCAAAATTGCACTCTCCGGTATTTTACGTGAACAGGAATCTGCCGTTTCAGCCATTTATGCCGAATGGTTTGATATGGAAACACCACAGTATATGGACTCCTGGGTATTGCTGACTGGCACCAGAAAATGCGCGTCATAACCCACTGCCCAGCCTGCCAGACTCAATTTTTCGCTACCGAAGAACAGCTCAATAAACACGGTGGCAAGGTCCGCTGCGGACAATGCATGCATGTATTTGATGCAAGAGCGCAATTGATCACCGTTACAGAAAATACTGCCGATATCAGTATCAAGGACGAGGCTGTGTCGATTGAGAGTGCTGCGCCAATACATGCTCAGCCTGAATCTGAATCACCGAGCAACGCTACAGAAATAGCCAGCACAGAAGTTACCGCAGATACTTCTAGCCAGCAGTTACCCTCATATCTTGGCGATGCCGTCAAAAAGAACCGACTGCGTCCGGGCAATACCGGCAAATCTCGTACCTGGCTGTGGGCCTTTGCTTCGCTGATTCTGGTTTTAACTGCTGGTTTGCAGAGTATTTACTTTCTGCGTGATGAAATTGCAATCTATTATCCAGTGAGCAAACCCTATTTGATGCAGGCGTGCCAGAAGCTGACATGCACTATCAATCTGCCTAAGAAAATTGATTTTATTGTCATTGATGATTCAGATATGCAGGAAGATGCAGAGCATGCCGGTATAGTGCGTTTTGCAAGCACTTTGATCAATAATGGTAATCATGTTGTGGCTTACCCAAATCTGGAACTGACACTCACAGACGTTGATGACAAACCTGTCTTACGTCGTATTTTTAAGCCGAATGAATATCTAGCTACCGGAACAAATATTGCCAATGGCATCCAGCCCGGCGCCGAAACCAGAATTAACCTCGCTGTCACGACTAGTGATGTAGCCGTTGCTGGCTATCGCGTATTTGTTACCTACTGAATCCACTTAATATTTTCTAACTGGTATTTTCTAACTGGTATTTTCCAGCTGCTTCTAATGAAAATCATTAGTGTGATTTACGCAGTTTACACAGCGCTATTTTCTCGCGGACATGTATTATTCAATCCATAGAACGTGTTGTGAATTAATAACCTTTAGGAGATCTATTATGTGGACAAAACCAGCTGCTACTGAAATGCGTTTCGGTTTCGAAGTGACAATGTACGTAATGAACAAATAATTTGTTCTTAACGTCATGCAAAAGGGTGCCTAGGCACCCTTTTTTATTTGCTGTCACTTTGATTCTACTTTTAATTTATTAGGTTTTATTAATCATCTGCAGGCATTCAGACTGAATCTGTTTTATAGAATCTGCCACGCAGCTAATCGCAAGTTCACGCGCATAACTCTTGCGCCATGCCAGGGCCACTCTTCTTAACGGCACAGGCTCAGCAAACGGAATTACCTTTACCAAAGGGTTAATGTAACGCTCTGTTGCGGCACTGCACGGCAACACCGTAACGCCGAGATTAGACGCCACCATATTACGTATGGTCTCTAACGAGTTGCCCTGCAATATCTGCCCTTTGCGTGACAGATCCGGACATGCCTGCAGCACCTGATGACTGTAACAATGCCCGCTATTCAGCAGCAGTACATTTTCATCTGCCAGCTCGTCTGCGCTGATAGACGCACGATTAGCCCATGCATGCCCTACCGGTACCATTACCACATATTTTTCGTCATAGAGCGGCATTGTGTTGATTCCAGGCACATCAAATGGCAGGGCAATCACTGCTGCATCAATAACACCGTTCTTAAGCTGGATTTCCAGCTGCGCTGTTAGATTTTCTTCAATTTCCAGCGGCATATCTGCAGCACTGTTGCGCAATATCGGAATCAGCTCAGGCAGCAGGTAAGGCCCTACGGAATAAATCAGACCCAGGCGGAAAACACCACTTAGCTGATTATTGCCCTGCTTGGCGATTTCACGGATGTGATTCACTTCTTCCAGCGCCCTGATGGCCTGCTCGATGATTTTTTCACCGATCGGCGTTGGGCTGATATCAGTGCGGCTGCGCTCAAAAATCATGACCCCGAGGTCTTCTTCAAGCTTTTTGATCGCCAAACTGAGCGCGGGCTGACTCACATAACACTTTTCTGAAGCACGCCTGAAATTGCGCTCTTTAGCTACCGCTACAACAAAACGTAATTCGCTTAGGGTCATGATTGCTGGTAAAACATTAATTTGATAAGTCTAGTATATCAACAAAAACCGTACGTTCAATAATGCAAATCAGTGCCATGTATTATTGAACGCCACTGCTTAATGTTGCTTGTTTCGCGTCGCGATCAGGCTCAACAAAATACTGGTGCCTATCACAGCTACCACCACGCCTAAAGAAACTGCTACCGGGATCTTGAACCACTCCACAATCAGCATTTTGGTCCCTACGAACATCAGTACAACAGCTAGGCCGAATTTAAGCAGGTGAAAACGCTCGGCCATATCCGCCAGCAGGAAATACAATGCGCGTAAACCGAGGATTGCGAAGATATTCGACGTAAAGACAATGAATGGATCATTCGTAATCGCAAAGATCGCCGGAATACTATCCATCGCAAAAATCACATCAGAGAACTCGATCAATACCAGCACCAGGAACATCGGCGTAAACCAGCGTACCCCTTTATCCATAATCCAGAATTTATCACCATGATAATGATCTGTAATACGCATATGCTTTCTTACCCATTTCAGCAGCGGATTTGTTGCCAGATCCGGCTCTTGGTCGGCAAACACAAACATCTTGATACCAGTCACCAGTAAAAATGCACCAAACACGTATAACACCCAATGGAACTGGGCGATCAGCCATGCGCCAAGCACGATCATCAATGCACGCAGTATGATCGCGCCAAGCACGCCGTACACGAGGATACGCTTCTGGAATTCCAAAGGCACCGCAAAGTAACTGAATATCATGACAAAGACAAAAATATTGTCCATGGCCAGGGTTTTTTCCAATAAATACCCGGTGAGATATTCCATCACTTTTGTGTCTGCGATCTCGCGCCCCGCCGTGTGATCCAGCCATCCCCAAAGCAGAGCACCAAACAGCATCGCCATGGCAAACCAGACAAATGACCAGATCAGCGCTTCTTTTGCGCCTACTTTCTGCGCCCCGTTACGGTCCAGCAAGAACATATCCACTGCCAGCATCAGCAGTACAAATACGCCAAATCCTGACCACATCCACCAGTTGCCTATCGATTGCAATTCGCCCATTTATTTCTCTTAATATTGATTACTGCTATTGATTGAACCAGATGACCTGCGGCCATCTGGTTCATGTGAAAGGTTATTGCTGACGTAATGCCGCGATACGGTCATCCAGGCTTGGGTGACTAGAGAACAGTTTCGCAAAACCGCTACCGCCTGAAATACCGAATGCAGCCATCTGTTTCGGTAATGCTGATGGCTCATGCTGTGCCTGCAAGCGTTCCAGTGCCGCAATCATCTTGCTTCTGCTTGATAATTTGGCCGCCCCTGCATCTGCACGGAATTCACGCTGGCGTGAAAACCACATCACAATCATGGAAGCCAGCACACCCAACACCAATTCAGCGATAATCATCGTCACAAAGAACGCCGGGCCAGTGCCGCGTTCTGTTTTAAACACGATCTTATCCACAGTGTAGCCGATCACGCGTGACAGAAACATCACAAACGTATTCACGACACCCTGAATCAACGTCAAAGTCACCATATCCCCATTGGCAATATGTGAAACCTCGTGTGCCAGCACAGCTTCAGCCTCATCCTTGGTCATGGCATTCAGCAAACCGCTGGATACCGCGACCAATGAGCTGTTTTTAGTCATGCCGGTAGCAAACGCATTTACCTCCGGTGAATTAAATACTGCGACCTCCGGCATTTTGATGCCTACGGCATCGGCCTGCTCACGCACAGTTTTCATTAACCAGATCTCGGTCGGCGTGCGCGCTTCTTCAATCACAACCGCGCCTGACATGCGCTTAGCTGACCATTTCGACATCGCCAGAGAAATAAACGCACCGCCAAAACCCATAATGGCTGCAAAAGCCAATAAATTACCTAAATCCAGACCATTGGCATTTAAGTAAGGCTCCACACCCAATATGCGCATGGTGATAGAAAGTACCAGCATAATAGCCACGTTAGTGGCTAAAAAATAAAGAATACGTTTCATAATTTTTCCTTGAATAAATACATATCGTTGCTATTGATGCAGTAACTATTGATTCAGTAACAAGTGCTGCATTAATTATTGATAATAATAGCCCGTAATGTAATACGTTTTAATATTCAATAAAAGTAGAATGTTTCTGATTGATCATTCGGTTTTTTCGAGCTATTGTTAGATTATGGTCAATTACAAACAACTGCATTATTTTTGGGCAGTAGCTAAAGCCGGCAGCATCGTGCGTGCCAGCAGGCAGCTGCATATCACACCGCAAACCTTGAGCGGGCAAATCGGCATCCTTGAGGAATCATTAGGCGTTTCATTATTTCGTCGCGTCGGTCGCGGCATAGAGCTTACCGAAACAGGACAGTTAGCACTTACTTATGCTGATGATATTTTCCAGACCGGCAATGCGCTGGAAGAAACATTACGCACCGGCACAACCGAACGCTATCGCTTGTTCAGGGTTGGCATTTCGGATTCTGTTCCGAAATCCATTGCCTATCGCTTGCTGGCACCGGCAATGTCACTTAAAGAGTCTATTAAAATAGTGTGCCGCGAAGGAAAACTGGAACCGTTGCTGGGTGAACTGGCTATTCATAAACTTGACCTGGTGCTGGCAGATAGGCCAATGCCTAGTGAAATAGATATCAAGGGCAGCAGCAACCTGTTAAGTGAATGCGGCATCAGTTTTTTCGGTACAGCCAATCTTGCCGAAAAATACGGCAGCCTGTTCCCCAAAAACATCAATAACGCACCTATGCTGGTACCCGGTGAAGACAGCACGATTCACAAGCGCCTCATGCAATGGCTAAGCGCTCAGCGTATTCATCCGCAAATTATCGGTGAATTTGATGACAGCGCCCTCATGCGCGCTTTTGGCCAGGCCGGAATTGGTATTTTTACTGCGCCTACTATCATTGAAGACGAAGTGCTGCAGCAACATAGCGTAACTAAATTAGGCCAAACCGATGAAGTCATTGAACGCTTTTACGCAATCTCGGTTGAAAAACGCGCCAGCCATCCGGCGGTGCTTGCGATTAATGCAGCTAGTTTGCGGTAAAAATAATTACAAAACACTCGCTTAAAGCAGGTCTGTGTTTCATAAAACACTGTTTATTCTGCTTAATCAGATAAAGCCTCGATTTTTTTATACAGCCAGCCACCCAGATAAAAACTGCAGCCAACTACAAGCAAGATACCTATTCTGACCAGTGGCGCTGATGAGGATAAGTCATAAACCAAAACCTTGCCTGACGAAATCGCAAAAATCAGCAGCGATGACTTTCCAAGCAGCTTATCTTTGTATTTAAGCGCAAACAACAGACAAGCCAAAGCCAGCAGGCCCCAGGTCAACGATACCACTACGCGGTTATCAAAAATATGTACTGCCGCTGCAATGGCCGCCAGATGCCCGCCCACCAGCAGTAACGACCATACCCCTTTGCCAATCCCGGCTTTACGCGACAAATAGTATCCAGCATAAAGCTCCAGGGCATACATCACCGAGAGCAAATCCGCCGCTAGCACCGTTTGGCGGTCAAAACCGGTAATCATACGCAAATAATTCAGCATGAAGATCATCACAACCGCCAGCCAAATAAATACACCCGGTGCTGACATGTTATTACGTATAAGGCCGTAAAACGCTACCAGCGGCAACAGAATGAAAGCGACCCACGGTGCCCATTCATGTGAAACTGACTCCAGATATCCGGCATGGAATAATACAAGCGCCACATAAGCCTGCAGCAACATCCTGCCACCTGCAAGCGCCTGTTTTGAAAATAAGCTAGCTACCCCATAACACAAGCCGATAAATGTTGCACTGGCTACTGCAACCCATGGCGCAGCATCTGGAATATGACGCTCTAACAATGAATATTGAAGAAAATAAAAAATCAGCAATGCCGGCAAATGGGCAAGCGCTGTATCCTGCTGCATGGGTGCATTATTCTTAACCGTGTAATATGCAGCTGTTGAACCAAATATCAGCAGTAACACTGTCTGAAACAGCGCTGCACTTACCCATTGTTGGGCTGCACTATCCATATGCCAACTCAGATCAAACCCTATCATCGCCATATAAAGTGCCAACAGATAAACCGCCCTGCTGCGCACCCATAACGCAAATACACTGAACAGAGCACTCCAGCATGTGTAGTAAATAGCAAGGTCTGCAACTTCCAGCATCAGGCTGCGCATTAAAAACGGCACAGAATAAGCGCCCACCACTGCGAATAGAGCATATAGCGTACTTTGAAACAGATGACATAACCATAGCGATAGTAGGCATACCAGAGTGACCGCGGCCAGTGCCTGAGACTGTCCTATCAACCCGTAGTAGAGATGAGCGCCATAAACCGCTATAAATAAAATGGTAATGCCGCCAGCCGGCAGCAAACTGGCGTAATTGCGATCAGTATTACGCAATTTAATACCAAGACTTATCATAAACAATGCGCCTAGTACCGCAATACCCAATTGCCTTTCCGGTGTGAGCCACCCCGACGATAAAGCCAGTTTAATGATATATGAAGCGGCCAGTACCAGTGCTGTTGCACCGCCCCAGCCTAATAGCTGTGTAGCCAGTGTCGGGCCTGCATGAACTGGCTTATCTGTAGGAGTTAAGTTAACCGCAGGAGCTGATTTAACTGCCGACTGTGTTTTTGGCAAAGGGGTTTTAACGTTATCCGGTGTTTCCAGTTTATTCAAACGTGCTTCTATTGCATCAAGACGTTCTTCAATAGTGGCCATAGCGCTATCCCTTATGAATGAGTCAGTAACTGATACTAAACAATATCAATAATAGCGCAATTTAATCTCTTGAACCGGTCTAAACATTGGTTGCTGCCTGAGCAGGCTTATTATTTACAACATTGGCAGCTACTTGAATGGTTTGAGCTTCTTCTGATTCTTCTTCCTGTTTAGGTTCTTCATGCAGTGATAACTGGTCTACCAAACCTGATTTTTCCTGATTCTTGCTCTTCAATTTAAATCTCAGGCGTAATTCATTGATAGAGTCGGCATTTCTGAGTGCATCTTCCTGCGTTATTCTGCCTGATTCAGCCAGATCAAATAAGGCCTGATCAAACGTCTGCATGCCCAATTCTGTAGACTTTGCCATTACCTCTTTAATCATGTTGGTTTCCCCTTTAAGGATAAGATCAGAAATTAAAGGGGAATTAAGCAGAATTTCTATGGCCGCTACACGGCCACCGCCTGCTTTGGATACCAGACGCTGCGATACAAACGCCTGTAAATTGAGAGAAAGATCCATATGCAGCTGTGCATGCCGCTCTTCAGGAAAAAAGTTAATAATACGATCCAGCGCCTGATTGGAACTATTGGCATGTAGCGTCGCCATGCACAGATGGCCGGTTTCGGCAAAAGCCAATGCAAACTCCATGGTTTCCTTATCGCGTATTTCACCGATCAGAATCACATCTGGTGCTTGTCTTAATGTATTTTTAAGTGCATTAAACCAGCCATTGGTATCACGCCCCACTTCACGATGTGTCACCAGGCAGTTTTTGCTAGGATGCACATACTCGACCGGATCTTCTACTGTAATTATATGGCCATGGCTATGTTCATTTCTGTGATCAATCAAGGCCGCTAAGGTTGTAGATTTACCGGAGCCGGTACCACCTACTAAAATTACCAATCCGCGCTTTGCCATCATGACATTTTTTAGTACCGGTGGCAGGCCTAGATCATCAAATTTAGGAATGCTGGTAGTAATGGTACGTAACACCATACCTACTTTTTCCTGCTGAACAAATACATTGACACGGAAACGGCCAATTTCTTTTGGCCAGATTGCAAAATTACATTCTTTTTCTTTAGCAAATTCTTTACGCTGCTTTTCATTCATGAGCGCTTCTGCAAAAACTCTTGTATGTTCACCACTCAATTTTTGCTGTGTTACCGGCGTCATTTTTCCATCAATTTTCATTGCTGGTGGAAAATCAGCAGATATAAATAAATCAGAGGCTTTTTTATCTAACATGCCACGTAATAAATTGTGCATGTAAGTGATGGCTTGTTCGTTGGTCATTATTTTTTTAATTTATATAAGATATTTGATACTTAAAAGGCCCTTAACTGGGCCTTTTAAAATTATTTAATTTTTGTATTTACTTTGTAAATATAAATTTACATTCATGCTACCAGAAATCAATTTAAGTTTTAAAAATTAGTGATATGAATATAAAAATATTTCAATTGCAAAGAATATCTGTATTTTTACTTTTAAGATTTATATGTATATAAAGATAATAACAATAATAATGACAATACCGCCTGTGTATAACTGTTTATTTACATTTAAATTCATATGGTTAAATTAAATATAGTTTTCTTGGTAAATCCAGAATCTATTGTGGATAGTTTGTTGAGTAAATTTTATGATTTTTAAATTCACAACCTTATGCTAATTTTATCCACAAGCTATCCTTAACTTTTATAAGTATTTTGATGTTCAAATTTTTTATAAAATATGATTAAACAAGTGCAATATTATTATCTTTACACCAGGTTTGTAATGCCATATCTGATGCATTTGCTTCAAATACAAACCATTTTTCGAGCAAACCTTCAGATTGCAGCAGCTCCTTAAAGCGCCGGTATGCGCCTCTTTTACGAAATAAACTGGCTGCGAAGTTATATTCGTGAGGGATTTCTTGATCAATGAAAGATAAAGCCAGACCTTGCCCAAGCTTTAAATCATTTTTGTGCGGTACTGGGATATAACGATCTGATGTTTCAACATCATCAGGCACTTCCTCTTCCAACTCCATTACATTGGAAGTCCAGTAAATAATGCCGGTATCCATGCATATATAAGCACTATGCTGAGAAGGTGGCCCTGAACTTACAAACTCAAATGCATTGCGTAATTCATCAAAGTTAATATTGTGCATAAAAGTCCAAATTCTCTAATCAAAGTACAGAAGGTACAAAAAAAGCCCTTAACGGGCTTTTCTGTGTTGTAGGCAACAATATTTTAAGTAACTATAGGTTTAAATATCCAGGTTATTTGCACCTAAGGCATTATTTTCAATAAATGCACGTCGAGGTTCAACATTATCGCCCATCAATGTTGTGAAAATTTCATCTGCAGCAATCGCATCATCAATCTGAACTTTCAGCAAACGACGCACTTTAGGGTCCATCGTGGTTTCCCATAACTGTTCAGGGTTCATTTCACCCAAACCTTTGTAACGCTGAATATTCAGCGTATTTTTAGCTTCACCCTGCAGCCAATCCAAGGCTTGTTTAAACGTGCTGACAGCCTGTTCTTTTTCATTGCGTTTAACGGTTGCACCCGGGCCTACCAAACCTTGCAGCATGGTAGAAGTTCTCAGGATCTGCCTGTAATCGCCGCTACTCAGGAACTCGGCATTAATGACACAGCATTGCAGGTTGCCGTGCACGTATTTATTGATTTCCAGACGGTAAGCGTTGGTTTCTGCATCAAACGCTACAATCACTTCACTGCCTGCAGCGCCTAGAATCGGACGCAGTTTTTCAGCAATTCGATTTGCGTTTACTTCATCAGACAGGTTAATTTCGCCGGCATCCTGAATCGCACGCAATACGCTTTCATCGTATAAAGAAGAAATTCTGCGGATTACTGCTTCGGTCAGTACCACCTGCTTGGCGATTTCACTGAGTGCATCACCGCTTAGAATGCCTGCGCCAGTCCTGGTATCAAGTTCTGCGCCTTTTAAAGCAGATTGCAAGAGGTAGATATCCAATTCCTGCTCATCTTTGAGGTAGCGCTCATCCCTGCCCTGTTTTACTTTATACAGTGGCGGTTGTGCGATGTAGATATGGCCACGTTCTACCAGCTCGGTCATTTGACGGTAGAAGAAAGTTAATAACAAGGTACGGATATGCGCGCCGTCTACGTCCGCATCAGTCATGATGATAATGCGGTGATAGCGCAGTTTTTCAGCTTTGAAATCTTCCTTGCCGATACCGGTACCGAGCGCGGTAATTAAAGTAGCAATCTCTTGCGAGCTCAATAATTTATCGAAACGTGCTTTTTCAACGTTTAAAATTTTACCTTTGAGCGGCAGAATGGCCTGATTTTTACGGTCACGGCCCTGCTTGGCTGAACCGCCCGCAGAGTCACCCTCGACCAGGTAAATTTCGCAGAGTGCCGGGTCTTTTTCCTGGCAATCTGCAAGCTTGCCCGGCAAGCCCATCGTATCCATCACACCTTTACGGCGCGTGATGTCACGCGCTTTGCGCGCCGCTTCACGGGCACGAGCTGCCTCAACTACCTTACCGCAGATAATTTTTGCATCTGCCGGATTTTCCTGTAAAAACTCAGCCAGTTTTGCAGAAACCACTTCAGAAACCACCGGCTGTACTTCAGAAGACACCAGTTTGTCTTTGGTTTGTGAGGAGAATTTTGGATCAGGCACTTTGACTGACAGTACGCAGGTAATACCTTCACGCATATCATCGCCAGTGGTTTCAACCTTGGCTTTTTTCGCAATTTCACTTTGCTCGATGTATTGATTCAAAGTGCGGGTCATTGCAGTACGCAGCCCTGTTAAGTGCGTGCCGCCATCACGTTGCGGAATATTATTGGTAAAACACTGTACAGTTTCTGTATAGGAATCATTCCATTGCATGGCAACCTCAATGGTCATGCCATCTTTTTCACCCATCGCATAGAATGTTTTTGGGTGCAGCACGGTTTTGGTACGGTTCATATACTCCACAAAACCTTTTACACCACCTGAATAGGCAAAATTTTCACTTTTACCGTTACGCTGGTCGATCAGTTCAATTTTGACGCCATTATTCAGGAATGAAAGTTCGCGAATACGTTTAGCCAGAATTTCAAAATGGTACTCAACGACACCAAAGGTTTCAGTTGAAGCCAAAAAATGTACCTCGGTACCTTTTTTATCGGTTGTACCGGTTTCTACCAGTGGCGCGACCGCTTCTCCGCGGCGGAATTCCATCTGGTGCACTTTACCGTTACGATAAATTTTCAGTTTCAACCAGTCTGATAGCGCATTGACTACAGAAACACCCACACCATGCAAACCACCGGAAACTTTATAAGAGTTCTGGTCAAACTTGCCGCCTGCATGTAATTCCGTCATCACAATTTCAGCTGCGGAGCGCTTTACCGCTTTAATATCATCTTCTTTGATATCGGTCGGAATACCGCGTCCATTATCAGAGATGCTCACTGAATTATCAGGATGGATAATGACTTTAATATCATCACAATGCCCAGCCAGCGCTTCATCAATCGCGTTATCCAGTACCTCAAACACCATATGGTGCAAGCCGGAGCCATCAGATGTATCACCAATATACATCCCTGGGCGTTTACGTACCGCATCCAGACCTTCCAGGATTTTAATACTTGATGAATCGTATTCTGGTGATATTGCTTGTTTATCAGTCATGCTATTAAGTCTTTATAAAATTTGATTAAAAATTCGTGTTTCACGTGAAACATAACCTTGCTTATATACGCATTGGCATTACTACATATTTATAATCAGGATTGGTTGGAACGGTGATCAGGCAACTGCTGTTGGCATCTGCAAATGAAAATGTTACCTGGTCACTATTGATGTTATTCAGTACATCAATCAGATAAGTCACATTGAAGCCGATATCCAGACTGTCGCCGTTATAATCGATTTCGAGTTCTTCTTCTGCTTCTTCCTGATCGCTGTTGGTACTGATTAATTTGAGATTATTGTTGCTGAGCACCATACGAATGCCGCGATATTTTTCATTTGATAAGATTGAAGCACGCTGCATTGCCAGCAACACGGTTAAACGTTCTGCAGTAAATGTATTTTTATGACCGGTCGGGATCACACGATTGTAGTCAGGGAATTTTCCGTCAATCACTTTGGAAATCAGTTTGATATTGCCAAAATTAAAATTAACCTGATTGCTGGAAATTTCTATGTTGACCTGTTCTTCACTATCATCAAGTAATTTGATCAATTCAATCACGGTTTTTCTTGGCAGGATGATTTCTTGTTTTTCATAATTCTGTTTTAACTCAGTGGAGGTAAAACTCAAGCGGTGGCCATCAGTACCTACAATATTCAAGCGATTGGCAGTGACTTCCAGCAACAAGCCATTCAGGTAATAACGAATATCCTGCTGTGCCATTGCAAACTCAACCTGTTTTAACAGGTCTTTTAACTGGCCCTGACCAACATTGATTAAAGTGGCTTGGCTGGTCGTTTTAGTCATGACCGGATAATCAGCTGCAGGCAATGTTTGCAGGTTAAAACGGCTTTTACCAGCTTTTACGGTAATACGGCTATCGTTGGTAACCATATTGATTTCTGAACTATCAGGTAAAGATCTGCAAATATCGAGTAACTTTTTAGCAGAAATAGTCGTTGAGAAATCCCCGCTAGCGCCACTATCTACTGATAATGAAATCTGCATTTCCAAATCGGTTGCAGTCAGATGAATTTTATTCTGCTTTGCTTCAAGTAATAGATTAGACAGAATAGGCAAAGTATGTCTTTTCTCTACGATACTTGTCACCGAAGTTAATGGTTTTAATAGCGTTTCACGGTTGATTTGGATATTCATCTCTATAACCTAAATAATATATAAAATAATAACAATAATAATAGTGAAAAAATCTGTGTATAACTGTTTATTCTTATTTAAATTCAGTAACTTGATTTAAATATTGTTTTCTTGGTAAATCCAGAATCTATTGTGGATAATTTGTTGAGTAAATTTTAAGATTTTTAAACTCACAACCTTATGCTAATTTTATCCACAGGCAATCCTTAACTTTTATATTAAAACTTTAAGCAATAAAACCTTAATATTACCCTCTGATGACCTGTACTAAAAAGCCGATATCCCGTGCTATTGTAGGGTCATTTTGCCGTAATTGATCAATTTCATCACAGGCATGCATGACAGTTGTATGGTGCCTGCCGCCAAAAGCCTCGCCAATCTCTGGAAAGCTATGATTGGTAAGCTCGCGTGATAACGCCATGGCGATCTGTCTTGGCCGTGCAAAATTACGGGTACGTTTTTTACTGTACATTTCCGCTACTTTAATTTTGTAATAATCAGCGACAGTTTTTTGAATATTTTCCATCGTTACTTGCCTGCCGCGCACAGCAATCAAATCGCGCAACGCGTCTTTGGCCAGATGCACATCAATGGCATGGCCGGTAAATTTAGCCATTGCAATAATGCGGTTCAGTGCGCCTTCCAGTTCACGCACGCTGGAGCGGATCTGTTTGGCGATAAAAAACGCGACATCTTCCGGCAGGTTTAAATTCACTGCCTCAGCCTTTTTAAGCAAAATGGCAACGCGCATTTCAAGTTCTGGCGGCTCTACTGCTACCGTCAAACCCCAACTGAAGCGTGTTCTTAAACGTTCGTCTACATCAGCAATTTCTTTAGGATAAGTATCGCAGGTGATAACGATTTGCTTTTTAGCTTCAATCAGTGAATTAAAGGCGTAAAAGAACTCTTCCTGAGTACGGGTTTTTTTGGCAAAAAACTGAATATCATCAATCAGCAGTAAATCTAATGAATGATACTGGCGCTTAAATTCATCAAATGCTTTATGTTCATAAGCTTTCACAACATCAGAAACATAACGCTCGGCATGTAAATAGCGGATTCTTGCATCCGGCTTGTGTTTTCTTAACTCGTTGCCGATTGCCTGTAACAGGTGGGTTTTACCCAGCCCTACGCCGCCATAGATAAATAAAGGGTTGTAAGCCATGCCCGGATTTTCAGCAACTTGTATGGCAGCAGCGCGCGCTAACTGGTTAGCGCGACCAGTCACATAATTGCTGAAATTAAAACTTGGATTCAGGCCGGAGTCATCCCCTTTTTTATGTTGACCGGATTTGCTACTGGTTTTGCCGGCAGTTGAATTGAGCGTTTTTGCTAAATTTGCCTTAACGTTCTGTTCCAATTCTGATTTTAGTGCCTCTTCATCAGAAATCTGTTTACTGTCGATTTTGGGCTCTGGTTTTTTAATTACAGCAGAATTTGCAGTTTTGGCTTTAACTTCACCAACGATGAATTCTATTTTTAAACTTGCAAGGTTCAACTCTTCAGCAAATTGTTCAATTTTTTTCAGAAAGCGATCTTTTACCCACTGCATTACAAAGCGATTGGGCGCACTAATGACCACTTTTTCGCCATCCATTTCGGCATTAAGTGGTTTGATCCAGGTATTGAATTGTTGCGCAGAAAGCTCGCTTTCAAAACGGCTGATACAAGCAGGCCAAAAATTTTCCATCAGTTACGCGTTACCCTTATCCATACTGCCGTAATGAAGCATGGTTTATTAAGTTATTGTTTTTATTTAAAAAAATAACTTTTTATGTTAATATTATATTGTCAGATTTAGTGCTTCATTCTAGCTGTTTTAGCGAAACTTATCCACAGCCAATTGGATAATTTGCTAATATAAATTTTATTAATTTGAAATGCGGAATATTTAAGCAGCTAAATCTAAATAAACGTTGACAAAATAGAGTGTTATCGGGTTTAATAGCGCCCTTTGTAGCATTTTGCTAGCCGGAGATTTACATGAAACGTACATACCAACCATCTAAAACACGTCGTGCACGTACGCATGGCTTTTTAGTTCGCATGAAAACTAAAGGCGGTCGCGCTGTGATTGCAGCTCGCCGTGCTAAAGGCCGCTCACGCTTAGGTCTTTAATCAATAAAGCTCCTTGGGAGCTTTATTTTTATATCACTGTACTATCTCTCTAACTAGATTATATTGATAACAGTGCATACGCTTAGATTTACTAAAAAAGCTAAGCTGATTAAAACGGATGAATTTTCATCCGTTTTTAATTTCCGCAAACGTATTTCTGCCAAGTATTTAGCGGTACACTATCAGCCTAATCTAATTGGCCATGCCCGATTAGGTTTGGTGGTGGGTAAAAAAGTTGCCAAGCGCGCAGTAGATAGAAATTACATACGTCGTGTGTTGCGCGAGTTTTTTAGAATTCAGCAACATGAGATTAATCATGTTGATTTAGTAATACGTGTACAGAAGAAATTTGAAAAAGAAGACTTTGTTCAGGTAAAACAAGAATTTGTGACGTTGATTGCAAAAGTAAATCAGCGCACGCAAATGGTTCAGCAAGTCAATGCATCGTTGCAGATTGATGACAACTTGCTGAAACAATAAGCGGTGATATATAAATGATGGCACGTATCCTGGTGTGGATTGTTAAAGCTTACCAAATGGTATTGAGTCCATTTTTTGGTCAGCAGTGCCGTTTTTATCCTACATGCTCTCAATACGCAGTAGAAGCGATTCAAAAACATGGCGCTTTGCTGGGATCGTATTATACTGTTCGCCGACTGCTACGCTGTCACCCCTGGTGTGACGGTGGTCATGACCCTATTCCTTAAAGTAATTTTTAAAATTTAATATCAAGATTGCCAATAAAACATTATGGATACAAGACGTTTAGTTCTTTTTGTCATTTTTTCTATGTCTATTTTAATGCTTTGGGATGCATGGCAACGTCAAAATTCCCCAACTGAAGCTGTGGTTTCCCAAACTGCTTCTGCTCCAGCAGCCAACCCAAATGCTGCACCTGCTGCCGGTACTGCAAACCAGGTGGATTTGCCGGTTAATGGTGATTACAAGTTACAGAGCGCGCAGCGCATTCAGGTAACAACTGACTTATTTAAAGCGGATATTGAAACAACCGGTGGTGATCTGCGCAGATTGGAGTTGCTCAAGCATCGTGCTGCAGAAGATGAAAAAGCCAATTTTGTGTTAATGGATGACGCTGCGAAGCCGATGCTTTATGTTGCGCAAACGGGATTGATCGGTGCAGATTTGCCTTCGCACAATGCTGTATTTACGAGTACTGCAACCAGCTATCAAATGGCTGAAGGCCAGGATAAGCTGGAAGTACGTTTAAGCTGGGCGAATGCTAATGGTGTGACCGTAGACAAGGTGTATACCTTCCATCGTAACCGTTACGATATTGATGTCAGTTATGAAATCAAGAACGGTACTGCTGCCGCAATCACGCCAACGGTTTACTACCAGATCGTGCATGACAGTGAATCTAACCAGGGTTCAGCTTTGATGCCTACGTTTACCGGTGGTTCTTACTATACCGAAGCGACAAAATTCAAAAAACTCGCTTTTAAAGATATGGTAGAAGAACCACTGAACATCACTTCTAAAGATGGCTGGGTTGGTTTGCTGCAGCACTATTTCGTCAGTGCGTGGATTCCTAAAGATGGTGTGGAGCGTAAGTTCTATACTGATAAATTAAGCGATAACATTTACCGCATAGGTACTAAAAGCACGTTGGGCACTATTGAGCCGGGTGCAAGTCTGACTGTGCCTGCTCGCTTGTTCTCAGGGCCGCAAACTAAACGCGACTTGAATGCAACGGCGCCAGGCCTTGAGTACACAGTGGATTATGGCTGGTTAACGATTATCGCTGCACCATTATTCTGGCTGCTGGATAAGATTCACTCAGTAGTTAAAAACTGGGGTGTAGCAATCATCTTGCTGACAATATTAATTAAAGCGGCTTTTTTCAGGCTGTCAGCTTCGGGTTACCGCAGCATGGCGCAGATGCGTGAACTTGCACCTCGTTTGCAGTCCATGAAAGAAAAATTCGGTGATGACCGCCAGAAAATGCAGATGGCAATGATGGACCTCTATAAAAAAGAGAAAATCAACCCGATGGGCGGCTGCTTCCCAATCTTGATTCAAGTGCCTGTTTTCATTGCACTTTACTGGGTGTTGCTGGGTTCTGTTGAGTTGCGCCATGCGCCATTCTTTGGCTGGATAAAAGATCTTTCTGCAATTGACCCATACTACATTCTGCCGATACTCATGGGCGCGACCATGATTATCCAGACCAAGCTTAATCCTAAGCCGACAGACCCGATGCAGGCCAAGATCATGACCTGGATGCCGATTGTATTCAGCGTGTTCTTCTTCTTCTTCCCGGCGGGTCTCGTGTTGTATTGGCTGGTGAATAACGTGTTGTCTATTGCGCAGCAATGGTATGTAAACAAGATGATACATGCTGAAAACTTGTTGAAAAAACAGGGAAACCATCATAAAAAGTCAGGTGACCACTAATCTGTCCGAAACCATAGCCGCTATCGCCACTGCCAGTGGTGCCGGCGGCATTGGTGTAGTCAGGGTATCAGGCCCGCTGAGCAAAACGATTGCTGTTGAAATTCTTGGGCATTGCCCTGCCCCACGCCACGCTGCTTATCTTGATTTCAAGCAGGTAAACGGTGATCTGATTGATCGTGGCATTGCCATTTTCTATCCAAATCCTCATTCTTACACCGGTGAAGATGTGCTGGAGCTGCAAGCACACGGCGGTACTGCACTTATGCAGATTCTGCTGGCACGTTGCATTGCTTTAGGTGCACGTCAGGCTGAGCCTGGTGAGTTTACGCGTCGTGCCTATCTCAATGACAAAATGGATCTTGCGCAAGCCGAGGCTGTGGCCGATGTGATTAATGCCGCTACGACTGAAGCTGCCAAAAGTGCCGTACGTTCCTTATCCGGTGAATTTTCGCAACGTATAAACACCCTGTTGCTTAAGCTGATAGACCTGCGCATGTATGTTGAAGCGTGCCTGGATTTTCCGGAAGAAGAAATCGACTTCATCACACAGGGTCGAGTCGGTGAAAAGCTGGCTGCAATTATTGCCGAGCTGACTTCAATTTTTGCAAAAGCAAAACAAGGCAGTTTATTACGAGAAGGTATTAATGTTGTTTTGGTTGGTCAGCCTAATGTTGGCAAGTCCAGTTTGATGAATCAGCTCGCTGGTGAAGAAATTGCAATTGTGACTTCCATTGCCGGCACCACACGCGACACGATTAAAAATGCTATTCAGGTTAATGGTGTGCCACTGCACATCATTGATACCGCTGGCCTGCGTGAAACTGACGACGAAGTGGAAAAATTCGGGATTGCCCGAACTTGGCGAGCCACAGAAACGGCCAATATCGCATTATTATTGATAGATGCAGCTCACGGTATTACAGAGACGGAAAAATCGATTTTAGATAGGTTGCCGCAAGAAATCGCCAAGATTTGGGTGCATAATAAAATTGATGTATCCAAAGAACCTGCCAAAATTGAAGAAAAAGATCAGGCAACGCATATTTATATCTCTGCTAAAACCGGCGTTGGTGTCGACCTACTTAAATCGCAATTATTGAAATTAGCCGGGTACCAGGATAATTCTGAAGGCGTTTTTATGGCGCGCGCCCGACACTTGCAGGCGCTCACTGAAGTTGATGCACATTTGCAGTTGGCGGCCAGTCAAATTGATTCGGCGGAACTGGTGGCTGAGGAGCTGCGTTTGGCGCAGGAAGCGCTCAGCAGTATTACCGGAGAATTTACGCCGGACGATCTACTCGGTGAAATATTCTCTAAATTCTGTATTGGAAAATAAGCTCAGCTTCAGAAGATGAGCTTATTTGCATTATTTAATAGAGCAATAATTTAAGCTGTCGTATCCACTACTTGCGCTTCAGGTGCATTTTTCTTAACGGATTCAATACCGTTATCGCGTGCCGCTTCGCTCTCGTATTGCTGGCTCTGGCCGATAATCTGATGGTTGCCCGCTTTAAGCGTAAAGTAGGGCTTGCCTGACTTAGATACCAAGCGCTCATAGCGGCCATCATCTGGTGCGTTTTTCTGGATTGATGCAATACCATTTAGCGCGCTGGTTTTGGTTTCATACATTTCGGATTGCAGGATAACTTGCCCATTACTTGCTAGCAGGTTGAAATGAAATTGCCCGTCTTTAGCTACTTTTAGTTCGAACTTACCGGCCATGATAAAGCTCCTTATTGATTGTTATTAAAGTTACTTACGGTACTAAGATTTGTAATTAGCCAGTATATAGTAAACATTAATACCAAAAACGCAATACGTTACACTACGTATAGTGATTTAGATAATTGTTAAATATAAGCTTTTTGTAATGTTATCTTAAATGGCTCATTATGTTTCACGTGAAACATAATGAGCACAGCGGCTATTGGCATGATAGTGCAGATGGCACTGTAAAGAATGGCTATGTAGTCCTGTTCTGGCCTGAGATTCTTATTGCGGAAATTAAATCTAGTGGTAAAGATCTGAGCCGCGCTTACGATCAGGTCGTGGATAATTTTTGGGAATACAGAAGGGTGATATTCCGTGCTTTGTGCTGGGCGATTTTCAACGCTTTCTCTTGCATGATCTCCCCTGCTATCTTCGGCAGCCTGTTCCTGGTTATTATGGATGGCGAGGCACGGCGTAATCTGGGTGCGCACTATATCAGTGAAGGGAATATTCTAAAACTGGTTCCACCATTGCTTCCCGATGCCTTATGGGCAGGGTTTGAAAAAATAAAAGGCAATAATAGCCGGCTGTTTGAGTTTCACTAAAAATTGCGTTGCCTGACGTTTTTGGACCCTGTTTGTGGCCGCGGTAATTATTGGTTATTACTTATCGTGAGCTGCGTCTGCTGGAGTTGGAAGTGTTGCGTGCCAGCCGCAAAAACTGCCAGTAAGTTTTAATCTGTAGATACTGATCAATATCGATGTGGGCCAGCTCAAAGCATCAAGATCGAAGAATTTTCAGCACAGATCTCGCAAGTTGCGCTGTGGCTAACCGACCCAAGATGAATATGAAAAACTCGGAAGAATTAGGCGCATATTTTGTGCATATTCAACTCAAGGCACAGCCCATATTGTGTGCAATAATGCCTTACAAACGGATTGGCGAGTGCTGTCGCCGGAACGTTGCAGTTAAGTTGTGGCTAATCACCGTTTTGGGTAAAAGTATGGGTCATTCGTACAAAAAGCAGATATTAAACTGGTAGGCGCTGTCATTAAAAATGCCGGTTTGCTGGATTTTTCGCTGCCTGGTATGTCTAGGCTGTGTGCCATATGGCCGTCATTGCGAGCAACAAAGTTGCGCGGCAATCCACTGAGCCTGCGTCAGGATTGTTCCGAAGACAAACCTCTTGCAATGACGGGGTGCATTGATGGTTGGTTAGCATTATCCGTATGGGCAGAGAGCGTATGAACTAGCATAGTTTATTTAGGTATAAAAAAAGCAGTGTTTCACGTGAAACACTGCTTTAATTTTTTGCACTGGCTTAGCGAGCCAGTTTTAACTGGCACTTACATCTATAAAGCTATTAAATAACCCGCGTGGAGTTATTTAAAAGATTTATTTTTTAGGTGTAGGTGTTTTTTCAGTTAACAGGTAAGCGATGTAGTTTGCTTTTTCAGCGGCTGTACAATCAGCGCCGATAACTTCATTACAGTGTTTAGTAAAGTTTTCTTCAACTTTATCAACATCAGCAAAACGTTTAGCGTTTACGTTAGGTGATAATGGTGCAATTTTTTTACCTGTAACGATGTGTTTGCCTTCGTTAGCTGGGTTTTGTGTGTGGCATGATGCGCAAGCAGTTTCTTTACCGTTTGCACCTTTGATTTTGCGGTTAAAGAACAGTTTGCCGTCAACAGCTGATGGGCTGCCGTATTCTGGGTTTGCTGTTTTAGCGAATGATTTGTATTTTGTTTGCAGTTTAACTGCATTTTCTACATCAGCATTAGCTGAGAATGCAGCAAAGCCTAATAAGGCTGCCAAAACAATACTTAAGTTTTTCATTTAATTCTCCGTAGTATGAATAAGGATACCAGCTTTAGTAAAACGTATTGAATAGTTGGTAATTGTAACCCCCTATCAATTCTAAACCAATTTAACGCGCCGTATGCTCAATTGGAATACATTTTATGCAAATTTTGTTAAGAAAATGTTTCAATGTTGTAATTAGCTGATTGTTTCACGTGAAACAGTCATTTAAAACATCGTTTTACATGACCTTGTAATCAGATTGCGTTAAACTTTCATACTCTTGGTTTTATAGAATTTTTAGCGGTTAAAACATGAATTTTCCTGATATTTTTGATGTGATTGTCGTTGGCGGTGGTCATGCCGGTACTGAGGCCGCACTTGCGGCTGCCCGCATGGGTCAAAAAACCTTGTTGCTCACACATAACATCGAAACGCTAGGGCAAATGTCCTGCAATCCGAGTATCGGCGGTATTGGTAAAGGCCATTTGGTTAAAGAGGTAGATGCGCTGGGCGGCGCCATGGCGGCTGCGACCGATGAAGGCGGCATCCAGTTCCGTATTTTGAATTCGAGTAAGGGGCCTGCCGTTCGGGCAACCCGCGCACAAGCTGACCGCATTCTATACAAGGCTGCTATCCGCCGCATGCTTGAGAACCAGCCTAACCTGTGGCTGTTTCAGCAGGCAGTTGACGATATTATTCTGGATGGTGAGCGTGCGGCCGGTGTGGTAACGCAATTAGGTTTGCGTTTTAGCTCGAAATCTGTAGTGCTGACCGCGGGTACCTTTTTAGGTGGCCTGGTGCATGTGGGTTTGAAAAATTACAGCGCAGGTCGTGCCGGTGATCCCCCTTCTATATCGCTGGCTGCGCGCCTGCGTGAAATTGGTTTGCCAGCCGGGCGTTTAAAAACCGGTACGCCGCCGCGTATTGATGGCCGCACGATTGATTATTCTGTGATGACCGTGCAGCCTGGTGATGATCCGGTGCCGGTATTTTCTTTTTTAGGTAATGCTGCACAGCACCCTGCCCAACTGCCGTGCTGGATCACGCATACCAATGAACGCACGCATGAAATTATCCGCAGCGGTCTCGATCGCTCACCGATGTACACCGGCGTGATTGAAGGTGTGGGCCCGCGTTACTGCCCAAGTGTAGAAGATAAAATCCATCGCTTTGCCGATAAAGAATCGCATCAGATTTTTTTGGAGCCGGAAGGTTTAAATACGAACGAGATTTACCCGAATGGTATTTCTACCAGCCTGCCGTTTGATATACAGCTGGCGCTGGTGCGTTCAGTCAAGGGCTTGGAGAATGCACACATTCTGCGCCCGGGTTATGCGATTGAATATGATTATTATGATCCACGCGCTTTAAAAAGCACGCTGGAAACCAAAGCCGTGCAAGGTTTGTTCTTTGCAGGGCAAATCAACGGTACTACCGGTTATGAAGAGGCAGCCGCGCAGGGCTTGCTCGCTGGCGCCAACGCCGGTCTGTACGCGCAGGGTAAGGAAGGCTGGTGCCCTGCCCGTGATGAGGCTTACTTAGGTGTGCTCGTAGACGACCTGATTACGCGCGGCGTCAGTGAGCCATACCGCATGTTTACTTCACGTGCGGAATACCGTTTGCAGTTGCGTGAAGATAATGCCGATATGCGCCTGACTGAAATCGGCCGTAAATTAGGTTTGGTGGATGATGTGCGCTGGGAAGCGTTCAGCCGTAAGCAGGAAGCGGTGGCACGCGAGCAGGAGCGTTTGAAGAAAACGTTTGTGCAGCCTGCCAACCTGAGTGCAGAAACCATGCAAACGATATTCGGCAAACCGCTTGAGCATGAATATAGTTTGTTTGAATTACTGCGCCGTCCTGAAGTGAGTTACGAACAAGTGCTGTCGCTAGGTGAGACTGGTTTGGGTGAGGTGGAGCCTGCGGTGCGTGAACAGGTGGAAATTGCCGCCAAATATCAGGGTTATATTGACCGTCAGATTGATGAAGTAGCGCGCAGTCGCGGCCAGGAAAACACCAAATTGCCTAACGATCTGGATTATCGTGAGATTCACGGACTGCCGATCGAAGCGCAGCAAAAATTGAATGCGCATAAACCGGAAACGATTGGTCAGGCCAGCCGTATTTCCGGTATTACGCCGGCCGCGATTTCATTGTTGCTGGTACATCTGAAGCGTAAGTCACGCGCAAAAGCCGCTAGCCTGAGTGATACAGGCGGTGATGTGGATAATGCGGCATGAGCTTAGCTGCTGCGAATAACAGTGCTTCAGGCAAGCTCGGTGAAGAAACGCTCACCCAGATGCGTGTCAGGCTGGCATCTGGTCTGCACGAAATGGGTTTGCAAATCAGCGCCGAACAGCAGCAGAAACTGCTGGATTATGTGGCGCTGATCTGTAAGTGGAACCGCGTGCATAATCTGACCGCGGTGCGTGACCCGCTGGAGATGGTAACGCTGCATATCCTGGATAGCTTGTCCATATTGCCTCATATTGATTGTAAGCGCTTACTTGATGTAGGTGCCGGTGCCGGGTTGCCCAGCATTCCACTGGCAATTTGTTTGCCGGAATTACAGGTGACGGCAATTGATGCGGTGCAGAAAAAAGTAAGTTTTATGCGGCAGGCAAAAGCAGAATTGGGATTGAAGAATTTCAACGCGATACATGGCCGTATTGAAGAGCAGAAAGTACCAAGCCGGGATATGCCGGAAAAATTCGAGGTGATTACTTCGCGCGCATTCTCGGAAATCGGGTTGTTTTTAAAATTGACCAGGCATTTGCTGGCCGATGGCGGCCAATGGCTGGCGATGAAAGGTACGATTCCGCAGCATGAGTTTGAAAAGAGCGGCATTGAGCCGACCGAGATAAAAGTATTGAAAGTGGCTGGACTTGATGCTGAGCGGCATCTGATAGTGTTGAAGTAATGAAAGTATCGAAGTAATAAGTAAATAGTTTTGCGATTATTTGGGGAACAATCTTAATTGATTTGAAATAAGCGGCACTGGATTGCCATGCTTTGCTCGCAATGACGCCATCGCGAGGTCGAAGGTCTTGGCGATCCAGGGTTTGATGCGGAGTTAGTAGTCATTCATCATAGCTAACGTAATACTGAAAGCCATAGAAAAATAATATGAAAATATTAGCAATCACCAATCAAAAAGGCGGTGTGGGTAAAACCACTACCTGCGTCAATCTGGCGGCCAGTCTGGCTAGTCTGGGTAAACGTGTGCTGTTGATAGACCTCGATCCGCAAGGTAATGCCAGCACCGGCAGCGGTATTGATAAAGCGCACCTGAAAGCAAGTATCTACCATGTGCTGATAGGCGAAAAAACGCTGCAGGAAGTCGTGGTTAAAAGCGAAAAAGGTGGTTTTGATATTGCACCTTCCAATCGCGAGCTTGCCGGCGCCGAAGTTGAGCTGGTCAACGAGCTGGCACGAGAGAATCGTTTAAAGGCAGCTATTGCAAAAGTTGGCGATGCTTATGATTTTGTGTTGCTGGACTGCCCCCCTGCCCTTAACCTGGTAACTGTGAATGCGCTGACTGCTGCCAGTGCGGTCATGATTCCGATGCAATGTGAATATTACGCATTGGAAGGTTTGTCTGATCTGGTCAATACGATTAAAAAAGTGCGCGCGCACTTGAACCCGACGCTGGAAATCGAAGGTCTGCTGCGTACCCTATTCGATAACCGCAACATGCTGGCGCAGCAGGTATCGGCGCAGCTTATCAGCCATTTTGGCGATAAAGTCTATACGACGGTCATTCCACGCAATATTCGATTGGCTGAGGCACCAAGTTACGGGGTGCCGGTGCTTGTATATGATAAAAGTTCCAAGGGTGCTGTAGCTTACATGGAGCTGGCACAGGAAATTACCCATAAAGAAAATATACGCAAAGAGAAAAAACATGGCTAAGTTAAAAGGTTTGGGGCGTGGATTAGACGCTCTGCTCGCTGGGGATATGGGCAGTGTGGGTGAGGCGGATTCATTACTGATGCTGAAAGTTGAGCAGTTGCAGCCCGGTAAATATCAGCCGCGCAGCTATATGGATGATGCGGCTTTGCAGACCTTGGCCGACTCTATCAAGGCGCAAGGCATTATGCAGCCGATTCTGGTGCGCCAGCTAGCAGATGAGCAGTACGAGATTATTGCGGGTGAACGTCGCTGGCGTGCCAGCCAGCGTGCCGGTTTAAAAGAAGTACCTGTATTAGTGCGCGAAATTGCCGATGAAGCCGCACTGGCGATGGCACTGATCGAGAATATTCAGCGTGAAAACCTGAACCCGCTGGAAGAGGCGCAAGGCATTAAGCGCCTGATCGACGAATTTGACATGACCCATGAAAAAGCGGCTGCTGCGGTTGGGCGTTCGCGTGTTGCGGTATCAAACCTGCTGCGCTTATTGACGCTGACAGCGCATGTGCAGGACATGCTGATGCACGGCAAGCTGGATATGGGCCATGCGCGTGCGCTGGTTGGACTGGATGGTGCAGAGCAAGTACTGATAGCCGAGCAGATTGTGTATGAAGGTTTGTCGGTGCGCGAAGCTGAGGCCCTGGTTAAAAAACATCAGCAGCAAGTACCTGCGATCAAATCCGGGAAGCCCTCAGCAAAAAATCCTGTCAGCCAGGATATTCTGAGCTTGCAGGAAGCCCTGAGTGACAAATTAGGTGCTGTAGTCAGCATCAAGGCAGGTAGTAACGGCAAGGGTATGCTCAAAATCAGTTATGCCAGTCTGGACCAGCTGGATGAAATTATTGCCAAGATATCGCGCTAAAACCAAGGTATCTCGTTAAAACTCAACTTTGCCAACGTTTTGAGAAAACAGGCAGTAAGTTGTGAATTTAACAAAACATCAAGCATTTTTACGCTAAGTGTTTAATTTACTTAACTTAACCCTTGACTAAAAAGTACTAATAATTCAAAATCGCGGTCTTTGCTGAATTAGGTTAAATAATTTGGGCAAAATTTTAAGTAGTTCTGCAAGCAAGTCTGTAACTAAACGCAAAAGCATCAATTTCACGCGTTTGTAAATAAAGTAGTGTTTAATTTAATCGGGTTTAAGCCATTGTCAGCATCAAATACAACAGATGTTTTTAGTAAAATGCTTAAAATCCAGGTGATTGCTGCAGCAGCAGTGTCTGTAGTTGCGCTAGTTTTGTCGGGCTTGCATGGTGCTTTGTCAGCAGTTTTAGGTGGTGCTAGTGTCGTCGTTGGCGCGTATGCAGCATCAATGATTGCCCGGCGTAGCAAAAATAATAATGAAGCTTCTGCAGTGTTGATCAATTTGCTCAAGGCAGAAGCAGTAAAAATTCTGGTGATAATCGTTCTTTTGTTTATCACTTTTGCGGTTTATAAGCAGTTGGTGCCGTTTGCACTGATTGCAGGTTTGGCGGCTGCAGCCTTGTTTTCCGGTGCAGCCCTCAGTAAGTTAAATGTGTAATTAACAATCGTTTTTAGAAAATATTGGATTATGGCTACAGAACACGCAGATAACGCACAACACGCTGAACACGCGCTTACACCATCAGGTTATATTGAGCATCACCTGAGTTTTAATGCGTATCCTATCAATGAAGGTGCTGGTTTCTGGACACTGCACGTCGATACATTTGTGATGTCGGTAGCATTGGGCTTGCTGGTCATGGGTCTGGTCTGGCTGGTGGCGCGTAAGGCTACAGCAGGTGTTCCTACCAAAGGTCAGGCGTTTGTAGAGCTGGTATTCGGCTTTATTGATGATCAGGTCAAGAATATTTTCCATGGTAACCGTCACAGTTTTATTGCTCCAACTGCATTGACGGTTTTTTTATGGGTGTTCGCAATGAACTCCATGGACTTTTTGCCGGTTGACTGGGTGGCAAGCATTGTTTCATTCTTCGGTGGCGAGCATGCCAAATGGCGCGCCGTGCCTACTTCAGACATCAATACTACATTCGCTTTGGCGCTGTCTGTATGGGTTCTGATGATTTTCTTCGCAATCAAGGTTAAAGGCCTCGGTGGCTTTATTCATGAATTATTCTGTGCCCCATTCGGTTCAAAAATCTGGGTATGGCCAGCTAATTTCCTGTTCAACATGATTGAATACGTTTCAAAACCACTTTCACACTCATTGCGTCTGTTCGGTAACATGTACGCTGGTGAGGTTATCTTCCTGCTGTTGGGTCTGTGGGCTGCTACAGGCGTTACAGGTACTATCGCTGGTGCGATTCTGGGTGCCGGCTGGTCTATCTTCCACATCCTGATCGTAGCGTTGCAAGCGTTTATTTTCATGATGCTGACAGTGGTATACCTGGCAATGGCGCACGAAGGTCACTAAGAAAGTTTGGTTTTAAGTAGTACAGTTTTGTAATTCAGTAGTTTTATTTTTAGTTGTAGTTTGATTGTAAGTTTAATTTTAGAGAGGGTAATAACATGGATGCATTAGCATTGATTCAAGCCTACACAGGCGTTGGTATTGGTTTAATTATTGGTTTGGGCGCTGCTGGTGCTTGTATCGGTATCGGTATTATGTGTGCTAGCTTCCTGGAAGGCGCTGCACGCCAACCAGAAATGATCCCAGCTTTGCAAGGTAAAGTGTTCTTGCTGTTAGGTTTGATCGACGCGTCATTCATTATCGGTGTTGGTCTTGCAATGATGTTTGCATTTGCTAACCCATTATTGAGCGTAGTTGCCAAGTAATTAAGTAAATCTGGGTAATTAAGCAAAATTAAGCTAACTAGTCATTAAGCTAATGTTTAATGACTAGTGCTTTTATGATTAACAATATGGATCAAAAATGAACATTAACTTTACACTTATCGCACAAGCTATCGCATTTGCTGTGTTGATTTGGTTCACAGTGAAATTCGTTTGGCCACCGCTTTTGAATGCTATTGAAGCGCGCCAAAAAGAAATCGCTGATGGTTTGGCTGCGGCAGCAGATGGCAGAAGTGCTTTGGAAGTCGCTGCAAAAAAATCAGAAGTGACATTGGCTGAAGCTAAACAAAAGGCGAGCGAAATCATTGCTCAAGCTGAAAAACGCGGCACACAAATCATCGAAGAAGCTAAAGGTAATGCCAAAGTTGAAGGTGATCGTATTATCGCTGGCGCTAAAGCTGAAATTGAGCAAGAAGTGAACCGTGCAAAAGAAGGTTTGCGTGCGCAGGTTTCTACATTGGCAATTGCAGGTGCTGAAAAGATTTTGCGTAAAGAAATCGACGCTAAAGCACATAGCGAATTGTTAGCAAAACTCGCGGCAGAACTTTAAGGCCAAGAGATACAAGGGCTAAGAGATAAAGGAAAATCACATGGCTGAAATATCAACCATCGCAAGGCCTTACGCAGTAGCTGCCTATAAATTAGGCCGTGAACAAAAGGCACTGGGCAAATGGTCTGAGATGCTGGGTTTTGCTGCTGCGGTTGCAAATGATGCGCAAATCAAGGCTTACATTCAAGACCCTAAAGTAGTGAGCGAGGATTTGCTGGCCACTTTCTTGAAGGTGTGCGGGGATAACCTGAATGAAAACGGACAGAACCTCATCAAGGTATTGGTTGAGTATGGCCGTTTATCTATTTTGCCAGAAATCAGCAGCGCATTTGAAGCACTGAAGGCGCAAGACGAAGGCACCTTGGATGCAGAAATCATTGCTGCAGCTAAAATCAGCGCGGCAGATACCAAGGACTTGGTAAAACGCCTGGAAGCAAAATTCGGTAAGAAAATTGAAGCTAGTGTTTCTGTAGACCCAGAAATCATCGGCGGCATCAAGATTATTGTTGGCGATACCGTAATAGACGCATCCGTCAAAGGCCAGTTACAAAATTTAGCCTATACGCTTACAGCATAAGGCACAGGAGACAAAGCAATGCAGTTATCTACATCAGAAATCAGTGAACTGATTAAAAGCAGATTAGAAAATTTTTCGACCAGTGCTGAAGCGCGTACTCAAGGTACAGTAATTTCAGTCACTGACGGTATCGTTCGTATTCACGGTCTTTCAAACGTGATGTCAGGCGAGATGATCGAATTCCCAGGCAATACATTCGGTTTGGCACTTAACCTTGAGCGTGACTCAGTAGGTGCTGTGGTATTGGGCGACTACGAGCACATTACAGAAGGCGATACATGTAAATGTACCGGCCGTATTCTGGAAGTGCCAGTTGGCCCGGAACTGATTGGTCGTGTTGTTAACGCTTTGGGTCAGCCTATCGACGGCAAAGGCCCGGTTAACGCTAAAATGACTGACAAAATTGAAAAAGTTGCGCCTGGCGTTATTGCGCGTAAATCAGTTTCACAACCAGTGCAAACCGGTTTGAAATCAGTTGACTCTATGGTTCCAGTTGGCCGTGGCCAACGTGAATTGATCATTGGTGACCGTCAAACAGGTAAAACAGCGGTTGCAGTGGATGCGATCATCAACCAGAAAGGTCAAAACATGACCTGTATCTACGTTGCGATCGGCCAAAAGGCTTCTACAATCGCTAACGTGGTTCGCAAGCTGGAAGAAAACGGCGCTCTTGAGTACACAATCGTAGTGGCTGCCGCTGCTTCTGATTCTGCAGCATTGCAATTCCTGGCACCATATGCCGGTTGTACTATGGGTGAATACTTCCGTGACCGTGGTCAGGATGCATTGATTGTTTATGATGACTTGTCAAAACAAGCGGTTGCTTACCGTCAAATCTCCCTGCTGTTGCGTCGTCCACCAGGCCGTGAAGCTTACCCAGGTGATGTGTTCTACATCCACTCACGTCTGCTGGAGCGTGCTGCTCGTGTAAACGAAGAGTATGTAGAGAAATTCACTAACGGCGAAGTTAAAGGCAAAACAGGTTCATTGACTGCATTGCCAGTGATTGAAACTGCAGCCGGCGACGTTTCTGCATTCGTTCCAACCAACGTGATTTCTATTACTGACGGTCAGATCTTCCTGGAAACTGACTTGTTCAACGCCGGTATCCGTCCTGCGATCAACGCTGGTATTTCAGTGTCTCGCGTGGGTGGTGCAGCACAAACTAAAGTCATCAAGAAATTAGGCGGTGGTGTACGTCTGGCATTGGCGCAATACCGTGAATTGGCAGCGTTCGCACAGTTCGCTTCTGATCTGGATGAAGCAACACGTAAACAACTGGAACGTGGTCGTATGTTCACAGAGTTGATGAAACAGGCGCAATACGCACCTTTAAGCGTTTCAAACATGGCGATTACGCTGTTTGCTGCGAACAAAGGTTACTTTGATGATGTTGCAATCAACAAGGTATTGGCATTTGAAGGCAAATTGCACGGCTTTATCGCTTCTAAATACAAAGCGTTGGCTGATGCGATTGAATCAAGCAAAGACCTGAGCGGTGATAACGAGAAAGCACTTGAAGCAGCAATTCAAGATTTCAAAGCGACAACTGCTTACTAATATCTAACTATTAGGACACTAAAATGGCTGGTAGTAAAGAAATTAGAACCAAGATCAAGAGTGTAGAAAATACACGCAAGATCACCAAGGCGATGGAGATGGTTGCCGCTTCTAAAATGCGTAAAGCGCAGGATAGAATGCGTGCATCCCGCCCATATGCCGAAAAAATTCGCAATGTTGCGGCTCACCTTTCACTGGCGCATTCTGAATACAAGCACCCTTTCCTGTTAAAGCGTGATGAAGTCAAGAATATCGGCATTATCGTTGTGAGCTCTGATAAAGGTCTTTGCGGTGGCTTGAATACCAACGTGCTGCGTATGACAGTGAACCAGATGAAAAACTGGGAAGCTGAAGGCAAGCAATTATCCGTCAGCGCGATTGGTAACAAAGGCTATGGCTTTATGAATCGTATTGGTGCCAATGTGAAGTCACACATCACCGGTTTGGGTGATGTGCCACATCTGGAAAAACTGATCGGTACCATTAAAGTGATGCTGGATGCTTATACCGCAGGTGAGATCGATCAGCTGCATATCTGCTACACACGTTTTATCAACACCATGAAGCAAGAGCCAGTCATGGAGCAATTGCTGCCATTGACTGCCGAGCGCCTGGGCACGCACGCAGCTGAGGAAAAAGCAGAGGCGTTGACTGCCAGTGCTGTGGTAAAGAGCGCGGTGCAGATCGGTGCTGCCAAAGGCCATTGGGATTATATCTATGAGCCTGAAGCACAGCCAGTGATTGATGAACTGATGGTGCGCTACATCGAATCATTGGTGTACAACGCAGTATCTGAAAACATGGCATCTGAGCAGTCATCACGTATGGTTGCGATGAAGGCTGCTTCTGACAATGCGAAGAACGTGATTGCCGAGTTGAAACTGGTTTACAACAAGGCGCGTCAGGCAGCGATTACCAAAGAGATCTCCGAGATCGTTGGTGGCGCGGCTGCGGTTGCATAGCAGTAAGCCAAATCCAGGCAAAGAATTTAATTAAAGTAATATCTGACTAACAGTACGTTTGAGTCGAGGAAAAAAGATGAGTACAGCAAATATTGGTAAAGTAGTGCAATGTATTGGCGCTGTGGTGGACGTTGAGTTCCCACGTGATCAAATGCCAAAAGTATTTGAAGCGTTGATTATTGATGACGCATCAAGCCAAGCGGAAGCTGGTTTGACATTGGAAGTGCAACAACAATTGGGTGACGGCATTGTGCGTACTATTGCCATGGGCTCATCTGATGGTCTGGCACGTGGTACAGCGTTCAAATCAACAGGCGCACAAATTCAGGTTCCAGTAGGTACCGGCACATTGGGCCGTATCATGGACGTATTGGGTCGCCCAATCGATGAGGCTGGTCCTATTGATTCTGACGAGCGCCGTTCAATTCACCAAAAAGCACCGACATTCGAAGAATTGTCTCCTTCAGTTGACTTGTTGGAAACAGGCATCAAGGTGATTGACTTGGTTTGCCCATTCGCCAAGGGTGGTAAAGTAGGTCTGTTCGGTGGTGCTGGTGTGGGTAAAACCGTTAACATGCTGGAACTGATTAACAACATCGCTAAACAGCACTCAGGTTTATCAGTGTTTGCAGGTGTGGGTGAGCGTACCCGTGAAGGTAACGACTTCTACCATGAAATGGCAGAAGCTGGCGTTATTAAACTTGACGACATGAAAGAATCAAAAGTAGCGATGGTGTTCGGTCAGATGAACGAACCACCAGGCAACCGTCTGCGCGTAGCTTTGTCAGGTTTGACCATGGCTGAGAAATTCCGTGACGAAGGCCGTGACGTGTTGTTCTTCGTTGACAACATCTACCGCTACACATTGGCCGGTACTGAAGTATCAGCGCTGTTAGGTCGTATGCCATCAGCTGTGGGTTACCAACCTACCCTGGCTGATGAAATGGGCCGTCTGCAAGAGCGCATTACTTCAACTAAAACAGGTTCTATTACTTCTATCCAAGCGGTTTATGTACCTGCGGATGACTTGACTGACCCATCACCAGCGACAACATTCCAACACTTGGACTCAACAGTTGTGCTGTCACGTGACATTGCTTCTTTAGGTATCTACCCAGCGGTTGACCCATTGGATTCAACATCACGTCAGTTAGACCCATTAGTGGTTGGTGAAGAGCACTACCAAGTAGCACGTTCAGTACAGTCAACACTGCAACGCTACAAAGAGTTGCGTGACATTATCGCGATTCTGGGTATGGACGAGCTGTCACCAGAAGATAAATTGGCAGTGGGCCGTGCACGTAAAATCCAACGTTTCCTGTCACAACCATTCCACGTTGCTGAAGTGTTTACCGGTGCACCTGGTAAATACGTGCCATTGAAAGAAACAATCAAAGGCTTTAAAGCGATTGTTGCTGGTGAATACGATCACTTGCCAGAGCAAGCTTTCTACATGGTAGGCGGCATTGAAGAGGCAGTAGAGAAGGCTAAAACTCTTAACTAAGTAATGCTTGGTTAATTAGTTAAACGCTTTAAGGAAAAAAAATGGCAAATACTGTTCATATTGATGTAGTTAGTGCAGAGGCAAGCATTTTCTCAGGTGAAGCTGAGTTTGTGGTTGCACCTGCCAGTGCCGGTGAAGTGGGTTTGTTTCCAAATCACGCACCTATGATTACTACCATCAAGCCTGGTGCTTTACGCATCAAGCAAGCAAATGTTGCAGAAGAAACTTTAATTTTTATCTCAGGTGGCATGCTGGAAGTGCAGCCTGGTGTAATCACGGTTTTGGCTGATACGGCAGTGCGTGGTCATGATCTGGATGAAGCGAAAGCGATTGCAGCTAAAGAAGCGGCAGAAGAAGCGCTGAAAAACAGAACTTCAGATATTGATTATGCAACAGCACAAGCTGAACTTTCTGAAGCGGTTGCGCAGATTCAAACGATTGAGCGCTTACGCAAAACTACGCACTAATTGTAGTAATGCAGATGGTGTAACAAGCAAAAAGGCAGCCTCGGCTGCCTTTTTTGTTATACTTCAATAGTAAATAGGTGGCGTTACGGTTAATAAAGCTACTTTGATAAATGATATTTCAACTACTCCTCCGTCATTCCAGCGTAGGCTGGAATCCAGGCGACTTGGAATACTAGCTTTGTTTCAATAAACAACCAATCCTTACCATCACCTTGTCTGGATACCGGCCTCCGCCGGTATGACGTAATTTTAGGGTTAGTAATACAATTTATCATGAGTAAATTAAATATTGTCATTCTTGCTGCGGGTAAAGGCACCCGTATGTATTCCAATTTACCTAAAGTGTTGCATACGGTTGGCGGTAAGCCAATATTGGGTCATGTGATTGATTGTGCCAATTCACTTAGTCCGCATAAAATCATCGTCGTGTATGGTTTTGGCGGTGAAACAGTAAAACAGGCATTTGCTGATGAAGATATTGTCTGGGTCAATCAGGCAGAGCAGCACGGTACCGGGCACGCCGTACAGCAAGCAGTCGCACATCTCGATGCGGATGCCGATACGCTTATTTTGCTGGGCGATGTACCGTTAATCGATGCTGGTGCCTGTAAGAAACTGCTTGAGCAGGCAGATAATAAATTAGCCATACTGTCTTTCAACAAAGCCGACCCTACCGGCTACGGACGTATCGTACGCAATGCCATGTTTGGTGTAACGGCAATCGTCGAGCATAAGGATGCGACCGAGGAACAGCATAAAATTACTGAAGTAAATACCGGCATCATGGCAATGCCGAATGTACATTTAGTGCCGTGGCTATCCAAATTAACTAACAACAATGCCCAGGGTGAGTACTACTTGACTGATATCGTAGCGTTGGCGGTGAAGGATAACGTAGATGTCGTCGCTGAAATCACTACAGATGAATGGTCGGTGACCGGCATTAATTCCAAGACGGATTTATCGCAGATTGAACGTGTGTATCAAGCCCGCTATGCACAGAAGTTGTTGCAGCAAGGTGTTACATTAAGGGACCCTGCCCGCCTGGATGTGCGCGGTACGCTGAACTGCGGCCGTGATGTGGAAATTGACATTAACTGCGTATTTGAAGGTACGGTAACGCTGGGCGACAATGTGAAGGTCGCGGCGAATTGCGTGATTAAAAACGCAGTAATTGCAGCGGGTACACAGATTGCACCTTTCACGCATATTGATGATACGCAGATTGGTGAAAATGCCCGTATCGGCCCATTTGCGCGCCTGCGCCCAGGCACCACACTGGCAGCTGATACGCATATCGGTAACTTTGTCGAACTTAAAAATGCACAGGTGGATGTGGGCAGTAAAATCAATCACCTGAGTTATGTCGGTGACAGCACGGTTGGTAAAAATGTAAATATCGGTGCTGGAACGATTACCTGTAATTATGATGGTGCGAATAAATTCAGAACCGTGATTGAAGATGATGCCTTTATCGGGTCGGATTCACAGTTGGTCGCGCCAATCACGATTGGTCGTGGTGCTACGATTGCAGCCGGTTCTACGATTACCAGAGATGCACCGGCAGATCAACTGACTTTCTGCCGGGCCAAAGAACAGAAATCGATTGCCGGCTGGAAACGGCCGCAGAAAATTAAAAAGTAACATAAGAAGAAAGACTAATAATTATGTGTGGCATTGTAGGTGCAGTAGCAAACAGAAACGTCGTTTCAACGCTGATTGAAGGGCTCAGTCGCCTTGAATATCGCGGGTACGATTCAGCGGGCATTGCGGTGTTAAATAACGCAGGTATTGAGCGCGTACGTGCAGTAGGCCGTGTAGCTGCCATGACAGAAAAAGCCAATGAGCTTGGTTTGAGCGGCCAGGTGGGCATCGGCCATACACGCTGGGCAACGCACGGCGGAGTGACTGAGAGCAATGCACATCCCCATGTATCCAAGGGCGAGCTGGCGGTAGTGCATAACGGCATCATTGAAAATCACGATGAGCAGCGTACGCGCCTCAAGGCGCTGGGTTATGAGTTTACGTCACAGACCGATACCGAAGTGATTGCACACCTGATTCATCATTATCATAAAGACTTGAATCTGCTAGCCGCCACACAAAAAGCGGTAACCGAGCTGACGGGTGCCTTTGCGATCAGCGTCGTTTCCATTAAAGAGCCTGAGCATATGGTGACGGCGCGTTTAGGCTGCCCGTTGCTGCTAGGCTTGGGTGATGGCGAGAATTTCATTGCTTCTGACGTTTCTGCCGTACTTTCTGTGACGCGTAAAGTGGTTTATCTGGAAGATGGCGATGTTGCGGATATCCGCCGTGACGGCGTCACGATTTATGGCCGCGAAGGCAGTCCGGTGGAACGTAAAATCCATATGAGTGACGTATCGCTGGCGAGCATGGAATTAGGCCCCTACTCGCACTTCATGCAAAAAGAGATTCATGAGCAGCCGCGTGCGCTGACCGATACGATAGAAGCGCTGATAGATGACAATAGTTTCTCTGCGCAATTATTTGGTGCCAATGCCGCAGAAGTATTTAAACAGGTGGATAGTATTCTAATACTGGCTGCAGGTACCAGCTATTATGCTGCGCTAACTGCAAAATACTGGCTGGAAAGCATTGCCAAGCTGCCAACCAATGTCGAGATTGCCAGTGAATACCGCTACCGTGAGTCTGTACCGAATCCAAAACAGTTGATTGTGACCATTTCGCAATCCGGTGAAACGCTGGATACGATGGAGGCATTGAAGCATGCCAAGGCATTAGGCCAAAACCTGACGCTCGCTATCTGCAACGTGCAGGAAAGCGCCATTCCCCGTGCATCGCAGCTTGTGTTTTATACACGTGCCGGTGCCGAGATTGGCGTAGCTTCTACTAAAGCCTTTACCACACAGCTGGTGGCTTTATTTACCTTGGCCGCAACACTAGCAAAACAGCGTGGCTTGCTCAGTGCCGAAGCCGAGCAGGAGCATTTAAGCGCCCTGCGTCAACTCGCAGGCAGTGTGCAGCATGCCTTGAATCTGGAACCACAGATTAGAGAATGGGCGAAATCGTTTTCCAATAAACAGCACGCGCTATTCCTGGGGCGCGGCATCCATTACCCGATTGCACTGGAAGGCGCATTAAAGCTCAAAGAGATTTCTTACATCCATGCCGAGGCCTACCCTGCCGGCGAGCTTAAGCATGGCCCATTAGCACTGGTAGATAGTGATATGCCGGTGGTGGTGATTGCCCCGAATGACGCCCTGCTGGAAAAAGTAAAATCCAACATGCAGGAAGTCAAAGCGCGTGGCGGCGAATTGTTTGTATTTGCCGATGCAGACAGTCACTTTACTGCATCAGAAGGCGTGCATGTAATCCGCACGCCGCGTCATGTTGGGGTGCTCTCCCCTATTCTGCATACGATACCGGTGCAGATACTGGCGTATCATGCGGCGCTGTTAAAAGGTACGGATGTTGATAAACCTAGGAATCTGGCGAAGTCAGTTACTGTGGAGTAACTTTCAATCTAAATGTGAGACAGATGGGAAATGAGATGATTGAGACTTTATTAAATTAGAAGTCTTGATTATGAAAACCTGCTACATTGTAAAATTTGATGCTCGCTTGTCTCCTAGCGCAGCTTTAGCCTTGTAACATTATTGTCGGGCTTGCCGACAGCAAGCTACTTTACTTTTGCTTGCTCAAAAGAAAGTAGCCAAAGAAAAGAGCACCCCCTACCATGGCCTTCGGCTCCCTTGCGCTGCTCAAAAAGACGGGCAGCTGCGGAACTCGGGCTAAAGCCCTCAAACAGTCCTCGCTGAAATCTCCCGACTTTTCTGTGCTGCTCAGCATGCCAGCAGGGGATGAAAGTCAAAATCATGTGAATTTGGTTACAGGTTGCGGATATGTGCAACTTGCGGTACTTTGATTCATACGTCAACTATTATGAGGAGCTTGGAACATGCTGATCGGGGTCCCTAAAGAAATCAAGGTGCGTGAATACAGGGTGGGTCTGGTGCCTGCCAACGTACGTGAACTGGTGGCACATGGTCACCAGGTACTTGTCGAAACAGGCGCTGGTGCAGGGATTGGGGCTGATGACACGCAATATCAGGCTGCCGGCGCTACTGTTGTTAATTCTGCGCAGGAAGTATTCGAACGTGCTGAGCTTATTATTAAGATCAAGGAGCCGCAGGCGATCGAGCGCAAGTGGCTGAAATCAGGGCAGATTCTGTTTACGTATTTACACCTTGCGCCAGATGTAGAGCAGACGAGTGATTTGCTTGATAGCGGTGCGACTTGCATTGCCTATGAAACGGTAACTGCAGAAGATGGCGGGCTGCCGCTGCTGGCGCCGATGTCCGAGGTAGCCGGTAGGCTTGCGATTCAGGCCGGAGCTTATTTTCTTGAAAAAGCGCATGGCGGTTCCGGTATATTGCTGGGCGGCGTCACGGGGGTTGAGCAGGCGAAAGTGACAGTAATCGGCGGTGGCGTAGTTGGCAGCAACGCCGTGGATGTGGCGCTTGGTATGGGCGCCTCTGTCACGGTGCTGGATCGTAACCTTGCTACTTTACGTCAGCTCAGAAGGCAGTTTGGCCCGCATCTCAATACCATATATTCCACCATGGAAGCGTTAGACCACCACTGCACTAGCGCTGACCTTGTTATTGGTGCTGTGCTGGTCACCGGTGCCGCCGCTCCCAGGCTGATTACGCGCAACATGGTTAAACGCATGAAGCCAGGCAGTGTGATTGTTGACGTGGCGATTGATCAGGGTGGCTGCTGCGAAAGCTCACGCCCAACTACGCATGATGCACCTACCTTTGTGGTTGATGGCGTGACTCATTACTGCGTAGCCAATATGCCGGGCTCGGTGCCGCGCACTTCAGCTTATGCGCTGAATAATGCCACGCTGCCCTTTGTGCTCGCGCTTGCAAACAAAAGACTACAGGCCTTGCGTGAAGACAGGCACCTGCTTAATGGCCTGAATGTGTATCAAGGCAAAATAACCAATCAGGCCGTTGCTGCGGCACATGGTCTGGCATACTGCGATCCCGCAACGGCGCTGGGAGCAGCCTACTGATACCGGTAGATGGTTCAGTCCGCAAATGACCACTCTTGCAGTATTCTGTATTGCGCTTTTTGATTAATAGTGATCGACTCTACTAATACGAAGCTATTCACCTGCCATGTGATAGGCATGAAATTCTGCGATGTCAGAATATGCTCCACATTACGTAGCAGCGTAAGGTGCGGGCTGAACTTGGCGTAATCAGCCACAAATCCTAGCGCTGCGAGTTCATGCTGCAGAGTTGCGGCCAGCGTTTCCAGTGCCGGTTCTGTGGCGCTTAATGTAGCGTAGCCGATGTGGTTATGTTTCCAGAACGAAAGTGTGTTCAATTCAAGCCGGAACGGTGGCAACTTTGGCATTTTGTCTGCCGCGGCTATCAGCGCAGGCAGTTGCGAGCGTTTGATATTACCGATAAATTGCAGCGTCATATGCAGGGTTTCCGCGCGCATGACGCGTGCATTACACTTGGCCTGATATTCCCTGGCAACGGCATGTAACTGGCGCTGAATAGCAGCTTCTGGCCACAGCGCAAAGAATACACGCACGGTATCTGCATGCTTTATTGGCGCATGCTGTTTTGTATGCGTCTTGGCTGGGGTTTTAATAAGGGCGTTCACCTGAAATATTTCCAGCAGGCGCGTAATGGCACACCCATACCTGCGCATGGCTGTCGCTGCATGTCGCCATGCCGCAACCTACTTGTGAGGTATCGCGCCATACGATCTGGGTGTAATGGCCGCATACCGCGCCGGGTGAGCATTCATTGCGTGCAGCGTCGTAATCTGTTTTTTCGTTACCCCAGCTATCAATGACTTCGGCCGCTGAGACTTTACGCAGTTCTTTACGGCCATCAGACCAAGTCAGCGGACTTGCCCAGTACAGATTTTCACCATATTGGCCTTTTGGATTGCTATGCTGCATATCGCAAAGGTGTGATTGCTGCAAATGGTTTGCCCAGGCCTGGGCTGACTTGGCCAGTTTAGGCGAGTAGCCAAGTGCTGGAACACCCACTGCGGCACGCCACTTGTTATGCTCGCCAACAATTGCTGTTGGGTTAATGACTTGCGCATGGGCTGCTGAAATTAGCAGCCCATACATACAAAAGTGAATGGTTGCCTTCCTGAATATCATGATCTATTAATTGCATCTAGGCTTAAATCCCGCATCATGATTTCTTCATCGGCCGGGATAATCAAGATAGGCTTGCTGTCTGCCTGCGCAATTTGTGTGGTATTTGTACGGTTTTGTTCAATATTTAAACTGAAGCCGATGAAACTCAGCGGTGTACAGATTTTCTGTCGGATTTCTGCGGAGTGCTCACCGATGCCGGCGCTGAATACCAGTGCATCTACCCCGCCTGCCTTGGCTGCCAAAGCGCCGATAGCACTGCGTACCTGCTGGCAGAAGTATTCAACCGCAAACCGGGCATGTTCGCTCTGGCTAGCCAGCAAGTCCTGCATTTCTGCGCTTTCGCCATTAGAGAGCGCCAGCAAGCCCATTTTATGAAAAACAATGTCGCCTAATTGTTCAGGGCTATACCGTTTTGCCAGTTCTACCATGACGCCGGGGTCAATGTCGCCGCTGCGGGTGCCCATGGTAATGCCGCCTGCCGGTGTGTAGCCCATGGTGGTATCAATCGATTTCAGGTTTTCCATCAGGCACAGGCTGGCGCCACTTCCCAGGTGCGCCACAATCACTTTTTTGTAAGCGGTTGCACCGATAATGCCGGGCAAGGTTTTGGCAATATAGGCATAGTTAAGGCCATGAAAACCAAAGCGGCGCAGGCCGAATTCATGGGGAATCGGCAAGGTTCTGGACAGCACAGGCATGCCGGCGTGGAATGCAGTATCAAAGCAGGCGATCTGTGGCACGTTAAATAATTTGCGGCATACATCCAACCCCAACAAGTTGCTTGGTAGGTGCAATGGCGCGAGATGAATCAGGCTGTTTAAGCGTTCGCGCTCGTTATCGTCAATGATTCGTGCTGCGTCGGTAATATCGCCGCCATGCACAAAGCGGTGGCCGACCAGCGTCGGATTATCCGGGCCTAAATCATTGAGCAGCTTGTTGAAAGCCTGTTGCAGGCTATGTGTTTTATCATCGCTGATATGCGCATAACGAAAGTTGCGCCTGCTGCCATTGGCAAGGAACAGGCTCGCTTTCAGGCTCGAGGAGCCACAGTTGATGGTTAATATACTCAATACGGCCACGTCCAGTCACCGGCTTCCGGCAGGTCTACGCCGTATTCATAGGCATATTGGCAGCATTCGAGTTGTTTGTTGCGCATTTGTTCTTTGACATGTGCGCCAGCAACATGCAGCGCCGGGATATGGTCGATCACGCTCATGACCAGGCTGTAGCGGTCAATCTGGTTCTGGATCGCCAGTTCCAGCGGTGTATTGATGCTGCCTTTTTCCTTGTAGCCGCGTACATGCAGATTGCAGTGGTTTCTGCGGCGATAGGCCATGCGATGAATCAGCCATGGGTAGCCATGGAAGTTGAAAATAATAGGCTTGTCCAAAGTAAACAGGCTATCAAAATCGTCGTCAGACAAACCATGCGGATGTATATAAGATGGGGTCAGTTTGTACAGATCGACCACGTTAATGAAGCGCACTTTAAGCTGCGGGAAATGTTCGCGCAGCAGTACAACGGCTGCCAGCGCTTCTTTGGTTGGAATGTCACCGGCACTTGCCAGTACGACATCAGGCTCACTGTTGCCGTCATTGCTCGCCCACTCCCAGATACCGAGGCCTTTGGCGCAGTGCTTGATCGCTGCATCCATATCCAGATACTGCAGGTGCTTCTGTTTGTCGGCAACAATTACGTTAATGTAATCGGTGCTTTTCAGGCAGTGGTTGGCTACCGACAACAGGCAATTCACATCGGGCGGCAGGTAAATGCGGGTGACGTTTGGACTCTTGTTAACGACAATATCCAGAAAGCCCGGGTCCTGATGGGTAAAGCCGTTATGGTCCTGCCGCCACACGGTTGAGGTGATGAGCAGGTTAAGTGATGAAACGGGTGCGCGCCATGGCACGGCCTTGCACATATCCAGCCATTTGGCGTGCTGGTTGAACATGGAGTCAATCACATGCACAAAGGCTTCATAGGTGGAGAAAAAGCCATGGCGGCCGCTGAGCAGATAGCCCTCGAGCCAGCCTTCCAGCGTATGCTCAGACAGCATTTCCATGACGCGTCCATCGGGTGACAATTCACCGCCGTCTGCATCTTCCGGCAGATAATCGGCGAGCCAGGTCTTTTTGCTCACTTCATAAACGCTATCCAGCTTGTTGGAGGTATTTTCATCCGGCCCGAACACGCGGAAATTTTGCATATTGCTTCTCATGATATCGCGCAGGAAATCACCGAGCGGATGGGTATTGCCCACGCTGATCTTGCCGGGGCCTGGCAACTTGGCGGCGTAATCGCGGTAATCCGGCATACGCAGCTCTTTGCGGATCAGGCCGCCGTTGGCGATCGGGTTGGCGCTCATGCGGCGCGTGCCTTTGGGCGCAAGTGCTTTCAGCTCGGCTTTTAGTTTGCCGGAATCGTCAAACAGCTCTTCTGGTTTATAGCTGCGTAGCCATTGCTCGAGTTGTTGCAGATGCTGTGGGTCGCCGCATACATTGCCCAGCGGCACCTGATGTGCGCGCCAGAAGGCTTCAACCTTGTGGCCATCTACTTCCTTCGGTCCAGTCCAGCCTTTGGGTGAACGCAGGATAATCATCGGCCAGCGTGGGCGTGTTGGTTTGCCGCTGCTGCGCGCTTCCTGCTGCAGGCGGCGGATTTGCAGTACGCATTGCTCCATGGTTTCTGCCATCCTGGCATGCATCTGCATCGGGTCGCTGCCTTCGACAAAATACGGCGTCCAGCCGTAACCCTTGAACAGGTTTTCCAGTTCTTCGTGTGAAATGCGTGACAGCAGTGTCGGGTTGTTGATTTTGTAACCATTGAGGTGCAGTACCGGCAGCACTGCGCCATCACGTATCGGATTCAGGAACTTGTTGGAGTGCCATGATGTTGCCAGCGGACCGGTTTCTGATTCGCCATCCCCCACCATGACCGTGACCAGTAAATCCGGGTTGTCGTAAGCAGCACCGAACGCATGGGAAACACTGTAGCCCAATTCACCACCTTCATGGATAGAGCCAGGCATTTCCGGGGTACAGTGGCTGCCGATGCCACCCGGAAAGGAAAACTCCTTGAAAAAGTGTTTCATACCGACTTCGCCTTCACCCTTATTCGGGTAGACCTCGCCATAAGTGCCTTCAAGATAGATCGGTGCCAGCATGCCCGGTGCACCATGACCGGGACCAGCGAGAAAAATTGCATTCAGGTCATATTTATTGATCAGCCGGTTGAGATGGGTGTAAGTAAATGCAAGGCCCGGGCTGGAGCCCCAGTGGCCCAGCAGGCGGCACTTGATGTGCTCTGGACGTAATGGTTGTTTCAATAATGGATTGTCGCGCAGATAGATCATGCCGGCTGCCAGATAACAGCAGGCGCGCCAGTAGGCGTTGATATCCTCAAGCTCTTTCTGTGACAGTTTGGTTGTTACCGCACTCATGATTGATCTCTCCAGATTCACGTTTTATTGCGTTATTTTATGCAGATAAATAATATTCGCACATTGTTACAGTTGCATCTATACGCGCATGCCCGCATTGATTTGTGGCATCAAACTAATAGGAATGTTGCAGATTATTTCAGAACCACAGGATGGATTTCAACGCTGCCGCTGTCATGTCCGAGCATCATCTCTTTATCCTGAATCGTGCAGCTTATAGCCATGCCGCGTGATGCGATGTCGGCAATTGCCTGCGTATCCGGCAGATTGATCACGCTCAGGTTATTCAGTTTCAGCAGCGCTTTTTTGTTATTGTCCCACCACATGTCGGCAACGCGGCCGCCATAGAGCACGACCACTACCTGTGCAGCACGCCCGCAGGCTTTGCGCACTTCACGTTCGTCCGGCAAGCCCACATCTATCCATAGCTCAATTGCGCCGGTCAGGTCTTTCTGCCATAAATCCGGTTCTTCATCGTCGCTGAGGCCTTTGCCGAATGAGAGAGCTTCATTCGCATACAGCATAAACGCAATCAGCCGTACCATGAGGCGCTCATCAGTTTCGGATGGGTGTCTTGCCAGCGTCAGGTTATGCTGTGCGTAATAATGGCGATCCATATCTGCGATTTGCAGGTCGATTTTGTATATTGTTGATTTGATGGCCATGATTTTTTGCGGGGCTGTGATTGATTTTAGTAACATTATAACGACTCGCGTCCGCCTACAGTAGAAGATAGCTTACAATACTTCGCTTCAGCCCTGTGACACAAGACAAGCGCCCTGCTTCCTTTCTCCAGTTTCTTGCTCTTGATTATCAATCATTCTTATCTCAACCAGCGCCTAGGCCTGCTTAAATGCTTCTTTTGATTCACGTTTCAGACCAAAAAAGCGCATTTGCTGATCAGGTGTTCAATCGCCAGAAAATAGTATATAGTTGCCTTAATTTGGGAAAATTTCCCATAATTTAAAAGGTTGTTCGTTTTTTAGCGGGTAATCATCGGGTGCTGTTTAAGTAATAATCTTCTTCTGGGGAGTGAAAAAATGCATGAGTTATACAATTTGGTTTGGCATGCTGACAGGTCGTCAAATAATACTAAACCACGAGCGATCCATTGTTTCAGGGGGCGGGCATGCTTAAAATCCGTAGCGGGTATATTTGCATTTTTGGCAGCGCCACAAGCCGTAGCAGATTTGTACATCAGCCAATCCGGTAAATACTGCTAATAAGCAGATAATTAAGGATTGAAAATGAAATTTACAATCAATGTGTTGTGTCTGATGACATTGTTCTGTTCAAGTATGTTTGCTTTTGCTGAAGAAAACAAATTTCCTGAACTGGGAAGTTCCTATCTTAAAACCGGTGCGTTTATCGGGCCGGATCACGTAAAACGCATTATGCCGGGACTACATAAGGATCAGGTGCGTCTGGAAGCGGGAAACCCGCATTTCAGTGAAGGGATATTCGGGGTAAAAACCTGGAACTATGCATTTAATTTTTATACCGGTAGTGGCAATGCCTATGTGACTTGCCAATATATGGTGAAATTTGACAGTGAAAATCGTGTGGCATCTACACATTGGAAAGACCGGCAATGTGAAGATTATGTCAATCCGCCAGCAATCATTGCATCATCTGCAAGCATACCGCCAGCAGCGGAAATCAAACCTCCTGCACCACCTGAACCCGAAGCCACAGTTAAGGCGCCAGTATCATATGAAAAGCCTGTAAAGTTTGAAGCGGTTGGCTTGTTCCCGTTCGGTAAATCCAGCATAAAAGATTTGGATGTGACCGGCAGCAGAAAATTAGACAGTATTGTCAATCAGCTGAAGCAGGATAAGGTTGACATAGCATCTATCGTTGTGACCGGATATACGGACTACATCGGTTCAGAAGAGAAAAATTTACACTTGTCACAAGATCGCGCCAATACCGTACGCAGTTACCTAGAACAGCAGAGTATTGAGGGACGACTGATACAGGCTGATGGTAAAGGCGAAGCAAGCCCAGTTGTGAAATGTAATCGAAATCAGTCGAAACATAAATTGATCGAATGCCTGCAACCCAACCGTAGGGTAGAGATTGAGGTAAAAGGTGTCAGTCACAGCCCGCAGTAAATAGTGACAGAATCATGCATTGCATCCCATGCTAGGTGGGATTGCATGCTTAATTTTGCATCAGCACATTAACGACAAGCCTGTGTGATCATAATCAGCGATATAATTTACTGATTTAATATCGTACAGGTAAGTAAACATGGCCCAATATGTAATGTCCATGCTCCGCGTGAGCAAAATTGTTCCACCTAAAAAACAGATTATTAAGGATATCTCGCTGTCTTTCTTCCCCGGTGCCAAAATCGGCCTGCTTGGTTTGAATGGCTCTGGTAAATCTACCGTGCTGCGTATCATGGCGGGTGTTGACAAAGAATTTGAGGGTGAGGTGCAGTGGCAGCCCGGCATCTCTATCGGCTACCTGCCGCAGGAGCCGCAGCTTGACGCAGACAAAATCGTGCGTGAAGAAGTGGAATCCGGCATGGGTGAAGTCATGCAGGCCAAGCAGAAGCTGGAAGAAGTATATGCAGCTTATGCTGACCCAGATGCTGATTTTGATAAACTGGCAGAAGAACAGGCGAAATACGAGAATATCATTGCCGCCAGTGGTTCTGATGTAGAGCACCAGCTTGAAATCGCAGCGGATGCGCTGCGCCTGCCAGCCTGGGATGCAAAAATCGGCCCGCTTTCCGGCGGTGAGAAACGTCGCGTGGCTTTATGCAAACTGTTGCTTTCAAAACCGGATATGTTGCTGCTGGATGAACCGACCAACCATCTGGATGCGGAATCTGTGGAGTGGCTGGAGCAATTTCTAGTGCGCTTCCCCGGTACTGTGGTGGCGGTAACGCATGACCGTTACTTCCTCGATAATGCGGCGGAATGGATTCTGGAGCTGGACCGCGGCCATGGTATTCCATGGAAAGGCAACTACTCAAGCTGGCTGGAGCAGAAAGAAGCACGTCTGGCGCTGGAAGAGTCCCAAGAGTCTTCACGCCGCAAAGCACTGCATACTGAATTGGAGTGGGTGCGCCAGAATCCGAAAGCGCGTCAGGCCAAGAGCAAGGCACGTATCGCGCGCTATGAGGAGCTGGCAAGCGCTGAATACCAGAAACGCAATGAAACGCAGGAGATTTTCATTCCTGCCGGCGAGCGTTTGGGTGACCAGGTCATTGAGTTCAATAACGTCAGCAAGGCATTTAACGACCGCCTGCTGATTGATAACCTGAGTTTCAGTATTCCCGCGGGTGCCATCGTCGGCATTATCGGCCCTAACGGTGCTGGTAAATCCACGCTGTTCAAAATGATTACCGGTAAAGAGCAGCCGGATAGCGGTGAAGTGAAAATCGGTCAGACTGTAAAACTGGCTTATGTAGACCAGAGCCGAGATGCCTTGAGCAGCGATAAAACCGTATTTGACGAGATTTCGGGCGGTTCTGATATCTTACAGGTTGGACGCTACGAAACGCCTTCACGTGCCTATATCGGCCGTTTCAACTTTAAAGGCGCTGATCAGCAGAAAATCGTCGGCCAGCTCTCCGGCGGTGAGCGCGGACGCTTGCATCTGGCTAAAACCCTGATCTCAGGCGGCAATGTATTGTTGCTCGATGAGCCGTCAAACGATCTGGATGTGGAAACTCTGCGTGCGTTGGAAGACGCCCTGCTGGAATTTGCGGGTTCCGTGCTTGTGATCTCGCATGACCGCTGGTTCCTGGACCGTATCGCTACGCATATCCTGGCTGCTGAAGGTGATTCACAATGGACGTTCTTTAACGGCAATTATCAGGAATATGAAGCGGATAAACGTAAACGCTTGGGTGAGGAAGGCGCGAAACCAAAACGCATTCGCTACAAACCGATTACGAGATAGTAGTTATTTAACGTAACTACTTTTTTATATTTCAGGAGAACCGTGTGGAATTTAATGAAATATTTAAATATATAGCTCAGATAATAGTTGTTTTTTTGGGTGCTTATTTTGGTTCACTATTGGCTTGGCATAAGTTTAAACAAGAAAAACTGTGGGAACAAAGGCGAGTTATTTATAAAGAAATTATTGAGGCATTTGAGGAGTTAGGATTTTGGTCGGAATATATAAGAGCATCCCATTATTTTGAGCCAACTATTGAGGTAAACATTCAGTTTGACCACTCTTTGCGGATAATCTCAAAACATACTGCTACTGGAAGTTTATTTTTATCAGAGGGTTTTCAAATAATCCTTAAAGAAGCAAATGTGAAACTAAATCAAATTCTATTCCAGGTTAATGAAGAACGTAGGTTCGATAATGACTCTGAGCAAAGTCGAGCAGAGTGGTTATTGGTTCTGTCTAAAGAAATTAGAATGGAAATTGATATTTTTTTGCCGAAATTAATATCTGAAGCAAAAAAAGAAATCCCAAAGTAAAACATAAACTTTATTTCAACGATATCTTACACTTCTCGATAGTGAAACCAATTATTTATTGATTTTGAACGTTTATTTGCAAATACTATTCCAAAGAATTGTAAATTTAGTTTGTTTGAAACTGGATTGGGCTTTTTCAAATTCCTCATTGTTTGAAAATTGTTTTGCAAGAAATTCATTTTCGATTAAATAAAATTTATCATAATTTTCTTTATCTTTTTCTAGTGACTTACGAATAGCCATTTCAAATTCGAGTTCAAGCAAGGCGCTATTTGCATTACTTTTTAGTTCATAATCTGCTAGTAAAGCTTTAACAGGATTTGAGATAAAACGATTAAAACCAGTATATGCGCCCATTGTATTTTTGGAATTGTATTCACCACACAAAAACTCATCATGAATTCTTTCGTTTTTAAATAGCACGGTTGTAGGGTCGATCAAATTATCTATTATTGGCGTTCTATATTTTGGAATAATAAAAAGCTGCTGAAAATTAAAAGCAACAAATCCAAACAGTAAAGTTGAAACAACAATAATTATATTTTTATAAGTTTTTTTCATCGAAGGGTTCGTTCTTAAGACTAAAATTTAAAATTAGAATACGTGTAAAGTAGCACATATATTTTAGGTATTATTCTACCCCTACTCGCGGCTTATGCGGCGCATTCTTCGCCAGAAAATCCCACAACACCGGCGGAATAAAGCGCATCAATCTTGCTACCCAGCCCATCTGCCACGGAATCACTACAAAGCGGCGTTTGTTTTCAATCGCATTCACAAATTTATTGGCAGCAATATCTGCATCCATCAAAAATGGCATGCTGTATGTATTGATATCAGTCATTGGTGTACGGATGTAGCCTGGTGCAATTGTGGTAACGGCGATATTGTGGTGTGACATTTCTACGCGCAGGCTTTCCAGATAGGCAATGGCCGCCGCTTTAGACGCGCTGTAGGCACCTGCGCCCGGCAGGCCGCGCACTCCGGCAACGCTGGCGATGCCCACAAGATGGCCTTTCCCGGCATCGCGCATGGCGGTGATGAATGGCTGAAAGGTATGCACGAGGCCGAGTACGTTAATGTCCATGACGGCCTGAAATGCTGCAATATCCTGCTGCTGCTCTGTCAGTGTACCGCTGCTTACGCCGGCGTTTGCAATGACTACATCAGGTGAGCCGTGTTGCTGTATAAAGTCTGCAGCAGCGGCGCTTAGTTGCTGGTGGTCGCGCACATCCAACGTATAGGTTACACACTCGACATTGAATTTCTCTTTCAGCGATTTTTGCAGGTTTTGTAAGTACTCACTTCTTCTGGCGGCTACACCTATAATCGTATTGTCTTTTTTATATCTTTTTGCATACTCGTGTGCAAGGGCCTCGCCTATACCGCTGGATGCGCCTGTGATAAAAACTTTCATTCCTGTGTCCTGGCTTGATAATGTAAAAAACCCGTTTCTACGATCGGTAAAAACGGGTTGGTATTATTTAGCTTAAATTCAGATCAATGCTGAATCGCTGATTTTGTCATGTTTTTTATTTTTTTGCCGGGGCAGCAGCTTTGGCTTTGTCAGCGCGGATGTTGGTAATGATGTAATCCGCAGTTCTTAAAGCGGCCTCGTTGTTGCCTGCCATGGTGCTGGAAGTGATGAACTGACCATTGATTACCAGGCTAGGTACACCGGTTGCGCCTGATGCACGGAACACATTGGCAGCACGTTTCAGGTTCGCGTTGGTAGAGAAAGAGTTGAATGCCTCTTCTACTTTCACTTTATCCAGACCGCTTTGTTTAGTGACCCAGTCGATCGCGGCTTTTTCATCAGTTGGGTTCAGGCTTTTTTGTTTGTGGATGGCATCAAATAAAGGGGTGTGCAATTTCTGCAGTACGCCCAATGTTTCCATCGCGTAATAAGCTTTGGCCATCGGTGCCCATGAGGCATTAGGTAAGCCGGGAACACGCTTGAAAGTCACATCTGCAGGCAGTTTCTTAACCCATGCATTCAATGGCGCTTCCATGTGGTGGCAGTGGCCGCAGCCATACCAGAACAGCTCTGTTACTTCGATTTTATTCGCATTGTCGTTAGGGATGGCCTGTACGGTTCTGTCGAAATCTTTGCCCATTTCCGGGTCTGCTGCCATGACATTAAATGAGGCAAGCAACATTAAAGCGGCGAGTAACTTTTTCATTCATTTTTCCTTTTTAACTATATTGTTTTAACTGTTTGTTTTTGTAGTGTCTTAAAATCTGTGGTTGTCTGGCTATATTAAAAATGTGACAGCTAGAAGAACGTATGGGCTTTGTGTTTGGCTGACAAACTCATCAAACGTTCCTGAATTTAAGCAAACTTTATAAAACACAGCCCCTGTTTTGGCTTATTGGTTTTCGTTATTCACTTTTATTAAATCAGTTTTGAAACCATTAGCTGCTAAATCATTTTTGGCTTTGTTGATTTCATCCAGGTTATTAAGCGGACCTACACGCACGCGATGCCATACGCCTTTATCAGGAATGGTGGCGGTTTGCACTACGGCTTCAAATCCCTGCAAAGCAAGTTTGGCTTTCATGTTGTCCGCTTCATCGCTGGTCTGGAAAGCGCCAACCTGCAGGTAATAGGTGTATGCTACTACCGGCTGTGGCTGCTGTTCTTTAATATGCAGTTCTTCCGTTGTTACCTTGCTTTCGCTGCCTGGCAGAATCGTATAAAAATCGAAACGTGTCTTGTCACCCTCTGCAGAAGTGTCTGCCGGAGTTTCACTGTTTGCCTCGGCAGATTTTCTGGCATCTTCTGCAATTTTCTCCGCGATAGGTTTTTTAGTATCCGGCTGCGTTGCAAACGGACTGTCACCACCCTTGATGTACATGACCACCGCTAATGATGCCGCGACCCCGAGCAAGAACCCGACTAATAAACCAGAAAAGAAAGGGCTGCCTTTACTCTGTCTTTTAGTGCGCTCCGGGCTGGGTTTGTAATCTCTGCTCATTATTAATCCTTATCTTTCGTCCAACTTGATACTATCGGTTATATTTTGAACTTGAATTACATTTTTTGTCTGGCTTCAACACCGAGCAAATCCAGACCGTTTTTAAGCACTTGCTGCGTTGCACGAATCAAACTCAGACGTGCGAGTTTGAGTGGCTCGTTATCTATCAGGAATTTATATTCGTTGTAATAACTATGCAGGTCACTCGCCAATTCTTTCAGGTAGTTGGCAATGACGTGCGGCGCAAGATCGGTGGCAGCATTGGCAACAACCTCGGGATACTCGCTCAAGCGCTGCATCAAGGCAGTTTCATGTGCGTTATCCAGCGGTGTCAGGTCGGTGTATATCAGATTCGCAACATCACCATCCCACTGGCTCAGTACGCTGCAAATACGGGCGTGTGCGTATTGAATGTAGTACACCGGGTTGTCATTGCTCTGGCTGCGTGCCAGGTCAATATCAAATACCAGTTGTGAGTCTGCACGGCGTGCCGCCAGGAAATAGCGGGTGGCGTCGCAGCCAACTTCTTCAATCAAGTCGCGCAGGGTCACATAGCTGCCGGCGCGTTTCGAGAGCTTCACCTCTTCGCCGCCGCGCATTACGGTGACCATCTGGTGCAGTACGTAATCAGGCCAGCCTTTGGGAATGCCGATGTCTAAAGCCTGCAAGCCGGCACGCACGCGCGTGATGGTGCTGTGATGGTCGGCACCCTGCTCGTTAATAACACGCACAAAACCGCGCTGCCATTTCTCCGCATGGTAGGCAACATCGGGTACAAAATAGGTGTAGCCGCCGTCGGTTTTGCGCATGACGCGGTCTTTGTCGTCACCGAAGTCTGTGGTTTTGAGCCACAGCGCATCGTTTTCTTCATAGGTATGGCCGCTTTTGATCAGTGCCTGTACGGTATCTTCTACCCTGCCGTTTTTGTAGAGTGCACTTTCCAGTGAAAATACATCAAACTTGATCTGGAATGCCTTCAGGTCCAGATCCTGTTCGTGACGCAGATAGGCCACGCTGAACGCGCGGATCGATTCCAGGTCATTGATGTCACCGCTGGCGGTCACTTCTATGTCGTCTGCAATGACGGTATGTTTGGTCAGGAACGCGGCTGCAATATCATTGATGTATTCACCGCGATAGCCATTTTCCGGAAAGCTTTCATGCTCGGTTGAAATGCCTTTGCAGCGCGCCAGCACGGAAATCGTGAGGTTATCAATCTGTGCGCCGGCGTCATTGTAGTAAAACTCACGCGTCACATCCCAGCCGTTGGCGTCCAGCAGGCGCGCTAAACAGTCACCCACTGCCGCGCCGCGGCCATGACCGACATGCAATGGACCGGTCGGGTTGGCAGATACGAACTCAACCTGCACTTTTTGTTTCTTGCCGTTATTATTACGGCCGTATTGGTCGCCTGCCTTGAGCACCTCTTTAATCACAACTTGTTTGGATTGCGGGTTTAAAAAGAAGTTGATAAAACCGGCACCGGCAATTTCTGTTTTGGCGATATATTCGCTGGCTGGCAGTGCGTCGATAATTTGTGTGGCAATGACGCGTGGATTCTGTTTTAGCGGCTTGGCCAGAACAAGTGCCAGATTTGTGGCAAAATCACCATGTTCTGCTGATTTCGGGCGCTCCAGTACAATGCTCAAATCCGTCATATCCGGCGCGATAGTTTTTGCGGCTGTTGCTAATAATTGGGTAAGATGTGTTTTCACAATAATTGCATATAAAGCTAAAACAGTTATTTTAACCTACTGCTGTCATTTTTTCTTTAAACATACGTTATTCAAACAATTTTGGCTCAATCTATCCTCAAAATCGCACTGGATGTACCGCTGGACCGCTTGTTTGACTACTTGAGCGGCGAGCATGATGTGCAAGTGGGCCAGCGTGTGCTTGTTCCGTTCGGCAGCCGTAACCAGATCGGTATTGTGATGGGCTTTGCCAGCAATAGTGACGTGCCGATTGAAAAATTGAAACCTATTGTGCAGGCGTTTAACGAAGAAATGCCGCTTGATGACGAAATATTGAGCCTGGTTAAATTCAGTGCAGATTATTATCAATACCCGTTTGGCCAGGCACTGCTGTCGTCGCTGCCGGCACGTCTGCGTCAGATTACCCCGGCGGTTTCACGTAAACAGTATCTGTATCAAATAACGGATGCAGGCCGTAGCGCAGATGTTGAGCAGATTTCAAAAAAACAGAAAGTGTTGCGCAGTGTATTGTCCGCACTGCAGACGGCAAGCAGGCTCACAGAGGCTGAACTGGATGATATTTCAGGCAGCGCACGTAAAGCTGCAAAGGCGCTGGTAGATTCAGGATATGCAAGCTGCGAGCAGGTGCCTGCGTTGCAGCGCGTTATGGCAATTCCAGAAGTCGCTGAGCCGCAGCTCAATGCAGAACAAACTTATGCCGTGCAGCAGATTACCGCCGAGCCGGACGCATTTAAAGCATGGCTGCTATATGGCATTACCGGCAGCGGTAAAACTGAAGTGTATATCCGTTTGCTGCAGCATGTTTTGCAGCATGAAGGCGCACAGGTGCTGGTACTGGTGCCGGAAATTAACCTGACACCGCAACTGGAAGCACGGTTCAGAAGCCGGTTGCCAGATTTTCCATTAGTAAGTCTGCACAGCAATTTGAGCGAGAGTGAGCGCTTGCATCACTGGCAGCTGGCGCAGTCGGGCGCAGCTAAAATCATTATCGGTACGCGGCTTTCAATCTTTACACCGCTACCGGATTTAAAGCTCATTATCATTGATGAAGAGCATGACAGCTCTTACAAGCAGCAGGATAGCATGCGCTATCACGCACGCGATGTGGCGATGGTGCGTGCCAAGCGCCTGAATATTCCGGTGGTGCTGGGTTCGGCCACTCCGGCGCTGGAAACCTGGTTTAACGCCACGGTAAATCCTAACAAGGCGAGTCAATATGGCTTACTGCGCTTGAAAGAACGCGCCGTAACAGCGGCGCAATTGCCGCAGATAGATTGCATTGATACGACCAAAGTAAATTTGCAGCACGGGCTGACGCCGCAGCTGATTTCGGCATTGCGCTCAAGACTGGAACGTAAAGAGCAGTCCTTGCTGTTTATTAATCGCCGCGGTTATTCGCCGGTGCTGCTGTGCTCGGCTTGCCACTGGATTGCATCTTGCAGCCGCTGCAGCAGCCGACTGGTGGTGCATCTGGCGCAAAGAAAGTTGCGCTGTCACCATTGCGGCCACGAACAGCGCATACCGCATCAATGCCCCAGCTGCGGTGATGCAGACTTGCATCCCACCGGCCATGGCACCCAGCGCCTGGAACAGACGCTGGCGCAATTGCTGCCGCAAGCGCGTATCGCAAGGGTGGACCGTGACAGCATCAGTCGCAAGCACGCACTGGTAGAGATTCTGGACCGTGTGCATCAGCAGGAGATTGATATTCTGGTCGGTACGCAGATGCTGGCAAAGGGACATGATTTCCCCAACCTGACTCTAGTCGGCGTGATTGATACTGATAGTGCCCTGCATAGCCCGGATTTTCGCGCCAGTGAACGCCTGTTTGCCCAGCTGATGCAGGTGGCGGGCCGTGCCGGCCGCGCTGACAAGGCCGGTCAGGTGATTATCCAGACGCAGTTCCCCGAGCACGCCCTGTTTAACGCCCTGCGCGCTCAGGATTATGAAAGCTATGCGAATGTTTTACTTGAAGAGCGGCAACAGATGCAGTTCCCGCCTTATGTATTTACGGCACTGCTACGTGCAGAAGCCAACGACTACAGTCTGGTGCAGCAGTTTTTGCAGCTTGCGTTTGCGCAGGCGCGTAGCCTAAGTGATCAGGTACTGGTGTATGACCCTGTACGTCCGCAGATGGAACGGCTGAAAGGCATGGAGCGTGGTTATATACTCATGCAGGCAAAGCAGCGATTAGCTTTGCATCAGTTACTCAAGCAGTTGGTGAGTCAGATGCGAGCACATAAACTGGCTGCAAAAGTCAGATGGGCTGTAGATGTGAATCCGCTGGAGTTTTGATAGCTATTTGATGGATTATCCACTTAAGACGATAACAGGTAGCAGGTAAAATAAAGTAAAATGCTGCATCAGGCGGGTGTAGTTCAATGGTAGAACGCTAGCTTCCCAAGCTCGATACGCGGGTTCGATTCCCGTCACCCGCTCCAGGTACTTTGAACTTTTCTTGTTAGGCAAAGTGCTTGTTAAATCTGGTGTTTTTAGGCTAAAGTGCCGTTGTGGTTGCGGTTGAGCCTAAGCATACTCGCTCATTTCAACATGCGTTAGTTATCTTGAATTAGCTGTCTTGAGTCTTGGCATCACTGAAGATGCCCAATCTTGTTAAAACCCCACAAAATTGTTACTCTCAATTTTTAGTCACTTAAAATTATCTCAGCTTGGTGTTGTTAGCTCAATGTAGAGATTAACCAAATCAACGATCACAAATAAAATGGTCACCAGATGCAAACTCAAATAGTTGCAACAAGATATTTTGTATTTATTTTCCTTGCACTTTTTGCAGTGACACAGTTCCCGCTTTATTGGGTGCAGTATCCCGATATCGTAGACTTTCCGAATCATCTGGCTAGGCTGCATATTCTGATACATTTATCAGATTCTGAGGCATTGCAGCAGTATTACACACTCAGGCAGCTGAAGATTGGGACTAATTTGGCAATGGAAGTGTTAGTGCCCTTGCTGGCTAAGGGTATGAGTCTGGTGCTGGCACTTAAAGTTTTTGCCTCAATAGCCATGTTGTTAGTGACATCCGGCGCGGTAGTTTTAGGCCGCGTAATCAATGGCCAAGTCAGTTATCTATCGCTGGGTGTACTGTTTTTTGCCCAAAATGCCATGTTTCAATTGGGCTTGTTGAATTATCTATTTGGTCTTGGCTTGGCTTTCTGGTTGCTTGCTGCGTGGATTAACGCCAGACATAACAGCGGTATATTTCATTGGATGGTCTTTTCCGCGGGTTGTATTCTGCTCTATCTCTGTCATCTGAGTGCATTTGGCATTTATGCCGTTTGCGTAATTAGTTATGCGGTTGGTAGCGCACAATTGAAGTTTGCTCTGTACAGCCGATCTACATTACAAGCGTTTTTATCAACCTTGGCACAGTTTGTTCCCGTAATTGTGCTGCATATTTTGATATCGGTATCGGCGGGAACTTATACTCCAGCTCCACTGGAGCATTCATTGCTGCAAATTATATATATCTGGCTCAAGTATAAACTGATACTTTTAATAATTTCGCCGTCGATATGTGTCTCTGGCTATGTTATGGGACAGGCAGTATTCGGAGTTTTCCTTGTATTTGCACTTTATGTTGGTTTTCGTGAAGGGCTGTTAAAGTTGGCTGCATCGGCTAAATGGATGGCCGGTACGCTTGCTGTCTTTATATTCTTGCTTCCGTTTGCAGGATTTGGATCCAGATTTCTTGATGTCAGGTTGATCCCGGCGCTTGGACTGATTTTATGGTCTGGCCTGGTAGTCAATCAGCATAGAAAACTTAAGCCGGATGTGATGTTGGTCGTGATTGCAGTAATTGTGTTGCTAATGAGTTTAAATGCAGCTAGGGAGTGGTTGTTGCGTGATACCGAATACAGGCAGATCAGGGCTGTGTTGCAAAAGATTCCAGAGGGGTCGAAAGTGGCTACCGTCGTATTGAATAAGCCAGTAGGCCCGGATTCAATTTCAGCGCATGCCGGCGCATATAGTGTGATTGATCGTTCAACACTGTTGTCGAATATGTTTGTTTGGCCATTCCAGCCATTCTGGGTTGCATATCGTGAAGAATATGTTCCATTAGTCACGATGGCAAGATTGGATGATCTGGCAACTGAATTGCCAAGGTACGAAAATATAAAGGGGATCTACAATTACGTTTTAGTTTTTGGAGGAAAAGATATCGACCGTATGCAGTATGCACAAAATGCAGAAACGGTTTTTATCTCTAAATCGTCAAGGCTGATTCGTACCGGATTGGCACAGCCCGCGAGCTATAAGATCGCTGTAGAGGATTGATAGCCGTAAGATAGGCGGAATTTAGCTATATCGAGTCAGAAGCGGCGCAAATCAAAAGCCAGCAGTTTTAAAGGCCGGCTCAAGAGCGGAAGTACATGATGCACTATCCTAATAAATCTGCCATAAATGCGTTAATTGGCATTTGGCTAATGTAAAATGTATCCCCGCAGATAATATACTCGATTGTCTGCTATTTTAGGTGTGGGTAACAATCGTGGTAATGCGTTGTCGGGAATTATCGATAGGGATATCAAACTCTCACCCATCCAATTTTAAGTAAATATCACTGGTATACATTATGGCTAATCAGGCACCTCCTTCAGTAATGACTTTTGCGGGCACAGACCCCAGCGGCGGTGCCGGACTGCAGGCCGATATTTTGACTTTTGCCAGCATTGGCTGTCACCCGCTTTCTGTTGTGACGGCAATTACTGCGCAGGATACGGTAGGCGTTGATGGCGTATTGGCGATGGATGCTGATTGGGTCAACGACCAGGCGCGTGCAATTCTGGAAGATGTACAGGTTTCAGCTTTTAAACTTGGCCTATTAGGTTCGGTTGAGAATATCGCGGTGATTGCCGAAATCATGGCAGATTACCCGGACGTGCCATTGCTGATTGATCCAATACTGACTTCTGGCCGCGGTGATGAATTCACCAATGATGAAATGATGAGCGCGATGACCGAACTGCTGTTCCCGCAGGCGACGCTGATTACGCCTAACAGTCTTGAAGCGCGCAGGTTTGCTTTTGCCGAGGATATGGATGAAGTCGCGTTGAGTTCACTGGATGAAGCGGCAGGCAGGTTGCTGTCTATGGGTAGCGAGTATGTGCTGATTACCGGCACGCATGAGCGTACGCAGGAGGTGACGAATACGCTGTATGGCAATGATAGGCTGATCAAGGCTTATAAATGGGAGCGCTTGCCCGGTAGTTATCATGGTTCCGGCTGCACGCTGACCAGTGCAATCGCCGCTTGTATGGCGCATGGTTTAAGTATTGAGGATGCGGTGCTGGAAGCGCAGGAATACACATGGCAAACGCTTAAAAATGGCTTCAGACCTGGCATGGGCCAGTATATTCCTGACCGTATGTTCTGGGCGCGTGATGAAGAAGACCCTGCCATCAACCCTGGGGATGGCAGCGTAAAGGCGCATTAGGTAATTTTGTATGGTCAATTTACCGCATAAGATCATGGGCTTGTACGCTGTTACACCCGACGAGCAGGACACAGATGTACTGCTAGCCAAAGTTGAGGCTGCACTGCATGGCGGTATTCACGTTTTGCAGTACCGCAATAAACGTGCCGATCATAAACTGCAAACGCAGCAGGCGCGGGCTATATTACCGTTGTGCCGGCAATATCAGGTGCCGTTTATTATTAATGATTCAATCAAGCTTTGCCTGACGTTAGATGCAGATGGCGTACATTTGGGCGCAGATGACGGCAATTTAGCCGAAGCGCGTGCCAGATTGGGCGCAGGCAAGATTCTCGGCGCCTCTTGCTATAACCGACTCGATCTGGCTTTAGCTGCAGCTGAGGCTGGTGCAGATTATGCTGCATTTGGCGCTTGTTTTATCTCTGGTACTAAACCCAATGCAGTGGTGGCGCCTTTGGATTTATTCACGCAGGCACGGCAGTTAGTGGATGTTCCCCTGGTGGCCATTGGCGGTATTACTTTGGAAAACGCTACGCAGGCAATACAAGCCGGTGCAGATGCAATTGCAGTAGTTGGCGCACTATTCGGCTCTGAAAATAGCCTGCTGATTGAGGCATCTGCGCGACAATTTTCTCAACTCTTTTCAAATGTAAATTAGAGTTAAAATTTAAACTAGAGTTAAGTTGCGCGTTAAGCGTTAAGTAGGCATATTAGCGTTTGTGACATTATAAGAATATATTTATAGGGGAATTATTGTGGCCAAAGAGCTATTCAACAACGGGAGCCATGTCTGTATTGTATTTAATGATCTGGCAGACAAGTCTTCCTCGGAGGCGGTGCAGTCCAATCAGTTTTTGATTGTAACGGACGGCCATGGTGCCTTGATTGATCCGGGTGGCAACATGACTTATAACGCCCTGATGGTGGGTATGGGTAAATATTTCAACTTCCGCAAGCTGGAATATATTCTGGCATCGCATCAGGATCCGGATATTGTGGCATCCATTAATAAATGGATGATAGGCACAGAATGTAAAGTGCTGGCGCCAGCGATCTGGGAGCGTTTTTTACCGCACTTTTGCGGTGTAGGTAACACTGATAACCGTATTATCGGCATTCCGGATCAGGGGATGGATATTCAGCTTGGCAATACTACTATTAAAGCTTTGCCAGCACATTTCCTGCATTCTGAGGGTAATTTCCAGTTCTATGATGTGGCCAGCAAGATTCTGTTTTCAGGAGACTTGGGGGCATCATTGGTGCCGGCAGATCTCGCTGTCGAGCCGGTCACCGACTTTAATGCGCATTTGCCGGCCATGCTTGGCTTCCACAGGAGGTATATGACTTCTAACAAAGCATGCCGCTTCTGGGCAAACATGGTGCGTACACTGGATATTGAGTCTATTGTGCCGCAGCATGGGCGTCCATTTGTCGGTAAGGCAATGGTGAACCAATTTATCTCATGGATAGAAAATTTAGAGTGCGGTATCGATTTGATGACGCAAGACAATTACAAGGTACCTTAAACAGAGAAGTAAACGTATATGACATCAGTTAATCAGCAGCAATTATTTGATCAATCCCAGCAACTTATTCCGGGTGGCGTCAATTCACCGGTGCGGGCTTTCCGCAGCGTTGGCGGTACACCGGTTTTTTTCAAAAAAGGTTTGGGCTCCAAGCTGTGGGACGTAGACGGTAAGGAGTATATTGATTACATCAACTCATGGGGGCCGATGATCCTGGGTCATGCGCACCCGGAAGTGATCAAGGCGGTGCAGGAAGTGGCGGCGAATAGTTTGTCATTCGGCGCACCTACCGGCCTCGAGCTGGAGATTGCACAGCTGATTAACAAGCTGATGCCAAGTATGGAGCAGGTGCGTCTCGTGAGCAGTGGTACCGAAGCGACCATGAGCGCGATTCGCGTTGCGCGCGGTTTTACCAAGCGCAGCAAGATTGTGAAGTTTGAAGGCTGTTACCACGGCCATTCAGATGCGTTGCTGGTGAAAGCCGGTTCCGGCCTGCTCACATTCGGTGAGCCTGATTCTGCGGGTGTTCCTGCAGAAGTCGCTGCGCATACGCTGACGCTGGAATATAACAACACGCAGCAGCTGCAGGAGCTGTTTGGCAAAATCGGCAATGAAATCGCTTGTGTGATTATTGAGCCGGTGGTGGGCAATATGAATCTGGTGGTGCCTTATATGGAGTTCTTGCAGACGCTGCGTGAGCTTTGTACCAAGCATGGTACTGTGCTGATATTTGATGAGGTGATGACGGGTTTCCGTGTGCATCTGGGCGGCGCGCAGGCTTTATACAATATCAAGCCTGACCTGACAACACTCGGTAAGGTGATCGGCGGCGGTTTGCCGGTAGGCGCTTTTGGTGGCCGCAAGGATATTATGCAGTGTCTGGCGCCGGTGGGTGCGGTATATCAGGCGGGTACGCTTTCCGGTAACCCGGTTGCCGTGACGGCAGGTTTGGCGACATTGAAGCTGATTCAGGCGCCGGACTTTCATGCGAAACTCACTGCGCAGACCAAAAAACTGGTAGATGGACTCATGGCAGCAGCCAAAGAAGCCGGTGTGGTGTTCAGTGCGCAAAGTGTGGGCGGCATGTTTGGCCTGTATTTCAGTGAAAAATGTCCAAGCAGCTTCGCCGAGGTGATGCAGTCCAATAAAGAGAATTTCAACAAATTCTTCCACTTCATGCTGGATGCGGGCATCTATCTGGCGCCATCAGCTTTTGAGGCTGGCTTTGTATCAGCGGCGCATACAGATGAGGATATTGCCCATACAATCGAAGTGGCAAAAAAAGCTTTTGCTTCGTTAGCAACACGTTAGCGATCAGTTGTTGTCATTAATTCCATTCAAAGATTATTTATTAAATAATCTTTATCTTTAAGCTCTATCTTGTTGAACTCATAGACATTTAGCGGTAAACTTGAAGGTTCCGCTAAATGTTTTGTGATTAGATAATATGGCATCAGATTTAAGTAACTCAATTCGTTTTGAAAACGCCCCTGCCGTGCACAATGGCAATGAGTCCATTGGCTCAGAATCAAGTTATTCTGGCAAGCCGGTTAAGCAGGGTTTATACACACCGTCGAACGAGCGTGATGCTTGTGGCGTGGGTTTTGTGGCTCATATCAAGGGCAAGAAAAGCCACGACATCGTGCAAAAAGGGTTGGAGTTACTCACCAATCTGACCCACCGCGGTGCAACTGGTTATGATCCAAAGCTGGGTGATGGTGCCGGTCTGCTCATGCAGATACCTGATGCCTTCATGCGCAAAGAGGCAGCGAAGCTTAATATGCAATTGCCTGCTGCCGGCCGCTATGCGGTAGGTAATGTGTTCTTGCCCCAAGCTGCTAAAAATCGCGAAGCTTGCGAAGCGCTGATCAATAACATTATTGCAGAAGAAAATCAGGTGTTGCTGGGTTGGCGTGATGTGCCGGTAAATAACAGCAACATTGCACAAGCTGCGCGTGATGTAGAGCCGACCATGCGACAAGTATTTGTTGGCGGCATCAACGCTGACAGCGACCAGTTTGACGCCGCCGCATTCGAGCGCAAACTGTTTGTGATCCGCAAACGTATTGAACATGCTGTGCGCGATCTTAACCTGCAGGACAATGCAGCGTTTTACATCCCTTCCCTATCATCCCGTACCATCGTCTATAAAGGCATGCTGCTGGCAAACGAAGTGGGTGTTTATTACACAGATTTAAATGATGAGAGCGTGGTTTCAGCGCTGGCACTGGTGCATCAGCGTTTCTCAACCAATACTTTCCCGGCCTGGGATCTTGCCCATCCATTCCGCATGATTGCACATAACGGTGAAATCAATACCGTACAGGGCAATGTTAACTGGATGGCAGCACGTCATGAAGCGATGCGCTCTACCCTGATCGGCGAAGATCTCGAAAAACTGTGGCCATTGATTGTTGACGGCCAGTCAGACTCAGCCTGTTTTGATAACTGCCTGGAATTGCTGGTAGCGGGTGGTTACAGTCTGCCGCACGCAATGATGATGCTGATTCCTGAAGCATGGGCCGGCAACAACCTGATGGATGAAGACCGTCGTGCTTTCTACGAGTACCACGCTGCCTTGATGGAGCCATGGGATGGTCCGGCAGCGGTTGCCTTTACCGATGGCAACATGATCGGTGCCACCCTGGACCGTAACGGCCTGCGTCCGGCACGTTATCTGGTGACGGATGATGACCTGGTCATGATGGCATCTGAAATGGGTGTGCTGACATTCCCGCAAGAGAAAGTCGTTAAAAAATGGCGTTTAGAGCCAGGCAAGATGCTGCTGATTGATATGGTGCAAGGCCGCATTATTGATGATGCTGAAGTGAAAAGCGCTTTGGCAACCGCTAAGCCCTACAAACAATGGATCGAGGAATCACGCTACTTTTTGGCTGATATGCCTAAAGTTGAAGCTAGCCTGCAATTGAATGCTGGCCTGCTGGATACACAACAGGCATTCGGCTTTACGCAGGAAGACATCAAGTTTGTACTGCAGCCTATGGTACAGAATGGCGAAGAAGGTTCTGGCTCCATGGGTAATGACGCAGCATTGCCTGTACTGTCAAATAGACCAAAAGTGCTGTACAACTACTTCAAACAGTTGTTCGCGCAGGTAACCAATCCACCAATCGACCCGATTCGTGAAGAGCTGGTGATGTCACTGGTGACCTTTATTGGCCCGAAACCAAACCTGCTGGGCATTGAGGAAACTACACCGCCGATGCGACTGGAAGCGAGCCAGCCGGTATTGATGCTGGATGAGCTGGAGCAGTTGAAAGCCATTGCAACGCTGACCAATAATCAATACAAATCATTGGTATTGGATATCACCTACGCTGCGCACGAAGGCAAAGCAGGTATGGCCGCAGCTTTGGGCAGCCTGACTAAAGCAGCAGAAAAAGCAGTACAGGATGGCTTTAATATTCTGATTCTTTCAGACCGCAGCATGAATGCCGAGCGCGTAGCGATTCCGGCACTGCTGGCATGTTCAGCAACGCACGAGCATTTGGTTCGCGCCGGTTTAAGAACCAGCGCAGGTTTAGTAGTGGATACCGGTTCAGCACGTGAAGTGCATCATTTTGCGCTGCTTGCCGGTTACGGTGCTGAGGCAGTTTGCCCATGGCTGACTTTTGAAACCATCAAAGGTATGTCATACGACAGCTACAAGGCGAGCAAAAACTTTGTTAAAGCGATTGGCAAAGGTCTGTATAAAGTCATGTCCAAGATGGGTATCTCAACCTACCAGTCTTACTGCGGTGGTCAAAGATTTGAAGCAATCGGCTTGAACAGCAGCTTTGTGGAACAATATTTCACTGGTACCGCTACTAATATCGAAGGTATTGGCTTGGATCAGGTGGCTGAAGAAGCCGTGCGTTTGCATACATCTGCTTTCGGTACTGACCCGGTATTGGCTAACAGCCTGGATGCCGGCGGTGAGTATGCGTTCCGTGTGCGCGGTGAAGAGCACACATGGACACCGGAATCAATCGCCAAGCTGCAAAATGCTACGCGTACCGGTAAATTCGATACTTACAAAGAATACGCAAAACTGATTAATGACCAGACACGTCGTCACATGACATTGCGTGGCCTGTTCGAGATCAAACCGGCAGCGACTCCTATTCCATTGGAGTCTGTGGAACCGGCTAAAGAAATCGTGAAGCGTTTCGCAACCGGTGCGATGTCATTAGGTTCGATTTCTACTGAAGCACACGCAACATTAGCAATTGCCATGAACCGTATCGGCGGTAAGTCGAATACCGGCGAAGGCGGTGAAGATGCTAAACGCTTTATCCCGGTGGCTGATGCTACGACGATGGCAGCCGTGATCGGTGAGAAGCTGATCGAGAAAGATATTGCGCTTAAAGCTGGCGATTCTATGCGCTCAAGCATCAAGCAGGTGGCATCTGGCCGTTTTGGCGTTACTGCTGAATATCTGGCAAATGCTGACCAGATTCAGATCAAAATGGCGCAAGGCGCAAAACCGGGTGAAGGTGGCCAGTTACCTGGCCATAAAGTGTCTGAGTATATCGCCAAGCTGCGCTTCTCCGTGCCTGGCGTGGGCTTGATTTCACCACCTCCGCACCATGATATTTATTCGATTGAAGATTTGGCACAGTTGATTCATGACCTGAAAAACGCGAACCCTAAAGCTTCGATCTCTGTGAAGCTGGTGTCTGAAACCGGTGTAGGTACCGTTGCGGCAGGCGTGGCGAAAGCCAAGTCTGACCACATCGTGATCGCCGGTCATGACGGCGGTACCGGTGCTTCACCGATTTCATCCGTGAAACATGCTGGTACACCATGGGAACTGGGCTTGTCTGAAGCGCAGCAAACTTTGGTATTGAATCAATTGCGCGGCCGCGTCGTGCTGCAGGTTGATGGCCAGATCAAAACCGGTCGTGACGTAGTGATCGGCGCCTTGTTAGGTGCGGACGAGTTCGGTTTTGCTACAGCTCCGCTCGTGGTTGAAGGCTGTATCATGATGCGTAAATGCCACCTGAATACCTGCCCGGTAGGTGTGGCAACTCAGGATCCGGAATTGCGTAAACGCTTCACCGGTCAGCCTGAGCATGTCGTGAATTACTTCTTCTTTGTTGCTGAAGAAGTGCGTGAATATATGGCATCCATGGGTATCGCGAAATTTGAAGACCTAATTGGCCGTGCCGATTTGCTGGATATGCAAGCCGGTATCGAGCACTGGAAGATCAATGGCCTGGATTTCAGCAAAGTATTCCACCAGCCAGATATGCCTGCCAGCGTTTCACGTAAAAACAATGACGTGCAAGACCACGGTCTGGTCAATGCATTGGATAACAAACTGGTTGCGCTTGCGCAGCCAGCACTGGAAAAAGGCGAAAAAGTAGTGATGGATATTGCCATCACTAATACCAACCGTACTGTGGGCACCATGCTGTCTAACCAGATCGCTACGCGCTACGGCAATGCTGGCTTACCAGATGACACGATCCACGTGAATTTCACTGGGACCTCCGGCCAGAGTTTCTCGGCTTTCCTTGCCAAGGGTATTACTTTTGACCTGACCGGTGAAGGTAACGACTACGTAGGTAAAGGCCTGTGTGGCGGCCGTATTGTGATTAAACCGCCGAAAACTTTCCGCGGTATTTCACATCAGAACATTATCGTAGGTAATGCAGTGATGTATGGTGCAACTACCGGCGAGAGTTATTTCAGCGGCGTGGCGGGTGAACGTTTCTGTGTGCGTAACTCAGGCGCGTCTGCAGTGGTTGAGGGTGTGGGTAATCATGGTTGTGAGTACATGACAGGCGGTACTGTGGTCGTGCTCGGTGTAACCGGCCAGAACTTCGCGGCAGGGATGAGCGGCGGTGTGGCTTATGTATATGATGAAGATGGCATGTTTGCCAAACGTTGCAACATGGGCATGGTATCACTTGAAAAAGTTGAGCATGCAGCTAATGTAGCGGCAGATGCGGTACATCATCTAGACCAGCCAGACGAGGTTACCTTGCTTGCCCTGATCAACAAACATGCAGAATATACCGATAGTGGACGTGCTAAAGCAATTCTTGCTGACTGGGAAAACGCACGCGGCAAGTTTGTGAAAGTCATGCCAAACGAATACAAACGTGCTTTAGTTGAGTTGGCTGAAGACAAGGCATTGATCGCAGCCTGATGTTGTTTTAATAAGCGTGGCTTTAGTAAGTCACGCTTTTAATAGAAATAAGTAAAGAGACTCTCTCTTATAGGAAAAGGCTTTATAGTATGGGTAAAGTAACAGGCTTTATGGAGTTTGAACGTCTTTCTGAGGCTAATTTGCCGGTGCAGGAACGCGTTAAAAATTACAAAGAATTTGTATTGCATCTGACGGATGATCAGGCCAAGCAACAGGGCGCGCGCTGTATGGATTGCGGCATTCCGTTCTGTACCACAGGCTGTCCGATCAATAACATCATTCCTGACTGGAATGACCTGGTTTACCATCAGGACTGGCGCAGTGCGATTGACGTATTGCATTCCACCAACAATTTCCCTGAGTTCACTGGCCGCATCTGCCCTGCTCCATGCGAGGCTGCCTGTACTTTAAATATCAATGCTGATGCAGTTGGCATTAAATCGATCGAGCATGCGATTATTGATAAAGCTTGGGAAAATGATTGGGTAAAACCACAGATCAACCCGAATAAAACCGGCAAAAAAGTGGCGGTTGTGGGCTCGGGCCCTGCCGGCTTGGCGGCTGCACAGCAACTGGCGCGTGCCGGCCACAGTGTCGTGGTATTGGAAAAAAACAGCCGTATCGGCGGTTTGCTGCGTTATGGCATTCCTGACTTCAAAATGGAAAAATCCCATATCGACCGCCGCATGGTGCAGATGCAGGCTGAAGGTGTTGAGTTCCGTGTCAACCAGCACGTAGGTGACAACGTAAAAGCCGATGACCTGCTGGCAGAGTTTGATGCAGTGCTGCTCGCCGCTGGTGCAGAACAGCCGCGCGATCTGCCGGTAACAGGCCGTGAGCTGGATGGCGTGCATTTTGCAATGGACTTTTTGACTGCACAGAATAAAGTGGTTGCCGGCGATACAGTGCCCAACCAGATCAAGGCAACTGGTAAGCATGTCGTGGTAATTGGCGGCGGCGACACCGGTTCTGACTGCGTAGGCACTTCAAACCGTCACGGTGCATTGAGTGTGACTCAATTTGAATTGATGCCACAGCCACCAGTAAAGGAAAACAAAGAACTTGTATGGCCTAACTGGCCGCTGAAACTACGCACTTCAAGTTCACATGAAGAAGGGGCAAACCGTGACTGGTCTGTGACGACTAAAGAACTTGTGGGTGAGAACGGTAAAGTGGTTGCGCTTAAAGGCGCCCGTGTAGAGTGGAAAGACGGCAAGATGACCGAAGTGTCTGGTTCAGAATTCACGATTCCGGCAGACTTGGTATTCCTCGCGATGGGTTTCGTGTCCCCAGTGCAGAAACTGCTGGAAGCTTTCGGTGTTGAGAAAGACCAGCGCGGCAATGCAAAAGCCACGACCGATGGCGCAGGCTGCTATAAAACCAGCAAGGACAAAGTGTTTGCTGCCGGTGACGTGCGCCGCGGCCAGTCCCTGGTGGTATGGGCGATTCGTGAAGGCCGTCAGGCAGCACGTGCCGTGGATGAATATTTGATGGGTTCATCAGTATTGCCACGTTAATCTCCTACGCTGAATAGGGCTTAATCTAGTAAAATAGACGGGGATGCACGTGATGTGCATCCCCAATTTTTTGAGCAGAAACAATGACACCATTAAAAAACGACACATTTTTACGCGCCTTGCTGCGCCAACCTACCGAATACACACCAGTATGGATGATGCGCCAGGCTGGCCGCTACCTGCCGGAATATAAAGCGACGCGTAAAAATGCAGGCAGTTTTTTAAGTCTTTGTAAAAATGCCGACTTTGCAACAGAAGTCACGATTCAGCCACTGGATCGCTATCCGCTGCTGGATGCATCGATTCTGTTCTCCGATATTCTGACCGTGCCGGATGCGATGGGCTTGGGTCTGTATTTTGAGGAAGGCGAAGGTCCTAAATTCGAACGCACACTGCAACAGGAAGCTGACATTAAAAAGCTGGCCGTGCCGGATATGGCAGAACTGCAATATGTGTTCAATGCAGTAAGCCAGATCCGTAAAACGCTGAATGGCCGTGTGCCGCTGATCGGTTTCAGCGGCAGTCCGTGGACACTGGCTACCTATATGGTAGAAGGCAAAGGCGGTACGGATTTCCTGAATATCAAGAAAATGGCTTATGCTCGCCCTGACCTGCTGCATCATATACTTGAGATCACCGCGCAAACCGTAATTCAGTATCTCAATGCGCAAATCGCTGCGGGTGCGCAGGCCGTGATGATATTTGACTCCTGGGGCGGTGCACTGGCGCACGATGCTTACCTCGAATTCTCATTGAACTACATGCAGAAAATTGTGAACGGTTTAACCAAGACCAGTGAAGGCCGTAAAGTGCCTAGCATAGTGTTCACTAAAGGTGGCGGTTTGTGGCTGGAAGCGCAGGCGGAAACTGGTGCGGATGCGCTTGGTTTGGACTGGGCAGTGGATATTGGCAGTGCGCGTAAACGTGTTGGTGATAAAGTAGCGTTACAAGGCAATCTTGATCCGGCAATTCTGTTATCAACCCCGGAAGCAATTGAGAAGCAGGTGGCTAACGTGCTGGCCAGTTATGGTCATGGCAATGGGCATGTGTTTAATCTGGGTCATGGCATTACACAGTGGACACCGCCGGAGAATGCGGCGGCGATGTTGAACGCTGTGCGTGAGCATAGCCGTCAGTATCATCAGTAATCCAAGCCTTTAGTAATAAAGAAGCCCATCAATGATGGGCTTTTTTATTACATGAAACTAAGCAGTTTATTTTAAAGACATACGTTTCATCGTGTCGTCTTTATCAATGAATTTGTGTTTTAACGCGCCCGCAATGTGCAGAATCACGATAATCAAAAATATAGCACCAACCGCTTCGTGTACTTCTTTGAAAAAATCGCGATAAGCCTCATTGTCGAGGCCCCCGATGAAGTCAATGGCAAACCATTTAATGCCATATTTACTGTTCACAGCCATGATCAGGCCGCTGAGCGGCATCGCTACCATGAGTAAATAGAGCAAGTGGTGTGTGCCGGTGGCAAGTTTTTTCTCCCAGGCTTTGTATGACGCTAATAACGCTGGCGCACGGTGCGTAATGCGCCACAGAACCCGAATAATGATCAATGCTAATAGTGTAACGCCGATAGATTTATGCAGGTTAAAGTAGAAAGTTCTTGGACTGGCCTCTTCAGACAGCTGCCAAGTGTAGATCCCTAAATCAAACAGGTCGAAGCCCATTTGCTTGGGCGCGTCTTTCGGTAATTCACTCATGTAAAAGCCTAGTGCGAACATGGCGATAATGCCTAGTGCGATCAGCCAGTGTAAAACAATCGCTGTTTTGGTATAGCGCGTTGTGGTTTGATTCATAGTAATATCCTGATGAGATTTAATCTTTTAGTATGTGACAGGCGTGCGAGGGAAAAATTGCACAAATCGGACTCATTTTAATCTGTATCATAAATTCAAGGAACGTTTCATGCGTATTTTAATGATAACCATGAGTTTGCTCAGCCTGATAGGCTGTAGCAGTGTTGGATCAAGCCAGGCGCAGGCGCAAACAAGTCATGAAGAATTCGCTGTGGAAAAAGTGGCTGATGGTATCTATGTACACCATGGCAAGCATCTGGATATCGATAGCGGTTATCAGGGTGATATCTGCAATATCAGTTTTGTTGTCGGCAGCAAAGGCGTGGCAGTCATTGATACCGGTGGCAGTCTGAAAGTGGGCAACCAGCTGCGCGCGGCCATTCGCAAGGTTACTACACTGCCGGTACTCTATGTGGTCAATACGCATGTGCATCCGGATCATGTATACGGCAATGCAGCATTCCTTGCTGATAAGCCCGAGTTTGTCGGTCATGACAAATTGGCGAATACGATGGAATTGCGCCGCGACCAATATGCAAAGCTTAACGAAAGACTGTTGCATGAAGATGCCAAAGGCAGTGACCTGGTTAAGCCTACGCTGACTGTTAAAGATAAGCTGATATTGGATCTGGGCGACAGAAAACTTGAGTTGACCGCGCATCCTGTTGCGCATACCAATACCGATGTATCGCTGATCGATGTTAAAACCAGTACTTTATTTGCTGGTGATTTGCTGTTTATCGAGCGCACGCCGGTGGTTGAGGCCGATATCAAGGGCTTGATCGCGGAAATTGAAAAACTCAAAGCCAGTCCGGTAACGCAGGTGGTGCCGGGGCATGGTCCGGTGACTAAAGATTGGGTGGCTGCGTTAGCCAATGCACAGCGTTATTTAAATCAGTTGTTAGCGGATGTGCGCGCAAGTATCAAGAAAAATGAAGGTATGGAAAAAGCGATGGCAACAGCAGCTGCCAGTGAAAAAGATAAATGGCTGCTGTTTGAAGTTGCCAACAGGCGCAATGTGAATACGATCTACCCAGGTTTGGAGTGGGAGTGATAAAAAAAGCGGTGCCAGATGTTTAGTCTGATACCGCTTTTTTTGGGATTGAAATTCTTTTCAAATTACTTTTTTAAATTATCCAGACTGCAAGCAGTGTTTGGGTTTGCATTGAGCAGCAACAAACCGCCGGCGATAGCCAGATATTGTAATAAAGGTAACTTGAGTAGGAAAATCAGGGCAACAACATAGATTGCCATGATTAAAGCGACCACTTTGGTTTTATAACCTAGCAGCAAACCCAGGCCGCCTATCAGGTTAATTAAAATGATCAGTGGGGCGAAAATACCCGGTAGGCCCAGACTGCCTAAACCGGCTTGATATTCCTGGTAGCCGGATGGATTATTCATAAAGCTGATAACAAGCGCAACGACCTGAACCAGAAAAATCTGCGCCAGCAGAATACGTGCAACGGTTGTTAAATATTTTTGCATATAAAACCTTTAGTTAAATTAACTGGAAAGACAAACACGCATAATGCCTGTTACTGTCATAGCCTGCAAGTAGCAATCTAATAGGGTGGTGAAGGTTTGAAAGATAATTTTGTGATTCAGCAGGTAACGTGGCAGACACATGCGGCACCATTAAGACAAGTGCGTGAAGAGGTTTTTATCAACGAGCAGCATGTACCTGTTGCGCTGGAGTGGGATGGCTTGGATGAAACTGCGCAGCATCTCCTGGCATTGAGTCACGCCGGCGAGGCCATAGGCTGTGCGAGACTGATTGGTGATGGCAGTATCGGCCGCATGGCTGTTATGAAGCCGTGGCGTGGGCTGGGTGTTGGCCGCGCTTTGCTGGCAAAAGCTGTATCGATATATCAGCAGCAGGGCATGAAACGTATTACGCTGTCAGCACAGGTACATGCGATACCCTTTTATGAAAAATCCGGTTTTGAGGGTAGCGGTGAGCCTTATTGGGATGCCGATATTCTGCATATTGATATGCAGTTGAAGTAATCGCTAACCAATTGTGCAGCGGTAATGTATTGCTGTCGTGAACATGTCAGCATTTTCACGTGCAATTTATATAATACGCACCTAGTCAATCACCCTTATGGGTGGTTATTGATGTAGAATTTCTGATAGACCTTAAGATAAGGCTGGCTCTGTAATCCAGAGGGATAATGGATAATGGATTTAAAAACTGTTTTTAGTAAAACACCTAAGGCATCTCGCGCGCCATTGCCTTGGGTAGGTGGTCTGTCTGCGCAATTCAAGCAAATATTGTCACATATTGACGGTAGGCAGAGTGTCGAGGAAATACTGCATAAGGCCGGTAAACTGAGCATAAATGAATTACACAAGATTTTGCTCAAGCTCGAAGAAGACGGTTATATCAAGCGCGTCTCAAGTCATCAGGCAGAACCAGATTGGCTAAATGACATCAGTAGTTATGGTATTAGCGCAAACAATAATTACAGCATTGCGGTCGAGGAAATTGATGCAGCGGATTTGGATTTTGATGGCGCAGATTTTAGTGCCAACCCTACTGCTGAAATAAAAGAAACCACTGAACAAAAGCAGCATGCAGAAGCGAAGGTTGCTGTAGATGCCGATGTTGAACGCAGGGCACAGGAAGTAAAGGCGATAAAAGCCAAGCGTGAAGCCGAGCGTAAAGCACAAGCTGAGGCTGCAGAAAATGCCAGGCTTGAAGCAGCTGAACAAGCAAAGCGCATAGCGGAAGCAGCAGAAAAAGCCAGGCAGGAAGTTGAGCGTATAACGCGCGAAAAAAGAGAAGCAGAACGTAAGGCTCAAGCTGAAGCTGAGGAGCGCGCGCGCGAAGAAGCTGAACGCAAAGCACAAGCTGAAGCGGCAGAGAAGGCTAAACTTGAAGCAGAACGAATTGCCCGTGAGGAAGCAGAAGAGCTGGCCAGGATTGAGCATGAACGCAAAGTTCAGGAAGCGTTAGCAGAAAAAGCCAGACAGGAAGCTGAAGAGCTGGCGCGGCTGGAAGCAGAGCGGATTGAACGTGAAAAAGCTGAAGCAATTGCCAAGGCCAAGGCCGAAGAAGAGGCACGTTTGCAGGCCGAGGCTGAACGTAAAGCGCAAGCCGAAGCGGCAGAAAGAGCCAGGC
>CAZUOQ010000001.1:0-156197 GCA_964622195.1 uncultured Methylotenera sp. | reverse complement strand
TTGAAGCTGAGCGTATTGCGCGTGAAGAAGCCGAGGAAAAGGCACGGTTAGAAGCTGAACGCATTGCACGTGAAGAGGCGGAAGCAATTGCTAAAGCCAAAGCGGAAGAAGAGGCACGTTTGCAGGCGGAGGCTGAGCGTAAGGCACAAGCCGAAGCGGCAGAAAGAGCCAGGCTTGAAGCTGAGCGTATTGCGCGTGAAGAAGCCGAGGAAAAGGCACGGTTAGAAGCCGAACGCATTGCACGTGAAGAGGCGGAAGCAATTGCCAAGGCCAAGGCGGAAGAAGAAGCGCGCTTACAGGCCGAGGTTGAGCGCAAGGTTAAAGCAGAAGCTGAAGAACAAGCGCGTCTCGAAGCAGAACGTAAAGCGCAAGCTGAGGCTGCTGAACAGCTCAGGTTGGAGCAAGAACGAATCGCTCGCGAAGAAGCCGAAGAGCTGGCCAGAATCGAGAGTGAACGCAAGCTGCAAGAAGAATTGGCAGAAAAAGTCAGGCAGGAAGCTGAAGAGAACTCGCGACTGGAAGCAGAACGTGCTGAACGTGAAAAGGCAGAAGCGATTGCCAGGGCTGAGGCGGAAGCGGCAGCGCGCTTGCAGGCGGAGGCTGAGCGTAAGGCCAAGGCAGAAGAAGAGGAAAAAGCACGTGCAGAGGCTGAGCGTATCGCAGAAATAGAAGCCGCAGAGCAACGGTTACGTGAAGCGGAACGTGTTGCACGTGAAGAGTTAAAGGCACAGCAGGAGGCGGAGAAAAAGGCACAGGCGGCAGCCGAAAAAGCAGCGCGCGAGGAGGCTAAACGCCTTGCCAAAGAAGAAAAAGCTGAGAAATCCAGACTCAAAGCCGAAGAGAAAGCACATGCCAAAGCCCTGCGCGACCCTATCATGCTCAACAAATTGAGCGCTAAGTTGCTTAAACCTTTGTTAATCGCTATTCCGTTAGTGCTTATTCTCGCAGTCGGATTGATACATGTGATGAGCCTGACCATGCTGATAGCGCCAGTTGAGAAACTGGCATCAGACAGTATCGGTGAGCCGGTCAAAGTGCAGGAGGTGCATGCTTCACTGTTTCCACAGCCCAATTTGGTGCTTACAGGTGTGAGTGTCGGCAGTAATGCCGAGGTCAAGATTGGCAGCGTGAATATCGTGTCCGCCATTTCAATGTTGTTCAAAGATGTAAAAGACATTCAATCGATTGCTATCAATAACGTCACACTCACCCCGGCTGAGTTTGCCCGCCAGGCGAAATGGGTTGATAGCGCGGCAAAATCCGGTAAGCTTAACATCGCGCAAATTACTTTAAAGCAAATATCGTTCAAGGTTTCTGATCTTGAGCCTGAAACGTTCAACGGTAAGGTCACACTGACTTCATCCGGGGAGCTTGGAAATGTCGAGCTGGCCAATGCCCGCGGCAATCTCACGCTGCTGCTTACCCCGCAGAATGGCAGTTGTGCAGTTACGCTTACAGCCAGTGATTGGCAGCCGCCATTGTTTGAGAAATTGGCATTTGATGAAGTTACTGCCAAAGGCATCATTAGCCAAAATCAGCTCAGTTTTAGCCAGATTGAAGCCAAGGCTTTTGGTGGCACGATCAAAGCATGGGGTGAGTTGAACTGGGCAGGGCGCCTGAGCATGTCAGGCAATTTTGAACTGATAAAAATGACACTGCCACGTCTGCTCTCAGCCTATGACAGCGGCGTCGCTGTCGATGGCACCCTCAATGCGACTGCGGTATTTACCGGTAGCGCTGATCAAGCCTCAGCACTGGTGCAAGCGACGGAAGTGGATGCCAATTTCGAAGTGCTGACGGGTAAAGTGAATGGCATCGCCCTGTCGCACGCCTTGGTGGCTGGGCCTGGCAGCAAACCGTTGCCGGATGCAGACTTTACGCGATTCGATACGCTCACTGGCAATCTGCAATACAAGGATGGGCAATATAAATACAAACAATTTGCACTCAGAACCGAGCAATTCCGTGCGCGCGGAAACTTTAATATCGAAGCGGATAAAACCGTATCCGGCAAGATTAGTGCTGAGCTGACGTCTACATCACAGCGTCGGCAGGGCAATTTTACCGTCAGCGGTGAAGTTTCTGATGTTAAATTCAAGTAATGCTGTATTGCAAAAGTCGGCTTTCTTGTAGTACGAATATTTGTATCACAGCATAAATTCCAGGCAACTACTACTTAGGTGTAAATTGCTTAAAGCGGGGCTATTCTATAAAATCTCGTGTTATAGCATTTAAGCGTAACAGCTTAATTATCAGATTTATTTTATTCACAAATCTACATTTCTAATTCTCAAGGATTTCTCATGTCAAAAATCATTTTTAAAGCGGGTGAAGCTACCGTATTCAGCGAAGGTAAAGACGTAACAGCGGCGATGCCTGAAATTTTGATTGGCGCAGTTGACGGCCCAGTAGGCCAGGCATTTGCTAATTTGATGGCACAAAGTAAAGGTCACACTGCGATGTTTGCTGTGCGTGATATCAACCAACTGGTTCGTCCAGTGTGCATGACCGTGCCAAAAGTCACATTAAAAGGCAGCACCGATGTTGGCTTGTTCGGTGGTGTAGTTCAGGCTGCGACAGCAGACGCGATTCTGGACTGTGTGATCGAAGGCATTATTCCTAAAGAGCAAGCAAACGACTTGTGCATTATCAGCCTGGTATGGATTGATCCAGGTTGCATCCCGCTGGAAAAAGAAGGTAAGCTGGATAAAGCCGATATGTACAAAAACAACTATGAAGCGACTAAACTGGCGATCAAACGTGCACTGAATGATGAGCCATCAATTGACGAATTGATTGCAAATCGTCATAAGATCAAGCACTGTATGTGGGAAGATTCCTGGGATCAAAAATAAAATCAATTTAATGGGCGCATTGCCACGTTGCGCGGTACTCGAAATCCTCATGTACTTCATGTACATTCTGGTTTTGGCGTATGAATAATGCGCTTTAGCGCATATATTCTACGGACACGCCCCTTGCGGGTGCATTTGCGTTTTAATAAAATGGATTTTTGGCTTCAGGTCATGCAATAAAAAAGCGGCTAATTTCTAGCCGCTTTTTTATTGACGGTGTATATCAGTCCTTGCGTATGGACTCACGAATATCACGCACCAGCTGGAATACAGACCAGCCAGTCTGTACAAGCGCGTTAATTCTGGCGATATGGAATTTGCGAATCAATACACCTGTGAGCGCACTCACGCCCGCCATCAGCACCGGGTATTTTCTGAAATAGCGTATAACCTCAATGCCATGGCCGGCAACCACTAATGGCTGGCGTAATGGCTGCATGCTCTGCGCCAATGCGCCGCGCTGCACGGTTATCTTGTGAATCAGTCTTTGTCGCCGTTCTGCGAGTGCGATTAGTTTTTCATTCATGGCTGATTCCCACCCGTTTAACGATTGGTATCGATTTCATGATGGTCTTTGATCAGTTCCGCAAGGCTGGCTTCAAACATGCGTGGCATCGATTTCAGCCTGCCCACCACAACAGCACCTAACGCCGCACCTGCAATCAGGAACAAGCCGGTCAGTGAGCCCAGCACCAACAAACGGTGCGTATCCCAAAATACCACCACGATCAGGATTGTAAGCAGTACGGCACCAAAGCACAGACTGAACAGTGAGACAAAGGCCATGGCCAGCAGTGAAATGAAGCGCTCACGACCCTCTTCCAGATCGGTGCTGATCAACTCAAGGCGCGTATGTATAATCGCGATGAGGGTTACTGTCAGGTTCTTAAGGGAGTTGAGTAAACTCTCTGCCGGTTGATTAGGTGTGTCTGCCATGGCAGTCTAGCGCCTGCCGATAAGTAAGCCAACCACCAAGCCAACACCTGCGGCAATACCAACGGCGTGCCAAGGTTTTTCATGTACATAATCATCGGTTGCCTGTGCGGCAATTTTACCTTTTTCAACCAGGGCATCCTGTGCCTCACCCAGCTTAACTTTAGCGGCTGCCAGTGATTCTTCGGCTTTTGCGCGCAGGTTTACAACAGCTTCACCACCCTGATTTGCCGTGGCTTTGATGAGTGCTTCAGCATCTGCGATCACTACTTTAAAATCGCTGATCAATTGCTCCTTGGTTACTGTAGTCGTTTGTATGTTATTACTCATTGAAATGCTCCTTTTTTATTAGTCATGGCAATCATAAATGTGACAATTGCCTGATAACATAATTCCGTACTTTATAACTTTCCATCTACTATGCTACGCCTGGCAAACAGATTGGGCAAGGCGATGATGGTTTCTGTTGATGCAGGTCAAAAGTTGCTGGGTCACGTGTTTTGATTGTGTATAGACAGCAGTATTTTGCGTACGGGTGTTGGAATGGCAGCGCCAATGGCATCTTCTATGCTCAGCCAGAGCTGACCTGCCTCACTTGCTTTTGAGTGCTGCCTGGTGACCAGCAGCGGCTGCGGGGTGATGTGCAATTTAAAGTGTGTAAATGCATGGCTTAATTGCGGTAATGCTTTTTCTGGCTGCACAGTTACACCGAATTTCTGTTGTGCAATCGCACAATAGTCGTCATTACCCTCTAGTTCCGGAAAGCTCCATAAGCCACCCCAGATACCGCTTGGAGGGCGTTTTTCCAGTAGCACTTGATTCCCCTGCCGCAGAATCAGCATCGTGGTGTGTTTTTCCGGAGTGGTTTTGCGCGGCTTGGGCATAGGCAGCTGGCTCACACGCTGCTGTTGATAGGCCTGACAGCTGCTTAGCAGTGGGCATTGCAGGCACTGCGGTTTGCTTCTGCTGCAAAGCGTAGCACCCAAATCCATCAGGCCTTGCGTGTAAGCGACCATATCCGTTTTTGGCAGCAGGCTTTCAGCGAGTATCCAAAGTTCTTTTTCAACTTTTGGCGAGCCGGGCCAGCCATCCACCGCAAAATGTCTGGCCAGTACACGCTTTACGTTACCATCGAGTATGGTCTGCACCTGGTTGAATGCGAATGAGGCGATAGCGGCGGCCGTGGAGCGGCCAATGCCAGATAAGGTTTGAATCGTGTCAAAGTCTTGCGGAAACACTCCACCGTGTTCATCCATGATGGTTAGTGCGGCATTGTGAAGGTTGCGTGCCCTTGAGTAATAGCCCAGGCCACTCCAGTGTTGTAAAACTTCATCCTGTGTTGCGGCTGCGAGTGCCGCGATGGTTGGAAAGCGCTGCATGAACTTACTGTAATAACCAATCACGGCGCTAACCTGTGTTTGCTGCAGCATGATTTCCGATACCCAGATGGCATACGGGTCAGTGGTATTCTGCCAAGGCAGGTCATGACGGCCGAACTGCTTTTGCCATGCAATCAAACGTGTTGAGAAATCAGTCATGTTCCTGAATTCCGGCATAGGTCATTTGTAAATTATTTGGTAGCATGCCGTTTTTGTGGATCAAAGGTTTTAAGGAAAATAAAAAATGAAACGTGCATTATTCATCAGTTTCGCCGCATTCTTTATCTTAAGCGGTTGCAAGGTGCTGCCACCAGGGCATGACCCTTATGGCCCGGGCAACAGCGAGAACGCGCCGGGACATAATAAAGGCTGCGGCAAGAGCCCGGGTAAAAGTGCTTCTGCCGGAAAGCTGAAGACGAGCTGCCGCTGATTTAAATAAACCAGCGGCATGCGGCTGCAGGACTTTAAAACTTGAACAGTTTTTTAAGTTCTTCAGCCGCTTTTTGTTTGGCTGCGTCTTCAGTTGATTTAGGTGCTTCAGCTGGCGCCGGCGCTGTATTAGTAGCTGCGCCATCCGTGCTTGCCGGTGCAGTAGTCGTTTCGGCCGGCTTTTTCTTACCTAGCAGACCTTCCAGTGCTTTTGTTTTATCACCGTCACCAAGCAGTTCTTTAACGGCAGTACCTTTTTCCCCGCCTACTTTATCCAGCAGGTTGGATTTAGCCATCGCGGTACCAATTGCGGCAAAGTCCATGCCGTATTTAGGCGCAGAGAATGTGCCGGTGATCTTTACCGGAATGCTCAAGCCGGCTAAGGAATCCAGGTCTGCCCCGCCTTGTCCTTTCAATGATTTAACAATGGTCGGTTTGGCCAGGTAATTAATCGTTTCATTGCCGATATCGATATCGCCGCGGCTATCACCTTTTGCCAAGCGCAGGATAGGTGCTTTCATGGCCAGGTCTTCATTGTGTGCCACACCGTTTTTAATATCGAAAGATGCGCTGAGTTCACTGAAATCTGTTTTTTTGGACTGGTCAGCACCGATGCTGCTTTTGTCTTTGAACAGGTTGAGCTTGGATTTCATATCGCGAATTGTGCCTGCAATATCAATACCCTTAACTGCACCATCGGCAAGATTGACTGCTGCCTTACCGGCTAATGCCTTCTTCAGCGCGCTTACGGTGTTACCGGATGTCGTCACATCGACATTCAGCGTGCCTTTACCGTCCAGCATATCATTATTAATCGCATCGACCAGCAAAGGACCGATGGCGATGTTTTTCATGTCCTGTTTAAAAGTGATGCTAGGGGTGCTGCGTGCATCAACCTTGAGCATGCCATCCATGCTGCCCTGATACAGATTGGCAGCAAATGGAGAGACGGTGGCAATGCCGTCTGCCGCTTTGAGGCCAATATTGACGTTCTGTGTCTTAACATTGGCAAGTTTAAGCCAGCCAATCTTGGCTTCGCCACTGGCATTCAGCTTTTTTAGTGCACTCAGGTCAATCGGTGTGTCGCCAGAACTCTTGGCGGCAGGCTGGTCACTTTTGGTGATGTATTTGTCGGCATCCAGTTTATCAACATTCAAGTTAAAGCTGAAAACAGGGTTTTGAAAGCGTGTAATCCCGATATTGGCATTGACCTGGCTGTCATCTACTTTTGCTGCCAGCGGGTTCAGGCTTAGTTTCTGGCCATCCGCCTTTAAATCAATACGCACATTGGAGGCTTTGGTCTTGCCGTACTTCAGGTTGCCGATGCGTAGTGAGCCATCTGCATTCAGTGCCTTGAGTGCGCTCAGGTCTAATGGTTTATCATCGGCTTTTGCAGCAGCTTTATTATCAGCCACAGCACCTTTGTCGCCGACATAGCGATCCACATCAATCTGGTCGATATCAATGTCAAAGGTATACAGCGCTCTGGCAAACTGGCTGATGCCTAAGTTACCTTTAATATTGCTGTCATCCAGTTTTACATTCAGGCCAGATAAAGTAAGTTTTTCGCCATCGGCTTTGACATTGACGTTAAGGCCGGATAAACGGTATTTGTCATAGATGACATGACCGATATTGATCTTGCCATCCAGCAGGATATTTTTCAGCGCAGATAAGTCAGCCGGTTTATCGCTGGCTGGCTCGGCTTTTTTAGGTTTACTACTGCTATTGCCCAATAGTTTGTTTAAATCAAGCGTGTCAGCATTGATATTGAATTTGACGTCAGGCTTTTTAAAACTGGCAACGGCAACATCGCCGTTGAGTTTGGTTGCATCCACATTCAGGTTGAATTTGCTGTTCACCTGCTCCTGTTTGGCATCTGCATGCAGGCTCAGCGCAAAGCCGACTTTTGCTGCGCCATTCGGGATGGCCGGGTCTTTAATATCAACGTTGCCTGCCAGTTTGGGCAGATCAAAAATCAGGTTTTCAAGGTTGCCCTGGAATGGAGATGAGAATTTACCGCTGATCGAGCGTGCGCCCTGAGTGCCGGAAATATCACCGCTGATGCCGCTGCTTTGCAGTGCTTTCGGTGAGCCTTTGATGTCGGCTAATACCAGATTCGCTTTGAATGTGTCGCCGGCTTTATCTTGTTCCAGACTGACGGTTACTTTTTTACCGGATACTTCATCCTTTTTCGCAATCAGTTCAGGCGCGTTCAGGTCCAGCTTGATTTGTGCACCGTTGAATTGGCCGGCTAGCGCGAGTTTCAGGCTATCTACCAGAAATTCACGCGTTTCCGGTTTGGCATCGATATCACCGCTGGCAGTGATGGATACGGCTTTGCCGCCCAGCAAATCGCCGCTGATGGCAGCATCCAGACCTTTAGCAGAAAAGTGCTTGTTTTCCGGGTCAGCCAGAAAGTTACCTTTTACCTTCACATCGGCGCTAACGGCAGGCTGGTTGGCTTTCACGTTAAAGTCGGTCATCAGATCAATCGGTTCGGCTAAGGCAATATGGCCAGAAGACAGGTTGAATTTTGATAGTGCATATTGTGCGCCAGTGCCTTCGTCAGTGTAGGCCACGGCAGAATTTGTGACTTTAACGCCGTCCACATCAAATTTAATCTCTTCAGACTCTTCCTCGTCTTTGCTCAGCAAATCATCAAAGTTGGTAGTGCCGTCTTTATATTTAATGATGTTGGCTTTGGCACCGTCAATGTAAATGGTATCGACGACCAGCTGTTTTTTCAGCAGCGGCAATACGGCGAGTGCTACCTGAGCGCTTTGGATAGAGGCAAATTCTTTATCGGACTTATGTTCGGAAATAGAGACTTTACCGAGATTGGCACCGATTTTTGGCCAGAACGCGAGCTTGATGTCGCCTTCAATATTCAGGGTGCGCTCTTTTTTATCTTTTACCATTTTGACCACAAGCGGTTTGTAATCATTCGGGTTAAAGGTTGCAGCAATTACTGCGACCACCAGTACTAACAGCGCAACAACGCCGCCCAAGCCAAACAAGCCATATTTCAGTAATTTTTTCATGGTGCACCCATCAATTCAGGATAGTTATTCGAGCAGGTAGATTTTACTGCTACTTTTTACATTTTAGGAAAAGTACTTAAAGTTAAACGCTCTACTGGAAATACCAGATGACAAGCAGTCCCAGTGCAATGCGGTACCAGGCAAATACTCTGAAACTATGGCTCGCAACAAAGCGCAGCAGGAACTTAATCGCGACCAGTGCTGAAACAAACGCTGTGATAAAGCCCACTGCAAACATGGCCAAGTCATCAATCGAAAGCAATTGCCAGTTTTTAAGCAGATCGTAACCGGTTGCCGCAAACATGATGGGAATGGCTAAAAAGAACGAAAACTCGGTCGCGGTGTGGCGATTCAGGCCAAACAGCATGCCACCTAAAATCGTGGCGCCGGAGCGTGATACACCTGGAATCAGGGCGGTGGCCTGGGCAAAGCCTATCTGCCAAGCCTGCTTTCTTGTCATGTGGTCGACAGAGACGGTTTTGCCTTTAAGCGGCATTTTTTCAATCAGTAGAATCGCAAGGCCGCCCAGAATCAGGGCGATTGCCACGGTAATTGGCGTAAACAGATATTCTTTGATTTTGTCGTGAAATACCAGACCTATCACGGCCGCAGGCAGAAATGCGATGAACAGATTCAGTGTGAAGTTCTGCGCTTTGGTTTGATGCGTGATGTGGCGCACGGTATCCAGCAGTTTGCGGCGGTATTCCCAGCACACTGCCAGAATTGCAGCTAACTGAATCACAATATCGAATACTTTGGCTTTGTCGTCATTGAAATGGAGTAAGTCGCCGACAATAATCAGGTGGCCGGTACTGCTGATCGGCAGGAATTCAGTCGCGCCCTCTACCAGACCCTGAATAAACGCTTTAAAAAGTAAGATTAAATCCATATGGTTATGCTTTATTGTTTTTGATAGTTTGACCTGTGTAAAACGGGCCAGACTGCCCGATTTTACACATTGTAGATTTATTTAAGCATGCCTAACAGCGTTGCCAGCAGGTTGCCGGAATCTTTACCTACTTCGCCGTTTGGTGTCATTCTGTCTACCACCTGCGGCAGATATTCCGCGATTTTCGTACTGATCTCATCAGCATTAATGCCTAATTTATTTGCTGCTGTCTGAATGGTAGCGCTACCTAAAACCTGTGTGATCTGCTCGGCAGAAATCGGCAGGTTGGCACCTTTACCTACCCAGGAGGCCACTTCATCGGCAAAGCCGGCTGCCTTGAATTTTTCCAGCACGCCCGGCAGTCCGCCGTTTTGATTGAACAAGTCAACCGCTACTTGTGCAATCGCGCCTTTTTCACCGCCTAATTTGCCCAGCATGCTGCCGGCAAGGCTATCAAATAAACCCATACTCACTCCTAAAATTTAAAAACGCTCTTCAGGACGCAGATAGCGCCATTGGCCAACCGGTAGCTTACCCAATGTAACGCTACCGATACGGATGCGCTTCAGGCCAACTACGTGTAAACCAACCAATTCACACATGCGGCGGATCTGGCGTTTTTTGCCTTCGCGCAATACAAAGCGCAACTGGTCTTCATTTTGCCAGCTGACTTTGGCAGGTTTAAGTTTTTCGCCATCGAGGCTCAATCCATAATTCAAGAGCTTCAGGCCATTTTCGCTTAGCTCGCCGGTGACGCGTACCAGATATTCTTTCTCTACCGTGGAGTCTTCGCCGATTAAGTGACGCGCCACACGGCCATCCTGAGTGAGTACTAACATCCCGGTTGAGTCAATGTCCAAGCGCCCTGCCGGTGCTAGACCGCGCAGCATGCCGCGGTGAAATTGTTTAGGGTTGTGCTTGTGCAGTTCAGGGTCATCCGGCCACTGGTTGTCTGGATGCACCAGTACCACTGCCGGCTCGTAGCCATCTTCCGCCTGCCCGCTGACATAACCCACAGGCTTGTGCAGAATGATCGTGACATTCTCCGCCTGATGCTCCTGTGCGTAGCTGCTGATGATGATTTCAGCATCCGGGGCGATGCGCGTACCCAGCGTTTCAATAATTTCGCCGTTCACTTTCACCCAGCCATTGGCAATCCACTCATCGGCCTCACGGCGTGAGCAAAGACCACGCTCCGCCATTACTTTGGATAAGCGCGGCAGTTCATGCTGGCTGGCTGTCGCTCGGGCAGCAAATGCCTCTTTGTTCGAGCGCGTTTTATCAAACTCACTGGCGACAAAACCGTCGCGTGCTTTACCGCCGCGGCGTGGCGGGTTGCGGTAATTGCCTTCACGGTCGGCTCGATCACGACTGGTGCTGTCGTTGCGGCGTGCATCTACCTGCATCGCGCGCGGTGCAGGTGCACGGCTATCCGGCGCTTGTGCACGTGTTGATTTTGATTCTTGCGCCGGTTTCGATTCATGCAGCGTACCATCATGGCGATGATTGCGCTGACGAGCCGGTTCTTGCCTTGCAGGCGAGCCTTGCCCGTGACCTTGTGGCTCACGAGGCTGTCCCTTCGCTTCGGTGCGCTGCGGTTTTACCGGCGCAACACTGCGGTCACGCGGCATTGAATTATTACGGCGCACAGGTGATTTATTTGCCGTAGCGGCAGGAGTATCACCGGATTTTTTGGATAATTTTAGAGTAGTCAAAACGGTTTTCCTTGAATGTTGCTATTTTACGCCTTTTTCAATTAAAACGTCTGAAAGCAATACCTTAAAGCAATGATTCGTCAAAAACAAAACAGCCAGCATAGGGCTGGCTGTTTTGTTGAGTGCAATTACATCAAAAATTAAACTTTTTGATAAACTTCGCTCCCTTTTTTCACAAACTCAATGGCTTTTTCCTGCATGCCTTTGGTCAGCGCTTCTTTTTCATCCACGCCCAGTTTGTCGGCATAGTCGCGCACATCCTGCGTGATTTTCATGGAGCAGAAGTGCGGGCCGCACATAGAGCAGAAGTGCGCCTGTTTTGCGCCTTCCTGCGGCAGGGTTTCATCGTGGAATTCCTTGGCTTTTTCCGGGTCGAGGCCGAGGTTGAACTGGTCTTCCCAGCGGAATTCGAAACGTGCTTTTGATAATGCGTTGTCACGGATCTGAGCACCCGGGTGGCCTTTTGCCAGGTCAGCCGCGTGGGCTGCGATCTTGTAGGTGATGATACCTACGCGCACGTCTTCCTTGTCCGGCAGGCCTAAGTGCTCTTTTGGTGTCACGTAGCACAGCATGGCACAGCCGTACCAGCCGATCATGGCGGCACCGATACCTGACGTGATATGGTCGTAACCCGGCGCAATGTCAGTGGTCAATGGGCCTAAAGTGTAGAACGGAGCTTCACCGCAGTGTTCCAGTTGCAGGTCCATGTTTTCCTTGATCAGGTGCATCGGTACGTGGCCCGGACCTTCGATCATGCACTGTACGTCGTGTTTCCACGCGATCTGTGTCAGTTCACCCAGTGTTTTCAGCTCGGCAAACTGTGCTTCGTCATTCGCATCGTAGATTGAACCTGGACGCAGGCCATCACCCAGGCTGAATGACACGTCATACTGCTTCATGATTTCGCAGATGTCTTCAAAGTGCTCGTACAGGAATGATTCCTTGTGATGCGCCAGACACCATTTCGCCATAATAGAACCGCCGCGTGACACGATACCGGTCATGCGTTTTGCCGTCATCGGGATATAAGCCAGACGTACACCAGCGTGGATCGTGAAGTAGTCCACGCCCTGCTCTGCCTGCTCAATCAGGGTATCGCGGAAGATTTCCCAAGTCAGGTCTTCTGCTTTACCGTCCACTTTTTCCAAAGCCTGATAGATAGGCACAGTACCGATAGGCACTGGTGAGTTACGGATAATCCATTCGCGGGTTTCGTGAATGTTTTTACCGGTGGATAAATCCATCACGGTATCGCCGCCCCAGCGCGTACCCCACACCATTTTTTCTACTTCTTCGGAAATGGAAGAACCCAGTGCCGAGTTGCCGATATTGGCGTTGATTTTTACCAGAAAGTTACGGCCAATAATCATCGGCTCGATTTCCGGGTGGTTGATGTTGGCTGGAATAATCGCACGGCCACGTGCTACTTCGTCACGCACAAATTCCGGTGTAATCACTTTAGGAATGCTGGCGCCGAAATCCTGACCCGGGTGCTGCGTCTGCAGCAGTTCGCTCATGTTTTCGCGGCGCTGGTTTTCACGAATCGCGATGAATTCCATTTCAGGGGTGATGATACCTTTGCGTGCATAGTGCATCTGCGAAACGTTCATGCCTGCTTTTGCACGCAATGGCTTGCGGTGCAGGTTGAAGCGCATTTCGGCCAGTTCCGGGTCGGTCAGGCGTTGCTGGCCGAAAGTTGAAGTCGGGCCATCCAGTTGTTCGGTGTCATTGCGCTCGGCAATCCACTTGGCACGCAGCGCTGGCAAACCGTTACGGATATCGATGTTAACGTCAGGGTCAGTGTAAGGACCGCTGGTATCGTAAACCACAACCGGCGGGTTTTTTTCAGCGCCGAATGCTGAAGGCGTATCGCTTAATGAAATTTCACGGAATGGCACGCGAATGTCCGGGCGTGAACCTTCAACGTAAATTTTGCGTGATTTGGCAAAAGGTTTGGTCGCGCCTTCATCTACAGAAGCGGTTTCATTTAGAAATTTGGAAAGGTTTTTATCAGTCGCGTTCACTGTGTGCTCCAGAAAAAGCTGCTTTGATAGTCATTATCATTGCCCGCTTTTCGAAAAATTAATAAATCATAGGGAGCAGTAAACGCTGCATTCCCTACGGCGGCATGACCCGCATCAGGTTCAAAGGGTGTGTCTCACTGTGATTTCAAATTCACAGACCCCTAGCAATGGGTGAAATATACGCTAAAAATGCTATAAAACCAAGCGTTTAAGTCGGAAATGGTTTGGAAAGTTAAGGTAGTAAGGAAAATTAAAGCTGCATATACCAAAGCTGAATTAGCTGACTGCAACTAGCTTCGGCATGCTAATGGCCTTGCTAAATGCTGCCTGGATTGTAAAGAATTACAACTGCGTGATTAAAATTGAGTTTTGTTAAATTATTTTTGTTACACTAGCTCAAGCAATAATAAAATTAGATCATTACTTGAGCGAGGATATATGTCATTAATTCTCTATCTGCTTTACTACGTAGTCGCAATTTCAGCTTTGGTTTTACATTTTACCGGTCATCTTGAGCGCTGGGGCATGCAATGGCTGCTGGTGGTGCTTGCTGTTACTGTATTCCCGGTAGTACTCTATCTGTAGGGCACTTCTATAAATACATTCTTTGGGTGCATTACTGCGTTGCGGCTATATTTCAAATGGACTCGTAACCTCACTGTATAACGTATACTACTCGGCTCCTGTGCTCCGTGCGCCTTTGGCGTATGAATAATGCGCTTTAGCGCATATATTATACGGACATGCCCTCTAGGGTAATACTGCATCCCAAACTCTGTATTTATAAAAGTGCCCTGCAATCTCTGAAGCAGCTATTTCAACTTTCTAGCGGCAAATTCTTTTGCCAGTCTTGCTTGTTTTTTCAGCCCTATATTCACGATTTTAGGGGCAACGCCATTCAGCCAGGCGAAAAATGATTCCGGCTGGCCGATAAATACTTCCTGTTTTTCCTGTTCCAGCGCCTTGATCACAATCGCAGCCACTTTTTCCGGGTCATCCAGCTTGTTGCCGGTTTTGGCCAGCATCGCAAGCGTGGTGGCATCATTCAAAGCGGTATTAACGCCGCGTGGTGCAATGTAGGTCACGCCGATATCGGTATCGACCAGTTCACGGCGCAGTGCCTGTGAAAAGCCATGAATTGCAAACTTGCTGGCACTATAAGTGGCATAGTATGGAAAGCCGATAGAGCCTAATATTGAACCGATCATGACGAAGTGACCATGACCGGTGGACTTGAATGTCGGCAGCACGGCATGTGCCAGCTGGATAGATGCGGTGACATTGGTCTGTATCATTTGTGCGATACGTTCCGGGCTTTGGTCTTCAAACCGGATGAAATCCATCACCGCAGCATTATTGATCAGTACATCAATGCCGCCTAATTTTTGCTGAGCTTCAGCGGTAACCTGGCTGGCTGCTCCAGCCAGTTCAAAATCAGCGACTATCGTCTTGGCGTTACCGCCCTTGTTGTTAATGGCATTGGCAAGCGCTTGCAGCTTGTTTATGTCGCGCCCTGCCAGCGCGAGATTAGCGCCCTTTTGCGCCAACAGTAGCGCAATATGCTGGCCAATACCGCCGGCTGCGCCGGTGAGTAATATACGTTTGTTTTTGAGCTGCATGGAAAAACCGCCTTATTGATGCATAGGAAACAATGATTAAATGGCTGCGCGTGCGAATTGCTGCGTTGCGCGGTACTCAAAATCCTCATGTACTACGTGTACGTTCCGGTTTCTGCGTTCCGTGCTCCTTTGGCGTGTGAATAATGCGCTTCAGCGCATATATTCCACGGACACGCCCTTTGCGGGTGCACTTCATCCCGCTCGCTCAATTAATCAGTGTTTCCAATATGTTCAGCTGCTATTGTACGGAAAATATCACCATACAATTTATAAAATATTTTTGCACTGTGAATCAGGCAGGCCTGGTCGTTTTCATCAGTCACCTGATTGACCAGGCTTTCGTAAAACGACACATGGCTGATGTCGAGCGAGCCATGTGACAGCAGGTAGCTGAAAGCCTTTTTCGGCAGATTGAGGCTTTCTATCAGCTTCTCGCCAGCCTGTGTCGCTACTGCTGTACTGGTGCCTTCAAGCACCAATACCATACCGAAAAAGCCGATTGGATTAACACGGTTAATCATGTCGTAGGCATAGGCTACCATGACTTCGGTAGCCAGGCATGCGCTGGTTGCAGGGGTTTTGCTGGCACGCACGGCTTCCTTATCACCGCCGCATTCGGCAATGTCATTCAGCACCCATTCCTGATGGCCCATTTCTTCTTCAATGTATTCGCCAATCGCGGTACGCAGCCATTCATAATGGCCGGGCAGGCGTCCGCCGCAAGCCATCAGCAGCGGTGTTGTATGTTTGACGTGATGGTAAGCCTGTGTCAGAAAGGCGATATAGGTTTGCAGCGTGATATTGCCTTTGCCACCTTCCTGAATGAGCGGCAAGCTCATTAATTCGTTGCGTTCTTGTTCTGTAGCCTGTAGTAATTTTTGATAAACAGTCATGTGGATTTTCCTTCATATAGTTCTGAATTGTATAGTTTTGAATCGTAAAGTGCGTTAATCTGATGTTGATAGTGTTGCAGAATCACATCGCGGCGGTTCCTGCCGTTGGATGTGAGTTGCTGGTTGCTGGTACTGAACGGTGCATCCGCACGAATCCAGCGGCTGATGCGGGCATAATCCGGCAGCCTGTTGTTGAGCGTGTGTATTGCAGTTTCAACCTGCTCGTCAGTCGCCGCCTGCCTGGGCACGATGACCGCTACGTTCCAGGGCTTTGCTTCACCGAATAATGCGGCCTGCGCAATAAATGGTGTGATTTTCAGTTCGCGCTCTACCCATTCCGGTGACACGTTGCGCCCGAATGAAGTGATGAAAATGTTTTTCTTGCGGCCGGTAATGATCAGGTAGCCATCTTCGTCGAAATCGCCGATATCGCCGGTATGTACCGTATTTTGCTGTGGCTGTTCTTGCCCGACATAACCCAGGTAGGCATTGCCGTTCACGACAATCTCCTGCTCATGGGTAAAGCTCACTTTGATATGCGGCAATGGCTTGCCTACGGTGCCTATCTTGCTGGCAGACGGTACATTCACTGCAACCACGGATGCGCATTCAGACAGGCCATAACCTTCATAGACTGGTATTCTGAGTTTTTTTGCGCGTTCCAGCAGCGCAGGTGACACCGAAGCGCCGCCTACTGCCAGAAAGCGCAGGTGGACCGAAGGTTCTGTTCCGGCTTCAATAAACGCCACCAGCGCATGCAGCAGCTCCGGGGTGAAAATGGCAGTGCTGGCCTGCGTATGTTTGAGTGTGGCCAGCAGTTTCCTGACATCAAGGCCGGTTGCACCGCTCAAGCCGATTTCATGGTTAGGCAGCAAGTAGCAGCTGGCACCAGCCAGCAGCGTTGCATAAACGCCGGCTACATTCTCCAGCAGGGTTGCTAGCGGCAACACGCTTAAGTGGGTATCGGCAGAAGAAACTTCAGCAGCCGCAGCAATTGCTTTGGCAACATTAAGCATATTTTCATTGCTCAGGCATACGCCTTTCGGGTTGCCGGTAGTGCCTGAGGTGTAAGTGATTTTAGCGGTATGATCCGGTAACTGCACCTGATTAAAATCACGTAAGGTAATTTGCGTCAGTGTTTTGCCGGCAAGTTCAAACTGGAAGCTATTCAAAATATTGCCTGCCAGCAGCGGTGCGAACAATTGTGGTTGGTCAGTGACCAGTATCGAAACGCCAGCGTTCTGCATGGCGTGCAGCCATTGCGCAGGTGAGAAAAAGAAAGGCAGCGGTACTGTAGGTATATTACAAGCCATTGCTGCAAGATCCAGCACGATCCACGCCGGGTGATTCTCAACGGCTAACGCCATGGTTGGCTGCCTGGTTGGCGATGCTGCGGTTTGCGCCGCCCAGATTTCTGCCTGGCGGTTAACAGCCGTATTTAGTTCGGCATAAGTAAGCGCAATATCAGTGCCACGCAGCGCTATTTGATCCGGCGTATTACGGCCAATAGCCAGTAATAGGTCGTTTGTCGTCATTTTTACAGTCAAATTTGTGCAACTCCGCGGATAGCAACCACTTGCGGCAAGTTATTGTAGTAACTGCCCCAGCTTGCGAATTCTGCCGGGTCTAATCGCGCCGGGTCGGCTGCCTGCAGCGCGTAAACATCACGACCGGCTTTGACCAGGCCATTTTGCAGGCTGTGATGCGCAGTCGCTACACCCCACTCTATTCCTAAATCCAAACTGTGCTGAATCACGTTTGCTATCAGCACGCCGGCGTTACGCGGGTTGGATACTGCCAGATTACCGATTTCAGTAATCTGCGCGCGGGTGATGTCCCGGTTGAAGCGTCTGGAGAAAACAGTTTCGATTGGCGCATCAAGGTATTGCTCCAGAAACAGCGGTGATTCATCCGCCTTACGTAAGCCAAAGGCAGCGACCAGTTCACCCTCTTCATCGCGCAAGCTCACCAGATTCGGCATGAAATGCTGCACATTGGCACCATAAGTTTTGGCAAATACATCATGAATGAATTGCTCGATTTCTCTACGATCTGCTGCGTAGCAATCTGAGGTCGCTAATTTAATGTTTTCTGCGCGATGTCTTTTTGAAGTCGCGAGTGGTCGTGCCTTATAGGCAGCCTCAGCATTAAAGAATGCTGCGCTGTTGCCCAAGGTCAAAAGTGCGGCATTTAAATATGATGAACCTAAATAAGATGGATTTTGCATTTTGTAATCGCTATGAACGCTGATGATTACATTTGAGCAAGTAGCGTGCCCGGACTTTTACCATCATGAATGATTAAGCCCTGACCGTAAGCAACTCACCATTAATAAGTGATATTAATATCATATAAATCAATGTCTTATATTATATTTCCAGTATGCAGACAGTCGATGTATTTAATCGTTTTGCACTAATTAATGATTGATAATCGCATGGGTAAGTATCTTTAGAACCTGCAAAAACTGCATAAAGCTTTCTGCTGTCTGTTATAAAACCCTGCAATTTTTGTATGAGCACTAGCTGCTGACAAAGTCAGGCTGAATATAAATCAATTACTTACGACGCTGGCACGCTGCTTGCGACGTAAAATCCTTATGTCAATTAACCGATACAAATACGATGCTTAACAAATTAACGCAGCTATATGCAAAGCCCAACGGTTTTTGGTTGAAGCATATAGCCCCGGTCTTGATATTTACGCTGTTAATGTTGTTGCTATACCCGCATACACATTTGGATACACGAATTACCGATTTGTTCTATGACACACAGCTGCATCGGTTTACACTCAAAAACGATCCGTTTCTGACAGTCTGGATGCATGTCCGGCTCAAATGGTCAATGGTGGCAGTCGCTATGGCAAGCCTGGTTCTGGCATTGCTGAGTTACAGGTTAAGTAACCTGAAAGAATATCGGTTATCTCTGTTATGGGTGTTTGCAGGCATGCTGATTTCTACTACAGCTGTCAGCATATTCAAGCATTACAGTCTGCATGGCTGTCCTTGGGATATCACGTTATATGGAGGTAGTTTGCCTTTGCTGGATTTGTTCACTTCACCGCCTGCAGGTACAGAAGCCGGGCATTGCTTTCCGGCTGGCCATCCTTCAGGCGGTTTTGCTCTGATGGCATTTTATTTTGCCTTCATGCACAGCAAACCGCGTTTTTCCGTACTTATGTTGTGGATTGGTTTGTTCATGGGTTTGCTGATGGGCTTGGTGCAAATGATGCGAGGCGCACATTTTTTATCACACGTGCTGTGGAGCGGCTGGCTGGTCTGGATGGTTCTGCTGGCACTGTATTGGCTGTGGCCGGTGGGTAAACCGGCCTCCGGGAGTCAAAGTGCCTCATTAGCATTACTCATGCTGAGAGAGTAATAATCGCAATCTTTGCACGAAACCCAAATTGCTTGAATTTTAAATTCGAGCAGCAACCCCGCCATGCCGTCAGTTCAGCTAAAGCTTAGGGCGGACAATGTAAGGCAGGCTTATTACTGCTGACGGTATTGTCATCAATCCATAGCAGCGGTTTTACCCGGTCATCCAGATTGCAGGCGTCGACGTAGCCGATAGCGCCTTTGGTGATGCTGACATAACGCAGCACGGCTTCTTCTGACTGTACGCTGTAAGGTGGCGTCGTGCCATGGAAATACAGGCCGTTCCAATAGTCACCCTGTTCGCTTGGCAGGCTGTCGAGGACGGCTTTCGAAAAATAAATGCGTAGCGGATGTTCAGCATGCAGATTAACCGGACGTATGCGTGCACCGCCCTGCCAGTATTGTTTTTTCTTCCAGTAGACCAAGCCCAGATCGCGCGGGCTGAGCTGTTGAATGACCGCAGTTTCAGGATTGCTGGATACAATGACGGCAAGAGGGTGAGACTCTTCCGCGTAAATGACAGGCGTCGCGGCAAGTGCATACAATGCACAACATGATGCCATGAAATGTTTAAACAATGCTCCCATCAGAACAGCACCGCAAATGAGCCCATAAAGCCGCGTGGGGTATCAGTAAAGTCGTCGCTGCCGCCTATGAATTCCATTTTCAGCAGCTGTTTGGGCGTCACGCGTTTTGTCACGCCTAGTACCCAACGTTCACCGGAAACCACATCGGGTTTATGGAAAGTTTCCAGACGGGTGAGCCAGTACCAGTTATTGCCTAGCGGCGCTGCACTTTGCAGATAGGCACCACTACCCCCATCGTTACCGCCGCTGGTAAAGCGCTGAAAGCCTTCACCACTGATTTCCCAGCCTTTAACATGCGTGATGAAATCAAGGCCGAGCATGCGGTAATCCGGGGAGCCGGGCCGGTCTTCAGTGAATGTGGCGAGGCTTAAACCCAGATTAAACTGGTTGTTTAATTTAAAGTGCGCGCCGGCAACATTTTTATAGATCGTTTCATCGTCTTCCTTGTCCTGATCTTTCAGGGTTTCAACAAAGAACGAGTACTCAAAAGACTGGTCCGCACCATTCAACCTTACCGGGGTAGCGCCGTGCATCATGACGCCATTAATCGCAGCTGGAAACAGGTAATTGGTCACTAGCGGGCGGCTGCCGGTCCAGACCAGCGGGGGCGCATGCAGCAGGTTCCAGCGCCCGGCCGGTGTTAAAAAGCGCCCGCCGCGGATATTGATTTTTTCAGAAAGGTTATAGTCGAGATAGAGCCGTTCCAGGTCAAAATAGCTGTTTTTGCTGTCAAATTTTTTGTTCTCATTCCAGCTCAGCGGGCGTTCCAGTTCCAGTTCGCCAAAAAATTTAAGACGGGCATTGTTATCCCAGCTTAACATCAGGCTGATTTCATTCAGGTTGAATTCGGTATTGCCATTGCGCGGCGCAGTGATACTCGCGCTTGAATAGCCGCCAAGTTTAAAGCCCGATGGCTCAGCTGCAGCACCGTCAATCATTTCGTCTGCATGCGCAATCTTGCATACCATAGCCAGCAAGGCTACACTGACTGCATAAGCTGCCTGCCTGCCTGCAAATTTTGACAGGTGTCGTAAGCAGCTACGAATTACCCCAAGGAAATGCGAAATAAGTCGGTGAGCGGGATGAAGTGCACCCGCAAAGGGCGTGTCCGTGGAATATATGCGCTGAAGCGCATTATTCACACGCCAAAGGCGCACGGAACGCAGAAGCCGAGATAGTATGTAGTATACAGCGAGGTTGCGAGTACCGCGCAACGCAGCAATTCGCCCGCGGAGACACTTATTCCGCGTTTCCTTGATTTTTTGCTGAATCATGATGAATGACTACCACAAATGAGAATGCGCAATTGTACACCATAGCTACTGGAGCCCATGCTGAATAGGCCTTTTTCCGTCAGGCAAGTCTTGCTGGCCGGTTTTTTTCTGACCGCCCTATTGCCGATGCTGATCATGACGCTGCTCGCCTTTTATCAGGCGCGTACCGCGCTGCATGATGAGATCGTGAGCGGCATGCAGACGCGTGCCAGTGCCGCCATGAGTGAAGTTGACCGTATGATGTTTGAGCGTTTGCAGAATGTGGCTTCCTGGAGCCGGCTGGATATCATGTATGAAGTGCAGATCGGTGATGTGGACAAACGACTCTCGCATTTTCTGGCAGATCTCAAGCAGAGTTACCGTGGGGTTTATGATGCGCTGTATGTGGTGAATCCTGGGAATCGCGTGATTGCTTCCAGTGAGCCGGCGCAGATTGGGCAGCCTGCACTTGCAGTGCAGCCGTGGGCCAATGTGCAACTCGCGCGGCAGCCTTTGCTCGTGGGCACCATCAAGCAGCAAAGATTACCCATCGCCAGCGATATTATTGATCATGACGGCAATAAGGTAGGTACGTTGTGGGCAGTATTTGACTGGGGCGAGATTGAAGAAATCCTCAAAAATACGCAAAGCCAGGGCAGTGCGGCAGCCTTGCTGGATGCGCGCGGCAATCCATTGGCACAGACTGCTGAATGGCAGCAGATCGTTGCGGGGCATGATGTGTCGGTGCGTTCAAACGGCAATGGTCAGGCAAGTGTGCCGGTTTTGAATTGGCAGGTCGAAATTTCGCAGCACCGCTCCGTCGTGATGGCACCGGTACATCGCATGGGCTACATGTTTATCTTTTTATTGGTGGTGACCGCAATTCTGGCGACAGCGCTTGCTGCGCCCCTATCGCGTTTTATCACCACACCACTGGCCAGACTGACTGCGTATGCCAGTCGATTCATGCGCTCTTCCAGTCAGGGTTTGCCGCCTGCGCCGGATGGGCCGACCGAAGTGCGCGAGATGACGCATGCTTTTGCAAAAATGATCGATGATCTCAATCTCTCTAAAGATAACCTGACAAGGGCAGCAAAGCTCGCTGTGGCCGGTGAAATGGCAGCGGCAATGAGCCATGAAATCAGAACGCCGCTGGGTATATTGCGCTCATCGGCACAGGTGCTCGCGCGTGAGAAAAATCTGAGCGCAGAAGCGCAGGAAGTCGCCAGCTTCATTACCTCTGAAACTGAGCGTCTGAATAAGCTGGTTTCTACGCTGGTAGATTCTGCGCGGCCGCGGCAACCGGAGTTTGCGTTGCATGACCTGGTCGGACTGCTGGAGAATGCGGTTGCCATGCTGCGTATGCAGGCCAATAAAAAAGAAATCAGTCTGGAACTGGTGATTAATGCCCTGGTAAACGAGGCAGATACCAGCCAGGCAGTAAAACGCGTGCTGGTAGAGTGTGATGGCGAGCAAATTACGCAGGTCGTGCTGAATTTATTGCTCAATGCTATCCAGATATTGGAAAATGGCAGCAAGGTAGTCGTGACCCTGTTTGAGCTTGAGGATAGTGTTACGATCAGCGTGGCAGATAATGGCAAAGGCGTTGATGAGCCGTTCAGGCAACAGATATTTGATCCGTTCTTTACGCAGCGGCAGGGTGGCATCGGTTTGGGCCTGGCTGTATCAAGGCAGATTGTGACAGCACATTTTGGCTCGCTGACGGTTGAAGCAAGTACGCTGCCCAGCCGCTCGGGAAGTGGCAATGCCGCGCAATTTGGCGCAGATTTCAGAGTCAAGCTGCCTAAGTTACAGGTGCATTAGTGCATGATGCCTGTTCGTAATGATGATTAATTAGAGAAAACGATTAGAGAACCATGACGCAAACGATTAAAACCATATTGGCGGTGGATGACGAGCCGCATATGCTGCGCTTACTGGAAATCAGTTTACGTCAGGCCGGCTATAAACCGCTGACTGCGAAAGATGGGCGCGAGGCGCTCGAAATCATCCATACCCAGCATGTAGACTGCGTGGTGACCGATCTGCACATGCCTTATATGAGCGGCCTGCAGTTACTCAAGGCGATTCGTGGCGGCGGGCAGGAAGGCAACCAGGATAAAAACAAGTCAAGTGCATTTGCAAACCCTGATTTGCCGGTGATCATTGTTACGGCGCAAGGGGAAGTCAAAACTGCGATTGATGCCATGAAAAGCGGCGCTTCCGATTATATTCTGCGTCCGTTTGACCTGGAAGAATTGGAACTTGCAATTGCACGTGCCTTGTCATTTGCGCGGCTGGTGGTTGAAAACCAGTTTTTACGTGAAGACAAAGCGCCAGATGCCGGACTGGTGGGGAACAGCCCAGTAATGCAGCAGTTGTTTGAGTCTATCCGTCAGGTTGCGCCGGAAAAAGCCACGGTGCTGATTGCAGGCGAGACTGGTACCGGCAAGGAGCTCGTTGCGCGCGCCGTTCATGCCGGCTCTCCACGCAGCAATGGCTTGTTTGTGGCAGTCAACTGCGCTGCGATTCCACATGAAATGCTGGAGTCAGAACTGTTTGGTCATGAAAAAGGCGCATTTACCGGCGCTATCAAAGAACGCATCGGCAAGTTTGAACTGGCAGACGGCGGAACTTTATTTCTCGACGAGATCACGGAAATGCCGATGCCGTTACAGGCCAAACTGCTGCGTGCATTGCAGGAAAATGTGATTGAGCGGGTGGGTGGCAATCGACCGATTGCAGTCGATATTCGCGTTGTTGCCGCTACCAATCGTGATCCGCGTGAAGCCATTAAAGACGGCAAGTTGCGTGAAGACCTGTATTACCGGCTCAATGTTTTCCGCATCGATTTGCCGGCACTCAGGGCGCGTAAATCAGATATTCCTGCGCTGGCACAGCATTTTCTGGCAAAACGCCGTGTTGATATTTCACCGGAGGCAATTGATGCGCTGAGCCGCTATGACTGGCCGGGCAATGTGCGTGAACTGGAGAATGTGCTGGAGCGTGCTGCGATTATCAGCGGCAATCAAACCGTGTTGCCCAAGCACCTGCCCGCAGATATGGTGAACCATACGGCGGCACGGGTGCCGGAGGCGTTATCGGCGGCTAACTCACTTGCCTTGCCGCAGGCAATTGAGGCGCTCGAGAAGCAGTTGATCACAGAGGCGCTGGCAGCTACGCAAGGCAATAAAAGCAAGGCAGCAAAGCTGCTGGAGATCAGCGAGCGCTCACTCTGGTATAAATTGAGCCAGTATCAGATGACTTGAAATCTCTCGCTTTCAGTGCATTGACACCTAATTGAAATCTTCATTGGAACTTAGTCCTGACACTAAGGGATCATACGTATAGACAACGTCATGACATCGGCCTACCTTATGACTTGTCCACATATAGATCCCTTTGCGCCCCCACGCGAATTTCTGCGTAATTTAATAGGGGCGCTTTTTTATTGCATTAATTTCCAGACAGGCAGGATTTCATAAAGGCTTTACGTTCGTCGCCTTTTAAAGTTTTTGCTTTCGGACTGTCATTGCAGGCTTTCATTTTGTTTTGCTGCGTAGTCAGTGACGGGTCGTGCTTGCTGGAGAGGCAGTCCTTCATGAAAGCTTTGCGCTCGTCGCCTTTCAGTTCTTTCTTGCCTGCATCCGCATTACACATTTTCATTTTGTCCTGCTGCGAGTGCATGGTTGCGTCATTCTTGGAGGACAGGCAGTCTTTCATGAAAGCTTTGCGCGCGTCACCGGCCAGTTCCTTTTTGGCGGCGTCTGCGTTGCAGGCTTTCATTTTCTCTTGCTGAGGTCCTGCGTTTGCTGAGAGACAGAATGTGGTCATAAGTATTGTGAGTATTAGTTTTTTCATAACATTCTCCTGGGGGGTTAAATGAACAGCAGAAATATCATATGCCTTTTTATGATTCACTAATAGTTACAGTTTTAATAAATATCACTTTGTTTAATGTTAGCTTATTGGTTTAATGATCACTATTGTGACAAGATATGAAAGGCCATTGATAGTAGTGTGGTTTGTAGACTCTTTGTCGAGAATAGAGCTTAAAGTGATACAGCAAACAGTGAAGTTAACAATTGTATTTAGAGTCGTGTTGTCAGCTGCACTGGTGTTCGGTTTATATATCTCTGCATGCGGTACGGCATATGCCGTTGAAAAAATCACATTGCAGTTGAAATGGCACCATCAGTTTCAATTTGCAGGCTACTATGCAGCCCAGAGTAAGGGTTTCTATCAGCAGGAAAATCTCGATGTGAATATAGTTGAGGGTGGCAGCAATATGCCAGCGCTCAAACAGGTACTTACAGGCGCCGCACAATACGGTATTGGTGATTCAGATATTCTACTGTCTCGCATGAGTGGGCAGCCCGTAGTGGCGATTGCGTCAATTTTCCAGCATTCACCTTACGTCTTGTTAAGTCTACGTGAAAAAAAGATTAATCGTCCTCAAGACTTGATCGGCAAACGCATTATGCTGTCCAACGACCAGGGCGCAACCCAGTTCAAAGCCATGATGAACAAGGCTGGCATCGGCCTTGAGCGTGTAACCGTGCTGCCACATACGTGGAACCTGCAAGATCTCATCAATGGCAATGCCGATGTAGTTTCTGCCTATGCGACAGTAGAGCCTGTGCAGCTTGAGGCGCTGGGCTACCATCCTTCGATATTAAGTAATCAGGACTACGGCGTAGATTTTTACGGCGACATCCTGTTCACAAGCGAAAGCGAGATATCTGCACACCCTGAGCGTGTGGATGCATTTTTGCGCGCCACTAAAAAGGGCTGGGCTTATGCATTTGAGCACCGCGAGGAAATTGCCCGCCTGATCGCCGGCATGAAAGGTGTTTCTGAACACGGCATCACCTATAACATGCTGCTAAAAGAAGCGAGCATTATGGAGCCGTATGTGCTTTCCGATGTTGTCGAATTCGGGCACATGAATAATGAACGCTGGGAAAATATTGCAAAGACACTTGCTGCGCTTGAGATTATTCCACAGAACTATGACTTGGAAGGCTTTGTTTACAGCAGCCCTGCCTCCAAATACTTAATTATCCGGTGGGTTAGCGTGGGGGCAATCACGGTATTGATTCTGCTGGGGCTTGTCTTTATCTGGAACCTGCAGATCCGGCGTAACGTAAAAAGCCGAACGATCGCGCTGCAGGAGGAAATACAGCGGCGCGAGCAGGCAGAAAACCTGCTTAAAATAGCCGGCAGTGCTGCCCATCTGGGCGGATGGATTATGGATATTGCAAGCAGAAAAGTGACGTGGTCAGATGAGGTGGCTGCTATTCACGACATGCCTGCTGGCCACACGCCGACCATACAAGAGGGCGTTTCACTTTTTGTAGCGGAACATCAGCCCAAAATACAGGCTGCGATCAATAATTGCATTCAAAACGGTATTTCTTATGACCTTGAGCTGGAAAAATTGACCGTCAAGGGCAAGCGTATTTGGGTGCGCACGATCGGTCACCCCGTGCGTGATGCTGATGGTACCATCGTCAGGCTGCAAGGTGCATTCCAGGATATTTCGGAACGCAAGCGCCTGGAAGCCTTCAAGAGCGGACAGAGCGCCATTCTTGAGCGTATTGCAGCAAACTCGCCATTGGCAGAGGTGTTGCGTGCCACCATAAATTTAATCGAATCGCAATTCCCGCGCTGCATGTGTTCCGTCATGCTCATCAGCAGCGACGGAATGCATTTGTGCAAAGGTGCTGCGGTTAAACTCCCACAGGCTTATATGCAGACTATCGATGGGGCGGAAATTGGCAGCAGCAACGGCTCATGCGGCGCTGCTGCGTATCAGAAACGGCGGATTATTGTGGCTGATATTGAAACTGATCCGTTGTGGGATAACTACCGGGCAGATGCGATGCAGTATGGCTTGCGCGCATGCTGGTCATCTCCCATTCTATCCAGTGCGCATGCGGTGATTGGTACGTTTGCGGTCTATCATCAGGAGCCGTATATACCGGGGAATGAGGAGCTGGAGCTGGTGGATGCATGTTCACATATCCTGGGTATTGCGATCGAGCGCCATAATTCGCAGGAGCACCTGAGGCTGCTGGAGAGCGGAATTTCAAGGCTCAACGACATTGTGATGATTACAGAGTCTGCATCGACAGATGATCTGGGGCATCGCATCATATTCGTCAATGAAGCATTCGAGCGCATCACCGGCTTTAGCCATGAGGATGTGATTGGCAAGTCATCGAGTATTCTGCATGGCAGGAATACCCAGCAAGATGAGCTTCTGAAAATCAGTCAAGCGCTTAAAGACGGAAGGCCGGTGCATACAGAAGTGATTCACTATAAAAAGTCAGGTGAAGAAATCTGGCTTGAGCTGGATATTGTGCCAATCAGCGATGAGGCAGGCATGAATACGCATTGGGTAGCAGTCATGCGCGATATCACGCAACGTAAGCAAACCGAGATGAAAATCCAGCAGCTTGCGTTCTATGATGCGATGACCGGTTTGCCGAATCGCCAGTTGCTGATCGATAGGCTCAAACAGCGCTTAAGCTCAAATTCGCGTAGTCATCATTCCGGTGCATTGTTGTTTATCGATCTTGATAACTTTAAATCACTGAACGATACCCATGGCCATGATGTAGGCGATATGCTGCTGGTTGAAGTGGCGCGGCGTATTGTTAAATGCGTGCGAGAAAGTGATACAGTAGGGCGGCTTGGCGGGGACGAGTTTGTTGTCGTGATCAACGAATTGGATGAAAATCTTCGTGATGCAGCGGTCCAGGCCAGCAGCGTGTGTGAGAAGATTCTGTTGAGTTTTAACCAGCCTTTCCTGCTCAATAGCTATACACATCACACTACACCAAGCATAGGTGTAACGCTGTTTAACCATGACTCGGCAACATCGGTAGATGAACTGCTAAGGCGTGCAGATTTGGCCATGTATAAAGCAAAGGACTCCGGACGCAATACGTTCCGTTTCTTTGACCCGCAGATGGAAGCCCTTGTGCGTGAACGCGTTGCACTTGAGGCTGATTTGCACCTAGGCATACTTTATGAACAGTTTGTGCTGTATTTTCAGCCACAGTTAAATCAGCAGTGGCATATCGTCGGCGCAGAGGCGCTCATTCGCTGGAATCATCCGCACCGCGGCCTGGTCATGCCGGGATATTTTATCCAACTGGCTGAAGCTTCCGGGCTGATCCTGCAGATAGGCGACTGGGTGTTGGCCAGTGCATGCAAACAGCTGCTGTTATGGGCGCAAAAAACTGATACTGCAAATCTGGTGCTCTCGGTCAATGTCAGCCCGCGCCAGTATTTGCAGGCAGATTTCGTTGATAAGGTCATACAGCTGATTAACCGCACTGGTGTGGACCCGTCCAAGCTGAAATTAGAATTGACCGAGAGTATGCTGGTAGAAAATATCGAAGATATTATTGCCAAAATGACTGTGCTCAAAGCCAGAGGGGTTGGTTTCTCCCTGGATGATTTTGGTACCGGATATTCTTCGCTTTCCTATCTTAAACGTCTTCCGTTTGATCAGTTGAAGATAGACCAATCATTCGTGCGGGATATTATGATCGACAGTAACGATGCCAGTATCGTTAATACGATCATTGCCTTAGGTCTCAGCCTGGAGCTGGAAGTGCTGGCAGAAGGGGTGGAAACCGAAGAGCAGCTGCAGTTACTTTTAAGTCATGGCTGCCAGGCGTTTCAAGGTTATTTATTCAGCAAGCCACTGCCGATTGAGGAGTTTGAACGGATGCTGGCAGCAGGTTTCGTTGCAAATACCGCTACAGACGATATTCAGGCGTGAAATTTGATTCATCGTGTTTTTGCCAAATAAGTGATAAAAATCAAGTCTGCCTTAAATATCAAATAAAGGCTTTACCTTAATAGTTAACAGTGTTAAATTAACAACGTTAACTATTATGGTTTATGCCATGCCACCTAGAATAAAATCAGAACAAGACCGGGAAAAATTACGTGCCAGCATACTGGACGCGGCGCGTACTCTATTTGTAGAGCGCGGGATTGATGCGGTTTCCATGCGTGAAATCGCCAAGAAAATTAATTATTCTGCAACCACTTTATACAATCACTTTGCCGATAAGGAAGCCTTGCTGCAGGCGGTGTGTGATGAGGATTTCCTGAAACTGGCCAGCGGTATGCACCAGGTCATGCAGCTGCCTGACCTGATTGCGCGTATCCAGGCTTTGGGTAAAGGCTATGCCATGTTTGCGCTGCAGCATCCTAATCACTATCGCCTGATGTTCATGACGCCGCGTGCGCCCTGTAATCAGGAAATCACCAGAATCCAGCAGGGCAATACCGAACAGGATGCCTATGCACAACTGAAGCATGTGGTGCATGAAGCGTTTGAAGCGGATCTGTTCAGAGATGATCTCAATGATTCAGAACTGATTGCGCAGACTATATGGGCGGGCATCCACGGCGTATGCTCTCTGCAGATTGCGCTCGGGCAAGAGGTCTGGATACAGTGGGCCGACATAGATGCACGGCTGCAATTGATGCAAAGTACAATGTTGCAGGGGTTATTGCGTCACCCTGCTGCCAGTACCTTAAATGTAAAAAACAAAAATGTGAATGGGTAACGCGCAATGAAACACAGATTATTGTTGGCATTATCTTTGGTGTTGCTCGCTGGCTGCGATAAACCGGCTGAACCTGTTGCGCCACCTCGTCCTACTTTGATTATGGTCGTGGGCGATTCTAATGATTCCAGCTCCATGGTACTGGTGGGCGAGGTGCGGCCACGTTTTGAGTCTGCACAGGGCTTCAGAATCAGCGGCAAGATCATGGAGCGTAAGGTTGACGTGGGCGCGCAGGTCAAAAAGGGCCAGCTCATTGCGCGACTGGATGCCGCAGATGTCAATTTAAATGCTGCTGCCGCAATGGCTGATGTACGCGCGGCCGAGGCCAGCCATGCGCTGGCTGTGGCCGAGCTGGAGCGGCAGCGGCAATTGTTTGCCAGGAAATTTATTTCGGCTTCGGCGCTGGATATTCGTGAGGCAGAGCTGAAGACCTCTGCTGCCAGGCTGGCCCAGGTAAAAGCGCAAGCCAATGTTTCAGGCAATCAGATGCAATATGCCAATTTAACGGCTGATCGTGACGGTGTCATCACTATGATACGTGCCGAACCGGGCCAGGTGGTGCAGGCGGGTGAGACCGTGGTGCAGATTGCGAATCTTAAAGAAACTGAAGTGCTGGTTGCGGTGCCGGAGTCACGTATGGCCGAGGTGAAGCCAGGTACGCCGGTGACTGTCAAAATGTGGGCTAATCCCAATAAAGCTTATGCCGGACGTGTGCGTGAGATTGCGCCGGCAGCGGATTCTGCAACACGCGCTTTTGATGTGAGAGTGAGCGTGATCGATGCCGATGATATGGTGAAACTGGGCATGACTGCAGGCGTGAAATTCAAGCAGCAGGCACAGCAACAACCTATGCAATCACAGCTGCGGATCCCATTAGCTGCACTGACAGAGCGTAATGGCAAAAAACTGGTATGGGTGATTGATGCAGAAAATAAAGCCCAGCGACGCGAAGTGACCGCAGGCGAGTTTTCGGAACAGGGAGTCATGATCACCGACGGTTTGCAGCCAGGAGAAAAAATCGCGATTGCCGGTGTACATACGCTGGTTGAAGGTCAGCAGGTTAAACCCGTGGCAGGGACGTCACCATGAGTGATTCGAATGCTACCGATGAAAACAAAGCGTTGCTCAATGTCAGAATGACCATTTATTTATTAAATTTTAGAAGCATAAAATTATATGGTTAATGATGCCTTGTCATACAGTTGGGTCTGCAAAAAGTTTGTAAGGAACCATAAAATTGGCTGAAGGCAATAAAGGAAGCATAAGCTAGTCGATATTTCACTCAGTATGTTAGGCATATAATAATCTCAAGATACGAATGGAGACGGAAATGAATGCTCAACATATAGGGTCTAGCTTAGATGACTTTCTGACAGAAGAGAATTTGCTGGAGAATGCTACCGTTATTGCACTAAAGCGTACGATTGCTTGGCAAATAAAGAAGGAAATGGGGCTTCAGAATATTACAAAAACAAATCTGGCCAAAAAAATGAAAACCAGCTGTAATGCTGTTAATAGATTACTGGATGACTCTAATACTCATCTAACTCTAACAATGCTGGTCAAAGCAGCCGTTGCCCTTAATAAAACAATTAGAGTAGAACTAACCAACTGATAGAGACGGCAGAATTATATTCACATTAGACAGCTAAATCCGCATTGCAGACGTTCAGCTTCCCATTTTTCACTGCAATATTCGCCGATAAAAGCGCAAGCTATTACTCCCTGTTTATAGGAGATTAATATCATGGCAATTCAATCCTATTCAATTAGTAACCGTGAACCATGGAACAAAAATAAACTCGTCGGCCAAAAATCGCCACTTAAGCTAAAGGAAATCTGGGCAATACGAATTCGTTTGGAGTTGTTTCAGCGTGTTCGTGATCTTGCATTATTTAATCTGGCTATCGACTGCAAGCTTCGCGGTTGTGATCTAGTTAAACTAAAAGTGCGGGATATTTCTCATGGCAATCAAATCACGGCTCGCGCTATTGTGATGCAACAGAAAACCGGTCTTCCTGTGCATTTTGAAATTACTGAACAAACGCGCAATTCCTTATATGCATGGATAGAATATGCACATCTGAGGTCGGAGGACTTTCTATTTCCTAGCCGCATTCACGATTCACCACACTTATCCACCAGGCAGTACGCTCGTATTGTTAATGCATGGGTAGAGGAGATTGGTTTAGATTCGGCAAATTACGGCACCCATACAATGAGGAGAACAAAAGCCTCTTTGATCTACAAGCGCACAAAGAATCTACGTGCTATTCAATTGCTACTGGGACACACAAAACTTGATAGCACTGTGCGTTATCTTGGAATAGAAGTAGATGACGCTTTGGAGTTAGCTGAACAGACTGAGGTTTAATAGATCGAATTCAGCACAGCTATTAAAATTAGCTGTGCTGATTTACAACTGCATCTGCTTAACAGGCTATCAACTTTAACAGGTAGTCCATTACCAACGGATAAAAGGCGTCTAGTAAACTTGTGGCGATTCAAAGTTCACATTCAAGTCAGTACTCAGCAACAGCATATAGCACATAGGAACCTAACGTTTGACATAAGGGTGAATGATAATTAAGCTCTCTTATTGCGCTATGGCAGCAGATTGTCTATTAAAATAGTACGTCTGTCTTGCGGATTAAACTACCATTTTTACTTAAAGCTAACTTCCACCAAGGGCTTTATACAAGCTCACCTGGTTTTGTAAAGCCAACTGGCGAATCTGCAATTCCTGTGACTGCGCGTCAAAAACGCTGCGTTGCGCATCTAGTAATTCTAGATAAGTGACCAAGCCTTGATCTAGTTTGCGTTTAACTAGTTGCAAGCGGCTACTCTCTAAATTACTCAATCTTACTCTGGCAGAGTTTTCCTCAGTAATTGCCTCTTTAGTAGACAGTACATCCATTACTTCACGAAAAGCCGCCTGTATGGTTTTTTCATAATTAACGACTTCAATGTGCTGCCTAGCATCGGCTAGATTTAAATTGGCTTTGTTTCTGCCATAGTTAAAAATTGGGATAATGAGTTGTGGGCTAAAAGCCCAGTAATTGCTACCAGTATCAGAAAATAGTTTAGTAAATTCCGAGTTTACTAAGCCCACATTGGTCGTTAATTGCAAACGTGGGTAGAACGCTGCTCTTGCTGCACCAATATTAGCATTGGCAGATTTGAGCTGATGTTCCGCAGCACGAATATCTGCTCTTCTAGTTAATAAACTTGAAGGCATACCAATTGGCGCTTCGCCAACTTTTAAAGCTTCCAGCGGTTTAATTGTTAAAGTTGCGCCTTGTGATGTCTCCCCCAGCAGCAAATGCAGTGCATTTTGCGTAGTAGCAAGTTGGCGTTGCCATTGAGCATGCTGTGCCTGCACTTGCTCAACCTGTATTTGTGCTGCTTTTAAGTCAAGTACTTGGTCAATACCTGCATCAAAGCGCCGTTGGGTACGCTGTAGAATTTGCTTTCTATCGTCCAGCGTTTGTTGTGCCAGTTTCAGTTGTGCGTGTGTGGTCAGCAGGTTGACATACTGGGTTGCAATCTCTGTTATTAGCGTTGCCTGTATCGCTTGCCGATTTTCGGTAATCGCTAGATATTGTTCCAGCGCCGCTTGGGACAAGCTTTTTACCCGGCCGAATACATCAATTTCAAAATCAGAAATACCTATACCAGCCTTGAACAGCTCAGCTTCAAACGCCTGGCTGGAGTTGAATACCGTTTTATTACGATCATAATTTAGATTGCCTTGTATCGTTGGTAAACGGTCTGCATTTTGAATACCATAGAGTGCCTTAGCTTCATCGATACGCAGTACCGCTGTTTTTAAGTCACGATTATGCTGCAAGCCAACCTGGATTAGTTTCTGTAAGTCAGCATCTGGAAAATAGTTCTGCCAAGTTAGTGGCGGGAATTCAGCCACCATATCATTGGCTGGCTGCCCAGGGTAGCTTTCAGGCACAGGGGCGGCAGGCCTCAAATAGTCAGGAATCAACGAGCAACTACTGATGGCGAGTGCCAACGCAACTACGGCAGGAATACGGTAATGCTTCATGCTAAATCCTTAGTGGTAGTTTCTGGTTTGTGCATCCAGCGACCAACCACAATAAAAAACAGTGGAACAAAAAAGATGGCCAGTAAGGTAGCAGCGATAATTCCGCCTAGTACGCTAGTACCAATAGCAATCTGAGCACCAGACGCCGCGCCAGTTGCAAATGCCAGTGGCATCACGCCAACACCAAACGCCAATGACGTCATGACAATCGGGCGCAAACGCTCTTTCGCGGCCAGCAAGCTAGCCTCGAGCAGTGGCATACCTTGTAATACATGCTCACGCGCAAACTCAACAATCAAAATGGCGTTCTTTGCAGATAAACCTATCGTCGCAATTAAGCCGACTTTGAAGTAAATGTCATTTGGCAGTTCACGTACGGTCACGCCTATTAGCGCACCCAGCACGCCCAAAGGTACTACCAGAATTACCGCAAATGGTATTGCCCAGCTTTCATATAAAGCAGCCAATACTAAGAACACCACCAAAATTGATAAGCCGAATAACAACGCGGCTTGGCTGCCAGATTGTTTTTCTTCTAGCGATTGTCCTGCCCATTCAAAACCAATCCCTTTGCCCAGACCTTGTACCATTTTCTCCATAGCATGCATCGCATCACCGCTACTGTAGCCAGGTGCAGCACTGCCGTTAATATTAAACGAGGGGAAGCCGTTAAATCGTGTGCGCTGTGGTGTCCCCATGCTCCACTCCAGCGTGATGATTGAGGATAAAGGCACGAGGCTACCATCTGCCGCTTTTAGCCTGATTTTTTTAACATCCTCCAATGTTTGGCGCTGTTTGCCATCTGCCTGCACAATGACACGGCGCACCTGATTACCATAGACAAAGTCGCCTAGATAATTTGAGCCTAACAATGTCGCTAATGTCTCGTTAATTTCATCTAGAGAAATACCTAGCGCACTGGCTTTGGCACGATCTAAATGCACGTTTACAATTGGTGCGTTGTATAGTCCAGCAAATAACACATTGGTTAATTCTGGATGCTTGGTTGACTCTGTGAGTAACCGATCACGCGCTTCTGTCAGTTTTTCAATCCCTACGCTGGCACGGTCTACCAATCGCAAGTCGAATCCACCTACATTGCCAAGTTCAGGCAGTGGCGGAGCATTCATGGCAAAAATGCTCAGGTTAGGTCGACCGAAAAACTGCTGATTGACCCGATCTACAATCGCTTTTACTTGTTGCTCAGCCTTGGGGCGCTCTTGCCAGTCTTTAAGCGTAATAAATAACATGCCGCTATTGGTACTTGTACCATAGAAGCTAAAACCACTCACTTCAAAGATATTTTCTACCGGCTCATTCTTTTGAATGTAGTTGCTGATGTCACCAAGCACTTCTGCCGTTTCGGCCAAGGTGGCACTTTGTGGTAGCGAAACCATCACCATAAAGTTACCTTGATCTTCCTCTGGCAAGAACGCACTTGGGAGGCGCGCAAACATCCAGCCAACCAAGCTTACAATAAGGGCAAAAACCACCAACCAGCGTAATGGCTTATTTAGTAATCCACCTGTGAGGCGAGTGTAACGCTCAGTCATATGCTTAAAACTACGATTAAACCAGATAAAAAAGCCCGCTTTGGCTTGAGGCTCGTGTCGTAATAACGTTGAACACAGGGCAGGTGTTAGTGACAATGCTAAAAACGCAGAAAAGGCAATCGACACCGATAAAGACAATGAGAACTGGCGGTAAATATTACCGACAGCGCCACTGAAAAATGCCATCGGAATAAATACTGATACTAGCACTACCGTAATTCCAACCACTGCGCCACTAATTTGCGACATAGCTTTTACCGTTGCATCGTAGGCAGATAAGCCTTCTTCAACGATAAGTCGCTCGACGTTTTCTACTACCACAATGGCGTCATCCACTAGAATACCAATCGCAAGCACTACACCAAACATTGTTAATACGTTAATGGAGTATCCTAGCCAGTACATCACGGCAAAGGTACCCATTAGGGCAATTGGCACTACGATAGTTGGAATAAGCGTGGCGCGTAGATTCTGCATAAACAGATACATGACCAAGAACACAAGTATCACCGCTTCGACTAAGGTCTGAATCACTTTTTTAATCGAAATCGACACGAAGGCCGAGGAGTCGTATGACAACTGGTACATGACATTAGGTGGAAAGTATGCCTGCATTTTTGCCATCGACTCTTTAACCCGAGCAACGGTTTCTACCGCATTAGAGCCTGGGGATAGCTTAATTGCCATGCCGGCAGCATTCTTGCCGTTCACTTTAGAACTAAAGGTGTAGTCACTGCCGCCTAGCTCTACTCGTGCCACATCCTTTATGAGTAGCGCAGAACCATCGGCCTGCGTGCGTAGCGGCACATTGGCAAAGTCTTCCACAGTTTTCAGGGTGGCTTCCGCATCCAGCGAAACACTAAGCGGGGATGCTTCTGGTACGCCATTCGCACCAACTTGGCCCAGTGTTAGCCGTGTGTTATAGCTACGGAGTACATTGGAAATCTCACTAACGCTTACATTCAAACCAGCCATTTTTTGTGGGTCTGGCCAGATACGCATGGCGTATTCAGGGCTAAATGACTGCACCTTACCCACGCCTTGCACGCGTTTTAGCGTAGGGATCACCGTAGAAGATGCTAACTCACCGAGGTCAATCTCGCTGTAACGATTGTCCTCAGAGGTTAGAGAGACAATTAACTGGAAACTGTCTGCTGACTTCTCCACATTGATTCCGCTACGACGTACAATTTCTGGTAATCGTACCTCTATACTTTTAAGCCGGTTTTGCACATCAACTGCAGCTAAGTCAGGGTTAGTTCCTTGTCGGAATGTGACATTGATGGAGGCTAAGCCAAAATTACTGGTGGCCGACACATACATCAGACCAGGAATGCCGTTCATCTCGCGCTCTATAATTGAGGTGACGGTTTCCTCCACGACCTTGGCTGAGGCGCCAGGGTAGCTTGCAGCAATATTTACTACTGGTGGTGCAATATCAGGATACTGTGCAATCGGCAATTGTTTAATGGCCAGCACGCCAGCCAATACGATTAATATCGCAATCACCCAAGCAAAAATCGGGCGATCAATAAAAAATCTACTCATGAAGCTGCTTTCGTTGTTTTTTCTGATGCATCAGTCATCGTTACCACTTTTGGGGTAACTCGAGTACCTGCGGTTTGCGTTGCGGCATTGGTTACAACTACTTGGTCTCCAGGTTGTAAGCCTTGCTCAATTACCCACTGCTTACCTGATAAGCTACCGGTCTGCACTTCTCTCGACTCTATAATTTGTTTTGAATTGACTACCCAAACACGCGTAGAAAACTGATCGCGCATCAATGCATCTCTAGGAATGAGAATGGCATTAGGATTGGTCGCCTGACGAATTTTTAAGCGTACGTAAGCACCAGGCATCAATTCCTGCTGCGGGTTATCAAAGATAGCACGCATGACCACTGAGTCTGTATTCTGATTCACCGAAACATCAGAGAATGAAAGTTTTCCAGCATTTGGATACAAGGAGCCATCTGGCAGTAATAACTCAATTTTAAATTGGGCGTCATTGCTTTTGAGTTGTCCACCACGTAACGACTTGCGCAACGCAAATACCTCTGACGAAGATTGCGCAAAATTGACATAGACAGGGTTAATTTGCTCCACTGTCGTCATATGGGTAGCCTCATCTTTGCCTACTAGCGCGCCCTCAGTTACTAGCGCACGACGTGCTACACCGTCGATAGGTGATACCACACTGGCATAACCAACATCCAGTTTTGCACGGTTGAGTTTGGCTTGTGCCGAAGCTACTTCAGCTTTTGCCAGTTGTACTTCAGCTTTGGCTGCACGGTAGTCACGCTGGCTAACTGACTGATCGCCAACTAATGCTTCATAGCGTGCTAGCTTGTCGTTAGCATTCACTAAGTTTGCCTCTGTTTTTGCCAACTCAGCGTCAGCTTCTTGTTCTGTTGCCAGCAGTTGCTCAGGATTCAGTGCAAATAATGGCATACCACTTTTTACAGTCTGCCCTTCCTGATATAAGCGCTTGGATACAATTCCAGTCACGCGTGCACGGACTTCTGCAATCCGATAAGCCTCTACACGGCCTGGCAGCTCTACATTGCTAGGAATTTCAGCATACTGTACTTGAATAACTTCTACTTCTGGCGCACCGTTTTCTATGGCGGCCACACTTTCTTGTTTACTGCATGCAGCTAACCCTACCTGCAAAAACAGTGATACAAGGATAAGAATTGATCGTGATTGGAATAGCAACATACAACGGCCTTATATGACAGAAAGACTATTCTAGCGATAATTATTTAATTAATCAATCACGACTGATTAATTATTGTTTGCTATAATAACGCAACTCAACTCCAACGCATGATTATTGCCATGGCTAGAAAAACCAAAGAGGACGCTCAAAAAACTCGTGACCAGATATTAGATGCTGCGGAACTAGTGTTCTATGACAAAGGTTTTACACTGACAACAATGACTGATATTGCAGAGGTAGCAAAGCTCTCTCGCGGTGCGATATATGGCCATTACAAAGGTAAGTTAGAAGTTGCTATTGCTATGGCAGAACGCGTGATTGACCAAGTTGCGCCATTTCAAAGTGATGTAGCGCTGAGCTCTTTGCTCAATTTAAAACAGTATTGCATGCAAGAGATCCGCAGTTACATCGAGCCTAGCTCTATACAGCGTGTGTTGTTTTTTCTCTATATAGGCATTGATGACTCACCAGAGCTCTTACATTTACGTTATGCATGGGAAAAGAAGCGAGTTGTGCAGATTGATACGCTACTTAAGCAATCAATAGCACTAGGTGAGTTAAAACTAGATACAGATTTTGAGCTGGTGAGCCTGTATTGCCAATCGATTATTGAAGGTGTATTTAGTATTGTGCATTTTGGCAGCTTGCCTGAGGCTCAACGTTGGCATAAAGCGGAACAGTTATGCGAATTTAGCTTACAGCAACTATACAAATAGCTTTTTATTAAGCAGTCAAAACTTACAAGTTTTTAGAAAGATCGTAAATTAAGATGAAGTACTTAATACCTCTTGCTTAAAAACCAGTTTTACCACTATCAACTAACTCTGCCAACATGCAAAAGCCTTGTTAATCCGCAAAGCTGACTGTCAACTATAGAAGCTAACTGACTGTGATCGGCCCAAAGCAGACCATCAACGTTTGACATAAGGGGCGCCGTTAGGCGTCCCGCTTGATGCATGGGTTCGGTCTCATTTACACTGCCTTGCCGCAATACGTTTCATTTGGAGACCCTCGGCAAAATGAACTCTAGCGACCCGATACTTTTTTCCGCATGGCAGGATAGTGACGGTGGACTGCCACTAGCCAATCCCAGAATCTTGGCCGCGCCAGTGCCATATGGATAGTAAGTGTAGCCGAGATTTACAGCTAGCTCTTCGCCCGAAGGAGCTAGCAGAGCGCTCCTATGCTTAACGAGTCGTTCCCGTATAAGTTCAGAGGTCGAGTTGTTTGATCTAAGCTCGAATTCCGGTGAGGGTATCGGCGTCCTATTAAGACAGCTTAGCTCGCATGTCTTCTCCCACACGAAAACGCTAGGGTTAGCACAATCACGTTGGCATGAAGATGACGTCCAATTGTCGTTTCGCGAGTATCTGAGATATCCCAGTCGACCCTGCTTGATATCGAATCCCCTGAATTCTCGAGTGGCAAGCTGGCGGTAGGCATGAAAGCTACTGCCGTCAAAGTACGGGTAGTCAACCTCCACAGTTTTTATCACGTCATATAGATCAGTGCGTGCACACAGGGAAACATATTCTCGATAGCTGGGATACGTGTAGTGCCAAAACGGAAAGCTGATAGTGAGGGCCACAACAGAAAGCCACGCATACCGCCTTCCCTTTCGAGGAAATATTTGTATTAGCAAGTGGATGACACTTAGCGCGACCGCAAAAGCTAGAAAGAAACCAATAGCAAACATCTGTTCCTTTGACCTAACGTTTGAATTAAGGGGCTGGCTTTAGCCAGCCCCGCTTGAATGATAGGTTAGAAAAAAGCATAACCAAGCCACCAAAACAACGGAGCCAAAATCGGTGATAATAAAATAAGCGTTGGCACTAAAATAATAGTGTATGCCAGCGCTATCTGTCCATTATTGAGTGCTGTTTGAGCAAGGCGAGGCGCAATAAATGTAGCAAATGGTAAACCAATGACTATGACTAGAAAAAGCCAGAGCCACCATGCCTTTTCTGAGCCAGGTGCACCAAAACCCATAAGTACAGATAACAAGAGAATTGGCCAAAGCAAAAGAGATGATTTGCCTGAAGATTCAAGTTTCTTAATGCGGTTTAAATGGATATCTTGACGCATAAACTGATTTCTAACGTTTGAATTAAGGGGCTGGCTTTAGCCAGTCCCGCTTGAATGATGGGTTAGGTTGAAAATTTACCATACTTGCTCACTCCATTGTTTATGCTGGATATTAGTGTAACGCCCTGAAATAAGGCCAGATATAAAAACTAGCCAAGAAGTAAAGCTAATAACCCAACTAAGAACAAATAATGGGATTAGGAAAACTGCCGCCACTTTGAAGCCAAGCCAAGTGAAAATGAACCCCAGCAAACCAAGTGCAATGCCTAGAAGGCAGGCACAGATAAATATAACCCATGAGCGTGGTTTATTTAGTGGAATAAATGGTTTGGATTCACTCAATGTTTTGGAACCTAACCGTTAATATAGAGCCCCATGGGTCCGTATATTAATAATTGAAAATTCGTGGCACATGGCTGGAATCCCTTGTCTTTTCTTAGTTTTATTGTTTTTCGGTCTCTATATTGAAATATTAATATAGAGACGCAGCATGATTAAGTTGATTCTAATTGAATTTGAACAATTATTGAATAAATGACAGACCGCTTTGTCCGGCTTGGCAGTCACTTAATTAATTTTGAGGGTAATGAAACTTGTATTGCCTTTGATTTTTTACTAAAGGTTTTGACATGCCAAAGCATGAATCTCAGCAAATGAGGCGGGGGCACAGGTTTGATTTTCTTGAGCACCCCCCGCAGTGGGGGCATAAACTTTACACGGCATTGACCGACTCTGTAGACCGGATGCGGGACGTAAAGTTTATGACAGCAATTATTATATCAGTTTACACACATCAGAGTGATTGTCCCTTGTTAGTTACAAGAAACCTAACTCCTTCAATGTGTTGCGATGAGTGGTTCTCAAATGCAGTTTTGCAAAACATAATTTTAGTGGAAGAAGCTGTTTAGCTACTTGTCTATTGCTAGGATATAAACCCTGATCATATAGGCACCAGGTAATATTCCGTACCTCCAGTAGTTGTGCTTTTTTCCTTTGTAGCGCAGTTCGGTTAATCCACTGCTTATGCTTTAAGGAAATTACTTCGCATTCTTTTGGGAACCAGTAGAGCAGGTATTTTCTGGTGAGTGCCAGCTCGGTAATGATGTCAGCCATTGACCTGCAATCATCGGCATCATTGCAAATTGCCTGCAACCGCTCATAGATTTCGTGCTTGGGCGGGTCCTGCAGACCTATTTTTGGGCTTATGCAGTGCAGTTTTTGGGCATGTGCTTTAAAGTGAATATCAATCTTATGAGGATCAAAATTTTCCAGTAACAATTCAGATGGCAGCACTCCCAGCTGGTGGCAAAGATACAGAAATTGCGGGAATAACGGTTTCTGTTGTTTTGTGATCCAGGAGGCCATTGTGGAAGGGGTGAATCCCAGCATTTCCGAGAACCTCTTTTTCTTATTGTCTGCCAGGGCAATGGTCAGTTTCATGAGTCTTTCCCGGAACAGTTCTCCCGTGACTTGTCGCATGGCGCTTTTGCCGTGGATAATCATGTCTTCAACGGCGCCAGCTACCCAGAGTTGATAGGGATCGTCTATATTGGATGGTTCCTTGTCGCAGGTGCCAAGCCAGCCATAACAGTAATTGCAGCGGCCTAGGCTGGCATGAACCGGTATGAAAGGCTGATGCCTGCCACACCATGGGCATTCATCAATCAATTGCAGATGATGTGCTGAACATGCCTGGTACAGCGCGTATCCCCAGGACAGTTTGAAGTAGGCTGGCGTGTGATTGTTTCGATAATCTGCCAGACATGAGCTGCACCATTTAGGATGTTGTGCCATCAAGCCTGTTCCTATTGCAGGAACTATTTCCTGCCATGGTAAGGCTGTAAGTAATGCAAGGTCATTCCTGCCGGTTAGTTGTTCGGCCATGGTCACGAATTTATTCGCGAACTTACCGGTACTATGCAAGGTTTTTGCATAGTCCATATAAAACATAGCATGCCGCCCAGAATTGACCTCAGACATGCGTGGTAAGAACTCAGTGCTGAGTAATAATCTTGGGCTGATGCAATGTTCCTTGGATAAGCGGATCAGGTAAGAAATAAATCCCTCTGATCCGGCACTGCCAATACCAATCGGTTCCAGCCCGAACAAGCGGCTTCGGTCTGGAATGCCGATACGGTTGCCAATATCTTCAATGAAAACATCAGGAGAATAAGGCAAAATTCAACTCCGTTGTATCGCGCTTAGGATTACGTTTGCCGACCTGGCCTTTGACCGACTTTTTATCCGGCGGCAGATTGGGCAGGGATTTTTGCTCACCATCTGTACCTGACGGCAAAACACCTGTAACTTGGGTTGCAACTTTGCCGATATTTTTATGATGCAATTTGAGCATGCCGCGCAATTCCTTGACATCGATATCCTTGAGTTTGGATTCTCCAGTGAAGGCCTCCTTTAAAACGGTCTGAATGCTTTTATTGGAGTGTGCATGCTGCAATATGAATTCCATATCAATAGTGTCAAGACCTCTGTTTAAACCTTCACTTGCCACGTTATCAAGCCATTCTTTGAGGATGCCGACACAACCCGCCGACTTCAGGTAAAAAATGTCCAGATACGTGACGAGATCAGGTTCGATTTTGAACGGCATATGCCTTTGAAAGGAGTACAACGCATTCTTGAACGCCATCTTGTCGGCAGGGATATAGTCGTTATATCGCGCCATATGCACAACACGTCCACGGCGAACCAATTGGGCACTTTGCTCCAGGATTTGCAGCAAGTCATAGGTGCCAATCAGAATTATGGTCACGTTACATTTTTGCGAGAGTGATTTAATGACTTCAAACTGCCGACGCATGAGCTTGGGGTCAACCATCAGCAAGTGATTGGCTTCATCAATAATCAATGTTCTGGTGCCTCGCTTCTTCATGTTGTTTTCCACGGAACGCCGTAATGCTGCAGGCGTATTCATGGCGTGATACGGAGATATTGGCTGCTCCATATAGATCTCGTCTTCAAACAGTTGCTTCTGCGAGATGCAGGGCTCGCTGAAGGCATACAGCAAACGGGTATAGAAATCTTTCCAGTCAAACTTCATTTCTTTATTATCCGGTGGAATTGCATCGACCCGGATTACCGGCAAATGCGATTTATCCGATAGCATGCGGTTCATATTGCGTTCCAGCAACTGATCTTCGATCTTTACTGCTAAGGTAGTTTTGCCGACACCGGTAGGTCCCGTGACGATGATGATGTCGGGTTTTCCGCTGGTATTGGCCAACGACAAAATATCATTCTTGGCCATTTCCAGTCGCGGATGGTTGATCGTCTTGCGGCAGAAATATTCCTTGCGGACGTCGATAGAGTTTTGCAGCAATGACAGCGGGAATTTATCTTGAGTGTTCATGATTAAAAGTCTCCGTAAACTTGCAGTTCTTGGTTATCAACTTCAATTACGTCAACATCTACGATATCCGGTATCTCCTCGGCCGCTACCGTTGCTGGCGACTCAAGCTGCGCTCTGGCCCGCAGTTCCTGGTCGCGCCACATCTGACGTTGCGTTTCTTCAGAGAATGAAGCCTGCCGTAAAAACTCCGCCATGGATTGCGCCGTAATATCCTGTTTCTGCCCCATAAGCTTGTTCTTAGCCTTGAAGTCTTTGGTGATGAATTCGATCTGTTTGACACTTCGGTTTTTAAAAATAGCAGCAAATTCGGATATGCATTCGATCCAACGACCATGGACATAGGCAAAGGCATAGCCCGCATTGTCAGGATCGAATCTCACAGGAACTTTCTTGCCAGATAGCGCAGGGTCTGTGAATTCATTGCACCAATACCTCTGGTAATTAAGATGAATGCCTTTGACGCGGTCAATCTTTGCGACACCGGTCTTGTTCGTCGGCATGCACAGCAACTCGAATTCCCGGTTGTAGGTGATATGTTTGTGAGTCCGCATGCCATAGTCCTGCATGCCTACTGCAAATACCTGGGCAGGGCTGGCCCCGAGACTTTTGTGCGGATTGTTCTCGTAGACTTGCGTGAGCCAGTTGGCAAAGCAATCGGTAAACGATTGCAGTGTCCATGCGCATAGTGCCTTCGGGTCGTGGCTCGGTACGCAGGTACGTGGTGTCTTGGTTGCCTGGGTGTTGCCGCTTAGGTTATGAATCAGCTGGGTATTGGTGGTGCCAAAGAAGCGTTCCAGTACCGAGCCGAAGCGGGCCTTGGATCTAGCCCTGGATTTCTTGGTGCTTTTGAGGAATGCTATTAAGGTTTCCAGGTAAACACTGTCGAATTCGGCGCCGCCATCTAGTACGATGACTCTAGGTATTCTGCCGTGCTGCTGTACGCAGCGCTTAATGAGCATCATGCAGCTGTGGTAGCTGGGCGAATCGAACGTGATCCAGAAGGCCAGGACTTTTCTTGAGTATGCATCGAGCATGATACTGAGCCATGGGCGTTCGTACTGGATGCCGAACAGCCTGTCACCCAGTTGTATATCCAGCTGGGTATGGTCGATATGCGCGATATCGAAGGGCCGTTCGCCGTGCCGTGGTGTTTCCATATCCAGCCGCCAGTAGAATGTCTCATGCTCATAGGCGGCACGTTTTCCTTTTCTGGCCATTACGACATCATACTGATTCAGATTCTTGATCACCTTGCGGAAGGTTTTGTCGCTGGGGGCGATCAGTCCTTTTTCTTTGCATCTGTTTTTGAGTGCTCCATAAGCCGCCATGAATTTAGGTGCATGTCCCTTAAGAAAATACTCGTCAATAATCTCGGCCATCAGATCGATCACATCCTGGTCAATCTTGCGGTTACGGTTGCCGCGTTTGGATGTCAGCGGGAATAATCCAACCAGACCATTGCCGTAGAGCATTTCGGCTTGCTTAAACTTCTTACGATAGTATTTCAACGTACTATTGGAAACGGCAGTGTCTGTATGGTCTGCATCCTGCAGCACCTGATAGCGTGCAATCGCGACCTGCATGGCCTGCGGGCCGGCCTCTGAGATCTTTTTGTAGACATCGCTCTGCAGGTCTTCGTGCAGACTGACAGGAAGGCCGGTAATCTTGTTCTCATGTAGGTAGGTATTGAGGTCTTCCAGCTGCAGTTGCGCCGTCCGGCCTTCGTCATTGCTGAGGTAGACTGACGTTTTGCCTACATTGTCTATCTTCCATGGCATGCCATCCCAGGTAATCTGCTCGCCAGGCTTGATCTGCACTGGCTGGTGCAGATGAAACTCGGTGATTACATCCTTGGTAGACTGAAGTCTGTAGAAGTCTGCAGCCACCTCATCACGGTATACGACAGTATATTCAAGTTCTGAAATCGGGTTGGACAGGATAGGGAAATACAGATGCCCATCCACGATCAGCTTATACACGGCATCTGCCGGCATCCTTTCATCCGCACGCACCAGGTCGATCAGGTTCATCCATGGCTGATGCTGGAACAGGCTTTGGGCAATCTCTACCTGGGATTTGGTCGGTGCCGGGCAGTCAGCATCCATATAGTCAGAAAGGAACACAAGGTTGCGGATCAGGACCCAATCGTTCACATCTGAAGAGCGCAGGCTGTATTGCAAGCCGTATTGGGCTGCGTAAGCCTCGCCCGGCGGGCAGCGCCAGTTGCCTTGTTCATCCTTTATGTAGCGCTCCGGCTGGGTGACCGATAATTGAATCAGCTTCTCTTGAGTCTTGCATTCGATCCAGCCGGTATAGTCATCAGCCAGGAGGAAAAAGTCCGGCGTATGCATGATGGTTACTTTTTTACCGGTGGTCTTTTGGTAGCTAAGTTTGATCTTGGGTGGTTGATCGTAAAACTCATGGGTAACGCAGTCGTGATCCCATACATACAAGGCGGCCAACTCGTTGCTATGACTTTCTGCCTGGATGGTGCATTTCATTTTCTTACTGGGATAGCGGCATGCCACGTTGTACATGCCGCTCGTAGTGCGTCGTGATGGATCTGAAGTTCTTATGTGATTGATGATGCCTTGTGCTTCATCGCTGATGTTTTGTTGTTGGTAATACGCTTCTAGTTCGATTGGATTAAACATTTCATGCTCCTAATAACTAACTTGATTTAAGGAGTCGTAGAAATTTGGGCGTAGCGAGTCCTGTCTGACTTATCGGTATTTTTTACCGATGAGAAAGTTAGGGCGCAAAGGTGCCAAGACTATCGTCTGAAAATTTGACAAAACACACAATCGTCGTAGAATGTACTTAACTAGTTGGTAGCTAGCTGTTAAGTAACATTCGAGAGACTCAATGCGTTCCGCTTGGGTCTTTTGCATATCTACAGCCTGAACATTCAGGCTGCTTCACTCAATAAGCTTCTTTTCTTCGATTTTTCCTTTTTGAAATGGCAGGTTTGAAGCCGCCGGTTATTCAAATTACAAGTAATAAAATTCATTTCCTTGCAATCTGAAAATCAAATTAGCATGGTTTTTAAATCGCGCAAGTTTTGTTATAGCAATTACTAAATATACCTATTTTGGCAATTATGCAATTGCTAATTATGTTGCAACATATTGATTTATATTAATATTGTCTAACGTATTGATTGTGATTTTGTACTTGAAGTTACTGAGATTCCTTAAGAACTAGTAATGACGTCATGAACTTAAAGTTAAATTTGACAAAATAATTTTTTATGAATTATTTCAGCGAGTATTTACCCACAAAGCCTTGCACCGCATCTCTGAGAAAATTGTAGGCAGGGCTGAAAGGCCACTGCTTAGGGACAATCAGATAGCTGAATTAAATAATTCAATCATGACTATTGCTAATAACGAGACTGATCATAGACCACTCGCTGCTGTGGCCAAACAATCTTGATGAACCTCTTCCTGCTTGAAATATTGGTTTCCCGTAGAGTGCGCCAGAATTTCAAGAAAGTACGCTGCTCATAAAAAAAGAGGCAGGGACTCAGAACACACAAGTAGTTAACCGCTAGTTAATACAACTATGTTGAATGCCTACATTTAATTTTGTTAGGTCAGCACTTTTGAAAATTCACCAAGTAATTATAAATAACAATATACAGTTATTTAGTTGTTGATTAATGATATTTTATTACATTATAATGTAATAAAAATGAATGATAATTCGTCAAAAATTAGTCAAACAATGTTGCAGATTAAAAGTCGAGCACAGGCAAAGCTTGGCCGTAAATTAACTAACAATGGAATGGCTAAATTAGCAGGTGTAAGTAAGCGAAGTGTGGATGAGTGGATGCGAGGCGCAATAAATCCATCAGGAACCGGTTTGCTTTTGCTGCTGTCACTTTTGGACACCGATGATTTAGTTAAAGTTGTTGATATTTGGAAGGCCACTGAAGTAACTAATGAGCAGCATGTTAAGTAGTTCTAACCTTAGCAAAGGAAATATTATGGAAGAGATCCGGTTTTATCGAGCAAATGAAAAACCTTATGGTGCTTTTAGCAACCTTTATCGAAGAGAGGTAGTGTATGAAGGACTGACATTCCAGACTTCAGAGCATGCATATCAAGCAGGTAAGGCAAGAAAAGAGAGTGTTCGCGAATGGCTCATGGCGGCCCCCTCACCAAGCTTGCTAGCAATGGCAGCTCACGGACTATATGTATGGGATGTACATCCTGACTGGTCAAAAACTAAATTTACCCGGATGAAAGAAATTCTTTATGCAAAATACACACAGCATGAAGACCTAAAAGAATTGCTCTTAAGCACTGGAGATAAAAGACTAGTTGAAGTTGCTACCGTGGATAATGCAGTAAATCGATTATGGGGTGAAGTAAACGGCAAAGGTAAGAATAAACTTGGTGAATTATTGATGGAGGTTAGAGCTCAAATACGGATGGAGTTAGGTATAGAGCCTGAACAAAACATCCATTATCCATTAGTGCAAGATACAGAATTAAATGAGCATACTAAAATCAATGCTCTTGATGAAGTTAAAATTGAGTTAGCCGCGTAAAGATAGATATATGCACTTTTATCATTATGCAAAGACAATTAGGCAGGATGCAAAGTCTTTTTGAAGCATAGGTTTTGCGTTTTGCTGATCAATTAATTATTTAGTAGTATTAATCAGCTTTACTATGCATAAATTGAAGTGGCTCACAGCATAAATCGGGTTCTCGTAAAAAGTTATTTAATTTAAATTTTTGTGTTACTACTTCTTTAAAGTAATACTGCATACGTGATAACTCTGATTTAGTTCTAGTTGAGGTGAAATCAACACTACTTTCTTTATTTAACGCTTGAGCTACTCTAATAATATAAGTAGGAGACCTGTAAAGCATCACTCCTCTTGCGCCATCATACATACAATTTAGGGCGCTAAGTGCTTGGCCAAATCTAAGAGCATTATGAATAGAGTTGTGGTTAAAAATGTTAGTTGCTGTGTTGTTGCTAAATAAATGGTGTAGAAAACCTGCGCTACACCAGTCTCCTGCCCCTGCAGTGTCTGCTATATACGGCACTTTAATAGCAGGTAAGTCTACCCAACCAACGGTTAAAGAAGGTGCTCTAAAACGAAGTCCAGCGGCACCAAGTGTTTGTATTTCTACTTCGACATTTGATAAATCAAAGTCAGCTAAATCTGATATACGGTCATCAGCGTATTTAATGATATGAGTTAACGATAGCGCATAACGCATAAGATCTTTATCAGAAGATATTTCAGATGGTTCAAACATGATTATAGAACCACTCAAGCGATACTTTTCTGCAAGCCTAAGCGCCAACAGGGTTACTCGATCAAAGTAAAAAACTTGCGGTGCCCTTACAAAATTGACCACTGCGTCAAATAGCTGGTGGTCGCAAGAATAATCCGAGAAGCGCTTTTTAGTACCACATAATGGGCATGCAAAGCTAAATCGATGACTTTTTTCTTTGTCTCCAGGCCATTGATAAATTACAGGGGTACCTCTATTAGTCTCATTAATTAGGAAGCGTGTATTTGCTCTTAAGGATTTAAACTCTTTTTGTATGGAGCTGCCGGCACTATCTATTCCAATGTGAGCAACGGGAAAACTTTCCCATTTTAGATAAGCAAGAATAGCTAGAACATTACCTGTAGATCCGCCAAGTGCAGTATATAAAGCGGTGTTTTGATTTTTTAGTAAGACGTCTAAAGCAATCAAACCAGTCCCAACTATTTGATTGGTTATTTTCATTTACTATAAGTAGCTTTTAAGGTGAAATTTTTGCATATGCACTTCCTGTGAGCCATATATGCCAAGTGTGATCTGGCTCTTGTATAGTCACTTCTGGCATTACTTCGTAGGTAGTATTATAACCTAAGGTCTCTACGTAAAGTATTGGGAGTTTCAAATCAATTGACGCTAATAACATCCCCAAACTGCCTATTCTCCAGCCTGAAGGTGAAAGAACAGTAATTGGCTTTTCACCCGTACCTGCAAATACTTCTTCTCTAATCTTATGTATATTCGAGACAGAACGGTAGACATCCAGCGGATTAGATTCATGCGCGTAAACTATATTCAGCATTCCGCTATCCCACTGCTCGGTTAAAGCGTCATTATATTCATATAGAATGTTGTCTCCCCTGCGAGGGTTGTGAGAAGGGAAGGGTATAATTGGGCATACTTCGGCAACTGGCGTTAATGCGGAATACATTAACGCTGCTGCTTGACCTTTTCCTTCGCTTAATTGAGGTATCCAAAGTTTAAGCGCGTCGTCCATACTGTCTCTACCCATTTCACCTTGAAAACCATGCATCCATTCAGCACGATCATTTGACTCTGAAGCAAGCTCACATGTGGGTTCATCTTTAGAAGCAATCAACATGTGAACATTCACTTCATGCATTAGACCTAGCTGAATTGCTTGGTGAACTATTGGGAAACAAGTGCCACGTGACATACCGGTTGTGTCTATGACGATATCAGAAAAGCCGGATTTTTGAAGCCACTCGGACACAATACGCACAGCATTGCGCCCTGCAACTGTAGCGCCGTCATCAGCAATAATTTCCACTTCTTTGAATTCAATAGAATGATTTGCTAAATTCCTTTTCAAAAAATCACTATGTGCTTTACCTATAGCCTCTAAAGATGGGGATAATACTGGTCGTTTTTCTATCAAGAATTTATATTCAATTGATGAAGAACCAGCCAATAAAATAGGATAATAGATACTATTGGAATCGACCCCAACCGCTCCAATGAACAATACATTACTAGAATTGGTAATATGTGATTTAATGAAATTTAATGCGTCATCACCACTCTGGGCAATACAGTTATCGAGCGTAAATCGCTTCATTCTCTTATGCTTTCAAGAAGATCGGAAAGGTGGCCTTCGCAAAAGCCACCACGGTTTAATGTTAACCGGTATACTAAATTAGGAAGTCCACCCAGTTCAAAAAGGCACCAAGTTCGATTTTTACATTCGTAATTTTCTTGTAAGGTTATAGCGTTATAAGCAAGCGCAAAATGTAATACAGATACAAGCGCAGGCGCATTCTCTTGAAGGCTATTCATCTCTTTTTGCGGTATACCAAAAGCATTTGCCCCATCATTTAATGGAGCATTTGGTTCCAAAGTCTTATTTATACATTTTTGTGCAATAAAGAAAACAAGTTTTCTAACTGACTCACTATTTGGGAAGTCCCACTCATTAATTGTGTGTGTTGCTCGAGTAGTTAATAACTGGTGCTGTTCTTTGGCATCTAATCTTGCTGGCTTTCCTCTTAAAAGTTTTGTTTCTAAACCATCGACTAGAGCTCCAGCTAAGTTAATGAATTGTTCAATGTTATCGCCGCTTGCATCTGCTAAGCGGTCAAAGGTAAAGAAAAAAGGGCGATCAAAATCATGCATTAGCTGTATTTCAGCGCCACGTACTAAAGCGGACTTGATTGTTTTGTTGTCTTCATCGCTATCATCTTCGGTTTCTATAGGTTGTATAAACTCATTATTTTCCGTAGATTCTGAAGCAATTCCAAAAAGATCTTTTTGGGGGGTGCGTTTTTTCTCACGATTTAATAAAATTCTGTAAGCCGCCAAAAATTGATCTGCTTGTAGTTTGCTTGGCAAGGAGTCGCGAATTTTCTCTATTTGATGAGATGGCGATCTTATTTCAGTTATAAGTAAATCAACTTCGTCCCTAAGCTTGTTCAAATCAGTTTTAGTTATTTGCTGCGGTTGATCACTTAAACAGTCACTTAGCGTTGAGATACCCTTGCGCCTAAAGCTAGGCATTTGCTCGATATACTGTCTAGATATATCCCGAGCAATGCGACGGAACGTCTTACGGTCTTTTCTTTCACGCTGCATTAATTTAAAAATATGATCACGACCTAAAGTGGCACCTGCAAAAATCTCCTGGCTATCAGCCTCTAATAAGGCTTTTCTAAAGTCGTCATGGGCAATAGCATCCACACGTGTCATTAGCCATCTAGCAATTCTCATTTCACGAGATTTAAGCCATATAGTTAAATCTTGGAATTGAATTGGGTGTAATTCATGAGCATCATCAACGATTAACATCGGTTTAAGTGTTAGGTCGCCCCCTTCCAGACCGAGAATGCCGGGGACGATAAAAGACTCGATTGCCTCAAATACGTCTATCCCTATATTGAGCCCTGAGTGCAGTATTTTTTCTTCACTTGGAGGCAGTAAGGATGTAATTATGCGTAAAATTTCTTCTTCGATAGATCTTGCATAATTACGAAATTCAATAGGATTATCAGCACGAATCAAACTTCTTTGAGTCTCGTGCCCTTCTTTTGTTATCACTTGGATGTCCAGGATTTCGACTTCTAGTTTGTCGAGCTTGCGGAACCACCCTAATATAGCTTTTGCTTGTATGAATGACTTTAAAAGAATAGACCGAAGGCCCTCACTGTAGGGTAACTCCCATATATCACGTAGATTAGAACTACTTGGTAAACGATACGACAATAATTGAGGCCTCAAATCTTTTATAATTTGATAGCTAGCAAGTGCAGATGTTAGGTTCTTTGAATCTTGTGTATTTGACCTTATTAACGTAAGCAGTGTTTCAATATCAATTAGTCTAGCAAGAGTCGTTTTACCACTCCCAGGCGTCCCTACAACCGTTACTAATCGATCAAATAACGCAGTTGAATCTCCATCAAAAAAAAGCTTTAATGGCTCAGGACTAGTAAGAGACACGAAGGATGCCGGATCCTCAATAAACTCCGTAGCTCTTTTCTTAAATGGATTTTGCATTAGATTGTCCGTGATCTATATGGCGCTGTTTACGAGGGAATAATGGTCGCATTAAGGTAGAGCAAGTTGAATTCTCTGGTGAAACTGCCCATAAAAGAGCTATAGAGTTATTGGGAGTATTATGGTCTAAAATCAGAGGGAGGCCGCACTGCTTATAACCATACCAAATATTTTTTCCTTTATGCTTGTCTTCAATCTCATTATCGTACCAGCCTTTGATTAATGAGACTAAATCAGCATCATTGCTATCGTTAATTACAGCATTTTTATTTAAAACATGAGAAAAAGTAAGTGCAAATGTAATGTTAGGCAGTGTTTTACCAAAATTAATTAAGGCTTCTTTAATTGAGACACTGGCTTGTTCAGATGCTAAGTAATGATGAATATGAATATAAACATTATCAGTTATGCTTTGCCCAAAAACTTTGTTGTCAGCACACTGTTTGCAGAACTTATCAGGGACCTTCCCATCCCATTCGTCTTTTTCCCATCTGATTAAGCTTGATCCAGAACCCGTAAAATCATCAATCAGGCAAACGCGTTCGAATAAAGCGGATTCTTTTTCAAAATCTTCATTATCAAGTCTTTCACGAAGTTTTTTTGACAAACTTTTCCATTTTTGAAGAGAGATTTCTACTGAAGGGACTACCTGCTCATTTGACACATCGCCTTCATTGTCACGACGGAATACATCGATGCGCGCGCCATCGCTTAAACCAACATACAAAGTGCGCATCTTTAATAAACGTAATCTTTTGATTGCAGTAGGGTTGCTCCAAGTCTCATAAAATTTTAAATCTAGTTCTCTAGCTACAATACGTCTAGCCTCAGAATCAATAATCGGCATAGATAAATTTATTAAATGATGCATTTCCCGCTGATTTATAAATATTAGCTTTTCTCTAATGAATTTATATGCTACTTCTCTTTGCTCATGTGTAGGAAACTGTTTGAGCCAATTAATCAAGTTGATTAAAAATCTAGCGCCTGGGCTATATCCTTGATAATGATCATATTTGTAATCAACTAATAAGCTTAACCACTTAAACTCTTCGTTTGCTTTGAAAAAGTCCCATTTCATTAGGCTACCTAGAAGTCTTAGTGCTAAATCTGGCTTCATCTTTTTTTAACCTCTAGTATTGAATTGTTATCATTTATCAGTCTTTTAGCATGCTCAATAAATTTTTTAGAAAAAGAAGCTTTTCCATCAATAACTTCTAAAGAAGACAAGTAATACAATGTTCCTATTTGCCCATGATAGTCTTGGGGAAGAAAATTCCAACAACTGTTCGGAAGCGGTGAAACAGAACATACGCTGAGACTTAAACCGTCATTTAATAACTCAAAATCATTTCCATCAAAGTCTCCTGAATCTCCAATTCTGAGTAACTCGCTCTTTGGATCTGAGCTTGTTTGATGCGCGATACTATTAACAACCTTTGCTTTGCCAACATTTTCTGTGAGGATATCAATCGAATGAATTGAGCAGAAAGCTCTCCAACCCTTTTTATCTGTAAGGCTTATCCAATATTGAATTGCTGCAAGTGTGCGGGTCCTTGCTGAGTGATTTGATATTCTTATACCCATTTGCCCACATTCAATTTTTGGGGTTGTTACCAGTAGCTGCAATAGTCCAATACTCTCTAGCCATTTTACAAGGTCTAAGAATCGAGGGTCAGGCTCAGAAAAAGTTGGAGAAGGTGAATCAAGTGAAGAAATATGCGAGCCACTATAGAGCCCCAATATTACGTTCGACCATAAAGATTTTTTTATGCGATTCCGCAAATCTTTATGGAGTGAGTCACCTCTTCCTGTGGCAAATCCTATAGTAATCCCAGCTGATAAAAGACGTTCAAACTCCGGGATAAGCTTGCTATCTATTCCTTCAAAACGTCGTGCTGTGTCACAAAAAGTACCGTCAAAATCACAAACTATCGATTTGAATTTGGCGACTTCAAGTTTTTTACAAAATTCTAAACCTTCAACTTCAAGCGTTGTATTTGTAGATGTATTAGCGTTACCTAATTTATATTCAATAGCTGGTGATTTATTATGAGGGTCCTTTAGTATCAAATCGTTGATATCTAAATTATGGATAATTCGTCCATATTCTGTTACTTCTGGCTGACCAGGGTCGACGCCTCTTAAACTACCAATGATTTCAGTTATTAAGATGGCGTCAATTGTTCCGAGAATCTCAGCTAAGTCATTACTTGCAGGGAGTTCAACTTCAAGTACTGAGACGTTAGAAGGGAATTGCTCGAGTGTTTTTGTTGAAAGTAACTTATCTCTAGGAGAAGTAAAAGCTATCACTAAAGGAGGAGAGGTAGATTTGAGTTGAAGATGGCGGCCATGTGCAAATTGCCGATAATCACAAATTTGGCTAACTGCAAGTGATGCCTCTGCTAGCTTTGACTCTAAGTCAATGGCAGCGATTCGACCTACTTGCCCATACAAAATAATAACCGTATCTGACGAAAACAGGTTTTGACGATATATCTTTTCTCTTAAAAGTTGATGTCGACTAGTTATCCAATGGTCATCAACATCTGACAATAATTTCAAGTCATCGCCTTCAGCTCGATAAGCGCGAGCTGTAATTATCATCATAGCTATTAAGCTATTAGTGGCTAGGTATCCATCTTTAGTCCAAGGCATGTCATATGCGAGAACTGTAGCCAAACCAGTGTTGTTACATATATTCCCAAGAGGATTATCAATAGTAAGGGTAAGCGTAAAACTCGAATTTTGAGCACTTAAAGCATGATTTGCTGCAGCCAAAATGTCTTTATTTTTACCTTCAGCTGATATAAAAGCCAGTGCCTTATTCGAGGGTTGATGAGTTTGTTTTGAAATGTATTCGAGGGGTGTGATTGCGCGAGAAAGGTTCCCGTAATAAGTCTCATGTAGATGAGCTAAAAATGCTGCAGCTGTTGAAGACCCCCCTGAGCCTATCACAGATAATTGGCGTGCTGAGTTTACTTGAATAACACGTCGAAACAAATCAATGTTTTGGTTAGAAGCCCATAAAACGGACTTTGATAAATATGTAACCTCATCCCGAAATGGCTTGCCCATATTACCTAAATTCTTAGAGTTAGTTTTAACAATTGTAATTGAATAAGATTAAATGTTTAAAAATTTATTCCCAGTAAATTTTTTGTTTAACGTTAGTACAACTACTAGTTAAGACAAACAAAAGATCTAAATATTAGATTTAAGAGTAGATTGGCAGTATTGTCATGGAACCATAAAACTGGCTTTGCATTTTGGAAGCATAAAGCTGTCTTTTGGACAAAGTTATGCTTCCTCTGACACTCAATAATGCAGGTGAGCGTTTTAATTTATCGAACTGGGCGTTAAAACATCAGGCACTGGTGCTGTACTTGATGCTGGTACTGCTGATTGCCGGTGCATTTGCCTATACTAATTTAGGGCAGTCTGAAGACCCGCCATTTACATTCAAGGTCATGCTGGTGCGCACCAGCTGGCCCGGTGCCAGTGCGCAGGAGGTTGAGCAGCAGGTCACCGACAAGCTCGAAAAGAAAATTCAGGAAGTACCGCACCTGGATTTCTCGAGCAGCTATTCGCGTCCCGGTGAGTCCATGATTTTTATCGTGGTAAAAGACGATACTTTTTCCAAGGACATTCCCGATGTCTGGTATCAGGTACGCAAAAAAGTCGGCGATATTCGCCATACCCTGCCACAAGGCATCGAGAGCCTGACATTCAATGATGAGTTCAGCGATGTGTTTGGCAGCATGTATGCGCTTACCGGCGATGGTTTTGACAATGCAGCGTTGAAGAAACAGGCAGAGCTGATTCGCACAGAGCTCCTGAAAATAAAAGATGTGGCCAAAGTCGAGTTCTTTGGCGAGCAGAAACAGCGTATTTTTATTGAAATATCCAACGCCAAGCTCGCCACCTTGGGTATTAACGCGAATACGCTGATCAATTTACTGCAGACACAGAATGCAGTGGTCAAAAGCGGCGGTTATGACTCGAGCGCCGAGCATATCCGCATTGCGGTATCCGGACGCTACGACACGCTGGAAGACCTGCGCAATATTCGCCTGCGTGCCAACCAGCAGGATTTTCGCCTCAACGATGTTGCGCGCGTCTATCGCGGCTATGAGGATCCGCCGCGCAGCAGTATCCGTTTTGCAGGCCAGCCTGCATTGTTGCTTGGCGTGAGCATGAAAGACGGCGGCGATGTGATTGCGCTCGGCCGTGCGCTGGATGAAACAACAGCACGTATCAAACAGCAGTTATTGGTAGGGCTGGAATTGCATACCGTCACTTCACAGCCAAAAATCGTGGCGCACTCGGTCAATGATTTTGTAAAGTCATTGGTAGAGGCGCTGGTGATTGTGCTCGGTGTAAGCCTGCTGTCATTGGGCTGGCGCAGCGGCATTGTGGTGGCGATTACGATTCCGGTGGTGCTGGCGGCCACGTTTCTGGTCATGCATATTCTGGATATTGGCCTGCATAAGATTTCGCTTGGTGCCTTGATACTGGCTTTGGGTCTGCTGGTAGATGATGCGATTATCGCGGTGGAAATGATGGCTTCTAAAATGGAGCAGGGTTGGGATCGGGTCAAAGCCGCATCTTTCGCCTACACTTCTACCGCCACGCCGATGCTGACCGGTACGCTGGTGACTGTGGCCGGCTTTTTGCCGATTGCCACCGCAGTGTCGTCAACCGGGGAATATACGCGCTCCATTTTTCAGGTATCGGCGATTGCGCTGGTGATTTCATGGTTTGCCGCAGTCATATTCGTGCCGTATCTGGGCTACCATCTGCTGCCGGATTACCTGCATGCACCTGTAAATAAACCTTCAAGACTTAAGGCATGGTTATACCAACAGTCATGGTTATACCGGCGGCTTGGCGCGGCACAACAGCAAATGCAGATAGACAGTGCTGAGCGCCATCATCACGATATTTATAACACAGCGTTCTACCGTGCATTTCGCGCTGTGGTGACTGCCTGCGTGCGTTACCGTATAACGGTAATTGCTGTTACTTTGGCGCTTTTTATGCTCGCTATTGCCGGTTTTGGCAAGGTGCAGCAGCAGTTTTTCCCTGATTCAACACGGTTGGAACTGATTGTAGACTTGCGCATGACCGAAGGTGCTTCTTATGCCGCAACCAATGCCGAGGCGCATAAGCTTGAGCAATGGCTGCAGCAGTGGAATGCAAAACATCAGGGCATAGAAAACTTTGTGGCCTATATCGGCACTGGCGGTCCGCGTTTTTATCTGCCACTCGATATTCAGCTGCCGCATCGCGGTTTTGGGCAGTTTGTGATTCTGAGTAAAAGTTTGCAGGCGCGCGAGGCGTTACGCAGTGATTTGATGGACTTGTTTGCCAATGATTTTCCGGCGTTGCGCGCTTCGGTGTTGCGCTTGGAAAACGGCCCGCCGGTTGGTTTTCCGGTACAGTTTCGCGTATCCGGCACCAATATTCCGCAGATTCGTGATATTTCGCATCAGATTGCCGATATCATGCGCGAGAATAAAAATCTGGTGAATGTGCAGCTGGGCTGGGAAGAGCCGACTAAAGTCATTCATGTCGAAGTCGACCAGGCCAAAGCCCGTCTGCTCGGCGTAAGTTCGGTCGATGTGGCGAATATCATCAGCGGTGCTATGAATGAGTTATATATTACCGAATTCAGGGAAGGCAATGAACGCATAGACCTGGTGGCGCGCGGCACCGAGATGGAACGCACCCATTTGTCACATCTGGCTGATCTGACCATGAATACGCCATCCGGCGCCAGTGTGCCGATATCGCAATTTGCAACAATCACGTCAGGCTTTGAAGAAGGCGTAATCTGGCGCCGCAACCGCGAGCCATCGATTACGGTACGTGCAAACCTGCAGGGCAACATGCAGGCGCCGGTCGTATCGCAGCAGGTGGAAGAAAAACTGACTGCAATCAAAGCCAGTCTGCCATTGGGTGTAACGCTGGAAACCGGCGGCGCGGTTGAGGAGTCAGCCAAAGGCGGCGCATCAGTGGCTGCCGGCGTGCCATTATTCTTGATCGCGGTGCTGACCATACTCATGCTGCAGCTGCAAAGTTTTTCGCGCGTATTTTTAGTGCTGCTGACGGCACCTTTGGGGTTAATTGGCGTCACACTCGCATTGCTGTTGTTTGATAAGCCGTTTGGCTTTGTGGCGATGCTGGGCACCATCGCATTATCGGGCATGATTATGCGTAATTCGGTGATTCTGGTCGACCAGATTGATCAGGATAAAGCCTCCGGCATGCCTGAATGGCAGGCAATTGTTGAATCTACGATACGCCGCTTCCGGCCGATTGTACTGACAGCGGCCGCGGCGATACTGGCTATGATTCCACTAACCAGAAGCGTGTTTTTTGGCCCGATGGCGGTAGCCATTATGGGCGGATTGGCGATTGCAACACTGCTGACGGTGTTGTTCTTGCCTGCATTGTATGCGGCGTGGTTTAGAGTGAAAATGCCGGATAATTTTAAAGAAGTGCCTTTAAGCAGTTGATGCTGGTAGTTGCGTTATAATTATGCAAAGTAAATTATATTTAGAGTGATGAACATGACACAGACAGCAACACATGCAGAACTTAATACACGCGAAGCTAGATTTAATATGCGCGAAGCCAGATTCAATATGATAGAACAGCAGATTCGTACCTGGGATGTGCTGGACCCGGTAGTACTGGCGGTTCTGGATACAGTGCCGCGCGAGAATTTTGTGGCTGAATCACAAAAAGGCCTGGCATTTGCCGATATCGAATTGCCGATTGGCAACGGCCATACCATGCTGTCGCCAAAAGTTGAAGGCCGTATCCTGCAGGCCGTAGGCGTTAAAAAGACGGACAAGGTATTGCTGGTAGGCACCGGCAGCGGTTATTTGACGGCTTTACTGGCAACACTGGCAGACCATGTGCATGCGGTGGAAATTCATCCCGAGTTGTCAGCAACGGCGCAAGCGCGTTTACAAAAACAGAATATCCATAATGTGACTTTGCATGTTGCAGATGGCGTAAATGGCTATGCACCGGCAGCGCCTTATGATGTGATTGTATTTACCGGTTCACTGCCATTACGTCCGGTTGCCGCTGAAAAAATGCTCAATGTCGGCGGCCGTTTGTTTGCGGTCATTGGTGAAATGCCGATTATGGAAGCCACACTCACGCAGCGTATTAGCGAAGACGCATTCCGCCACGAAGCAATTTTTGAAACCTGCCTGCCGCCGCTTGATAACGCGCCACAGGCGGGAAAATTCGAATTCTGATTAAGCCATGCTTAAGCATCTAGCCACAGGGATCACGTTATTGCTGGCACTGGCCACACCGGTGCAGGCAGATGAAACAGCATATTCTTTAATCGATATTTATCAGCAGGCGCTGTCGCATGATCCTACGCTGGCCTCAGCCTTAAGTGCGAATCAGGCCGCGCAGGAAATCATCGAGCAGGGCAAAGCGCTCTATCGCCCATCAGTTAATTTCAGTGCAGATGCCAACAGGCTTTCTACCGATATCCGCTATATCGGTAGAGATTTGCCACCTGCAAGTTCAAATTTTGAAACCTATAAATACGGCGTGGATTTGCGGCAGCCAATTTATAGAAAACAAAACCTGGTGCAGATGGACCAAAGCAAAACGCAGGTGAGCCAGGCCGATAAGCAGCTGCACTTGAGTCAGCAGCAGCTGATGCTGCGTGTGACGCAGGCCTATTTTGATGTGCTGATTGCACAGGACAAGATTGACCTGATTGCCGCGCAAAAGCTGGCGATATTGAGTCAGCTTGAGCAGGCAAAGGCAAACTTCGAGGTTGGGACTGCCACGATTACCGACGTAAACGAATCGCAGGCGCGTTTTGATCTGGTGCTGGCGCAGGAAATTGCTAATATCAATGAGTTGCAGATTGCAAAGCATGCGATACAGGCGCTGACCGGAAAAATTCCACAAAAGCTTGCTACAGTAAAAGCCGACATTAAAACCGCCCAGCTGGAGCAGCCCATGGATAAGTGGCTCGAAGTGGCTACGGTGAATAATCTCAATATCCAGATCCAGCAGGATGCAGCCAAGTTTGCAGAGCAGGAAATTGAACGCTTGAATGCAGCACATTTGCCAACGCTGGATGCGGTTGCAAGTTACACGGATAGTTATGCCAATGGCAGTGCTTCAGCGTTTGGTTCTGGCAACGAGCTGCAAACCGCGGCAATCGGTTTGCAATTGCAAATCCCTATTTACCAGGGCGGTGCAATCAGCTCGCGTGTGCGTCAGGCAGTATTAAATCATCAGAAAGCACAGGATGATGTGAATATTGCGCGCAGCAGCACCGAGCTCGAAACGCAGCGCGCATACCTGAGTTTAAGCACCAGTATTGCACAGGTCAAAGCTTATGAGCAGGCGCTGGTTTCAAGCCAGTCTCAGGTAGACTCAACCAAGCTGGGTTACGAGGTCGGTGTGCGTACCAGTGTGGATGTGCTCAATGCGGAGCAGCAGTATTTCCTCGCCAAGCGTGACTTGCTGCAATCACGCTACAACTATCTGGTGAATATCATACGGCTCAAATCGATTTCAGGCGTGGTGGCAGAAGCTGACCTGGCCGATATCAATCAACAGCTGGTGCTGGCAACTGGCGGAAAATAAAACGGGCCTATATGAACGCACCTCTTAAAGCAGACGCAGCACTTAGCCAGTTTGTGATCATAGATGTTCAAAGCCGGCTGGCAACGGTAATGCCTGCTGACGCGATGCAGGCTGTAGTTAAAAATTGCAGCATTCTTGCCCAGACTGCGGGTATGCTTGGGGTGGCCATGATCGTCACCGAGCAGTACCCCAAAGGTTTGGGGCATACGGTCCCTGAGTTATCTGCATTGATGCCAAATATACATCCGGTAGAAAAAACGACCTTTTCCTGCCTGGCTGAATCCAGATTCACACGTCAACTTACCCGCGACCATTCACAGGTGATACTCTCCGGCATGGAAGCACATATCTGTGTCGTGCAAACCGCGTTAGACCTTGTTGCAGCCGGTAAGCAGGTGTTTGTGGTGGAAGATGCCGTGATCTCGCGCAACCCTGCCAACAAGGCGAATGCGCTGGCCAGAATGCGTGACGCAGGCTGCGTCATTACCAATACCGAGTCGGTTGTGTTTGAGTGGCTCGGTGCGGCTGAAGGCGAAGTATTCAAGGCGGTCAGCAAGCTTATTCGCTAGAGTTCCCTTGAGGTGTAAGCAATGCGAATGACGTGGACAAGGCTCTTATTTGTATTTCTGATCGGTTACGGCGCGTTTTATTATTTCACGCAGCGTGAAATCGAACATGGCCCCGGCGTGCTGGTGACTGAAGAGCCTTATCAGGGCAGTGCCGGCTCGGCGTCAGAACAAACAATCAGTGGTTTTCAAGTAACACCTTTGGCATCGTTCAGCATTCGTGCGCGCGTACTGGCCAGTGAAGACTATTATTTCGGGCGTGAGGCAGATTTGTCGCCGCTCGATCTGGCGTTGGGCTGGGGGCGCATGTCTGACCAAGCCATACTCAAAGATATCAGCATTAGTCAGGGTGGTCGTTTTTATTACTGGCGTGTCAATGATTTTCCAATCCCGCGCGAAGAAATTGAATCGCATAGCGCCAATATGCACATGATTCCGGCAGATGCTGACGTCAGAAAAGCCCTGCAAAGTATCAGGGTGGGCAATATAGTGCGCTTGCAGGGATATTTGGTAGAGGTTAGAACAGCAGATGGCTGGCGCTGGAAAAGCTCACTTACGCGTGAAGACACCGGCAGGGGTGCGTGCGAGCTGGTGCTGGTGCAAAGTGTGGAGGTTTTGTAGCACTTAGGTCGTGGCTATTTAATTACATTGTTTTTAAGAATAGAAAGCTTTGCACAAAATAAACATTCGTTAAAATTCCAGTGAATAAATCGAACAATCGTCATTCCGGCGGAGGCCGGAATCCAGGCAAGGTGAAATGGCAGTGAGCATACTTGATGAGCCAATAAGAAAATAATAGATTGTATTGATGAATTTAGAAGCACTCCCAGAAGCGACACCTGTCTGGATACCAGCCTACGCTGGTATGACGCAATTAAAAGGATTTTAGACTAATAATCTTCGTGTAAAGCTCTCGAATAGCACTTTTTAATAATAGTGTTTATAGGTATTGTTCCAGCAAACTCAGCGTGCGCTCTGTAGCGCCGCGGTTCTCGCTGCTAAAACGCAATGCAGCAGCACGCATGGCATTTTGTTTGTCGGGGTCGGCGAATAGTGTTCGTAAATGCTGTGCCAAATCGCTGCTGTCTTGTACACGCTGCGCTGCGCCAGCGGCGATTGCCATGTCGGTAGCCTGCTCAAAATTAAACGTGTGCGGCCCGATCAGTACCGGTTTGCCCATGCTGCACGCTTCAATCAGGTTTTGCCCGCCCAGCGGCAACAGGCTGCCGCCGATGAATGCAACGTCGCAGCTGGCATAGTAGGTAAACATTTCCCCCATGGAGTCACCGAGCACAAAAGCTATCTGCTGGCTCACAAGTGCGTCGCTGGTCAGTGATGAGCGCCTGATAAAACCGGATGTTTTTTTGTTCAGTAATTCTGCCACTGCATCAAAACGCTGTGGGTGGCGCGGAACGATAATCGTGAGCAGGTTTGAGATGTTGGCTGTTGCAACGGCATCAAGAATCAGTGCTTCTTCACCGTCCCGGGTGCTGGCAGCCAAAAACACCGGACGTTGCTTGCCAAGCGCATTTCTTAATAGCAGACCTTTTGGTACAGCGTCGTCATGCGGTGCTACATCAAATTTTATATTGCCGATAATGCTGACGTTATTTGCACCTAAATTCTGTAAACGTGCTGCATCTTGTGCCGTTTGTGCTGCAACAGCGGTTAAACCTTGCAGTCCTTGCTGCACTACTTTGCCAAGCTTGAGATAACCCTGTGCAGATTTCTCGGACAGGCGTGCATTCGCAAGCAGCAACGGAATTTTGTGCTGCTGGCAGTTGGCAATTAAATTAAACCAAAGCTCTGTCTCCATGAGCACGCCGATCTTTGGTTTAAAGTGCTTCAAAAAACGGTTAACTGCAAAGGGCAGGTCATAAGGCAAGTAGACCCTGCTTACGCTGCTGCCAAATAACTGCTCGCTAGTAGCGCGGCCGGTCGGTGTCGTGTGTGTGAGCAGAATCTGATGGTCGGGGTGTTGCGCCAGCAGACCTTTAATCAGAGGCTCAGCGGCGCGTGTTTCACCTACTGATACGCAATGCAGCCAGATGACAGGTTTGCTGGCTTGCAGTTTGTAGAAGCCGTAGCGCTCCTGCCAATGTTCCAGATACTCAGCTTGTTTTCTTGCCCGCCACAGCAATTTAAGCGGTGTAAAAGGCAGCAGCAAGTACAGTAAGAAAGTGTATAGGGTGCGAGACATGGCGTCATTTTCGCACAGTTTATTTTAGGCTGAACAGTGATTTTATTCGCTAGCCAGATTCAGGCTTTGTTCATCAGCAGACGCTCAGTCAATGCCCATGCGCCTTAGCATAATCAGGTGAAAAAATTAACATTCTTTAACAAAAATAAGTTAAATAAATACCTTGACCTACCACTACTAAATGATTAAATTACCAAAAAAACACAATATATTGTGGTTAAGCAAAGTTAAATCACTGTAAGAAATTATGGCCAAACGGGTGTAGTTTGCTCATGTAACTGTTAACAATACAGACTGAAGTGATTGTTTCAACATCATTTCATGTCTATTAAAAAAAGGGGTTAGTCCATGCTAAAAGTCGTTGATGCTGCCAAGAATGCAAGTGCAGACGCTGAAAAAGAAATTCCAATTCAACCGGTCTCGCTTGATATCTGGGATAAAAAATATCGTCTTAAGACCAAACAGGGCGATAACGTCGATGCTGACATGGATGCTTCTTTTTCACGTGTAGCACGTGCGCTGGCTGACGTAGAAACGACGGAAGAAAAACGCGCTGAATGGCATGAGAAATTCCTGTGGGCGCTGCGTAAAGGTGCAATTCCGGCTGGCCGTATTACTTCCAATGCAGGTGCGCTCGAGCACAAACCGGCAACATCAACTATTAACTGTACTGTTTCCGGCGTAATCTCTGACAGTATGGACGACATTCTGGGCAAGGTACATGAAGCCGGTTTAACCCTCAAAGCAGGCTGCGGTATCGGTTATGAATTCTCTACGCTGCGTCCAAAAGGTGCGTTTGTGGCAGGTGCAGGTGCCTACACCAGCGGCCCGCTGTCGTTCATGGATATTTACGACAAGATGTGCTTTACCGTATCTAGCGCAGGTGGCCGCCGTGGTGCGCAAATGGCAACCTTTGATATTTCACACCCGGATGTGACGGACTTCATTAAAGCCAAGCGTGAAAACGGTCGTCTGCGCCAGTTCAACCTGTCATGCCTGATTACCAAAGAATTCATGGAAGCGGTAAAAGCCGATGCTGAGTGGAAGCTCGCTTTCCCGGTCACAGAAAAAGAAGCCATTATTGATAACCTGAATGTGAATGATGACAGCCAGGTAGTATGGCGCGAGTGGCCAATCAAAGGCAAATACCTGACTAAAACCGAGGGTAAAGATGCCGGTAAAGTCGCCTGCCGCGTATATAAAACCATCAAAGCACGTCGCCTGTGGGATGTCATTATGTCTTCTACATATGACTTCGCCGAGCCAGGTTTTATCCTGATTGACCGCGTTAATGAAATGAACAACAACTGGTTCTGCGAAAACATCCGCGCGACTAACCCATGCGGCGAGCAGCCATTGCCGCCTTACGGCGCCTGCCTGCTGGGCTCAATCAACCTGACCCGTTTTGTGAAAAAACCATTCACAGACGAAGCTTACTTCGACTGGAAAGAATACCGTGAAGTGGTCGCGATCTTCACGCGTATGCTCGATAACGTCGTCGAAATCAACGGTTTGCCACTGCAACAGCAACGTGACGAAATCATGCGTAAACGCCGTCATGGTATGGGTTACTTGGGCTTAGGTTCCAGCCTCACTATGATGAAACTGAAATACGGTGAAGAAGAATCTATCAAATTCACAGAAGAAGTAACGCGCGTGATGGCGGAAGAAGGCTGGAACGTAGGCGTGCAATTGGCCGAAGAAAAAGGCCCGGCTCCGATCATGGACGAGAAATTTGAAGTGACCGCTGACATGCTGGCAAAACGCCCTGAAATGGCGGCAGATGGCATTAAAGTCGGCCAGAAAATTGCCGGTAAAGTATTGCTGGGTAAATACAGCCGCTACATGCAGCAGTTCCCGGAAGGCCTGCGTAACCAGATCGCAAGCAAAGGCTGCCGCTTTACGCACCACAGCTCAATTGCGCCAACCGGCACTATTTCACTGTCACTGGCAAATAACGCAAGTAATGGTATTGAGCCAAGCTTTGCGCACCACTATGCACGTAACGTGATTCGTGAAGGCAAAAAATCAAAAGAGAAAGTCGACGTATTCTCTTATGAACTGCTGGCTTACCGTGAATTGGTAAACCCGAATGCAATGCCATTCAGCGACAAACCTGAAGAGCAGTTGCCGGATTACTTCCTGGATTCATCCACCATCATGGCAAAAGCGCACGTAGATATTCAGGCCGCTTCACAAAAATGGATTGATAGCTCGATTTCAAAAACCATTAATGTGCCAACCGATTATGATTTTGAAGACTTCAAAAGCATCTATCTCTACGCTTACGATAAAGGTCTGAAAGGTTGCACTACTTTCAGGTTCAACCCGGAAGCATTCCAGGGCGTACTGGTCACCGAGAAGGATCTGGAAAACACGACTTACAAATTTACGCTGGAAGACGGCACGGAAGTGGAAGTTAAAGGTAATGAAGAGATTGAATATGACGGTGAAATTCATTCGGCAGCGAATTTGTACGATGCGTTGAAAGAAGGCTACTACGGTAAGTTTTGATCGTCATTCCGACGTAAGTCGGAATCCAGTGTCTTTAACGTCGCTGGATTCCGTGTCGTAGCACGAAATAACATAGAATAATCCCCTCGCCCGGTGCGGGAGAGGGCTAGGAGAACAACATGGCAATTAAAATTGAAAAGAAAATCGTCGGCTACAACCTGGTTTCAGAAGAAGACAAAGCCAAAGCCGCTGAAGCTAAAATCGCTGAAAATGCAAACAACGTTGTGCAGTTAGGTGAGCCATTAGGCCGTCCGGAAAAACTGGTTGGCAACACCTATAAAATCAAAACACCAGTGACCGAGCATGCGCTCTACATCACCATTAACGACATCGTCATGAATGAAGGTACTCCGCAAGAGCACCGCCGTCCGTTTGAAGTATTCATCAACTCCAAAAACATGGAGCACTTTCAATGGATTGTGGCGCTGACGCGCGTGATGTCAGCCGTATTCCGTAAAGGCGGTGATGTAACGTTCCTGGTGGAAGAGCTCAAAAGCGTATTCGAACCAAGCGGCGGCTACTTCAAAAAAGGCGGTAAATTCGTACCTAGCCTGGTGGCTGAAATTGGCGAAGTAGTTGAACAGCACCTGCAGGAAATCGGCATGCTGAAAAAACCGGGCCTGGACCAGCACCAGCAAAAACTGGTAGAAGAGAAAAAAGCTGAATACTTTGAAAAACACGCTAAACCGGGTGAAGAAGTGAATGATGAAGGCTTTCCTAAGGGTGCGCAGCTTTGTAAGAAATGTAATACTAAGGCCAGCATTATTATGGATGGTTGTTTGACTTGTTTGAATTGCGGCGAAAGTAAGTGTGGTTAGATTAGAAAAGGAGCTTCGGCTCCTTTGTTTTTATAGGCCTCTATAATCGTTAGACTCATAGGAGGTAACGTGACTGCGTGCTGGATTTGGGAAAATGGATGCAATGGAAGCGATTATGCTGCATGGATACAGGCAATCGGGTCAATACTCGCTTTGCTTATAGTGATTGGAGTAGAAATACACCAGAATAAACGAGAGATTGCTAAGATTGCAGCATCCGTTTCAAGTAGGCATTATTTGCAGATTCGAAATATATCCTTTTTAATGACTGCAATGCACGAGTTGCTCGAAAGAAACTTTGGATCAAGCACCACAATAATTACATATGACAAAGTTGCCCTTACTGAATCATCGGGTGACTTACTAAACCTTATCCGTTCACTTTCATTAGATGACTTAAATGACCTAGAACGTAGCACATATCTCTCAGCTAGGAAGCTTTTCTCGGAAATCTTCAGCCACATCCATTTTGGTGACGAAAATCTTTATGCAGATAACCATATTCAAGAGCTTCAGCAGTTAAAGAGTATTTTTGTACAATACTAAGTAAGAGTAGCGTGGGCTGGTTCTGCCAACGCGAGACAATCTAAAATACTCACCATTCCTTTTCGCCTCTTGGCGAGTTACTTTCTTTTGCTTGCTCAAAAGTAAGTAACCAAAGAAAAGAGCACCCCCTCCCACTTGATTCCTGTGCTGCTCAGCTTTATGAGCGGCAATCGGAAACTCGCTTCGCTCAAACAGCCGCTTGCCAAAAACTCTCATAAAGCTTGCGCTGCTCGGCGCGGTAGTAGGGGAATGGGCATCATGGGGAATATAGCAAATAATAGGGGACAAACCCCTAATATGTTTTTCATTTAATGATGGAGACATTCAGTTTTAACTTTATGCATCTAAATGTCCCAATTTAAAGTTTAGAAATTTATTTACTGAATAACACCTAATTGCTTGAAAAGCCCATACACATCAATGACATCCCAGTGTTCTGCCAGCTTGCCATCCTGTATGCGGAAAATATCAACCGCAGAAATGCTGTAGTGCTTATTAGTTGCGGGGATGCCTAGCCATTCTCCTTGCTGTGTACCTGCGTAAGTTCCATAAACCCAGACAGTATCCCCTTCTGCCACGATTTTGTTGAGGCTGTAGTTCCAGTCTGGGACTGCATTAAACCAATCAGCAAAAAATTGTTTAAACCCGGTGAGGCCTTGCGGTACCAGTGGATTGTGCTGAATGTAGTCATCACGCATATAGTTGTTAAGACCTGATAAATCTTTCTTGCCGAAAACTTCAGCCCCAAAGTTTGCCAGTAATTGTTTGTTTTCCAGCAGCGCATCTTGAGCCATCGCTTGTTCTCCTGTAGTCAGTGAAAAAAATAAAAGTAGTGCTCTCATTGTCTTGTTTAATGATTTCATACGAACTCCTTAAATTACGAAGCTGATCATTAGCAGTAGCGTCTGCTGATCAGGGTTGCACATGATATAAACATTAGTTACTATTAGGAAGAAGGCACCTAAACGTTATATAGGTACCTAAAAGTAACTATTGGTAAATAAAATGGCTGAAAACAAATCACTGCAATTAAAGCAGGCAAAAGTCTGGAACGTGTATGACGCAAAATGCCCGACACGCCTCGTGTTAAGTCGCATAGCCGATAAATGGACAGTATTGGTCGTAACAGCGCTGGAATGCGAGACTAAACGCTTCAGTACTTTGCAGCGCGAGATAGGGGGAGTATCCCCAAAAATGCTGACGCAAACCCTGCGAGGGCTAGAACGTGATGGACTCATCAAGAGGACGATTTACCCAACTGTACCGCCTAAGGTGGAATATTCACTTACAGCACTCGGCCGTACTCTAGTTGTGATGCTGGATGCCATCCGGGCATGGTCTGAGACTAATATTGAAGAAGTGCTTAAAGCCCAGAGTAAGTACGATAGTGAGGGTGAGTCTCCCTGATCTGTAGACGCCCTACATATTGTGGTAGCCTCAAACACACGATTGCAGGGTATCTACATGGCGTTCGCGTTGTCCCACACAGTAGTCGAGGGAGTCGGCATCATCAGTTAATGTTTCAGGCAGGTGTTGCCAGCCGTCGAATATTGCCGAACATGATTTGTCTTACACATCAGTTGTGATTTTGGTGCAATAATATTTCATGATTTCTGTGCATAACCCAACTTCTGTTTTACTCGCTACCAATGCGAACGATGCTTCCGCATGGCTGGCATCTCTTGCGCAGCGTTTCTCGCCTGCCGAAGCTAAGTTGATTCAGCATGCCTGCGATATGGCTGTGCCGCTCTATTCCGGTCATGTTGAACTGACGGGCGCACCGTTGTTGCAGCATGCGCTGGGCGCTGCGACGATTCTCATTGATATGAACATGGATGCAGAAACAATTGCAGCCACGATCTTGCATGCAGTGCCGGAGTATCTGGATGACTGGCGTGCAACGCTGGAAACGCGTTTCGGTGCCAATATTGCCGGGCTGGTGGAAGGCATTTCGCGCATGGAGCAAATTCAGGAGTTCAGCGAGATCGGCGGTTTGCATGACCCAGCCCGCAAAAACGGCGATCAGGCGCAGCAGATTGAGAGTTTGCGCAAGATGTTGCTGGCGATGGTGCAGGACATCCGCGTGGTGCTGATCAAGCTCGCTGAGCGCACGCAAACCTTGCGTCATTTGTCCGGGGCTGACCCAAGTTTGCAGAAGCAGATTGCACAGGAAAGCCAGGGCATTTTTGCACCGCTGGCTAATCGCCTCGGCGTGTGGCAGATCAAATGGGAGATGGAAGACCTCGCATTGCGCTACTTGGAGCCGCAACTGTACAAGGAAGTTGCAAAGATGCTCGACGAGCGTCGTGTTGATCGTGAGCAGTACATCATTGATGTTGTGACGCAGCTCAAAGCTGAATTAAGTCAGGCTGGTATCAAAGGTGAAGTGAGTGGGCGTCCTAAACACATCTATAGCATCATCAAGAAGATGAAGAGCAAGCATCTGGATTTCAGCGAGCTTTATGATGTGCGTGCAGTGCGGATTCTGGTTGATGACATCAAAGACTGCTACGCAGTGCTCGGTATGATCCACAACTTATGGCAGCCTATTCCCGGTGAGTTTGACGACTATATCGCGCGCCCCAAGAGTAACAATTACCGTTCGCTGCATACCGCCGTCAGCGGGCCGCGCGGTTTGGCGCTGGAAGTGCAGATACGTACTTTCGAGATGCACCAGTATTCTGAGCTGGGCGTTGCGGCGCACTGGCGTTATAAGGAAGGCGGCAAATCAGACGCTAAGTTTGACGAGAAAATCGCCTGGCTGCGGCAGATTCTGGCATGGAAGGATGAAGTCTCCGACAGCGGCGACATGCTGGAACAATTCAAGAGTGAGCTGTTTCAGGATCGGGTGTATGTGCTTACGCCGCTGGGTAAGGTGATTGATTTGCCCAAGGGGTCGACGCCGATTGATTTTGCCTATACCCTGCATACTGATCTGGGACACCGCACACGCGGCGCTAAAATCAATGGCAGCATCGTGCCGCTGAACACCAAGCTGCAAAATGGCCAGCGCGTGGAAATCCTGACTTCAAAACATGGTTCGCCCAGCCGCGACTGGTTAAGTGCTTCGCTTGGCTATCTGCAAAGCCCGAGTGCGCGTGCCAAGGTCAGGCAATGGTTCAAATACCAGCATTTTGATGAAAATGTTGCGCAGGGTCGCACGAAACTGGATCGTGAGCTGCATCGGGCTGGCGTTGGTACGGTTAATCAGGAAAAAATCGCGCAGAAACTGCATTTTCAGAAACTGGAAGATTTTTTGGCTGCGATTGGGCGCGGGGATGTCAGCGAGCATCAAATCGCACTGGCGATTCAGGAGGAGTTTGCGCCCAAACCGGAAGAGCCTGCTTTAGTATTGCCACCTCGGCGCGTTACTGCGCCACAGTCTCAAACCGGTGTTGTGGTAGAGGGCGTTGGTAATTTGCAAACCAGCATCGCCAAGTGCTGCAAACCGATGCCGACAGAAGCGATTGTCGGCTACCTGACGCGCGATCACGGCGTGACCATTCACCGCAGGGCCTGCAGTTTTATTGTGCGACTGCCGGAGAACCGGCATAACCGCATTCTCAGTGCCCAGTGGGGTAATCATCACAATGTCCGTTCCGACGTTGATATTGAAGTGGAAGCGCACGACCGCCAAGGCCTGCTGCGCGATATCAGTGAGCTGTTCGCGCGTGAAAAAGTGAACGCGATCAAGGCGAATACCATGACTAGAAATAATCTGGCGCTGATGCAGTTTTCAATCGAGATTTCGAGCCTGGACCAGCTCAGCCGTCTGCTGGCGTTGATTCAGCACGTGCCGAATGTGATTACGGCGCGGCGGCGCGATTAGCGGCTAAACTATTAATTTCACCTATTAATTAGGTGGATTAATTGTCTGGTAAACATAGGCTAATTTGCCTCGGTCAGCATATGTGCAACCGCCCGCTTCAATGGCGCAATACGATTGCCGATGCGCAGCGATGCTGTTCTTAGCATACGCGCCGGAATGGAGTCATTACCATACAGTTTTGCAATGGCATGGGTAGCAATAAACAGCGGCCGTGTCCTGATGCGATGCTTTCTCTGGTAACGTTCAAGCAGTGCTGTGGCTGCGATATTACAGCCACGCGCATGCGCTGCTTTTATTTCATCGGCCAGCACTTCTACGCTGCACAAGCCAAAATTAAAGCCGTGCGCAGTTACCGGGTGCATGCCGACGGCGGCATCGCCGATTAACGCGAAACGCTGTGCCACAATCTGGCTGGCATAGGCTGTTACCAGTGGGTAGGCATGGCGCGTGGAAACCAGCTGCATGGTGCCGAGCCGGTGTTTGAAGCGGATTGCAACCGCCTGGTTAAAGTCCGCTTCGCTCATGGCCATTAATTGCTGAATTTCCGTGGCCGGCAGCGTGATGACCACCGATGAGCGCATGCCATTCATCGGCAATAGCGCCAGTGTCTGCCCGTAATCAAACCACTCCCATGCGACATGGTGATGCGGAACGCTATGTTCCATGACACATACCATCATGGTTTTGCCGAAGTCGTGCATGTTAGCGGCGATTCCCATCGCGCGCCGCGTTTCTGAAAAGCGGCTGTCTGCCGCTACCAGCAGCTGCGCCTGAATCTGTTCGCCATTGGCCAGGCTCACATATGCGCCATGATTATCGGATCTGACATCGGTAATTTGCGCTTCTGTCAGCAGCGTGATCGCAGGCGATGCTTTAACTGCCTCATAGGCTGCTTTGCGGATAAGCTGATTGGATATGAGATAACCAAGCTCTGATTTTTTACTATCGCGGTGATCAATGTTCATGGCATAAAGCGAGGGGCCATTCAGCACACGGGCATCACGCAACGGCGAAATTGCCTCTGGGTTGATGCGCTCCCATAAGCCTAGCGTGCGCATGAGTTGGGCAGAGCGGTGGGTCAGTGCGATCTCGCGCCCATCAAACGCGGGGTCGGCCAGCTGTGATTCATGCTGGCGCTCAACAATCGCAATGCGCAAGCCGCAATTGGCAAGCGCCTGTGCAAAACATAGGCCGGAGGGCCCGGCGCCAACAATCACAATATCGAAATTCATGGTGATCCGATCAAAAAAATTGACTGGTAAAGGTCGCTCATGATTGCGGTAAATACAAAATATAGCCTTGATTCAGGTCAATCAGTGCTGGGTTTTTTATTGGCGTTATATTGACTGGAGCGCTTGTTCTTAGTATAGTGCCGGCCTTCGGCGTGTAGCGTAGCCTGGTAGCGCGCCTGCTTTGGGAGCAGGATGTCGGGAGTTCGAATCTCTCCACGCCGACCAGATTTAAAAATGTAGTCATCATTGGTGGCAGAGCCAATGAGTATAAAAAAGGAGCTTCGGCTCCTTTTTTATTGTGCATATTTAATCGTGTAAGAATGCGCTATTCATTGGCAACGCCATGCGGCACATGCCCGGTTGCGACATGCTGCCGTGCAGAGTCGCAGTGTTTACGCTGGTCATCAAAGAAAATATCCGCGCCGAACGCCTTAAGAAATACACCTTTGTCTTTTCCGCCCAGAAATAAAGCTTCATCAATACGGATGTTCCATGCACGCAAGGTGCGAATGACGCGTTCATGCGCGGGTGCGGCACGTGCGGTAATCAGTGCGGTGCGTATCGGTGATGCGTTTTCCGGATAGTCGAGTTGAATCTGATGCAGCATTGCCAGAAAACTCTTGAATGGCCCGCCTAATAAAGGTTTTTTGGCCGCCATCGCTTCATTGTTTTGAAATGCATCCAAGCCGTTTTGTTTGTATATGCGTTCAGATTCATCTGAAAACAGTACTGCGTCGCCATCGAAAGCAATGCGTAATTGTGAGGGATGCGTCGCGTCTGTCGGTTCGCTTGCGGTGGACGACATAATGGTTGCCGCCGCAAACCCGGCCTCAAGTGCCTTGCGCACATCATCCGGGTCCGCAGACAGAAATAGATGGGTACCAAAAGCCGAGATGTAAGGATGTGTACTTGCGCCTTTGGTGAATGCGGCACGCCCGATATCAAGCTGGTGATGCTGAATCGAGTTGAAGATACGCAGGCCGGTATCGGCACTGTTGCGTGACAGCAGAATCACTTCTACCCGCGGGTGCGCCGGGTCAACGGCATTCAGTGCCAGCAGTTTCTTCACCAGGTTAAAGGCGACGCCGGGTTTAAGCGGTACATCTTCATTGTCAATCTGGTGCTGGCAGTAGGCATCCACGCCTGTGTTTTCAAAAATGGCATGACTTTCATCCAGATTGAACAGGGCGCGCGATGAAACCGCAATCACCAGTTTTTCAGCTAATGCATGACTCAATGAATATCCATTCTCGAAAATTGCTGTGCGATATGCACGTTTGTGATTTATCAATTTAGCATTACTTTAGCAGAGCTGCGTCCAATTGTTGATGGGGTACTGCTAATTTAAGAAAAGTGGCTTCGGGGGCAATTGTCAGTCCGGCATCTGCATGGTCAATTTTCAAAATTGACCAAAGTCAAGGATATGGGGTAGTCAATCCTGTACATTTTGCTCGTCATTCATATTAACAGGGAGATCGCAATGGCTACGAGATTTACTAAATCCATGGCGCGTAATATTTTCTTCGGTGGGTCGCTCTTCTTTTTCCTGCTGTTTCTCGCACTCACTTTTGATACCAATCAGAAGCTGCCTAAGCGTGATAACAGCCAGAATCTGACGGCCTCGGTCATTCATGGCAAGAAACTGTGGGAGACCAATAACTGTATCGGTTGCCATACTTTGCTGGGTGAAGGTGCGTATTTTGCACCGGAGCTGGGTAATGTGTACACCCGCCGCGGTCCTGATTTCATCAAGGCATGGATCAAGGCACAACCGACAGGCGCACCAGGCAGAAGGCAAATGCCGCAATTCAATTTTACGGAACAGGAGTTGGATGATCTGGTTGAGTTCCTGAAATACACCTCAGAGATCAACACCAACAACTGGCCTCCGAACATCGAAGGTTAACCGTCACAATTACCAGGAGGCATTATGCAATATCAATCTCAGGCCGTGGCGAAGCCTTATTTTATCGCCGCAATTGCTCTGTTTGTTGGCCAGATTTTATTTGGCCTGATCATGGGCTTGCAGTACGTTGTGGGGGATTTCCTATTCCCTGAAATTCCGTTTAACGTAGCACGTATGGTGCATACCAATTTGCTGATTGTGTGGCTGCTGTTTGGCTTCATGGGGGCAACCTATTACTTGATACCGGAAGAATCCGAGACCGAGCTGTTCAGCCCCAGGTTGGCTATCATCACGTTCTGGGTTTTCCTGGCGGCGGGTGTCGCAACCATATTGGGTTACTTGGCCGTGCCTTATGCCACGCTGGCAAAATTCACCGGCAATGACCTGCTGATGACCATGGGGCGCGAGTTCCTTGAGCAACCGTTGCCGACCAAGGTAGGCATCGTAATTGTAGTGCTGTCATTTATTTTCAATGTACTGATGACAATGCTCAAAGGCCGCAAAACCGCAATCAGTTTGGTGCTGGTGCTGGGTCTGGTAGGTCTGGCGGTGTTCTTCCTGTTCTCGTTCTATAACCCGCATAATCTGGTAAAAGATAAATATTACTGGTGGTGGGTAGTGCATCTGTGGGTTGAGGGTGTTTGGGAGCTGATTCTGGGTGCTATCCTTGCATTCGTGCTGATCAAAATTACCGGTGTTGACCGTGAAGTGGTTGAAAAATGGCTGTATGTCATTATCACCATGACCTTGATTACCGGCATTATCGGTACCGGTCACCATTACTACTGGATAGGCGCACCGGCTTACTGGCAAGTGTGGGGTAGTGTGTTCTCTGCACTCGAACCAATACCGTTCTTCATGCTGACGATCTTTGCTTTCAATATGGTGAATAAACGCCGCCGTGAGCATCCTAACAAGGCTGCTACACTGTGGGCGCTGGGTACTGGTGTAATGGCGTTTTTGGGCGCGGGCGTATGGGGCTTCATGCATACACTGGCACCGGTTAACTATTACACACACGGTACGCAACTCACCGCAGCCCACGGCCATATGGCGTTCTATGGTGCTTATGCCATGGTCGTGCTGACGATTATTTCATACGCCATGCCTATCCTGCGCGGCCGTGCTGCCAACAGCAATAAAGCGCAAGTAGTTGAGATGTGGTCATTCTGGCTCATGACGGTAGCCATGGTATTTATCACCTTGTTCCTGACCGCAGCCGGCGTGCTGCAAACATGGTTGCAACGTGTATCTACAACGCCAATGAGCTTTATGGCAACGCAGGATTCAGTAGCGATTTTCTACTGGATGCGTGAAGTTTCCGGTGTGGTGTTCCTGATTGGCCTGATTGTTTACATCACGAGTTTCTTTATTAAAGGCGAATCTAAAGCGAGTTAATTTATCACTGTAGTGCAAGCAGGGCAAAAGAAGGAGGCTTGCCTCCTTCTTTTGATTCAAGCGATATGATTTAGCGATGTAATTGAAATCATGAATCTGGCATTTTAGGTAATGTAATGAATACAAAAACAGCATTAGTCAATGAAACAGAAGATCTGCCGGGTGACTTTGCGATCTGGATATTTATTCTGGCAGAAATGCTCGTGTTTGGCGTGATGTTCATCGTATACGCCTTTGCACGGTCTAACCAGATTGAAGTGTTTAATGAATCTCAGCTTACCTTGAGCCGTGCCATGGGCACGCTCAATACAATTATCCTGATTACCAGCAGTTATTTTGTGGTGCGCGCGGTTTCAGCAATCAAATCCGATAACGCCAGAGAGTCAGGGCATTGGCTGTTGGGTACCATCTTGCTCGGTGCTATGTTCGTGACTGTGAAGTTATGGGAATTCAATCAGAAGTTCTCAGCCGGAATCACGCTGGAAACCAATGATTTCTACATGTATTACCTGACACTCACGTTTTTCCACCTCATGCATGTGCTGATGGGCATGATTATTCTGGCATGCATCGTGTATAAACTTAAACAAGGCGCTTATAGCGCACAGGAACATTTTGGCGTTGAAACCGGTGCTTCGTTCTGGCACATGGTAGACCTGCTGTGGATTGTTCTTTTTCCATTAATTTATATTATCCGCTGACCATGAATACATCATTGAACCGTTTTGCTACACTCATCTGGCTGGCACTCGTCATACTGACCGTGCTTACCTTTCTCATCGGTGAAGAAGTCAATGCCGGAAAAACCGTGATGCTGAGCGTGCTGGCGATTTCGCTGATCAAGGGGCAATTGATCGCTAATTATTTTATGGGCTTGCGTCACGTCAGCTGGCTGTGGCGCGGCATTATTCTTGGTTATTTTGTGATTGTCGGCGGCATGATTGCCATTGCCTACCTTAACTGAAAGTGTTTGTATGGATACAAAAACAGGCAATACCCCATTTTATGAACCCAGCGGCGATGAGTGCGAGCTGTTTGAGCGCGCGTGGAAAAACCGCCTGCCACTGCTGATCAAAGGCCCAACCGGCTGTGGTAAAACGCGTTTCGTATCGCACATGGCGGCACGTTTGAACTTGCCGCTGCATACCGTGGCTTGCCATGATGACCTGACTGCGGCGGACCTGGTCGGGCGCCACCTGATCGGTGACGGCGAAACCATCTGGAACGATGGACCGCTCACGCGCGCGGTGCGTGAAGGCGGCATCTGCTATCTGGATGAAGTGGTCGAGGCGCGTAAAGACACGACCGTGGTGCTGCATCCGCTGGCAGATGACAGGCGCATGCTGCCGATTGACCGTACCGGTGAGCTGTTGCAGGCGCCGCCATCTTTTATGCTCGTGGTGTCTTACAATCCAGGTTATCAGAACTTTTTAAAAGGCATGAAGCCTTCCACTCGCCAACGCTTTGTGTCGCTGACGTTTGATTTCCCTACTGCCGCGCAGGAAGAAGCGGTACTGATCGGTGAAACCGGCATTGACACGATGACCGCCAAACGTCTGGTGTCCATCGCCGGCGCATTCCGCGCCCTGCGCGACCATGATCTGGAAGAAGTCGCCAGTACGCGGCTGCTGGTATACGCAGCGACCCTGATTAAAGATGGTTATGACCCGGTGCGCGCTTGCCGTGCAGCCTTGGTGGAAACGTTAACCGATGATACTGAAACAGCTATTGCTTTGAATGAGGTGGTCAGCGCCACCTTCGGCCGCTGATGGAAGAATACGTCGGAGAGCTGTGGGATCGCCTGATTACCGGTGCGGCAGAGAAACGCCATGCTGCGGTGACCGTTAAGCTGGATGATATTGCCAAATCCGCAGCGATATTTTTCCGCGCATTAGCTGGTGACCCCGGGCTGGGTATTTCCGCAGCACCGGCAGTGCGCCACGGTGCCCGCAGGCGTCTGCTGCAGCGCGTGGCAGGCAGTGGCGAGAAAGTAGAACTGTCATGGCGTGACGGCGAAGTGCTGCGGCTGCCGTCACAGATAGACCTGTTCGCAGAGCAGACACTTAACCGCGACCTGTATTTCTGGCTGGTGGCTTTGGCGGCAGTCGATGCCGATAACAGCCAGCCGTGGATCATTAGAAACCAGCTGGCTACTCAGGCCACGCTTGAGCGTTTTCCCGGCTTGCAGAGTCGCTATGACAGGCTGGTAGAGGCCTTCATCGCGCTGCGCATTCCACCGCAGAAACTGCCGCCTGATGAAGCCGTGCAGGAAAATACGATTCGTCAGGCCTTGCAACACCCGGGCACGGTAGATGCCATTACGCTGGCAGCGCGTCCATTCCAGCCGGTAGCGCTGTGGCCGCATCCGCATCCCCCTGTCAGTGCTGCTGCGTCAGCAGCTACAGGAGCCGGTTCGCCCGAACAGGGCGGTAATGCCGCCACTAAAAAAAGCCGACGCAAGCATCTGGCACAGCGCACCGATGTGAAAGAAGATAAAAACGGCTTCCTCATGATGTTCCGTGCCGAAAGCCTGTTTTCATGGTCCGAGTTCGTGAAGGTGAACCGCCCGCAGGATGAGGAGGACGATGCCGAAACCGCGCAGCTGGCGGCAGAGGATATGGATAACCTGACGATTGCGCGTGATGGCAAGACCAGTGCTGCCAATGTCAGGTTCGATCTGGACCTGCCGGCTGGCGCCGCGGATGATACGCCGCTGGGTGAAGGTGTTTTATTGCCGGAATGGAACTGGAAAAAGCAGGTGCTGCAGCCGGATTACTGTAGTCTGCAGCAACTGATTGCGATGGATGCAAAACCCTGCGAGCTGCCGCAGGCTTTAAAAAACACAGCAAATCATTTAAGACGCCAGTTTCAGGCGCTCACACCGATGCGGCATTGGCTCAAAGGTCAGCAGGATGGCGATGAGCTGGATATGGATGCCTGGGTGCAGCTGGTGTCTGAGCGAAACAGCACGATGCCAACGTCCGAGCATGGCCTTTACCGCGCACAGGTGAATCAGGAGCGTGATCTGGCATGTCTGCTGCTGGCAGATTTGTCGCTGTCTACCGATGCCTACGTTTCAAACCATGCGCGCGTGATTGATGTAATCCGCGATAGCCTGCTGCTGTTTTCAGAAGCGCTGACCGCAACCGGCGATAGTTTTGCGCTATACGGTTTTTCATCGCTCAAGCGCAGCCATGTACGTTTTCATCACATTAAGGGTTTTGATGAGAAATATAGCGGTGAAGTACGCGGCCGTATTACGGCGATCAAACCCGGTTATTACACGCGCATGGGTGCCGCGATCAGGCAGGCATCAAGCTTATTAGTACAGCAGAAAAAGCGCCAGCGCCTGCTGCTGATACTGACAGACGGCAAGCCCAATGATCTCGACCAGTACGAGGGGCGCTACGGTATTGAAGATACTCGCGTGGCGTTACTGGAAGCGAAAAAACTGGGGCTGCGCCCATTCTGCGTCACCATTGATACCGAGGCCAGTGATTACCTGCCGCATCTGTTCGGTGCCGGCGGCTATGTGGTCATCCGCAATCCTCAAGACCTGCCGAAAGAACTGCCGCTGCTCTACGCGCAAATGACACGTTGATTAAGAACGTGTTGATTAAAGACTTTTTGAATAAAGACGTGCTGATTTATTGGCTGCTCAGGTCGTATTTACGCAGCTTCTTGACGTCGGTAATCGTGACATCCTTGCCGTTCACCTCGATCAAACCCATCTGCTGTAGTTTGGCCAGTGTACGTGATAAGGTCTCGGGGGTCAGGTTCAGCAGTGAGGCAATTGTCGTTTTGCTGGCAGGTAGCGTGATGTTGCTGGCATCAGGCGCATCGGCGCTGATCTGCAATAAATAACCGATAAAGCGCTGAGTACAGGATTGCAGCGACAGCATTTCGATATCCTGCACTAGCTGGTGCATTCTGACTGAAAGCCCTGCCAGCATCTTGCGTGCAAACATCGGGTCATTATCCAGCATCGAAAATATCAGGCTTTTCGGTACCAGCAGCACTTGGGAGTCCAGTATGGCCTGCGCATATACCGGAAACTGGCGTTCCAGAAACAGAATGGCTTCGCCGAAGCTTTCGCCGGGCGAAACAATACTGATAATTTTTTCACTGCCCTGCGGCGAGGTGACGCCTAGTTTCAGCTGGCCTTCCAATAAAATATAAAGCCCGACTGCGGCATCACCGCGATTAAAAACTGAGGTGCCTTTAGGGAAGTCGATAAGCTGGGAGTGTTCTGCGATTCTCGTAATTTGTTCATTATTCAGCTCCCTGAACATGAAGAATTCTGACAAAGTTTGAGAAATGAACAGTTTATTCATCTGCACACCTTTTATTTTTCTATGCTTGAATTATGCAGTGAATTTTTAGAATAGCCTACTATTTTATTAAGTTATTTTTATCGCATTTTTTATTCACTAATACGGCTCGTGCCAGAGTCATGATAAACAGTGCTATAGCAAATATATGCAGCAGGCCGCCAGTTTTGCGCAGGTTTGCCATATACAAGAAGTCACCACTTAACCTGAATAAAAGCGACACTTGTAGCAAAACCAGCGGCAGGTAAAAGCTGGGATGGTAAGGGATTTTTACTTTGGTGATGGCCGGAAAAATAATCGGGGCGTGGCCGAATATCATTGAGAACACAAAGCCCAGAAATACGGCATGGCTGAAGGCATCGTAACTGGAGCCTGCATAGAGCTGTGGAAAACTCAGGCCAATAACCCCCGCAATCACAAGCCAGGCATAACCGCAGATTAGCGCAGTGGCGATGTAGCGCGTGAGGCCCTGCTGCTTGATGGTGTGGCGTACGATGTCATTACGCAACAGCCATAGCGTCATGGCAATCAGCGCAGCAGACAGCAAGTGGAAGTCTGGCCATGTGCCGAATGATGCAAAACCGGCACCAGCTAAAAACAGCAACAGGGCAAGTACAAATAGCCTTTTGCTGCCGTAAGTAGGGCGCATGAATCTGGATAATTCCAGACGTTCACCGACGATGGTGATGATCAGGAACCCCATCCACCACGGCATGATTTGCGCCAGAGCAAAGCCGCAAAGCCATAGCATGCAGCCCAGCAGCCAGCACAAGGCGGCGATCAGTAATGTAAAAGTGAACAGTTCGCGCTGCTTGAGAAATATCTTGATCGAGGCTACGCAGAGAATGGCGCTGGCAATGACCGCAAGCAGCGCGCTGATGGATAGGCTGACACCTGCGATTAATAATACAGCACTGGTGGCAGCAGCCAGTGGGCTGCTGTAGGCCCAGCGCTCACCGATGGCAACGGCACGTTCCAGGCTTATCATGGTACCGAGAAAACCGCACACCATGAGCGGACCGTGCAATGCAAACTGCGATGCGGATGCTATGGGAAAGTGCCAGCCAAGGCGGATGAGGCCGATGTACATGCCAAACATCAGGCTCATGAAGCCTGCCATCAGCATTGGAATGCGGTAGCGTACTGCAAGGTTAGTTGTCATATCGAGATGCTATCAGCAAGGCTGTCGCGCATGAATGGCACCGTCTAATGTCAATCCCAGCCCAGCCGCTGTTTTGCTTCTGCGCATATCATCGCAGGCTCCCATGCCGGTTCCCATACTAAATGCAGGTCAAGCTCCATACCTGCAGCGAGTACTTTGTTGGCGGCCTCTTCGATACTGTCAATGACCATCTCGGACATCGGGCATGCGTATGAAGTCATGGTGAACGTGACTGTAGCGATATGGTCATGGATATGGATGCCATACACCAGGCCAAGGTCTATCAGGTTTTCGCCGATTTCCGGGTCAATCACGGATTGCAGCGCCGTGTAGATGCGCTGCTCGTCTGCATTAAGTTGGTTAAAAGTAAGCGTCATCAGTATGGCGTTATCAGTATTTAGTGCAGCAATGTTTTCAGTGCATCGGTAGCACCGTCAATATTCTTGTTCATGGCATCGGCCTGGAATTTGACCACACCGTTACTGTCCAGAATCGAGATCGTGGCATCATGTTCATAATCGCCGCCAGCGACTTTCTTGTATTTGATCCCCAGTGTCACGGCCAGCTTGCGTACCGCGCTTTCGCTGCCCTGTGCCAGCGTCCAGGATGGTGCAGTGATGGCGTGCAGTTTGGCAAACTCGGTGAGTTTCGCAGGTGTGTCGCGCTGCGGGTCGAACGAGAATAAAGCAAAATTGACCTTGCCAGCCTGCGCTGCGTTCAGCGAGCGTTCTATACGTTTGATGTTCTGTACCGTGAGCGGGCATACATACTGGCACGAGGTGTAAACCATGGCGACTACGGTGGGTTTTCCGCCCAGCTTGCTGAGCTGGAATGTCCTGCCATCTGCTGCTGTCCAGTTGTCGGTGATGTTGAACACGGAGTCTGTGCTGGGTGTAGAAAGTGTCGTTTCATGTCCGTGATGATGGTGCTCGTGATTGTCAGCAAATGCGGGAGAGCTGCATGCCAGTATGAGTGACAACAGCAATTTATGTTTTAAAGTCGTTTTCATTTTGCATCCTTTGCGCAGCGGAATCCTAAATTCTTACCTGTGAAGTTACCTTTGAGACTTTCGCGGTATGAGTACCTCATGAAAGCAGCATAATCGCCGAGATTGCTGGCATTGAGGCTGCCGCTTCCGCAGAACAGGTTTTTATCACCGGAGTTTCTTGAATCTGGCGGTGCCATATAGCTGTTGAAATCAGCAGTCCATTCCCAGACTAAACCCACAAGGTCATATATGCCAAAGCCGTTGGCTGGTTTAGTTCTGACGGCAGGCAATGCTTTGTTGGGGACTGAATACCAAGCCATGATCTGCTTCTGTATATTTTCTTTATCACGCTCGTTATCGGTCAGCGTATATTCCCACTCATCGGTTGAGGGCAGGCGTTTATCCTGGGCCTCACAATAAGCAGTAGCCGCAAACCATGACACATTGACAACGGGTTTATCGAGGTCTGCTGTATCGGCTGAATCTTGTGCGTTTTGCCAATGCTCCAGATAGTGTGAATCAGTGAAAATCTTCTTGATATTGGATTTATGCCAATCCGGGTGCTTGGTCACAAACTCCTGAAACTTGCGGTTGGTGACTGGCGCAGCATCCAGCCAGAATGCAGCGATTGCCGTTGTTGCGGCTGTACTGCTGTTTGCGGAGTCATCCTTTTTCAGGAAGAAAGGCGTAAAACTGCCTTCCGGCACTAGTACCATATCTTCAACCTGCACCATATCATCCGCTGATACTGCTGCTGCCGGGAATAAACAGCACCACAGTATCAGGGTTGATATGCAAAGTGAGTGTTTACTCTTCATGTTTCACAGGTGTGATACGGTGTTGTTTTACATCTTCCGGTGTGACTTCATCGCCGTCGTTACCCCAGCTATTGTAGATGTAGGTCAGCACGTTGGCGACTTCTTCATCGTTGAGGCTCCATGAAGGCATCACGCCGTTGTATTCATTGCCATTCACCACCAGCTTACCTTGCAGGCCGCCGGTAACCGCCTTGATTGCAGCAGGCTTAGCACCTTTAAGATAATCGGCTTTGGCTAAAGGCGGGAATGCCTGCGGTACACCTACACCTGTGGTCTGGTGGCAGGCGGCACAGTTGGTATTGTAGATGCCTTCACCCATTTTGATACGGTCAGCCTTGGTTTTGGCGGTAGGCGCCTGAGCCTGAGCAACGCCGGTGTTTCTCATGCTGGTGCCTTCCGGCAGGTAGACTTCATCGGTCATCTTGCCGGAGTATATGGTTTTGTCTTCATCGCCGGATACTTTAAGCATGCCTAAAGCACCTTTGTTGAATGCACGGGTCAGTGAGTGATCCACCATAATGTATGTACCGGGTACATTGACTTTGAACTCCATATAAGCGGCACCGCCGGCTGGAATCATTGTAGTCTGTACGTTTTTATCCGGGTTGCTGGTGCTGCCTTCGTGATTGACTTTGTCAAATATTTCGCCAATGACGTGGAAAGATGAAGTCAGGTTAGGGCCGCCGACGCCAACAAACAATCTGACGGTGTCGCCTTTTTTCGCTTTCAGTGCATTGTCGCCGGTCAGCGAACCTGCTGAGCCATTGAACACCACATAATCCGGTTTTTCATCAATGGCTTTGGTCATGCTGAATGCCTGCAAGCCTTGTTCGCCGTTTTTACCTTGTGTATAGAAGTCACCCTGCATCACATAGAATTCATGGTCAACTTTAGACATGCCTTCTTTAGGTTCTACCAGAATCAGGCCATACATGCCGTTCGCCACGTGCATGGCTACCGGTGCGGTCGCGCAGTGGTACACATAGAGGCCAGGGTTGAGCGCTTTGAACGAAAACACCGAGCTGTGGCCAGGTGCAGTCAGCGATGCTGCGGCACCGCCGCCGGGGCCGGTCACTGCATGCAGGTCGATATTGTGCGGCATCTTGTTATCCGGGTGATTGTTGAGGTGAAACTCAACTTCGTCGCCCTCGCGGATGCGGATGAATTTACCCGGCACTTTGCCGCCAAAGGTCCAGAAAGTGTAGGTGACGCCATCAGCCAAACGCCCTTCCAGCTCTTTTACTTCAAGGTTAACGATGACTTTGGTTGCGTGTTTCCGGGTGATGCGCGGCGGCACGGCTGGTGCGTCGGTCAGTATTGCGGTTTCCTGCCCGGTGACTTTACTGCTGGTAGCTTTCGGAACTGGCGCGGCCTGGGTCAGACCCGCCATACAAAGCGCTGCTCCCAGCACTAATAGTTTAATCTTTTTCATGATTTCCTCTTTCTCTTTTTATTTATTTCATTCAAATAAAAGATCAATGAACGGAATAAGTTGATGAACATTAACCACTGTATCGTCATGGTAGTGAGGTTGCATGCAATAAAAATTGACGCGCGTCAATTTTTGAAAATTAATATTTTCAATGAAAGATTGTGCTCATTCTGCATCCATTTTATGCAGAATTTATGAAATTGACGTAAATCAAGGCTTTTAGTTATTCAATCCGTAAACTGACTCGGGTAAAGCATCAGTATTCGTTCATGTGTTGAAGCGAAGGATAGAGTGATGAAACGTCGATTAAGTACGGCTGTATTTTCTGCCATGTTGGCAATATGGTCTGCCCAGGTTTTGGCAGAAGAGACAATAGTAGCGATACCTGAAACGCTGCTTGATGCCATCAGCCAAGGTAAACCGATGACCAGTTTCAGGTTGCGTTATGAGAACGTCAATCAGGAAGGCTACCAATCAACTGCGGCGAATGCCAAAAAGCTCGAAACCGGCGAGGGTTTTACTTTGCGCAGCTTGATTGGCTGGCAGACTGCAGCGTTTAACAATTTCAGTTTTGCCGCACAGCTGACCGACGTGCACGAGTTTAACGATGATTTCAATGACCGGCGCAACAATATACCGGAACCTGGCAAGAGTGCCTACCCGAATATTGTTGACCCCGGCTATACCGATATTAACCAGCTGTATGTAGATTGGACCGGTATCAAAGACACCAAGCTGCGTTTGGGTCGCCAGCAGTTGAATCTGGATAATGTGCGTTTTATCGGCGATATTGGCTTCCGGCAGAACATGCAGGTGTTTGACGGTATTTCCGTGCTGAATAAAAGCATTGGTGATGTAGAGATTTTCGCTGCTCATTTCAGCAAGGTGCGCCAGATTACGACCAAACTGCGCGATGGCAATATTGATATCGTCAATGCGAAATACAAGATATCGCCTACCGAGTCACTGGTAGCTTATGGTTATCTGGTCGATATGGAGAATCTGGGGCAAAACGGCGGCAATCCGGCTGCTGTTGCTACCGCCGCGCAAGGCGGGAACGGCTTGGGTGGCAGCAGTGACGCTCCGGCATCAGCCACCAATATCAACCCGACACAAACTGACGCCAGCAGCAAAACCTTTGGTGTACGGTTAGATGGCGCACATAAGGTAAATGATGACTGGAAAGTGCTTTATACCGCGGAGTATGCAAAACAGAATGACTACCGCGGCGGTAATCCGCTGATAGATGCACACTACTTCAAGCTTGGCGGCGGCGCTGCTTATGGCACATGGTCAGTGCGTCTGGATCATGAGACACTTTCCAGCAATGATGGTAAATATGCTTTCCAGACGCCATTAGGTACCAATCACCTGTTTCAAGGCTGGGCAGACGTATTTTTGACTACACCGCGCCAGGGTATGGAAGATACTTTTATCACTATTGCCTGCAGCCTTGCCAAGGCCAAATTAAATGCAGAATTTCATGTGTTCAAATCAGAAGAGAAATATCAGTCGCTCAACGGAAAATTCGGTGATCAATATGGTACCGAGCTTGATCTCAGTATTGCTTATCCATTTAGCAAACAGTTGCTGGGGAAAGTTGAATATGCGAGATTCAATGAAAGCGATGTCTATGGTACAACCTTGCAAAATGCGGCACGCAAAGGTGATAAAGAAATCGTCTGGATAACCGGCATGTATACGTTTTAGCGGCGCGCTCAGCATGAGATTATTTCTGCATTGCCTGCCGTGCCCGCTTCCAGAGTATTGAGCAAGAAAATCAGGCCAGTCGCTGTGATGGATATTGGCTCAACAAAAGCAGGCGGTCCGGTGCAGGGTTTGTAACAAAGTGGATAGCAGTAAAAGGGTGTAAGTACAAAACAAAAAGCCTGGCTTATGCCAGGCTTTTTAACGTACTCAGAACAATGATTATTTGTTCATTACGTACATGGTTACTTCGAAACCGAAACGCATTTCAGTAGCTGCTGGTTTTGTCCACATAATCATTCTCCTATGTAATTTGGTTTTAAATCGACTTGAGTGTCGTGTTTGTATGACTGCATTATGCACTTGAAATTCTTTTGGGCGCTATTGCTGTTCATGAATGCAGGCTAAGTAAAATCATTAAGTGCTTGATGTGCAGAGTAATCAGGCTTGCTCTTAGTTGTTTAAATAAAATCAGTGATTCATAGGCTTCAAGTAGGGTGAACATTTTTACATCTGTTGAATCAGCTTTAAGGCGGTCTGCATATCGTTACTTTATTTGGGGACAGTGTATTATTTAGATTCGTTATGGAGTTGTGTTTCTGGGAGTTATGAAATGGCGGATTGCTGCGAAAATAAATCCTGCGCACTAGAGGCGATGAAAGTTAAACAATCTAAAATATTAAAGATTGTACTTTTGATTAATGTTGTTTTGTTTTGCTTAACGGCTTTTTATGGTTGGATTGCCAACTCCACAGGCTTGATGTCGGAGAGTGTTGATGACTTTGGCGATGCAGTTACCTATGCATTAAGTTTATACGTAATTTATAAAAGCAATCAGATGAAAGCAAAAGTAGCCTTTGTTAAAGGTTGTCTGATTTTAGTAGGCGCGCTTTTTGTATTAAGTCAGGTTGTTCAACATGTTATTGATAATAGGGTGCCGATTTTTGAGACGATGGGGACAGTTGGATTCACTGCTTTATTGTTGAACCTGACCTGTTTTTTCCTGCTGACAAAATATCGGGAACAAGACATTAATATGAGTTCGGTCTGGGAGTGTTCCAGAAATGACATATTGAATAATGTTTCAATTATTGTGGCTTCTGTGCTGGTATGGCTGACAAATCTTGGTTGGGCTGATATCGCAGTCGGCCTGGTGCTTTCATTGCTGCTGCTTAAATCATCTTTTAAAGTTTTAAGATCATCCTATTACCAACTTAACAGTTGATGTCATTTAATTTAAACGGCCATGCCTGATTTAAGCCGACGTTTGTTCAGGATGTTTAAACGGTTAAATTTTTAATGCATTGGGTAGTCCGGCAACGGAATCAATAATTAAATCCGGGGTGATGCCAGACGCGTCAGCGTAACTCTTTCGATACTTGCCGGTTCTTACCAGAATGCCTTTCATGCCGGCCTGTTGTGCACCGCCTATGTCTACGTCTATGTCATCACCGATCATGACCACCTGACCGGCTTCTAGCCTCATGTGGTCCAGCGCGATCTGGAAGAAGTCTTTGGAAGGTTTGCCGATAATCATCGCCTGCGTGCCGCTGGCGTATTCCAGCCCATTAATAAATCCGCCGATATCCATTTGCAGCCCATGCTCGGTTTGCCAGAAGCGGTTTTTATGGATTGCGATCAGCTGCGCGCCATGCATCAGGCAACTGAACACTTCATTCAGCAGCTCATAAGACCAGGCGTTGCCGATGTCGCCGACGACGATATATTCAGCTTCGGTGTTGGACTGGCGGAATGCTGCAAAGTCTTTTTTTACATCGTCCGCAAGCAGAAAACGGCAGACCGGATCTTTAAGCGTTTGCAGATGAAGCAAGGCGGCCTGCGGTGCGCTGATGATTTCATTCTCGGCGATGGAAAATCCGAGCTGCGTAATCTTTTTATGCAGGGAGGCCAGCGATAATGTGCTGGTGTTGGTGACAAAGCGGCATGGCATGCCGCTGGCCCGGATTTTGGCGACCGCATCAATCGCGCCGTCGATAGCGGTTGAGCTTACATAAAGTACGCCATCCAGATCGAAAAGAATACCTTTGGTAGAGGATAGAGTGTTCATTTTATTTCACCTGTCGCGTGTATTAGTTGAACCTTATCGCATTCTGATAATACTGAGACCATGATTAAGTGGCGCTTGTTGCAGTAATAACACAGGTTTTACCGGTTATTACATTTGTATTTTTATACAAATATGTATGTAGCAAGCAAATGATTACTTTAGGTTGAAATAGTACACTTTGTAAATAAATTCGGTATAATGCGCACCCAGTTCAGTACACTTCAGTACGCAGGCCGGATTAGCTCAGTTGGTAGAGCAGCGCACTTGTAATGCGAAGGTCGTCAGTTCGATTCCGACATCCGGCACCATCTTTCATCTCTTTTAAAATACCATCCGCAGATTCAGTCAGCAATGCTCGATACCATTCATATTGCAGCGTCTACGGACAGGAAATTTAAGCTCTCCAGTTAATACGCTATGTCACTATCGCTGCCCACAGGCATGACAAAAGCGCTTTCGCTCAAGCAGCCCTATGCATGGTTGATTGCCAACGGCTATCTGCTCGTGGATGACCGCACCTGGGGAACCCAATACCGCGGACCGATACTGATTCATGCCAGCAAGGGTATCTACGAAGCGTATTACAACTACATCAAAAATAATACGGATGTGCCGATTCCTGCCATAGACAAGCTCGGCTTCGGCGGTGTGGTCGGTATTGCCAATCTGGTACTATGTTGTCGGCCAGGTGAGCTGCCTGCAGGCATCAGCCGTCAGCAACGCGCCCACTTTGGCGGCGTGCATCAGGACTATTTTGGTTTCCTGTTTGAACAGGCAACACCGCTGGCGCTGATGCCATGCCCGGGTAAATTGGGGATTTTTGAGATTGATCTGGATGCGTTATTGGCAGCGCCGCCGGCACTGCAGGCTGAGCTATTTTAGGTTTGCGGTAAGCGTTTACGCGATTTTGTTAGTGATTTAAACCATTACCCGGAAGCCATTCAATCTATGTTCAGGTGCTTATAGTACGTGTCAGACCGTACAGACTTTGTTGCAACTTTAATCCATACTGACCCAGGCTTTAAATGCGGAAGAAGGTTATTTATTCAATAGGAGCCATAAAATGCGCTATTTGTTGATAGTACTGTCTTTATTTCTTGGCGTGGCGACTTCGTCGTGCACGACTGGTCATCGCCCGGATCATGTTTCTGTGAGCATCGGTATCAATGTGCCGGTGTTTCCGCGCCTTGTGCTGGTGCCGGGTTACCCGGTTTATTATGATCCGGCGATCAATCTGAATTATTTCTTTTATGATGGCCTATACTGGGTGTTTGTCAGGGACCGCTGGTATGCCAGTAGCTGGTATAACGGGCCTTGGGGCTATGTAGAACATTACCGGGTACCCTTGTATGTGTTGCGAGTGCCGGTGCGTTACTATCGCCAGCCCCCGGCTTATTTCCGCGGTTGGCATGCAGATGCGCCGCCACGCTGGGATGAGCGCATGGGGCGTGGCTGGGAGCAGCGTCATAGTAAACCTGACCAATGGGACAGGCAGCCAGCGCCGGAACCGGCACCAGTGCCAGGTTATCAGCGCGAATATTCTGGAAAGCGTTATCCGCGCGAGGATGAGCGTCAGCATAGTATCCGTAATGAGAACTATCGCTATGAACCGCGTGAAGCCATTACGCAGGAGCGCTTCAAGCAGCCAGGCAGAGGGCGTGATAAAGGTGATGGCGGGCGCGGGCAGGATCGCAGGTAGCTGCCGGATTATTCAATGCTGCGGGGTGCATTTATAAACACCCCCCCCGCAGCAGATTTAATTTACTTATCAGTCAAATATATCGCCAATAAGCTTGTAGAATTTACTGCTTGCTAAAGGTTGCTCTGCAATGGGCAGCGGGCGAACAGTTAATTTTTCCATCCTGCATGAAACCTGAAGACTTACAGCTTTTAGTCAGCTATACGATGCCTTACGGTAAATATAAAGGCCGTTTGCTTGCTGACCTCCCCGGACAATATCTGAACTGGTTTGCGCGCGAGGGCTTCCCAGCGGGGGAGCTTGGACGCCTGCTGGCACTGATGCAGGAAATAGATCATAACGGGCTTTCACCACTGCTGGAGCCGTTGCGCACCAAAGCTGTCACATGACGGTCACTGAACTTTTTTATAGTTGGTGCCGACTTATCTGATACGGTAAATTTTCAAATACGCTATACTGTTTTTAAATTAGATTCCACTTTTAAATAACGAGGCCATCCAACATGATTACCTTAAATATCAATGGTAAAGAAGAAACGCTCGACGCCCCGGAAGACATGCCAATTTTGTGGGCATTGCGCGATATCGTGCACCTGACCGGCACTAAATTCGGCTGCGGCATGGCGCAGTGCGGCGCCTGTACTGTGCATCTTGATGGCCAGCCTGTACGTTCCTGCGTTACGCCGATTGCGGCTGCCGCTGGTAAAAAAATCACCACGATTGAAGCTATTCAGAATGACAAAGTGGGTCAAGCCGTGCAGCAGGCCTGGAGCGAGGTTGATGTCGTGCAGTGCGGTTATTGCCAATCCGGCCAGATTATGGCGGCAACAGCCTTGCTGACCAGCAATAAAAACCCGACTGACGCTGATATCGATGCCGCGATGAACGGCAATATCTGCCGTTGCGGTACTTACCCGCGCATTCGTGCTGCGATTCATGAAGCAGCAAACAAATTAGCTTAAGGAGCTTTTGATGACCGCCCCTTTAAATATTTCAAGACGTACTTTCATCAAAGCCACAGCACTGGTTGTTGGCGGACTGGTGATTGCCTTTAACATTCCTAACGCCAAGCGTTTTCTGCTGCCTGGCGCTGCACCGGAAAGTACCGGTGCTGATGCTGCCAAATTGCCCGCACCGAATGCTTTTTTACGCATAGGCACTGATAACACGATTACCGTCATGCTTGCACATAGTGAAATGGGCCAAAGCATCTGGACCACATTGCCGATGCTGATCGCCGAAGAGCTGGACGCTGACTGGAGCAAGATCAAGGTCGAGCATGCCAAAGCGGCACCTGAATATGTGCATACCGCTTATGGCATCCAGATTACCGGCGGCTCTTCAACCACGTGGTCTGAGTTTGACCGTTACCGCCAGGCTGGCGCGCTGACGCGTGCACTGTTAGTCGCAGCTGCTGTAGAAGAATTGGGCGTTGCAGTTGAAACGCTGCACACAGAGAATGGGTTTGTTATCAGCGGTGATAAAAAAATCAGTTATGGTGAGCTGGCTGAAGCGGCTGCCAAGCTGGAAACGCCAAAAGTGGTAACACTTAAAGCACCTAAAGACTGGAAGATTATCGGCAAGGCCACCAAGCGTCTGGACGGCCCGGAGAAAATCAACGGCACCGCCATATTCGGCCAGGATATTCATTTTGAAGGTCTTAAAACGGCGATGGTGGCACGGTCTCCGGTATTTGGCGGGACAGTAAAATCATTCGATGCCAGTGCTGCCAAGCAGATCAAGGGTGTGCAGAATGTAGTGCAGGTACCGACAGGCGTCGCCGTGATTGCAGACCATTACTGGGCAGCAAAACAGGGCCGCGATGCGCTTAAAGTCGAGTGGGACCTTGGTGCTAATGCCGGTCTTGATTCAAACAAAATGCTTGAAGAGTACCGCAGCATGGCGGCTACAGATGGCTTGCCTGCAGCAAAAGCTGGCGATGCGAAAACAACAATCGCCAAGGCAGCGAAAGTCGTTGAGGCTGAATATGTGTTGCCGTATCTGGCACACTCCCCGATGGAGCCGCTCAATTGTGCCGTAAAGATTTCTGATGATGGCTGTGAAATCTGGACCGGTACGCAAATGCAGGGCACAGACCAGCAGGCTGCGGCAAAAATACTGGCTTTAAAACCGGAACAGGTGAAAATTCATACGCTATTCCTGGGCGGCGGTTTTGGTCGCCGAGCCAACCCGGCCGCTGATTTTGTATCCGAAGCTGTACAGGTGGCAAAAGCCGCCGGTGTAGCAGTCAAAACAGTGTGGAGCCGTGAAGACGATGTTAAAGGCGGTTATTACCGTCCGATGTTCCTGCATAAGGCGAAAATCGGTTTAGGTGCTGATGGCATGCCAGCGGCATGGGAGCATGTTGAGGTAGGCCAGTCCATCATGACCGGGACACCATTTGAGCAGTTCATGATTAAAGAGGGCGTGGATGCAACTTCCGTGGAAGGGGTGGCTGATTCACCTTATATGAAGGCAATTGCCGATCATCATGTGAGTCTGCATACAGTCAAAGCCAGCATTCCGGTATTGTGGTGGCGTTCTGTCGGCCATAGTCATTCGGCATTCGTGATGGAAAGCCTTGTGGATGAGCTGGCACACGCAGCCGGTAAAGATCCGCTGGAATACCGCCGCGCCTTGCTGAAAGATCATCCGCGCCATCTGGCCGCGTTGAATCTTGCCGCTGAAAAAGCCAATTGGGGCAAGCCGCTGGCTAAAGGCGTGTTCCGCGGTATTGCCGTGCATGAGTCTTTTGGCAGTTATGTGGCGCAAGTGGCTGAAGTTTCGGTGAATAAAGGCGCAGTCAAAGTACACCGTGTGGTGTGCGCGATTGACTGCGGTTTGTCCGTTAATCCGGATTCTCTGGTAGCGCAGATGGAGTCATCCGTCTCATTTGGCCTGGGTGCCGCATTGCAAAGCGAGATTACGTTCAAAGACGGCATGGTGCAGCAGTCTAATTTCCATGACTACCAAGTCATGCGCATGGCGGATATGCCAAAGGTTGAGGTGCATATTGTGCCCAGTACCGAAAAAATGGGTGGTGTAGGCGAGCCAGCGGTACCGCCGGTTGCACCGGCAGTAACGAATGCGATTTTTGCAGCTACCGGCAAGCGCATCCGCAGCCTGCCAATCGGTAATCAATTGGCGTAGTACTTTGAAGTCACTGGATTGGGAAGTATTAACACGCGCCATCGCGTGGCTGGATAGCGGTTATCAAGTACATTTGTTTACCGTGGTACAAACCTGGGGCTCAGCACCGCGTTTGCCCGGTGCCTTGCTGGCAGTGCGTGAAGATGGCCATTTGCTGGGCTCGGTTTCCGGCGGCTGCGTTGAAGATGATCTCGCGGATAAAGCTCGCAATCAGGAATTGCCGGAGATACCGTCCGTGATCGAGTATGGCATCAGCAGCAGTGATGCACAGCGTTTCGGCATTCCATGCGGCGGGCGTTTGCAGATATTTGTTGAGCCTTTAAGCGATGCTGCACCCTTGAAATCCTTGCTGCAGGGCATGGAGCAGCGCAAGTTTATCAGGCGCTCGGTGCATCTTGCGACTGGGCGCGCACGTCTGGCGGAAGTCGAGCCGGAAGGACCGCCGCGTATACAAGATGACTGGTTTCACAGTTATTTTGGTCCACAATGGCGTTTGCTCATTATCGGCGCTAACCAGCTCGGCTCGGTACTCGCCAGCATGGCGCAGGTGCTGGATTTTGAGGTGCTGATCTGTGACCCGCGTCAGGATATGCGCGAGGAGTGGCATGTCGAAGGTGCGAGTTGGGTATATGCGATGCCGGACGATGCGGTGCTTGAAATCAATCCCGATGCGTATACGGCAATTGTTGCGGTGACGCACGACCCCAAGCTGGATGACATGGCTTTGCTTGAGGCGCTTAAATCAGAGGCGTTTTATGTGGGGGCGCTTGGTTCACAAAAAAACCAGGAAAAGCGGCGCGAGCGCATGCGCATGTTTGATCTGAGCGAAGCCGAAATCGCAACGCTGCGGGGGCCGGTTGGTTTGCCTATCGGAAGCCGCACGCCCGCGGAAATTGCGATTGCCATACTGGCTGAGCTGATTCAGGTGCGGGCGCAGCAGTTAAAGTCTGGCTTGGCTGTAGCTAAGTGTGCAGCTTAGTATTTAAATCTTGCGGCGTATCAATGTCAGTCAAAATGCCGGGATCATTGCATTCCAGCAGTTTAATCTGGTCAGCATGCCGTTTCAGTATGGCGCGTGCGCCCTCATCGCCTGTCAGTTGTTCCAGTTCATGGCGAAACTTCGCCGAAAAACCTACCGGGTGTCCGCGCTTGCCCTGATATGCGGGTGCCACGATAGCAGCACCTGTATCAAGCGCATGTGCGATAGTTTTGATTGTGTCTGGTTTTATATAAGGCATGTCGGCCAGTGCAATTACAAAGCCGGTGCTGGATTCATTGAATCGGGCAGCGTAGCGAACAGCAGCAGACAGGCTATCTGCCATCTCCGTCTGCTGTGCATCACAAAACATGACTTTTAATCCGGCATGTTCTAATAATGCTGCCAGTGTGTTATTGCCTGGCCTGACTACGGCAACTGTCAGTGGAATCGCCTTGATGAGGTTTTCAGCTGCGGCAACTGCTATTGTGCGGCCATCCGTTAATGTGTGCAGGAGTTTGTCATCTGCGCCAAATCTGTGCGAGAAGCCTGCGGCTAGTAAAATTCCTACCATTAACCCCTCGTACTTTCTGATGGCAACACTCTAAAAATCTGCAAAAAGGTGATTGCTTAAATATTCCACTTGCTAATACTACCCAAATGGGTGGCAGGCTTGGTTTTTGCCATTTGTTGGTTTGACAAGATACACACTAATTGATTTAATCAAATCGGCAGTGATTATTTTGCGTGTTGTATCACCGCCGCCATGCTGAATTATAAATATAAAACAATTACGTAATAACGGGGAAGAATTTGGCTAATGTATCTATATTGAGCTTGGCGCGTGCAAGCTATATAGCGTCGCTGCTGAATTATCGCAGGGTAACCCGCCGTGATGTGCTGCAGTCTGTTGCGGATATCTTCCAATTCAAACTGCTGGACCCGAACGAAGCCATAGCAGTCACGCGCATACTCAAACGATTCACGATCTCCCGATTTAAAGCTGCCACTAACGATCATACCTTGCCCGTAATGACGTTTCTCGGAACTGCTGCAGATCGTGTGCGAGAAATCGAATGCTAAGGTTATTACATTGTTTTAGAGCGCTGCAAGGCCGCATCATGGCGTTCTGGGGATATTCGATTCGCAGGCAGCTGGTGCTGTCATTCGGGCTGATAACGCTGCTGGTCATGACAAGCTTTAGCTATTTGATGTACATCCAGCAGCGAGATTTCTTATATGGTACCGATGCTGACCGAGCTAAAGGCTTAGCCAGAGCATTGGCTTCCAGCAGTGCTTCTTTAGTGCTCACCAGTGATGTTGCAGGTTTGCAGGAGGTGTTGCAGGGGTTTGTCGATGCGCCAGATCTTAAATTTGCGCTGGTGCTATCGCCACAGGGTGAAGTTTTGGGGTCGACTAAACCGAAGCTGATCGGACGTTATGTAAGTGATACGATAAGTAAACGATTGCTGGGTGTTCCGGCCGAATTTACGACGCTGATTGATGATGATGCGCTTATCGATGTGGCGATGCCAATTACGGTAAGTGGTCGTCATCTGGGCTGGGCACGGGTGGAGATGACGCGCCGATCATCCAATGCCAACTTGAACCTGCTGGGCACGACCGGATTAGGTTTCTCGCTGCTGGCAGTCTTTGCTTCTTTCGTGATGGCAGCATGGCTATCCTGGCGCCTGACCGGCAGATTTTACCATTTGATTCATGTGATGAAGGCTGTTGAAAATGGTGATCGACAGCTACGTTCTGACGTTACCACAAAAGATGAAGTAGGCAAGCTTGCACAAAGCTTTAATGGCATGCTGGATACACTGAATGATTCCGAACGTGAACTGGAGCGCATTAACCGATTGTATGCGGCATGGACCGAGAGCAGTGAAGTCATCGTACGGCAAAAAAATGAGGTTCTGCTGTTGAATCGTATCTGCCAGATTCTGGCAGAACGTGTTCCGTTTGAGTTGGTCTGGATAGGGGTGCCAAGCGATGATGGCTGGGTGAACCCGGTTGCAATTAGCGGCATATCTTCAGATTACCTGAAGAAAGTCAGAGTCTCCATCGATGCTGACAAGCAAGAGGGCCAAGGCCCGGCGTCAGCAGCGATTATTGGCGGTGTTCATAAAGTGTTCAACCATTTTCTTGAAGATGCGAACGCTTATTGGCACAGCGCAGCGGTTAAATTTAATTTTAATTCTGTAGGCGCATTTCCTATTTCGCGCGGCGGTAAAATTTTCGGCTGTATTGCAGTCTATTCCAGTGAACTTAATTTCTTTTCATCCGGACATATCGATTTGATGAGTGGTTTGGCGGACGATATAACCTTTGCGCTGGATAATCTTGACCGCGAGCAGCAGCAGCGGGTTGCGGCAATTAAACTGGAACAGGCTGCCACTGTATTTGAATACAGTAAAGAAGGCATTATGGTGACGGATGCCCATAATATAATTATTTCCGTTAACCGCAGTTTTGTGGAAATTACCGGTTATGCAGCAGAGGAGGTGATCGGGCAGAACCCGAAAATCCTGTCATCGGGACTGCAGCCCCCGGAATTTTATGAGCGCATGTGGGTGCAGATCGTTGAAACCGGCAGCTGGCAAGGTGAGGTCTGGGACCGTCGCAAAAGTGGTGAAGTTTATCCTGAAGCATTGACGGTTATACAAGTTAAAAATAGTGATGGTGTCGTGATTAACCATCTGGCAATTTTTAGTGATATTTCAGAACGTAAGATAGCGCAGGAGCGCATTCAGCAGTTGGCGCATTATGATGTGCTAACCGGCTTGCCAAACCGTGTATTGTTTAGTGACCGTTTAGAGCAGGCGATTATTGCGGCGCAGCGCAATCACAGCAAAATTGCACTGCTGTTTCTTGATATTGACCGCTTCAAGCAGATTAACGATACCCTGGGCCATGGTGTAGGAGACCGGCTACTACAAAACGTAGGCCAGCGCCTGCTAAGCTGTGTGCGTGAGCAGGACACGGTATCGCGCCAAGGTGGTGATGAATTTATTCTCGTATTAAGTGACGCCGGTTGTGCAGGAGCCGAAGTGGTCGCACAGAAAGTACTGCAATCTATCCTGCAGCCGTATTCAATAGAAGAACACGACTTGCGTATCACAGCAAGCATTGGTATTGCGGTGTATCCTGATCATGCAAAGGACTCCGAAAGTCTGATTAAATATGCAGATGTTGCGATGTATCAGGCGAAAGAAAACGGGCGTAATTGTTACTCGACGTTTCATCCGGCAATGAATGAAAGTTCTTATGAACGGCTTAAGCTCGAGACCGCACTTCGTGCTGCACTGGAACGTGATCAGCTGCGTGTGTATTATCAGGCGCAGGTGGATCTGCAGGATGGGCGTATTGTTGGTTGCGAGGCGCTGGTGCGTTGGCTGCATCCTGAACTGGGTATGATTTACCCGGACAAGTTTATTCCACTTGCCGAGGAAACCGGTCTCATTATTTCTATCAATCACTGGGTGCTGGAACAGGCGATTAAACAGTGCCGCGCCTGGCGTGATGCCGGTTTTAATGCGCTGACGATGTCGGTTAACCTTTCGGCACTGCAATTCAGGCAGCATAATTTACTGCCGCAGGTTAAGGACTTATTGGATAAGTACGAATTACCGCCACAGGTTCTTGATCTGGAACTGACCGAGGGTATATTGATGCAGGGTGTGGAACGTACGCTCGCTACCTTGCATGAGCTTTCTGCGATGGGGGTTATTCTGTCGCTGGATGATTTTGGTACTGGTTATTCATCATTGTCTTATCTGAAGCGCTTCCCTATCCAGCAGCTCAAGATTGACCAGTCTTTTGTGCGTGATGTGATTAACGATGCCAGTGATGCCACCATGGTGCGCACGATTATTTTAATGGCGCACAGCCTGAAACTGGATGTCATTGCCGAGGGGGTTGAGACACAGGAACAGGCGGCATTTTTGATGCAATGTGGATGCGAGCGTGCACAAGGCTATCATTTCAGGAGACCGGTAACGGCAGAGGAGTTTGAACTGCTGCTGCAGTTGACGCATGGCAGCGCTGAACATGATTTGCCGCTGCCCAAACAACTGAATCTATAGCATTACTACGGCACACTGGCGCCGCTTTCAAGCCATTAGTCTCTCGGCCCTAAAAAATCCTGCTTTGCAAGTTCAACGCCATTGTGGCGCAAAATGTTGTATGCAGTTGTGATATGAAAATATACGTTCGGCAGCACCCATTTCAGCAGGTAATCCTGTCCGCTGAATTTAAGATCGGTTTTGCGTATGGTTACCGTGATTTCGCGTGTCTCGGCACCTGCCAGCTGTTCTGGCTTTATAGCATCCAGAAATGCAATCGTTTTGGCAATGCGCGCCTGTAGTTCGGCAAAGCTGGTTTCATTATCCTCATATTTTGGAATTTCTATCGCAGCGAGTCTGGCGCCGGCACCTTTGCTCATGTCCGTTGCAATCTGTACCTGCCGCGTAAGTGGATACATGTCTACAAACAGGCGTGAATTGAGCAGTACCTGATGCTCCACTTTCTTTGCATCCGCATATTCTTCACCTTTTTGAAGAATCGCTGCCAGGTTGCTGAGTGCGCGTTTCAGCGCCGGAATTGTTGCATCGTAGATGGATAGCATGTTGTGATTCTCCGTAAATAATTCTTAAATTTTAACGGATATCTTGTTTAAAAGGGGTGATGTAAAGGCGGCGCAGAGATTATAATCGGGCGGTAGTTAATCGTGGGCAGCACCAATAAAAATAATAAGCGCGCGTCACTGAGGCAGTGATAGCTTGCGAGAAATATTTCAAATAACTTTTGATGGAGTTTAGTAATGTCTAATATCCCTGCATGCCCACAATGCACCCTTGAAAACACTTATCCGGATGGCGACAATTATGTGTGCGCTGACTGCGGCTTTGAATGGCCGATTGCTCAAGCTGCGGAAGATGATGAAGCAGCGGCAGTCATCAAGGATGCGAACGGTAATGTACTTGCTGATGGTGACGCCGTTGTACTGATTAAAGACCTTAAGGTCAAAGGTTCATCCACAGTGTTGAAAATGGGCACTAAAGTGAAAAGCATCCGTCTGGTTGGCGGTGACCATGGTGTAGATTGCAAGACAGATTCAGGTAATTTCTTACTGAAAGCAGAGTTCCTGAAGAAAGTTTAGTTTTTGTAATATAGACCGGTGACGGACTAGATTAGAGGCGAGGTTGATGATGGCAGTGGTACAGATTCAAATGAATAAACCAGGGCAGGTAAAAGGCTTCGCCTTATTTAATTTAGGTTTTCGTCCGTTTTTTCTCGGCGCCGCCATTTTTGCGGTGTTATCAATGATCAGCTGGATGGCAGTCTATACCTCACACAGTACGATTCAGATCAGCAATATCATTCCCAGTCAGTGGCACGCGCATGAAATGCTGTATGGGTATGGCATGGCAGTGGTTGCAGGTTTTCTGCTGACGGCAGTTAAAAACTGGACCGGTATACAAACGCCTCATGGCAAGCCATTGCTGGCTTTGTTTGCGCTGTGGTGCGTGGCACGCGTGCTGTTCCTGTTCGGTACCGCTTTTCTGGCCTGGGCTGCACTGGCTGACCTGTTGTTTGGCCTGCTGCTGACGATTGCGGTTGCGCAGCCGATTATCAAGGCCAGGCAGTGGTCGCAGATTGCCGTGGTGTCCAAATTACTGTTGTTGTGGACAGGTAATCTGGTGTTTTATCTGGGTTGTTACAATTTGATCAATAATGGCATGCTGTATGCGCTTAACGGCGCGTTGTTTCTGTTTGTCGGCCTGATCTTAATGATAGGCCGTCGTGTGATTCCGTTCTTTATCGAGCGTGGCGTTGCACACCTCGTGACTGCTAAAGTGCAGCTCAAGCAGCATAAATGGCTGGATCTCAGCATTATGGTGCTGTTTATCGGCTTATTTCTTAACGAGATTTTCATTCACGTGGCCGGCTTATCATCGGTGCTGGCGATGGCGCTGTTTGTGCTCAATAGCTACCGCTTATATCACTGGCACGTTTCGGCGCTGTGGCGTGTGCCGTTACTGTGGAGCCTGTACCTGTCATCCTGGCTGATTAATTTGGGTTTCCTGTTCTATGGCTTGCAGAACCTGCTTGGTATGCCATCCATTCTGACTTTACACATGTTTACCATAGGCGGTGTAGGCTTGATGACAGTCGGCATGATGTCGCGCGTGGCACTGGGGCATAGCGGTCGCGATATCAGAATTGTATCCCCGTGGCTGAAACTGGCTTTTGCGGCAATTGGCGCCAGTGCAATATTTCGTATTGTTTTGCCGTTGTTTGCGATGCAGCACTATACAAGTTGGGTCGTGATTTCCGCAGCATTCTGGATTATTGGCTTTGTGATATTTCTGGTGATTTATGCGCCGATTCTATGTAAACCAAGAGTGGATGGGACTTATGGTTAGTAGGTGAGCGGCTAGATGTTGTGCGCTTGGGTATTATGTGATTTTTCACGTAGCCATTTTTCGAGTACCACTACAATATACGCTTGCTCTGCCAGCGTAAGCTCATGTCCCTGCGGAATCTGGTGCCACTTTTGCAGACAACCGCGGCAACAGCACGCCGTTGCATGTTGCGCAACAAAAACCGGATGGCCGCGCATTGGCGTCTGTTTGCCATCGTTCTCAATGACTGCTGGTGCCAGTCGGCTTTGAATGAAATCCTCTGCATGGTCGAGCACAGTCGATAAGCCTTTTTGCTGCAAATAGGCCATGTCTTTGCTGTTCAGTTTAAATCCTGCCCTGAATGTGGATCTGGCTAAAGCCGCAAACAGTTCGTCTAAATCACGCATGGCAGTATATGTATCAGTTAATGCAACTGATGCAGCTCCAGCTTGCGCAGCTTAGGCGCAAATTTACTCGTGATGCCGACGACAGATAAGGTCATGATGCCGCCAAAAATAACTGATGGCACCAGCCCCATCAGGCGTGCGGCCGTCCCTGACTCAAAGGCACCAAGTTCATTTGATGAGCCGATAAAAATGCCGTTGATAGCCGATACCCGGCCGCGCATATGATCCGGTGTTGCAAGCTGCATAATGGTCTGGCGCAGTACAACAGAAATACCATCAAACATGCCGGAAAGCAGCAGCATGGTTGCGGCTACCCAATAACTCCTGGTCAGGCCAAAGCCGATAATGCACAGGCCAAATCCGGCTACCGCACTCAGTAACCAGCGGCCGGCATGCAGGTTAATCGGGTGGCGCGTAATCCATAGCCCAGCGGCAATCGCGCCTACTGCCGGCGCCGCACGCAATACGCCCAGGCTTTCCGGACCCAGTTGATAAACATCATGAATAAAAGCCGGCAGCATGGCTACTGCGCCGCCAAACAGAATCGCGAACATATCCAGCGACATCGCGCCCAGCACTACCTGATTGCTGAATACAAAGTTAAGCCCCTGTTTTATGCTGGTGAATAAAGGCGCGCCTGCCGCATTTTTTGGTTCATTAATCTGAATAGACAGTATTGCAATCATCGCGCCCAGGCATAGCGCACTGGCAACGCCATAAGCAATGGTTTTGCCTGCAAACCCGACTAAAAAACCGCCGATCGCCGGGCCCAGTACCAATCCAGCCTGAAATGCAGTTGTACCTAAACTTGCGGCTTTTACAAACTGCTTTCTGGGTACGATGATAGCAAATAAGGTGTTGTAGCTTGGTGCAATAAAGGCGCGGGCAAAACCGGTAAACGCAATCGAGCCATAAATCCATAATGTTGCCTCGCCGTTTAACCAGCCAACGGATAGCGCTGTGAGTGTAAAAGCGTTGATAAACAGCAGTACTGCGGCTAAGGCTCCAAACAGGCGGCGCGAGTAATAGTGATCAACCGCATGGCCCGCAATTAGCGCAGAAGCAAAGTAAGGAATCACTTCAGCCAGCCCGATCAGGCCGAGTGATAATGGGTCGCGCGTGATTTCATAAATATGCCAGCCGACGACAACGGCCATAATCTGGTAGGCTAAAGATATTTGAATCCGGAATGCTAAGAGTTTGGCAAAAGCATAATTGTGGTATTTGAAAATTTCCATAGTCGATATTATAGGTGCAAATACGGCTTCCAAATTAAGCGTAGCATCAAGAATTGCACGTGCTGTAGAATAGCAGTCGTTAGTGCAGTGAATAAGGCAGTAAGCAAACGAAGGGGTTATCCCGGGTTTTGCCGATGAGTCGTCATTGACCTAGTGTGACTCTGCCGATATAGATTAGGCGCACTAACCCCTGTGTTTAATTGCCCCCGTTATTTTGGTACGCGCCACAGATACCAACTGGCAATTGTGCGATAAGGGCGCCAGGCCATGCCAATCTCTTTCATCTGTTTGCGTTTGGGAGCGGCATCCAGATTTTTCAGCCGTCTGTAACCATCCGCGATGCCAAAGTCATCGGCAGGTAATATGTCCATACGCTCCAGCGTGAATATCAGCATCATTTCAACGGTCCACTGACCAATCCCTTTGAGCGTCACCAGCTGTGCAATCAAGGCTTCATCGCTCATGGCGTCTGCCGCCTCACGTGCAGGTACCAAGCCATGTATGGTGCCTTCAGCGATACCTTTAAGCGTCTCGATTTTCCTGCCGGAAAAACCAGCGCTGCGCAGGTCATCAAATTCAGCAGCAATGAGTTGTTGTGGTGTGGGAAATACGCCAAACTGACGTATCAATTTGGCCAGGATGGCATCACCTGCCTTGGTGCTGAGCTGCTGATAAGCCACGGCGCGTACCAGTGCCTCGTATGGTTCACGCTCTGGTTTTGAGGTAAACGTACAAGGGCCTACTGTTTGAATCAAACGGTTCCAGTCCGGGTCTACACTCATCAGAAAATGCGTGGCTTTGGCATAAAAGTCTGCTGTAGTCATGGTTGAATTATAGCGTCAGCTTGTAATCAAATGATGCAGATACAGTTTCAACAACCGGTTTGTTTGCATGGATTTAACCAATATTAATATTGTGCAATGATGAAAAAACGATAGATGGATTTATTTGATACCCCGGAACGCCAGGAAATTTTAAAAGACGTGGTCTTATTACGCGGGTTTGTTGCGCCTGCGGAAAATGAAGTGTTGCCGGCATTGGCCTCTGTAATACAAATGGCACCGTTCCGTAACATGATGACTCCCGGCGGATTTTCCATGTCAGTTGCTACAACGAGTTGCGGAGATTGGGGCTGGGTAAGTGATAAAAAAGGCTATCGCTATGCTGCAACCGATCCTTTAACAGGTAAGTCCTGGCCACAGATGCCCGCAAGCTTTAAGCAGTTGGCAAGGCAGGCAGCAAGCGTGGCCGGGTTTAATAATTTTGCACCAGATGCCTGTTTAATCAATCGCTACCAGCCTGGTGCACGCATGGGACTGCATCAGGATAAAGATGAGCGTGATTTTAGTCAGCCGATTGTTTCAGTATCTCTGGGAATTTCTGCGGTATTCCAGATGGGAGGTTTTGCGAGAGGCGATAAAGCCATGAAGTTGTCGCTTTATCATGGCGATGTTTTGGTGTGGGGTGGTGAATCGCGTCTGCGTTTTCATGGCGTGCTGCCAGTTAAGGCAGGTAATCATCCGGCCTTGGGCGAATGCCGGATTAATCTGACATTTCGTAAAGCTGTTTGAGTTGAAAGTTTATAAAAAACTGGACTCGTTCATTTGCCGCTTGTTGCGGTAGGTTTAATGGATGACTCGAACAAAATATTATTGATTTTTGCAGCGAACATTTGCCCAGTCAGTACAGCCCCGAGAACCCAAAACAAGATAAAGCTAATTAGCAGAAGTCTTCTCATAGCCTGATCGCGGATACTAATTTTCAGTATCGCTAAGCGCTCCATAGTTAAGTGCATATACTACAAATAAATGGGAAAAATACCCATTTATTTGTAGTTTAGTTTATTGAAGCTGGATTAGGCAAGTAAAATATGTATTAAATTGAAATAGGCTGATTGCAGTCAGATAGCTGCTTGATAGCCGTGTGTTAAAAATTTTATTTGGGGCTAATTTGGGAGGGAAGTGCAGATAAAATAGATTGACCAATAGGTCAGCGACAGGTCGAGGTAATGCGGTGCTGGAGGTGTTGCAGAGTGAACCCGGCTCAGGGAGATAATACGCAAGCCGGGTGGTACTTTATATTATTTCAGCTTTAAGGCCAATTTGATGCGACGCCAGATCTGGCATAGTTTCGAGCCATCCAGATGATAGTGTTTATGTAATGGCTGTATGACTTGCCAGCTTGCGGTCATACCGGCAGGAAAAGTCACCAGGTCGCCTTTGCCGAAAGACACAGGCTCGCCGCCGGTTGGGGTGATGATGCATTCGCCTTCTAATATATAAGCCATTTCCTGCTCAGGGAAAGTCCATGGGAAGACAGAAACTTCTTTCTGCCAGGTTGGCCATTTACTAACATTCAGTCCATTCAAACGTTGCTGGCTTGGGTTTTTTTCTACGGTGATCTGTGTCATGTGGTTTCCTCATTTAAAAGCGCATTCTATCTCATGCCAATGTAAATCTGAAAAAAGCAAAGCTGAAACATACTGGCAATTTTCAGTTTACGTGCTAAATCACGTAAAGTAGTAAAATGATGCTTTTATATAAACTCAATAAATCATGCGCGTAAGTTTAGAGCAGGCAATTGCAGAACTTAAAAAAGGGGAAGTGGTTGCCATACCTACAGAAACTGTTTACGGTTTAGCTGCTGATGCGACTAATGATGCAGCGCTGAAGAAGATATTTGCTACCAAGCAGCGTCCGGCTGATCATCCGTTGATTGTGCATATCAGTGACATCAGCCAGGTGGCAGATTGGGTTGCGGATTTTCCCGAGCTTGCTGTCAAGCTGGCCAAAGCGTTCTGGCCGGGTGCGCTGACATTGGTATTGCCCGCCAAGGCGCATGTTTCGAAAGTAGTGCGTGGAGATGAACCTACGGTTGCTTTGCGCGTGCCTAAGCATCCACTTGCACTTGCACTGCTGAAACAAAGCGGTTTGAGTGTTGCAGCGCCATCTGCCAATTTGTTTACACAGCTTAGTCCGACTACGGCAGCGCATGTAGAAGCTGGTTTGGGTGCTGCCATACCGGTTCTGGACGGCGGCGCGTGTACGGTGGGCATTGAATCTACAATTGTGAGTGTGAGCGCTGATGGACAGTGGCAGTTGTTACGCCCCGGTATGATCAGCGAAGCAGAAATCGAGAAAGTAGCAGGTGTGCCGCAGCGGATGAAAATAATAACAGCTGTGCAGCAAGAAACGCAGCCAACTCCCAAGGTGCCAGGTCAACATGCGCTGCATTACTCACCGCGTACGCCACTTACACTATATCAGGACCGGCATACTTTGCGTGTGGCCTGTGAGGCTCTGCAACATGCAAGTAAAAGCTGTGCTGCATTATTGATTGGGCCGGGAGCAGAACCTGACTGTGAAGTGATTACGTTGCCCAGCCAGCCAGACAAAGTAGCCGAGCAGTTATATAGCGCGCTGCATGCGCTGGATGCAATGAAAGTAGACCGTTTGCTGGTTGAATTGCCGCCGGCAGGTGCAGAGTGGATGGCGGTGCTGGATCGCCTGACGAGAGCTGGACATCAGTAAGCATCGTTTTCAGCAGCTATGTGAATGGTTGCCAGATTTTCTATATGCGTGGAAAATGCCATGCATCACTATTATTAACATTATTCAAATATAACAGGCTTTAACATGACCACTAAATTGCATTCACTCTTATTTGTACTTGGCCTGTTAGTCTTATTGCCAGCATGCAGTTCAGTGCGCCTGAACCCATTCGGTTCTGACACTGCCGAACAGTCACGAGGCCCTGCCAATGCAACCGAATATGTTTGCGAGGGTAAGGGCCGCTTCCATGTGCGCATGCTGAATAACGGTAATGATGCCTGGCTTATTTATCCGGATCATGAGGTGAACCTGCCGAAGTCAGGTGGTGATCATCGCTACAGCAGCGGCACTATCACACTGGTGATTAATGGCGCTGAAACTACGCTCAACGACGGTGAAAAAATAGCTTACACTAACTGCAAGCCGCAAGAAAAAAATAAGCAGTAAACGGCCTTTCAATCTAAAGAATTTGTTTGCTAAGTTAGTGAAAAGACATGTCCGATAGATGTCTGATTATGTCAGGATATAGCCCATCATAGATGGTCGGCGCCATATGCAAACGAAGATTTCTACAATCAAGCGATTTTTGCTGCCGTTACTGGTATTAATGGTAGCTGGACCGTTTGCGCTGACCAGCCAGCAGACTTCACATCAGTTAGCCAATACGCATGCAGCAGCCATAGAGCAGGCCAAGGGATTGATACGCCTGCTGAGTGTTACGGATGAACTGATAGGTGAGCAAACCGATAACGCCATGCATTCACTGAAGGCGCATGCCAGCACTTTAGGTGCGCCAGCCATAGTAGGGACAATAACTATGGCAGGCCGTATTGTTCCCAACCTGCTACTCGGTTCCCATCCTGTCACAAATAATAATGAGTTGGTTGATAGTGTAAGTGCGCTCAGTGGGGGCACTGCCACCCTGTTTGTAAAGGTGGATAACAATTTTATGCGCATCGCCACTAATGTTAAACGTGACAGCGGTGTGCGTGCCATCGGTACCATTCTGGACCCAAAAGGCAAAGCGGCAGCGGCTTTGCGTCAGGGGCAGTCGTTCAGCGGCGTGGTTGAGATTTTGGATGAGCCCTACCTCACCCGTTATGAGCCGATGCTGAATCAGGCCGGCACCGTTGTGGGGGCCTACTATGTCGGTTTCAAAGTGGATATGAAAGTGGTGCGCGAGAGCGTGCAAGGTATCCGGCAGTTAGACACCGGGTTTGCGGCCATATTGGATGCGGATAACGAAATGCGTTTTCTGTCTTCCCATATTGGCCGGGATAAAGCTGAAACTTTATTGAAGTCTCGTCCCGAGGACTGGGTGTTCATAGAGGAACAAATCCCGAACTGGGGTTTCAAGTTGATTATTGCCTACTCTGTCAATGAAGCGCGGGCGGCGGGCTTATCCAAGTCTTGGGCATTTATCCTGCTAGGCACAACACTAGGGGCTTTGCTGATCGGCATTATTCTGTGGCAATTACGCAGGTTGATCTTTTTGCCATTGGGCGCTGATCCAGCGATCGCGATTGATGTGGTAAAGCGTATTGCAGCTGGTAATTTGGAGGCAGATGCAATCGCGGCCAAACCTAATACACTGATGGCAAATGTACTGGATATGCGCAAAAAACTACGCGAAAGTATGGAAAAGCTGCGTAATAATGCCGAGCGTATGCGCTTGTCGGCCAGTGTGTTTGACCATGCGCATGACGGCATTTTTATCACCGATGCTGAAATGCGTATTCTTGAGGTGAATATAGCCTTTACTGAAATTACCGGACACTCACGCGAGGCAGCCCTGGGAAATATGCCGCAGCAGCTTGGTTTTGCGATTAATGAGCCGGATTTTTTTGATAAACGCATGCAGCTGTCACATGATGGCGATACAAGCGAGTGGCGTGGTGAAACCTGGAACCGTCGGGCCGGCAATGAGATTTACCCGGTATGGCTGGATGTGTTCATTGTGCGTAATGATGCACAGCAGCTGATCAATTATGTAGGTCTGTTTTCTGATATCACAGAGGCAAAACAGCATCAGCAGAATCTGGAACGCATGGCTTACCATGATTCATTAACCCAGCTGCCTAACCGTACCTTATTGTCAGACCGATTACATCAGGCTTACTCGCGCGCAGAGCGCACCGGTGAGCTGCTGGCAGTTTGCTGTCTTGATCTTGATGGCTTTAAGCCGGTGAATGACTCGTTTGGTCACGAGGCAGGTGATCATCTGCTGATTCAGCTCGCGGAGCGCATGAATAAATGCCTGCGTGAGAGTGATACGGTAGCGCGGACAGGCGGGGATGAGTTTGCCTTGCTGCTGAATGGCATGCTTAACGCAGAAGAGTGCAGAGTCACTTTAGAGCGACTGTTGAGTGCTATCAGGGCACCTTATCTGGTTGCCGGTGAATCTGTCACTATCTCGTCAAGTATCGGCTATACCCTGTTCCCGTTTGATCACAGCGAGCCCGATACCTTGCTGCGTCATGCTGATCAGGCCATGTATCAGGCCAAGTTAAACGGCGGCAGCTGTGTGCAGCTGTTTGATGCTGAGCATGATCGCGAATTTCGTGATTTGCGCCAGGATAAGGAAAGAATCGAAGTCGCGCTGGCAAATAACGAATTTTGTCTCTATTACCAGCCTAAAGTGGATATGCGACTTGGAAAAGTAGTCGGTATGGAGGCGCTCATCCGCTGGCAGCACCCCGATATCGGCTTGCGCGCACCGGCAACATTTATGTCGATCATTGAAAATACTGATTTTTCAATTAGATTGGGTGAATGGGCAATTCGTCAGGCTATCGGCCAGATGATCATTTGGCAGGCACAAGGCAATCATCTGCAGGTAAGTGTCAACATAGCGGCCAGGCATATGATTCAGGAAAACTTTACCGAGAGACTGGTGCAGATATTAAGTGAGTTTCCGCAAGTGAACCCTGCTAATCTTGAATTTGAAATCACGGAGACGGCAGCGATTGAAGATGTGTCAAGGGTGGAACACACCATGAATGGCTGTAAATTATTAGGCGTGAGTTTTGCGCTGGATGATTTTGGTGTGGGTTATTCATCGCTGACTTACCTGCGTCGCTTGCCGGTTGCAGTCATTAAGGTCGACCGTTCATTTGTGTACGATATGCTGCATGACAGCAATGATCTGGCGATGGTGGCCGGCATTATCAGCTTGGCGCGTGACTTCAGGTGCAAGGTTGTGGCAGAAGGTGTCGAAACCGCTGAACATGGCCTGCAATTGCTGCGCATGGGTTGTTCGGTAGCGCAAGGTTTTGGCATCGCAAAACCCATGCCTGCAAATGAAGTGAGCAACTGGATAAAATCTTATCGTCCGAATGAAAGCTGGGCCCAGCCAAATTAAATTTCAAATTAAATCTTAAGTTAAGTTTTTAGGTCGTCCCCTATTTCCCTGTTTCTTAAAATACTTGCCCACGCTGTAAAAAGAGCGTAACTTAAGCATTACTAAAGTGGTATTTTATGGAGTCAGCCATGGATAACAAATACGGCTTAGGTAGTGCTAAAGTCGCTACAGAACATCATACGCATCACCATAAAACGGCGCATCCGCATCCTCCTGCACATTGCAAGTTCTGCGGAAGTTCACATCTGGTGCTGAGCCTTACCATGCATGACCATTCCTGTGCCGATTGTGGTGAATGGCAGAACGATGTGCCGCAAGGCTACTCCAGCGGGCGTAGCAGCGATTACTGATTTTTTCCTAATTAACACGCAGGTGTTAAATCCGCGATCCTTGAATGGTTATTGCCTGATTATTCTTTCTGTAAAACTGCTTTTTGCCTAAAGTTGTTAAATTGTTGTAAATATTTGGTACAAAACTAAAAAAATTCACTTTCCAGTCAATATTTAGCGGATTAGTACGCTAAAAACCTCTATAATCTTGCGTACAAAAAATCCCTTTCCATTAAACAACTCCAAAAGAGAAGATAAATGACTACGAAAAATGCTGACATTGGCCTGGTTGGCCTAGCTGTTATGGGCCAAAACCTGGCTCTGAATATTGCCGATCACGGCTACACCATTGCGGTTTACAACCGTGACCCGAAGAAAATGGTGAATTTCATTGAAGAATGTCAAAAAAATGAGCCATCACATGCCAACGTGGTTGGTCATGCGGACCTGGCTTCATTTGTATTAAGTATCAAACGTCCACGTAAAATCATTCTGCTGGTTAAAGCAGGTAGCGCAACAGACGTAACCATCAACGCTTTGTTACCATTCCTGGAGCAAGGCGATATCATTATCGATGGCGGTAATGCATTGTGGACAGACACGATCCGCCGTGAAAAAGAATTAGCGGCTAAAGGCATTGAATTCATCGGTTCAGGCGTATCTGGCGGTGAAACCGGCGCGCGTTTCGGTCCAAGCTTGATGCCATCAGGTACACGTAAAGCATGGGCAAGTCTGGAGCCAATCTGGCGCGATATCGCAGCGAAAGTGGACCCAGTGACCGGCGCACCTTTGGAAGGCGGCGCCCCTGGAAAACCAGTCGTTGGCGGTTTCTCATGTGCTGAGTACATCGGTCCAGACGGTGCTGGCCACTACGTAAAAATGGTGCACAACGGTATTGAATACATCGATATGCAATTGATCTGCGAAGCTTACTGGCTCATGAAAAACCTGCTGGGCATGGAAGCAGACGAAATCGGTAAAGTATTCGCCGAGTGGAACAAAGGCGAGTTATCAAGTTTCCTGATCGAGATTACAGCAGACATCCTGCAACAAAAAGACCCAATGGGTCCTGGCTTCCTCGTGGACAAAATCCTCGACACCGCCGGTCAAAAAGGTACAGGTCAGTGGACAGCTGCCAACGCGCTTGAACTGGGCGCACCAGCTAACGCGATTGCTGCTGCTGTTTACGCACGTGCACTTTCAAGCCTGAAAGAAGAACGTGTTGAAGCAAGCAAGATCCTCAAAGGTCCAGTGATCAAACAGGAAACAGACAAAAAAGCAGTGATTGAAGCAATCAAGAACGCTTTGTACTGCTCAAAAATCTGTGCATACGCACAAGGCTTCCAATTGATCGACAAAGCACAAGTGGCTTACAACTGGAAACTGAACTTCGGTGAGATTGCACAAATCTGGCGCGGCGGTTGTATTATTCGTGCGCGCTTCCTGCAAAAAATCACAGATGCTTATGCATTGAACTCACGCCTGAAAAACCTGATGCTGGACCCATACTTCACTAACGCGATGAATGACGGTCAAGCCGGCTGGCGTAAAGTGATCGCTCTGGCGGTGACTAACGGTATTCCTGCACAAGGTTTTGCCGCAGCTTTGGCTTACTATGATGGCTATCGCAGTGAGCGTTTACCTGCAAACCTGTTGCAAGGTCAACGTGACTACTTCGGTGCACACACTTACGAGCGTGTAGATCAACCACGTGGTCAATTCTTCCATCTGGATTGGCCTGAAGCAGGTCGTCCGCAACTGGAAGTTTAAGTTAACAGCTTAATCACTAAATTGTAGTAAGTAAAAAAGGGCAGAAATTTCTGCCCTTTTTTATTTTCTGCGCCCCACTTTGTTGGCTCTAACCGTGATGGATAAAAACATGGCCTTTGATATGGTTTTTATCTTAAGGCAGTGTAAAATCCGGTCAGCCAGAATTTTTATGGGAAATTTTTTCAAGGATAGCTGCATGACGATACACATACAAACATTACTGATTCACTGGGCGGTCATGGTAATCGCGCTTTGGCTGACCAGCGCTGCACTCAAAGGCATGTCGTTCTCCGGCCTATTGCCATTGCTGGCATCAGCATTGCTGTTATGCGCTGCCAACATTGTTGTGCGCCCGGCGTTGGCTTTGATACCGCTATCTAACGCGACATGGCTGCTGGGGCTTGTGCTGCTGGTCATCAATGCCTTGCTGATCATGCTGATTGCATCTTTAATAAAAGGGTTTAATCTTTCTGGCATATTGGCGGCATTGCTTGCAGCTTTGATTATTGCTGTGATTGGTATGCTGCTGGAAATGGTGCTGCCGGGCAGTAACCCTTCACTGTTTCATATCAAACAGCTTTTTCAAGGCACCTATGCCTAGAAAATGATCAAATAATCCGAAATATTTGGATGCGAAAAATAGCCCACATAATGTGAGCTTGATTTGATAGTGTGCTCGGCCATCTAAGGGTTGGCCCGTATACCCTTCTGCGCCGAGATGCCTTAAGTTATACCAACTGCCATTCTTCAGGCAAGTTTTCAGGTCAAATAATAACAGAATAGCTTTAATAAAATATAACCCGGATTGTCATTCAGAAAATATGCGATAACTCGGAATATGCCGATGCAAACATCAAGGAGCAATAGACATGACTAGCGGCCGTTACACGATGATCGGCACGCTGCTGGTTATGGCCGGATGTTCATTGACACCTCCTTATGAACGTCCAGTTACGCCGCTGGCCCGGAATTTCAATGTCGAAAGCCTGACTGTTTCAGCTTCATCGCTTACAAACCAACAACTTGGCTGGCACCAATTCTTCGGTGATGCGCATCTGCACGAGTTATTGGCCATCGCATTACAGAATAATCGAAATCTGCAAATTGCAATTCAGCGCGTGGAAGAGTCAAGAGCCCTGTACGGTATTCAGCGCGCTGACCAGTTGCCTAACATCAGCGCCGGTGCCCTGGCTGGCCGCTCACGAATCGCTGCCGATCTGTCACCGACGGGAAGTCCTGTCACGTCCTCCCAATATCAGGCGACGCTGAACCTGAGCACATGGGAGCTGGATTTCTGGGGACGCGTACGCAGCCTTAAGGATGCCGCCCTGCAATCATTTCTTGGCAGCGAAGAGGCAAAACGCGCCGTTTATATCAGCTTGATCGCGCAGGTTGCAAATAACTATCTGCTGCAAAGAGAGCTTGATGAGCGCCTGGTTACAGCGCGGCAAACCCTGGCCAGCCGTGAGGAGTCCTATCGTATCATGCGGCGGCGCTATGAGGTTGGATCCGCTTCCAAGCTCGATGCGACACAATCCGAGTTGCTGTTGAACCAGGCGCGGGTGGAACTGGCAATATTGGAACGCCAGCGTGAGCAGAGCCAAAATGCACTCGTTCTGCTCGCGGGGGTTCCTTTGGCGCCGGAATCACGCACATTGTCACAAGTAGAGGGCAGTTTCATGCAGGATATCGCCCCAGATTTACCTTCCGACATCCTGCTCAATCGCCCGGACGTGCTCGCTGCCGAACACAGACTAAAAGCCGCTAATGCCAATATTGGTGCAGCGCGTGCAGCATTCTTTCCCCGTATTGTATTGACCGGCAGTTTTGGCAGTGCCAGCCGCGAACTTGATGGACTGTTCAGTTCCGGCAGCAAAACCTGGAGTTTCCTCCCCAGCCTTTCCTTGCCCATATTTGATGCCGGGCGTAATCAGGCCAATCTCTCACTGGCAGAAGCACGCCGCAATATTGCCGTCGCCGATTATGAGCAAACGGTTCAGGGCGCTTTCCGTGAGGTGGCCGATGCGCTGGCGGATCGACGCTGGCTTGCGCGTCAGGTAGAAGTCCAGCGAGCCAGTCTGCTCACGCACACTGAACGAACCAGACTGGCGCAATTACGCTATCAAAGTGGTTCGGCTTCTTATCTTGAGGTGCTGGATGCAGAACGTGACCGCTTTATCTCCGAGCAGGCATTGGTACAAACGCGACGCACACTGCTTGCAAGTGCAGTTAACCTGTATGCGGCATTGGGCGGCGGACTCATGCCCGCGAACACAAATATGAAATAAAAAGCTACAAAAACCTGAAAGCCTGAATATGAACGCACAAATCAGAAAATGGATAATCCGTTTAGCCTGGCCAGTGGCCTTGGTAGCCATTGTCATTATTGTCTGGCTCAAGTATGGCGAGCAGGATAAGAATGCAGGACTGGTTAGCGGCAATGGACGCATTGAGGCAGTAGAGATTGACATCGCCGCCAAAACACCCGGCCGGGTGAAGGAAATATTGGTGCGCGAAGGCGATTTTGTCACGGCTGGTCAGGTCGTGGCGCATATGGACACCGAGGTATTGGAAGCACAGCTTCATCAGGCCGAAGCGCAGCTACGTCAAACTGAAAGCGCTGTCACAATCGCGCGCAGCCAGGTGCTGCTAAAAGTGGCAGAGAGAGCCGCCAGCCATGCGATACTGGCACAGCGTGAAGCGGAGCACGATATTGCCGACAAGCGTCTGGCGCGATCATCACTGTTGGCAAAAGAAGGCGCAAGTTCGCAGCAGGAAGCGGATGATGACAGTGCCAGAGTCAAGGGCACGTCAGCAGCAGTAGGTGCCGTTCGCGCGCAGATTGCGGCAGCAGATGCAGCGATTGCAACATCGCGCGCCCAAGTCAGCGGCGCGGAATCAGCGGTTGAAGCAGCAAAAGCGAGCATTCAACGTATCCGTGCAGACATTACTGACAGCGCGCTGCGAGCACCGCGCAATGGCCGAATCCAGTTTCGCGTAGCGCAGCCCGGTGAAGTGGTAGCAGGCGGTGGCCGTGTGCTCAATATGGTTGATTTGAGCGATGTGTACATGACCTTTTTCCTGCCCACTACAGTTGTAGGCAAGGTCGCATTGGGGAGCGAGGTGCGTCTGGTGCTGGATGCCGCGCCCGAGCATGTCATCCCGGCCAACGTGTCTTTTGTCGCTGATGTTGCCCAGTTCACACCCAAAACCGTTGAGACTGCAGCAGAACGGGAAAAACTCATGTTTCGCGTACGCGCCCAAGTCCCTCCTGCATTGCTAAAAAAATATATGCAGCAAGTCAAAACTGGTCTTCCAGGCGTAGCCTACGTCAAGCTTGATGCCAAGATGCCTTGGCCTGCACACCTGCAGGTGAATTTGCTGCAATGAGTGATTCCGAGTCAGGAACATTGCTGCCAGTTTGTCGGCTAAACAATGTAGGTCTGCGCTATAGCAAGGCACTGGCGCTGGATAATATCACGCTGGACCTGCCGGCTGGCTGCATGGTAGGCGTAATTGGTCCTGATGGCGTCGGTAAATCGAGCCTGTTTTCCCTGATCGCCGGCGCGCGCAAGATTCAAACCGGCACCATCGAGGTTTTGGGCAGTGACATTGCCACAGCCTCAGCGCGCAGTGCGCTGCAACCGCGCATCGCCTACATGCCGCAAGGCTTGGGCAAGAACCTTTACCCAACCTTGTCGGTGTTTGAGAACGTTGATTTCTTCGGGCGACTGTTCGGCCATACCAAAGTTGAGCGCGAGCAACGCATTGTCGATCTGTTGCAGGCTACCGGACTTGCCGCATTTGCTGCACGTCCTGCCGGCAAACTCTCCGGCGGCATGAAGCAGAAGCTTGGATTGTGCTGCGCTTTGATTCATGATCCTGACCTGCTGATACTGGATGAGCCAACTACCGGTGTTGATCCTTTGTCCAGGCGGCAGTTCTGGGAACTCATTGACCGTATTCGCACCAATCGACCTGGAATGAGCGTACTGGTTGCCACTGCCTACATGGAAGAAGCCGCGCGCTTCGACTGGCTGGTGGCAATGAACAACGGCCGCGTACTTGCTACCGGCACGCCGCAGGACTTGCTGACGCGTACCGGAACCCGCCTGCTGGAAGAAACTTTCATCATGCTGTTGCCCGAGGCGCAGCGGCAAGGATATCAGCCGGTAAAGATTCGGCCCCGTGCAGTCAATGAAGCTGAGGAGATTGCAATTGAGGCACGTGATCTCACCATGCGTTTCGGCAAATTTACTGCCGTTGATCATGTCAGTTTCAGTATACGTCGTGGCGAGATTTTTGGTTTCATCGGCTCTAACGGCTGCGGCAAGACCACCACCATGAAAATGCTCACCGGGCTTTTGCCTGCTAGCGAAGGCCAAGCATGGCTTTTTGGCGAGCCGGTCGACCCGCATGACCTTGATACGCGTCGCCGCGTAGGTTATATGACGCAATCCTTCTCGCTTTACAGCGAATTGACGGTGCGGCAGAACTTGGTTATTCACGCTCGCCTGTTTGGCATTGCCGAGACGAATATTGCAGAACGTGTGCAGGCAATGGCGCAGCGCTTCAATCTCACAGCAGACATGGAAATGCTGCCCCATGCGCTGCCGCTTGGTGGGCGCCAGCGCCTGTCGCTCGCAGTTGCCTTGATTCACCAGCCCGAACTGCTCATTCTTGATGAGCCGACTTCAGGTGTAGACCCGGTGGCGCGTGATGCTTTCTGGAATGAGCTGATCAAGCTCGCGCGCGAGGATAACGTCACCATTTTCATCTCCACGCACTTCATGAACGAGGCTGAGCGCTGCGATCGCATCTCACTGATGCATGCGGGTCAAGTGCTGGCGAGCGATACGCCGAGCACTATTGTTGCAAGCCGCGGTGTGCGCAGTCTGGAGCAAGCGTTTATCAGCCATCTGGAGGCGGCGATGGCAGTCCAGCCGGAAACCGCGCAAGTGAACGGGGAAACAGTCACCATAGAGACTGCTGCCAGCTTAAGACCTGCGGTAGTAGAAAGCCCAGCATTCCTGCCACTGCACCGCTTGCTGAGCTACACGCGGCGAGAATCGCTGGAACTGAGCCGTGACCCGATTCGCCTTGCGCTTGCCGCGCTGGGTAGCATATTGCTCATGCTGGTGCTGGGATACGGTATCAATATGGATGTTGAGGATCTCAACTTTGCCGTGCTCGATCGCGACGACAGTACGTTAAGCCGTGACTATGTACTTAACCTTACCGGCTCCCGCTACTTCATCGAGCGGCCTCCGATTCGCAACTACGCTGAAATGGACCAGCGCCTGCGTGCCGGAAAAATCAATCTGGCGTTAGAAATCCCGCATGGCTTCGCTCGGGATATTGAACGCGGGAACAAGGTGCAGATCGGAGTCTGGATCGATGGTGCCATGCCGGGCCGCGCCGAGACAGTGCGCACTTACGTACGCAGCATGCATCAGCAATGGCTACAGGCCAAGGCGCGCGAGACTGTAAGTGAGATAGCCCCTGTCTTTGCCACCATTGAAACCCGCTTTCGCTATAACCCTGACGTCGCAAGTTTGCCGGCCATGGTGCCGACGGTGATTCCGCTATTGCTGTTTCTGATTCCGGCAATTCTGAGTACGCTATCGGTGGTGCGTGAAAAGGAACTGGGTTCCATCGTCAACCTCTATGTTACTCCTATCAGCCGACTAGAATTTCTGCTAGGCAAGCAGATTCCCTATGTCGTTCTGGCAATGATCAGTTTTATGTTGCTGACGGCGCTCGCAGTATTTATTTTTGGCGTACCCCTGAAGGGAAGCTTCCTCGCAATGGCGTTTGCCGCTTTACTTTATGTCATGGCTACGACTGCCTTCGGGCTGCTGGTATCTGCTTTCGTGAATAGTCAGGTCGCTGGCATCTTTGCCGCCGGCGTGCTGGGGATTCTGCCTGTTGTACAGTTTTCAGGTTTGATTGAACCCGTTTCTTCTCTGGCTGGGGGAGGGCGTGTCATCGGCGGAATTCACCCATCTTCCCATTTCCTGACAATTACGCGCGGTATTTTCTCCAAAGGCCTGACCTTTACAGATCTTTGGCCTTCTTTTGCATCTCTGGCGCTGGCCTTTCCCGTACTCATCGGCCTCGGTGCACTGCTGCTGAAGAAACAGGAGCGCTAGCCATGCGTGCGGCCCGCAACATTCTCTATCTCGGGTTCAAGGAACTGCGTAGCCTGTCACGTGACCCAATTCTGCTGGTGCTGATCGCGTTTGCGCTCACGGTCAATATCTACACTGCTGCAACCGCCATGCCGGAGACCTTGCACAAGGCGCCAATTGCCATTGTCGACGAAGACCAATCCGTGCTGTCAAGCCGTATTCGCGACGCCTTCTATCTACCTTACTTCCTGCCGCCGGTATTGATTACGCCAGCCGAAATGGACGCGCGTATGGATGCCGGGCTCGATACTTTTGCGCTGCACATTCCTGTCAATTTCGAGCGAGATAGCCTTGCCGGGCGTAGTCCGGAGATACAGCTCAATGTCGATGCGACCCGCATGAGCCAGGCTTTTATCGGCAGCAGTTACATCCAGACTATTGTTGCAGAAGAAGTTAACGAGTTCATGCTAAAGCACCGTGCAACTGTGCAGCCACCGGTAGAACTGGTATTCCGTTCACAATTCAACCCGGAACTCAACAAGATCTGGTTTGGCAGCATTATGGAGGTGATCACAGCCATCACCATGCTTTCTATCGTACTCACGGGCGCGGCACTGATCCGCGAACGCGAGCATGGCACCGTAGATCACATGCTGGTTATGCCAATTACGCCTTTTGAGATCATGGCGAGCAAGGTCTGGGCCATGGCGCTGGTCGTACTGCTAGGTTCGGGACTGTCGTTGCTGTTCGTGGTGCACGGCGTGCTGGCAGTACCTATCCAGGGCTCGCTGGTACTATTCTTCATTGGAGTCTGCCTGCACCTGTTTGCCACGACCTCCCTCGGCATCTTTCTCGGCACAATCGCCCGTTCCATGCCGCAGTTCGGCCTGCTGCTGTTCATGGTGCTGCTGCCGATGCAGATACTCTCGGGCGCGGGTGGCCTCATTCGTGCGCAGACGCTCTCTGCTGGCGGAATCAAGCAGCGTGAAGGCATGACCAGCATCATCGATATTGTCATGCAGGCCGCGCCCACCACGCATTTCGTGGAATACGCGCAGGCAATCCTGTTTCGCGGGGCGGGGCTGGATGTTGTCTGGCCAGAACTTGCTAGTCTGGCTGCGATCGGCATCGTGTTATTCACACTTTCCCTGGCACGCTTCCGCAAGACCCTGGCAACCATGGCATCTTGAAATTTCTACATCCACAACATGAAATTACTGGTTTGGAATGTTCCGGTATAGAAATAACTAGAGTACCAATAACTAGTGTGCGAATAATTTATACAGCTCAAACCAGAGCACGCTGACCAAGCCTGCGGCTACACAATATAAAAATTGTAATGGTGTAATCGCTGCAAAGTGAAACACCTCATGCAGCAATGGCACGTTGAGTGTCAGTAGCAGAAAAGAGAGTGCGCCGATAATCACCCACCATAATGCTGGATTATGTTTGCTGGCTGACTTCAGCACGTTGTGACGCCATGAACGGTTGACCAGAATCAGCCCAAGGTTGCCGATCACCAAAGTCGTGAATGTCAGGGTTCTTGCCAACTCATCGCTTGCACCATGCAGCAGTGCATAAGCCAATACTGATAATGAAGCCAGCAGCACAAATATACCCTGCCACAGGCTGATCAGGAAAATACGGCGCCCAAACAAGGCTTCATCGTTTGGCCGCGGCGGGCGCTGCATGATATTGGTTTCCGCTGGTTCAGCTTCAAAGGCAATTGAACAGGCCGGGTTAATGATCATCTCCAGGAACACGATGTGTACCGGCGCAAATACAGGTGACCAGCCGAGCAGCAGCGGTATCAGTGCCAAACCGATAATCGGGAAATGTACCGCAAAAATATAAGCCATGCCTTTACGTAAATTATCAAAGATGCATCGTCCCAAACGCACCGCGTGGACAATCGAAGCAAAATCATCATCTAGCAGTACCAGGCCGGCTGCCTCGCGTGCCACGTCGGTGCCGCGGCCACCCATGGCGATGCCAATATGCGCGGCTTTCAATGCCGGGGCATCATTGACGCCATCCCCGGTCATGGCCACAATCTCGCCATTCGCTTTCAGTGCATTCACCAGCCGCAGCTTCTGCTCGGGAACCATGCGCGCATAGATATTGCTGTGGTTAATCTTCTCACGCAAAGTCGATTCATCCATCTCGATTAATTCAGCGCCGGTAATAATGCCGCCATCGCCAACCGGCAACCCGATTTGTGCCGCAATTGCAGCAGCGGTTGCGGGATAATCCCCGGTAATCATGACCACGCGGATACCAGCCGCCTGACATTGTTTGATGGCTGGCAAAACCGTTGGCCTTACTGGATCAGCCAGTCCGATCAGGCCAAGGAACTCAAACTCAAAGTCATGCTGAATATCAGGCCAGGCGCTGCCGCTGTAACTGGCTTTTGCCACGCCCAGTACACGCATACCCTGTGCGGCAATTTTATCTACCTGCTGCGCCAGTTGTGCCAGCTGTTCTGTATCCAAATGGCAAAGATCGGCAATCGCTTCCGGCGCCCCCTTTGCTGCGACGACATAGTCATCTTTATCGACCGCTTTCCATACGCGCGATAAAGCCAGTAATTCAGGGGAGAGCGCATATTCATGCGCCATTTGCCAATCGCCATGCAGGTGCTCGGTATCGGCCAGAAAATTCTCGCCTAGGGTATGGATGGCTTTTTCCATCGGGTCTGACGGTGCAATATCGCTAGCCAGTATGGCAAACTCGGCCAGTTCATGAAAAGTCTCCGGCATAGTCAGTGCTGGCTCGTTGCAAGCAAAGACATCAGTGTTGACCGCCAACTGCTGCACAGCCATGTGGTTAAAAGTCAGTGTACCGGTTTTATCCACACACATGACCGATGCCGAACCCAGCACCTCGACCATGTTGACGCGCCGCGTCAACACACGATGCCTGGAGATGCGCCAAGCACCCATCGCCATAAACACAGTCATCACTACCGGGTATTCTTCAGGCAGAATTGACATGGCCAACGTGATGCCTGATAACAGTCCATGCAGCCAGTTGCCGCGTGTGAGCCCATAAACAAGCAGCAGTAACAGGCTTAGTAGGGTGCCAAAGATCGCGAGATTGCGTACCAGATGTTTGATTTCATGCTGCAGCGGGGTTTTTTCGTTATCCATTGCCTGCAGTGCCTTGCCGATCTTGCCTATTTCACTGGCGGTTCCAGTAGCGATGACCAGTGCCTGCCCCCGTCCCTGCACAACTAAAGAACCGGAGTAGATAAATGGCAAGCCATCTCCGCCAGGCGGTGGCGCTATAGAAATAGCATGCGTATCGGGATTGGCTAGCGCCGTTTTTGTGACGGACACTGACTCTCCGGTGAGCAGTGATTCGTCCGCAGAAAAATTATGACTGGCAATCAATACCGCATCTGCAGGCACACGGTCGCCTTCGGATAAGATCAGCAAGTCGCCGCGCACCACCTCGCAGCCGGCAATGCGCTGCTCAATGCCATCACGCAGTACCAAAGCACGTGGACTGGTCAGGTCGCGCAGTGCATCCAGCACACGCTCGGTTTTATTTTCCTGATAAATGGTGATTGCCATGACCACACATACAAAGCCCAGCAGCATCAGCGCATCGCTGACATCACCCAGCAGCAGGTAAATGACGCCTGCTGTCACCAGCAGCAGAAACATCGGCTCACGCACAACATCCCAGATAATGTCGAGCAAAGTACGCTCTCCAGAGAAAGGAAGCTGGTTCAAGCCATCCTGCTTGAGCCTTGCTCTTGCTACAGCGCTTGATAAGCCGTTAATATCCGATTTGCCAAGCACGGCCTGCGGCTTGTGGCGACTTTTAACAAAACGATGTGTTTTTTTAATCGGCATAATTTACTCAATTGCTAAGCTTGATGCTCCAATTGTAAGTTTATGCTTTAGTTCAAACGATGTGTTCACGTTCAAAATTGTGAAGTCAGGCGCAGTATTATTTCGTTAGTGGTTTTGAAGCCGTATTCGGTACCGGAGTCATGACTGTAACGCAACTGCCACTGGTCGCGGCCGGGGGTAAGGTAAAGGATGCCAAGGCTAAGACGAGTGTTTTCCGGAGCATTGTTCTGATCCATACCGTCAATCGCAGTTGCGCCACCACGATTAATTTGCGCACCTGTAACCAGCTGAAAGTCTGGCGTGATTTTATAGCGCAGGTAGCCGGTAAGTGCATAAGAGGTATCCTGTTCCAGCCGATGCCGGACGAGATAGTCGTTATTGTCGCCGTACCATGCAATTTCAGGCGAAAGATCAACGACCAGACGATTGCCGATAGGCAACATCAAGCCGCCACTCAGTATCCATTTCCATCTGTTTTCGCCAGGATTCAATATCTGGCGTTCATCATAATGACCTGTAGGCAGGGCAGCGAACAGGCTCACGGCAGCATATTCGCGTTTGTCAAAATTACGATGGAACCAGAAAGTACCACCCAGCCGGAGATCTGTCAGCCCCTTGGTTTCATCGCCGATAGCGCGCGATAGCAAAGCGGGGCCGGAACTGCTGTCGGCCCATGACATCACTGCGACCGGTGCAAAAGTGTAATGTTCGCCAATATCCATGTGGTAGCTTAAGCGTATTGCAGCCAGGCTGCTGTTGATGCTGCCATCAAATACCTTGTGGCCGTTGACATAAGGGCCCTGCTGCTGGCGATGGCCAAGATAAAGCGTGGTATTGAGTGTGCCGTCTTTCAAGGCGATATAGTCAGTGGGAAAGACATCATTAACCGCAGCGCTGACTGGGATGCAGATGGGAAGAAGTGCAGTAATGAAAAAAATGAAACGTCTGCGCAGCATAAGATTATGATATTAATATTTTTTTGATCGATATAGATAATAAACTATACTGCAATAAACCGATGCTACTTGTTTGCGGTTGTCCTGAGTTTTTTGCAGCATAAGTGTTTTATTCATAAATTTCATTTTTAAATACCATTTTTTAAATCGTATGCAAGCACATATTCCAACACTGTTTCTGGTGATTATGATGGTCAGCTTTATATTGGCCGCCGTCATTGCGGGTGCCGGCTATCGCAAAAGACCGGAATTGATGCTTTGGGCAAGCAGTCTTGTACTGCACGGACTGGCTTTTTTGCTGTTTAGTCTGCGCGGTGAAATCAGCAATTTCTTGAGCATCCTCCTCGCCAATATGTTTATCTGCGCCATCTTTGCCGTTATCGCAGAAGGCTTTTTCTTTTTTCTGCAACGCCCGTCACCAAGGTTGTTGATATGGAGCCCGCTCGCGGTGGTTACAGTTGGCTTTACTTACTGGATTGACAACATGGTAGCCAGGCTGATTCTTGCTGGTTTTGTTTATGGTGCGCAATGTATGCTGCTGGTTTATTTTGTGATCAGTAGCCGGCATCAGGTGGCCGGGCGCGGCAAGTACATTTTTGCAGCCAGCGCACTTACAGAAGGATTGCTGCTTTTATCAAGGGGCATCCTTGTCTCCAATGGGTATCTTATTGCGGGTTTTTCGACAGCAAGTCCGCTGAACACGATTACCTATCTGATCAGTATTATCAGCCTGATTCTGTTGGTGATAGGCCTGCTTTTGATGACTTGGGAGCGCGATGAACAGAGCCTGATTCAGCGTGAGGCCGAATTGAAAGTTGCGGTTGCCACGACTGAGCAAGAACGCAGGCAGCTTGAGGTTACCTTTAAAACTGCCAATGACGGCATCTACATTATTGATGAAAATGGTTTGCTGGTTGATGCCAATGACGCTTTTCTCGATATGCATGGATTTGATAAGCGCATGATTGGCAGGCTTTATTTTCAGGATTGGAATGTACAAGACAACGAGGCGGTGCATTCTTATATGCAGCAAATATTTAACAGCAATCACAAACTGATATTTGAAACCATACATCGTCGCCAGGATGGTAAAGAACTGAATGTAGAAGTCAGTGCCAATACCTTGATACTTGATAATAAGCGATATCTTTATTGTGCTGCCAGAGATATTACAGAGCGCAAGAAAATGCAGGCACAGCTCATAGCACAAGCCCGGTCTGATTACCTGACCGGACTCAATAATCGAAGATATTTTGTAGAGCTTTCCAAAAAGGAACTTGAACGGGTCAAGCGTAATAACAAACCGCTATCATTCCTGATGCTGGATATTGATAACTTCAAACAAATTAACGATACCTACGGCCATAACATAGGCGACATCGTGCTTAAAAACCTTGCGGACATTTGTATCAGAACAATACGGGAAATCGATATTGCCGGCCGGCTAGGCGGGGAAGAGTTTGGTATTGTTTTACCTGAAACAAAGATTGATGATGCCATGGAAGTGGCGGAGCGATTAAGAAAAGCCGTGGAATCAGAAACAATGCAAATCAATCAAGATATTGTTATTAAATTCACGATCTCGATTGGTGCTGCCTATTTAACCGGCGCTGATAAAAACTTTGATGATTTGATGGTTGCTGCTGACAGGGCAATGTATGCCGCGAAGGCCAATGGCAAAAACATGGTGGTAAGAAGTTTTGAATAGATGTAAAAAAGCCCGCATTGTGAGTTTAATTTGACAGTGGCTTGTGCAGAGCCGGGTAATAAAACTGTAACCGCTGAAAGCAATACTTAAAATGTTGATTTAACGTATATTTTATTTTCACGGATAGTGATAATCTAAATTCTAGCCAGCTAGTGATATCCCAATCATCCGGAACACGCTCATATTGGAATGTAAGACGCATTATGCCTAAATCTCAAATGTTAAAAATGATGACTTAGAAATCCGGCTAATTATGCTAAAACGTTTATTACTGATTTTCACCATATTTTTGCTGCTGCTGGCAGTGATTGGTGCAACTTACTCTCAGCTGGGCATCAGGAAGAGTGAGCAGGAGGCGTTTGAAAATCTTCAAAGCATTTGCAGGCTCAAGGCTGACCAGATATCCAGCTGGCTAAAAGAGCGTGAAGCGGATGCGAATACCCTCAAAGGCTCAATAAATCTTGCAATCCGTATCGAAGAATTTATTCAGCACAATAAAGATACAGATAAACAGATTTTATTGAGCAGGCTGGAGACGCTCAGGCAAGCTTATAGCTACGAAAGCGTGTTGTTAATCGACACCCAAGGCAGGCTGCTCATGGCAGCAGGCTCCAATATCAATATTCCCAGTTCTGTCCAAGATACGCTCAAGCTGGCGATACAAGAGCAACGTATACTGCAAACGGACCTATATCGTGAAACCAACGGCGACATTCATATGGATTGGATTGTTCCGGTGATGAAAAGTAATGCAAAACATGAGACTGTGATTGCCGCGATCATTTTACGGGTCAATCCAACCAATAATTTATTCACGATTATTCAGAGCTGGCCGGTCGTCAGTGCGAGTGCTGGAACCTTGCTGGTCAGGCGAGATGGTGATTTCGTACTTGGCTTGAGTGATCTGAGTCATCAAAAAGGGACTGCGTTCAAATTCAGAATGCCTCTATCCACAAAAGGTTTGCCTTCGGCTGCCGCGGTGAAAACCAGGCAGTCCGGCACCATGCTGGGACGGGACTATCGTGGCGTGGAGGTGCTGAGTGCATTTCAGCCAATTGCAGGTACAGATTGGCGGATTATCACAAAAATTGATCGCAGCGAAGTGCTGGCACCGCTATGGGTGGGGCTGAAGTGGATTATCGGTATCTCGTTCATCGCCGTGCTGATGGTGATGCTGACGCTATGGCGCTTATTGACGCAACAATCACGCTTGAATGCGATGGCACTTGAGGTGAATAAGAACCAGGTATTTCAGCAAATCAAATCGCTGGGCGACAATCTGCCAAATGGGTTTGTCTATCAGTATGAAAAAATGGCGGATGGGCAATCCCGCTTTAACTATATCAGTGCCGGCGTGCAACCGCTGTTAGGGGTGAGTCCTGATCAGGTCATGTCAGATGTAAGTCTTTTGTTTAAAGGCTTAGCCCCGGAATATGCGCAAAAATACGCAAAAAAAGAGGCAAAAAGCGAGCAGGAGTTAAGTAACTTCTCCATGGAATTGCTAATTAATGTGGAAAGTAACAAACAGATCTGGCTGGATGTGAACTCCAGACCGTTTGCTGGCAGTCATGGCAATATCGTGTGGGATGGTGTCGCTCTCGACATTACCGAGCGCAAGCTGGCCGAAGCGCGACTGGAGCGCTTGAAAAACTTTTATTTGGCTTTCTCCAGAATTGGCGAAGCGATTGTTTATGCCAAAGATGAAGACCAGTTATTTCGTGAGATATGTACTGTTTCAGTGGATAGCGGCGTCATGCTCATGTCGTGGATAGGTATTGAAGATCCTGCCACGCAGCGCATTGTGCCGAAAGTGAAGTATGGGCAAGGCACTGATTATCTTGAAGATATTTTTATCTCTACCAGAGGCGACCTGCCCGAAGGCCGCGGCATCACCGGGACAGCCTGGCGCGAACAGAAAACTTCGGTCAACAATAATACGGCTAGCAATCCTGCTATGGCAGCATGGGCCGCGCGTGCTGCACAGTATGGCTGGAAATCGAGTGCCGCATTGCCTATTTTTCGCAGTAAAAAAGTCTATGCCGTGTTTTCGGTTTACCACCATGAAGCCAATGTGTTTGATGAAGAAATCTTGTCGCTGCTTAATTCTCTGGTTGCCGACATTTCGTTTGCGCTGGATGCCATTGATGCCAGCCATGCACTGACAGCCAGTGAAGAGCGTTTCCGCAAACTGTTTAATGATTCCATGCAGCCGATGATGCTGGTCGAGGATGGGCGTTTTGTTGAAGCTAATCAGGCTACATTGGATTTATTGAAGATAGATTCCCTGGATAAATTCATAGGAACCGGCCCAGAGCAGATTTCACCGGAGTATCAGCCTGATGGCAAACTCTCCTCGGTGAAAGTGATAGAAGTCATTGAGCGGGCTTTTAGAGCAGGTAGTCATCGCTTTGAATGGGAGCATATTCGCAGTGATGGAGAGCACTTTATCGCCGAAGTCATGCTGACGCCAATTGTGTTTGGTGAAAAACAGTTACTGCATGTGGTGTGGACGGATATTACCGAGCGCATCAAGTTGCAGGAGCAGTTCAAGCAATATAAAACCATCGTGCAATCATCCAATGACGCAATTATCAGTGAGGATCTTGAAGGGGTCATTACCAGCTGGAACCCCGCAGCCGAAAATATCTTCGGTTACAGTGCGGAGGAGATGATCGGAAACAATTTTGATATTTTATTGCCCGCAGACCTTGTTAATGAAAAAGTCTTTATTCTCGATAAAATCAAACGCGGAGAAGTTCTGGAGCATTACGAAACAGAGCGGGTGCGTAAGGATGGGTCCAAACTTTTTGTCTCGGTGACTATTTCTCCGATTTACGATAATACCGGCAAGGTCGTTGGCGCATCAAAAGTCTCGCGAGACATCAGTGAGCGGAAACAACATGAAGCAGAACTGCAGTCCTACCGCCAGCATCTGGAAGAATTGGTAGAAACCCGCACCGCAGCGTTAGAAAAAGCGATAGAAAACGTCAGAATCAGCGAGCAGCGCTATGAATATGCGGCGAATGCCACCAAGGATGGCCTGTGGGACTGGAACATCAAGACCGGGGATGTGTATTACAACCCAGGTTACTTCATGATGCTTGGCTATGAGCCGGATGATTTTCCGCAACATACGGCTGCGAATGTCTGGCTGAGCTTGCTGCATCCCGAGGAACGAGATCGGATCGCGTTAAGTTCGCAGCAAGCGCTGATCCGTGATGGCGGCTATGAAATCGAGTTCCGCATGCAATGTAAAGACGGCAGCTACAAATGGATTCTTAGCCGCGGCAAAGTCGTTGAACGCGATGCGGACGGTTCGCCGCTGCGGGCGGTGGGTACCCATACGGATTTAACCATACGCAAGCAGATGGAAATAGCGCTGCTTGATGCCAAGCTTAAGGCTGAAGTGGCGAATGAGGCAAAAAGCGCTTTTCTTGCCAATATGAGCCATGAAATCAGAACGCCGATGAACGCGATTCTTGGCTTCACCCATTTGCTGGAGCGTGACATCAGAAATCCGAATCAGCGTGACATGCTGCAGAAGATCAAGTCGTCTTCCAAACATCTGCTGGGTTTGATTAACGACATTCTTGATCTCTCCAAAATTGAGGCTGCACACTTAACCCTCGAATCATTGCCGTTTAATGCAGGCGCGACAATTGACCATGTACGCAGCATGATGACCGAACGTCTTGAATCAAAAGGGCTCAAGCTGATTGAAGACATTGATCCGCGCCTGATAAATATGCCGTTGATTGGTGATCCATTGCGCATAGGACAGATGTTGCTCAACTATGTTGGCAATGCCGCAAAATTTACAGAACACGGCCACATTACGCTGCGAGCGCGCGTCGAAGAGGAATCTATTGAAAAAGTACTGCTGCGTTTTGAGATTCAGGACACAGGTATCGGCATCAGTCAGGCAAATCAGCAAAAACTGTTCAAGGAATTTGAACAGGCAGAATCTTCAACTACACGCAAATATGGCGGCACCGGTTTAGGACTTGCGATCAATCAGCGCTTAGCCAGGCTGATGGGAGGCGATGTTGGCGTCACCAGCACAGTAGGACAAGGCAGTACGTTCTGGTTCACCATCTGGTTGAAACGAGGTGGCAGTGAGAGCGAGACTGTTAATGTTGCAGTGCATGATCGTATGCCGCGCAAGGGCGCCATGATTTTGCTGGTTGAAGATAACGAAATTAACCAGCAAGTTGCCAGAGCGCTGTTGGAGGATGTAGAACTGAACGTCCACATTGCAAACCACGGGGCCGAAGCCTTGCAAATGGTACAGCAGCAAAGTTACGACCTGATTTTGATGGACATGCAGATGCCGGTAATGGATGGGCTGGAGGCCACGCAAAAAATCAGGCAGCTCAAAATTGGCGAAGCCATTCCAATTATTGCCATGACGGCCAATGCCTTTATTGAAGATCGTCAGCGTTGCATGGAAGCGGGCATGAATGACTTTGTAGCCAAGCCAGTCGACCCGAAATCACTTTACAACAAATTAGCCGAATGGATTCCTGAAACTGCAAATGTAACGGCAACCAAGGCTAAGAAACCTGAACAGCCCCTGGCCGAAAATATAATGCAGCAGAATATAGTTCAACAAAATACAGTGCAACAAAATACAGTGCAGCATCAGCAAAATGTGCTGCCCCATTCAAGCGCATTAACCCATATCGACCAAAATGCCGGCCTGAAATACTTTAACGGGAATATGCTCAACTATCAGCGCATGCTGGCTAAATTTAATGCGACGTATGGCGATAACGCTGACAAAATTCAGCAAAATCTGAATAGCGGCGATTATCAGTCAGCAGAGCGTTTAGCGCATACATTAAAAGGTATCGCAGCAACACTTGGTATGGAGCCGCTTCGTATAGCTGCCCTTAATGTGGAACAGGAAATTCATGCCAAACAGCATCAAGCAAAACCAGCCAAGCAGATCAGCAAGCTTAAAAACGCACTTGCTTCCGTGATGCTGGAAATCGATAGCCTGAATCTAGTCGAGGATCATCCGCCGCAACCGCAGATTGATAAAAGTCAGGTTAAATCATTGCTAAGTGAACTCGAGTCTCAGCTGATTGATGACAGCCCAAGCGCTGCAGATGTCTGGCATAAGCTTAAATCCGCTTTAAGTGAAGTAGCCAGTGAGCCGGAGCTGCTTAGACTTGACCGCCAGATTCAGAGTTTTGATCTGGCAGAAGCGCTCGTAAGTTTACGTGCCATGATGGCAGATTTAGATCTGGATTAACGGAATTGTTACAGAATCGTCCATTTAAACTAGATACTTTCCAGTTTTGCGAAATATTGTTGGCGCTGAGATGCCCCCAAAAGCGAATGTAGAAATTCTACAAATAAAAAAGCCCACAAAATTATGAGCTTTTAAATTTGGCACTTTGGGCAGAGTCGAACTGCAAGTACGCGGATTTTCGCGTGCATTTTTAAATGGAATTATGGTTTTTTACCTCCGGAGGCATGACCTGCGTTCGCCCCGGCAGCGCTGCCTATACCCCCTGCCCTGCTGCCAGCCGCATTAACAGCGCCACTGGATGCACCAGCAGCACTGCTATGACCTTGGCTTGTAGTAATCCCTTTACTGCTACCGGATGATCTGGCTCCTTCTGCGGTGGTTGTGCCGCTATGTTTGCCCTGAGCGCCAGCGGCTGTGGTGATACCTGCAGAAGAGGAAGTGGATTTGGCACCGGTAGCATTTACCGTGCCTGCTGCTGTAGTGGTGGTTGTTGTGGTGGGTGTTTTTCCGCTCATCACCGTACCGAGCTTCACGCCCATGGAATTTGCAATTTGACCCCATCCCATGCCCGAAGCCCGCATCTGAAGAATGCCTTGTGATGTTGTGGTTGAACCTGCACTCCCTGTGGAACTGCCCATCAATGCGCCTTGCAGCTGTTCTGGTGTTGGTTGCGTTATGCCCTGGCTGGCAAGTTGGGTTCTTGCCAATGAGAGGGCGATACGGATATTGCCATAGCCCATGGGCCGGGTCGGTGATGTGAAGGTAACGGTGTTGGGCGGAGCACCGGGCGTTGCTGAAGGGCTGGTGAGCACGATCGGGGTGCCGCTGCGTAATCCCTTTATCAGTGAAGTGGAGTTCTCGGTCGACCCTGCCATAGGGGTAAAAGAAGATACAAGTTTTGATTCCGGCACAGATGCTGTTGCTGGACTTGGACTGATGGAGGTTCCTGTAGTCGTACCAGCCGGATCGGCCATTACAAGTGGGGTAGCAAGCATCGTAACGATGAGAAAGATCTGGCTTAAGCGGTGTTTTGAATCAGAAAGAATCATGATATTTCTTCCTTTGAAAAATTAACAGCAACAATTATTTGTGGATCATCGCCTGTTCTGTCTGTGTAATGATTTCTACAGCAGTTGCTGAATCAACTACCATTCCGCCACTCCTGCGTACAGTTGCACGCATGCGGGTTGTATTTGGTGTCAGTGCTTCCAGTTCAATTTCCACATCACGGTCGCCGGCGCTAGCCAGTATGCGTTCTCCCAGCTCAATTTTTTCGGTTTTTCCGGGCTTGATCGCCATGCGTTTAAATGCTGCAAGTGTGGCGCTACGTACGCGTGACAGTGGTTCGGTAAAGGTGCGGTAAACCAGCCCCCCCATTTGATGTGATGCGACAACACCACCGCCTACACCTCCGGCAGTTAAAGCGACTGGTACGCATCCGCAAACAAACTGAGCAATAAGCAAAACAGTCAGAAAAATAGCACTCTTTTTCATAAGAAAATTATGACGAGATTAGCCGAATAGAAAAATAGGTGATAGCACTTATAGCCTGACCGGTACCAGAGTAATCGGAACAAACCATAAGAAGGAATGTAGGAAAAAGGTTGAGCTAACCCTGGTTTATATTCATAGGAACACATTAAAAAATACCCGTTTAAAAGTGAGCCATAAATTAGATGGTGGTTTCATTGAATGATGTCATTCAATTTTGTACACTAGCTAGCGTAAGGTCTACAAAACAAGGGATATCCTGTGGCTAATAAAGCAATCATTGTTCAGGCTGGTGGCGGTTACGACAAAGTGCTTGTGGGAGTACGAGATACGGCAGCACCGCAAGCTGGTGAAATGACCGTGCGTTTACATGCCAACTCACTTAATTATCATGATTTTGCAGTAGTGAGTGGTATGTGGGGGCCTTCTGAACCCAGAATTCCCATGGCTGACGGTGCTGGTGAAGTTATCGCCGTTGGCGATGGCGTTACGGAATTTGCCGTAGGGGATCATGTCGTAAGCACTTTCTTCCCAACCTGGTTAGCAGGCGAGCCCTTGGTTGAGGGCTTTGCCACAACGCCAGGCGATGGTGTTGATGGCTATGCACGTGAAACGGTGACTGCCTCTGTCAATGCCTTCACACATGCCCCAAAAGGCTGGAGCCATGTTGAGTCTTCTACACTCACTACCGCTGCGTTAACGGCATGGCGTGCGCTAATGGCAGACGGCGGACTGAAATCTGGCGACACTGTGCTGGTGCAAGGGACAGGGGGTGTTTCTATTTTTGCTTTGCAATTTGCAAAAATGGCGGGTGCTAGCGTGATTGCAACCTCTTCCAGTGATGATAAATTAGAGAGATTACGGGCTCTCGGTGCTGATCATCTGATCAATTATCGAAAAACTGCCAACTGGGGAGAACTTGCCCGCGACATGACTGGTGGACGCGGCGTGGACCATATTATTGAAGTCGGCGGGCCTGCCTCACTTGACCAGTCAATGCTGGCAGCACGTGTGGGTGGGCATATTGCAGTGATTGGCATTTTAACTGGGTTGAGCGCTGAAGTTTCTATCATCACCGCCCTGGTTAAGCAACTGCGTTTGCAAGGTTTAATTGTTGGCAGCCGCACTCAGCAGCAGGATATGGTCAGGGCAATTGATGCCAATCACATGCGGCCTGTGATAGACAAAGTATTTCCGCTGGAGAACATTGTGGATGCATTCCGCTATCAGGAAACCAATAAGCACTTTGGAAAAATCTGTCTGGAAATGTAATCAAGTCTGGGCATCCGTGAGCGCGCAAATCTTGAAAACGTCTTGTCGTTTACTATTCAGTTCACCATAGATGCAGCGAAACTGGATGTGAAGCCTAATCTTTATATGATGTTCAGGAATCACTTTCCACCAGTTTGGATGTGGTGAATATTCTCAGCATAGAACTCTTTGGCTGTCACTTGTAAGCAACTTGCTAAATTTGGTTTAAATACTATTCCAAACCTGATGGCTTATTAATTTTTAATAAAATCAATCACAATATGACCTGGCTCACGTTGTCTGTATTGAAAGCTGACGGCAGCGCCGTATCGCTGTTCCAACTGGTTCAAAAGTGGCAATGGGTCATGGTCATTCATGAAGCGCATGGTCTCACCGCTAACCAATGCATCAAGCGCACCAAAAATTGCCGCATGACGAAAACGTTTGGCAACGCCACGAGCATCAAAAGGGTAAATCTGCTCGGGAACTAAATGAAGATGGCTGTTTAACATATTTATCTTTCCTAAAGTTAAGTCTGCTGATCACGTAAATTTTTTAATCGCTATGCCATCCTCGGAGGCGGCTTGAAATAAACTGTTCTAATTTAACTGGTGTGCTTTTGCTGCAATTTCAGCCGCGATCAGATCAGCTTGTGCTTGATCAAACTCGGCATGGTATTGTTTTTTAACGCCACGCTCATGGAGCAGTAAATGAAAATCGGCATTCAGGCCCCGCTCAGAAAGGCAATGCAGTGTGCAAGCCAACGGGCAGCCATCAATAGCAATAATAGGGCGCCCTGAGCGAGCAATATTCACCAAATGCGGCACATTGCCGCCTACACCTGCAATGCAAGACATCTGCGCATCACCTTCGCGGTCAAGCTTGAGGGCAATGTAATTGGCAGTCTGTGCCGCGCTTGAGCATCCTGAGCAGGAGTACACCAACGGTAACTTTCGATAATCTTGAGCTTTTACTTTGGTATTCATTGACCTTAATCCCTACACTGGCTTGATGCATGCGGTAACTGAATAGTAGTGAAAAACTTCATGCAAGTGCTTGACCGGAATCAAGTCTGAAAAATAATCAGGCTCTAAAAACTAGCTTTAAAAATAAGTGCAAACAATAAATTATGAACCACAAGGGACCAGGCTCAGTTAACCAGCTTTTCTATCAACCTGAAGACGTAAAAAAAGCCCACATAAAGTGAGCTTAATTTACTGATGGGGGCAGGATTGAACTGTCGACACGCCGTTTTTCATGTTTAGAAATCATTAGTTTAATGATTTATTTTTAAGATTTTAATTGCGATTTGTGCGGTACTGACTAAATTGTCTTTAGTTGCACCATCTTTTGCGGCTAAAGCCATGCCCTGAATTACGGTCACAAAATACTCGCCGATTTCCTTAGGGTTCAATCTATTTTGTAATTGTCCTTCATGCTTGGCTCTTTCAAAGCGCTTTATCCAGGCTTGTTTGTAATATTCTCTGAGATTTTTCAATGATTCAACGTGTTCTTTATGCTCGGGAGATGCATTAATCGCCGCAGTCATGATCAAGCAAGTGTGAGGGTTGCTTTCACTGGAAAATAGCCGTACACATTCATCTAACGTTTTTTCTACGGCTTCATTGATGTCCGGTGTGTTATTCAACGTAGCAAGTTGCCCCCCCGAAATAATGGGTAGGTAATGTGCCACTACTTCCTTGAATATGGCATCTTTATTACCAAAGGCTGCATAAATGCTTGGGGCTTTCATCCCTATTGATTGAATGAGGTCGGCCATACTTGTGCCTTCATAGCCTTTTTCCCAAAACACATGCATCGCTTTCTTTAAAGCCTCATCTTTGTCGAATGATCTTGGTCTGCCTGCTGCCATACTTTTCACCTTTAAATTTTTCAATAATATAACATGGATTACAGAAATATGTTGACAGCTAAGTTTGTTGTGATTAATAATGTAATCCAAGTTACATAATTTAATTAAATGGCATGTTCAATAAGGAGAAGGAAATGAGTAAGGTTGCATTTATTACGGGTGGGAATCGCGGCATTGGTTTTGAAACAGCAAAAGCACTAGGCGCACAAGGGGTAAATTTAATTATCGGCTGCCGGGATTTAACTAAAGGACTCACGGCAGCAAAAGCACTGCAGGACTTGGGATTCAAAGCAGAAGCGATATCCTACGATGCTAATGATGATAAATCCGCCAGTAACGCTTACAGTCATATAGAGAAGAATTATGGCGTGTTAGATATTCTCGTAAATAACGCTGGGATGATTTCTGAAGATCTAGTCGGCAAGAATTCGAGTTCTTTCGTCTCTCAAAGTGTTCTAAAGCAAACTTTTCAAACAAACTTTTTTGCAGTGGTTTTGCTTACACAGGAACTGCTTCCATTACTGATGAAGTCAGTTGCTGGCCGCATAGTGAATTTATCCAGTGTCGTAGGTTCATTAACACTACATACCATGGAAAACTCCCCGATTGATCCGGCAAAAGCATTTGCCTATAACGCCTCAAAGACTGCATTGAATGCATTCACCGTGCATTTAGCTCATGAATTAAAAGGCACTAATATTAAGGTGAACTCAGCACATCCTGGATGGGTTAAAACAGAGCTGGGTGGCCCGCATGCGCCAATGGAAATTACAGATAGCTTTAAGACATCACTAAGGTTAGCTACCTTAGATAATCACGGCCCTACTGGGGGTTTCTTCCATGAAACTGAAACGCTTCCCTGGTAAATAGGAAGATTAATCTTAGAAAGGCTGTGCATGAATAGAAAAATACCAGTTCGCTACCGCGCATTAATATTTGCGCTGGTGATGTCCTGCAATACGTCAATGATCGTATCGGCGATCATCATAAGACTGCATACGCAAGACCTCGAACAATTCATAAAGGTATGGCCATCATCATTTGTAATCAGCTGGCCGATCGTATTTTTGGCCATCTTAATAATTGCACCAATCGTGAACAAATTACTGGATAGATTTGTTGAAAGGTAGGTTTATTAAAACTTAATAAACAGTTTTGGTAGTTAATTAAAAGGAATTAAGGCATGAAAAATATATTGAATATGGGTGAAGTAAAAGAAATAGCCATTGATAACAAAATAACCCTAAGATACTTAAAAGCCGGTCAGGGAGATCCGCTAATTCTGCTACATACAATTCGAACTCAATTGGAATATTTTCAAGAGGTAATCCCCGAATTGGCAAAACATTACACGGTATATGCGTTGGATTTGCCTGGTCATGGATACTCCAGCATAGACAGCAAAGCAAATTATGATGAAGCATACATGCGTGCAGCCGTGATTTCATTTATTAAAAAGCTAAATCTGACAAAAGTGACACTTGTAGGTGAATCAATAGGCGCAGTATTAGCGTTAACAGTAGCAAGCAAACTACCTGAATCCATTAGCAAAGTAGTAGCATCCAATACTTATGATTACGAAACGCGTTACGCAGATGGCGTGCGTAGAGGTAATGTCTTTGCCAATATCGTACTTGCAAATTATGCATTGCCGATACATGGTGCCATATTTGCTGCACTGGAGAACTGGCTATTCCTGGGTATGGTATTGAAAGGTGGATTGCAAAATAAAAAGTGGATGCCGAAAACGCTGTTAAGTGAGATAAACCGAACAGGCTACAGAAAGGGTTATCGTTATGTAGAGCGGAATGTTTTCTCAAATTGGCGATCATGGAGCAGCGCAAGGGCATTGTACGCAAATGTGAAAGCTCGCACAGTGCTGGTATATGGCGAAGATGACTGGTCAACTTTGAACGAACGCCAAAGAACAGTGCAGCAATTAGGGAATGTCAACGTAATAACCATTCAAAATTGCGGTCATTTCGGATTTGTTGATCAGCCAGGCAAATTGACTGAAATTATTCTGGATAAGAATATTTAAAAATTGCACTACAGAGAGACTAAATAGACTTAAAAAAGAACAGAATAATCGTGTAGTTTAGAAGTAACTTATATATTCATTTTTGTTAACTGGATGTGAAGTGGCAGTGTTTAATAGTTCTGGTTGATTCATACTTATTTATTCTGGCGGCGAAAGTATCTAATTTGGAGCATTGGTAAATAAAAAAGCTAATGCTAATCCCTATTTTGGTGCATTTTCATTTTTTTAATTTTTATACATTCATTTTTATTTCCCTCAAATGAGATAGATCATTGAGAAATATAGAGAAACGTTTCATTAAGTCTTGATGGCATGCCGTTTGCTTAATACTTATTAAAATAAGTAAGTAGTGCCGGGAGACGATCATGAGTACCAGTACATATTTCGACGAAATGCATTCAGGTGATGCAGGCGTAAGAGCTTTGTATGCAAACTACGCATGCTGGCTTAAAACGGTGCCGGCTGAGCAGCTGGAGGCCAAGCGTCAGGAAGCGGAGTTGTTGTTCAGAAGAGTTGGTATTACCTTTAATGTTTATGGTGAAGAAGCTGGCACTGAGCGGCTGATTCCATTTGATGTTATACCGAGGCTACTCTCCGCCAAAGAATGGGATGTATTATCCAAAGGCGCTATTCAGCGTGTGCGCGCTTTGAATATGTTTCTGGACGATATATACCATGGCGGAGAAATTATCAAAGCAGGTATTGTTTCAGAAGCTATTCTGAAGCACTCGCAGTATCGTCCGGAAATGTTTAATGTAGATGTGCCGAGAGGCATTTACGCTCATATTGCCGGAATTGATATCGTGCGTACCGGTGAAGACCAGTTTTATGTGCTGGAAGATAATCTGAGAACGCCATCCGGTGTTTCTTACATGCTGGAAGATCGCAAAATGATGATGCGACTCTTTCCGGAGTTGTTCAGACGTTACTCAATAGCGCCCGTAGAGCATTACCCGCAAGTGCTCAAAAATAATCTGCGTGCTGTAGCACAGCCTGGGGTAAAAGATCCGACAGTCGTTTTGCTGACGCCGGGTGCTTATAACAGTGCCTATTTTGAACATGCATTTCTTGCACAGCAAATGGGGGTGGAGCTGGTGGAGGGGCAGGATTTATTTGTGCGTAACAATGCGGTCTTTATGCGCACCACCGAAGGGCCAAGGCAGGTTGATGTTATCTACAGAAGAATTGATGATGAGTTTATCGACCCGCTGGCTTTTAATCCTGACAGTATGCTCGGTGTGCCGGGTCTGTTTTCTGTTTATCGAAATGGTGGTGTTACGCTTGCCAATGCAGTGGGCACCGGTGTGGCAGATGATAAATCGACCTATATCCGTGTGCCGGATATGATCAAATTCTATCTGGGCGAAAAGCCGATTTTGTCCAATGTTCCTACCTATGAATTGAGTCAGCCGGATGATTTGGCTTATGTATTAGCAAATCTCAAGGAACTGGTGGTTAAAGAAGTTCAGGGTTCCGGCGGCTATGGCATGCTGGTAGGACCAACAGCTACAAAACAGGAGATCGAAGATTTTCGCGCCAGAATCCTGAATAATCCTAGCAATTATATTGCACAGCCGACATTGGCGCTCTCCACCTGCCCTACGCTGGTTGAGCAGGGTATCGCTCCCAGGCATGTTGACTTAAGGCCATTTGTTTTATCTGGAGACAAAGTAACACTGATGCCCGGCGCACTGTGCCGGGTCGCCATGAAGGAAGGTTCGCTGGTGGTCAATTCTTCTCAAGGCGGTGGCACCAAAGATACGTGGGTTTTACAGGAGAAAGTTACCGCAAACGAAACGCCGGAAATATTGAATCGTGAACCGGAGGTCATGGCATGTTAAGTCGTACCGCTAATCATCTCTACTGGCTGGCCCGTTATATCGAGCGGGCAGAGAATATGGCACGTATACTGGATGTGACAGCCAATATGGCCTTGGTGCCCAACGCAGCCATGAGCGAAGGCGCACTCTGGCAGCCGGCGCTGGAAATATCCGGTAACTCGGATGCCTTTAATGCCCAGTTCCAGGACTACACTGCAAGCAATGTGATCTACTATCTGGCGATGGATAGCGATAATCCATCCAGCATCTATTCATCACTGTACAGTGCACGTGAAAATGCACGCGCTGTGCGCGTGGCGCTCACAACGGAAACTTGGGAAAACATCAATGCGCTGTGGCTGGAATTTAGCCAGTTTGATGCGCAGAATCTGGCCGAAAACGGGCTGCAGGAATTCTGTGACTGGGTGAAGTCCAGATCACACCTGTTCCGAGGGGTCAGTGCCGGCACCATGCTGCAGGATGATGCCTATCACTTCTTACGCCTGGGAACATTTATTGAGCGTGCCGATAATACCGCCAGAATTCTGGATGTGAAATACCACCTGCTGTTACCGCAAGAGGAGGAGATTGGCGGCGGCGTTGATTACTATGAATGGAGTGCAGTGCTGCGTTCTGTCTCTGCATTTCAGGCGTATCAGAAAGTATTCAACGATACCATACAGCCATGGCGCGTCGCTGAGCTCATGGTGTTGCGCAAGGATATGCCCAGATCACTGCTGGCATGTTTTTCAGAGATCGCCAAAATTCTGGATGTGCTCACTACTGGCCGCCATGTGGAATGCAAACGCATGGCGGGTGAAATTCACGCCAGCCTGCAGTATGGCCGTATGGATCATATCTTCCAGAACGGGCTGCATGAATTTCTGACAGAGTTCATCAACAAAAACTTTCAGCTTGGCTCTGAAATTCAAAACACATTTTTGAATGTGCATGCTGCATAACAGTTCAGGAACAAAATCATGCATCTGAGTATTACGCACACAACGCAATATAGTTATAACCAGCCGCTTCTATACAGTATCCAGCAGTTAAAGCTTACGCCGCAGGATGGCTTTGGCCAGCGTGTAAAACACTGGTCTATTTCTGTGAACGGTCAACTGCATCAGTATGCGGATGCCTATGGCAATGTAGTGCATTCTCTGGTGGCGGATAGCAACGCTTCCGAAATCAAGATTGTTGCCAGGGGTGAAGTTGAGACCGGATTGCAGCATGCGGAAGCGCAGGAGGAACTGCCGTTAACCATTTATCTGCGCGATACCAAGCTTACACAGCCGGATGCCGGCATCAGGGCATTGGCAGCATTGTCTGGTGTGATTAAAACCGAATCTGATTTACTGAACTTAAGTGAGCAAATTGTGCAACGTGTGCCTTATGTGAAAGGTGCAACAGGGGTGTATACCACGGCATCGCAGGCACTTGAGGCTGGCTCTGGTGTTTGTCAGGATCATGCACATATCTTTATTGCCTGCTGCCGCGTGTTGGATGTACCGGCACGCTACGTCAGCGGGTACTTGTTTACCGACCACGGGGACTTGCTGGAGAGCCATGCCTGGGCAGACGCCTGGCTTGAAGGCACAGGCTGGGTGAGTATTGATGTATCCAATCGCTGCCTGGTGAATGGTACCCACGTGCGTCTGGCGATAGGTCTGGATTATCATGACGCCTGTCCGGTCAGCGGTATTCGTGTTGGCGGCGGAGCAGAGAATATGGCTGCCGGGGTGAGTGTCTCGCAAAATAAAAATTCAAGAAGTTCTGCTTTAAAAGAGCAAATAGAACAAAGTCAGCAATAACAGGAAGAAAAGAATGACATATTGTGTAGGGATATTGCTTGATCAAGGATTGGTGCTTGCTTCAGATACACGTACCAATGCAGGTGTTGATCATGTTGCCATTTTTCCCAAGATGCATACATTTGAGGTGGCTGGGGAGCGCGTGATTGTTCTGCTGACTGCAGGCAACCTGGCCATCACGCAATCGGTAGTAACACGTCTGCGCGAAGCAGTTATTAAGAATGAGGGTAGTCATTTAAATAATGTTCATTCATTATTCGAAGCAGCTAGCCTGGTAGGTGATCAGGTGAGATTCGCCTTTGAAAGAGATGCAGAGCATTTAAAAAATCATCATGCAGATTTTCATGCCAGTATTATTGTGGCAGGGCAAATAAAAGGTGAAAAGCCAAGATTATTCAATATTTACAATGCTGGAAACTTTATTGAAGCCAGTATTGAAACCCCCTACTTTCAGATTGGCGAAACTAAATATGGCAAACCGATTATTGACCGAGTCATCAGTCACGATACTACAATTATGGAAGCTGCCAAATGTGTCTTGATTTCATTTGACTCGACTATCCGTAGCAATATTTCAGTCGCTGCGCCAATAGATCTGCTGATGTACGAAACCAATCAGTATCAGGTCAAATTTAATCAGCGCATATGTGAAGATAATGCTTACTTCACAAGTGTTCGAAAAGGCTGGTCCGAGGGTTTGAAATCCGTGTTCAGCCAATTACCTAATCCAGATTGGAGTTAATCCATGCTCCACTCAACATTTAATTCACCGGCAGATGTTCTGGATATTTCTCTAGTGATACGCGATGCTGTTGCCCCCGTTTTTCTATTGACCGGAATTGGTTCTATTCTGAGCGTACTCGTCAATAGATTGAGCCGCTCAATCGACCGCGCAAGAATTATAAATGGATTGCCTGATGCACAATTCAATCAGTATGAAAATGAACTGGATATTATCCTGAAAAGAACAACCTGGATGCGCTGGTCGGTTGGCTTATTTATTTTCGCAGGCCTCTTTGTAGCAATCTCAATTGTTTCGGTATTTGTTGGCGCTGAATTAAGATTTAATCTTTCTCATCTGATTTTGACGTCTTTTATAACTGCTATGCTCTCATTAATTCTTGGACTGTTATGTTTTCTCAGGGAAATTATTTTGGCAGCAAAAGAACAGATAAAAATTTCAAGGGTAATAAAACATTGATAATCCAGCATCAAGTTTAATTTTTAACTAATCTTCTTAGATTACTTGCGCGCATCATTTATCACCACAATGTTGCGTTGTGGAAATTCCACCCATAAAAAAGCCCACATAAAGTGAGCTTGATTTAGATGGTGGCCGGGGCAGAATCGAACTGCTTACACGCGGATTTTTAACTATTAGAATAATTTCCTGGCAAATAGGTTTACTTTATCTAAGCCATTGCACTGATATAAGTACCAATTTTCGCATCTTCATGAGTGACATGATTAATAAACCAAGTAACCAGAAACTCTTCTACCTCTTTCGGTGAATATAATTTAGTTTGAATCCCGAATACTTTCATGCCTAGCTCGTCTATTAATTGATAGTGAAGTTTTTTATGCTCAGCCAATTCGGGATAGTTAAACCTTAGCATCATGTTTTCTTCACTTTTGAAGTGAAATTTTGCATAAAGCACGATTTCATCAAGAATGTTTGATAAGGTCTCAATATTCTCATCTTTCAATCTGGCATCGTTAAAGTTATTGATGAGATCCAAAAATATATGATGCTCAAGATCAATTCTTTTAACCCCAATTAGGTAATGATCATCCCAATCAATCATTAAATATTCTCATTTCTGCTGATAGTTATTTGCATACACTAAACATAGTCATATTAACACTCAATGAAATGAATATCCGTTGCTGTTACCGTGTAAGTAACGTTGCCGTTTGCTGCACAGGTACTGCCCGAAAGTGTACCGTCAGTATTGAATGTTAATCCGCCCCCATTAAAATCAACAGCTGCCGGGCCGCCGGTAATCGCGACGCTATAAGTGAACGTATTTGCTGATTCGGCATTATCATTTGTGGCAGTAAAGTAAGGTAGATTCGTATAAATACCGCCTTGCGTGATGTTAGGGCCAGTATCTGTTATTGATATTGCAGCTTGTGAAGTTAGGTAGTTGAGTAATAAAAATATACCTAACAGTAGCTGTACGTAAGTTCTACGCATTGTAAGGAACCCCCAATTTTTAAATGAAATCTAATAAAATATAATGATATATCATATTTATCATTTTTATTAAAATTAGCCACTTAAAAATTTTCATATTTAATATTTTTTTAAATATTTTTCTCACTGGATTAATCAATAAAATCTGGCAAAGTGTGTGACGACAGATGATTATCAAAGAGGGTAAGATATTCTCAGTAGAAACAATAGGGGACAGACCACGTTTTTGTGTAATCTGAAGACGTAAAAAAAGCCCACTTAAAGTGAGCTTGATTTAGATGGTGGCCGGGGGCAGAATCGAACTGCCGACACGCGGATTTTCAATCCGCTGCTCTACCGACTGAGCTACCCGGCCCTTGTACTACTTGCTTGCAAACCTCGGTAAATATTTGCAAGACGCGCATTATAGCAAACTAAATCAGAAACGGATAAAAATATTTATACAAAATTTCATATTTATTAAGTTAGTCAAAACAAACATGTAAAATCTGTTGTTATGAAATTTAATATCACCCAGCCAAATCAGGCACTTAAAGAAGCGCTTCTGCATAAAATCAATCAAAAAACCAAACCGCTCGGGGCGTTAGGTTTTCTGGAGCCAATCGCATTACAGATTGGTTTGATACAAAACACGTTGATGCCGCAATTGAATAAGCCTGCCTTATTGGTATTTGCGGGTGATCATGGTGTGGTTGAGGCAGGCGTCAGTCCATATCCGCAGGCGGTGACAGCACAGATGGTGCTGAACTTTTTGCAGGGCGGTGCGGCAATTAACGTTTTTGCACGCCAAAACAATATGCAATTGCGCGTTGTGGATGCCGGTGTTAATCATGACTTTGGTCAGCACGGTGATTTAAATGATGCCGATTTAATTGATGCCAAAGTCGGATTCGGTACCAGAAACTTCCTGCTGGAGCCGGCAATGTCGCTTGAGCAATGTGAGCAGGCGCTGGCTATTGGTGCTGAGCTTGCCGAGAAGGAAATCAGTGCAGGTTGTAATGTGCTGGGGTTTGGTGAGATGGGCATAGGTAATACTTCATCGGCCAGTTGCTTGATGAGTGTTTTGTGCAATATTCCGATAGAGCAGTGTGTAGGGCGGGGCACCGGGTTTGATGATATTGGCTTGGCGAAAAAAACTGCAATACTCAAGCAGGCTTTGGCGCAGCATCAGTTGAGTGATGGTGATGTTATGCGCGCATTGGCAACCTTTGGTGGTTTTGAAATTGCCATGATGGCGGGTGCTATGCTGGGTGCTGCCCGGCAGAATGCGGTTTTATTGATAGATGGTTTTATAGCAACTGCAGCTTTGCTGGCTGCCTGTCGTTTACAGCCGAATATCCTGCATTATTGTATTTTTGCGCATTGTTCCGGTGAGGCTGGTCATCGCCAATTGCTGGCACATCTGGATGCAAAACCTTTGCTGGATGCCGGCTTGCGTTTGGGTGAAGGTACCGGCGCAGCACTGGCCTACCCCATGGTGCAGGCGGCGGTGAATTTTTTGAACGAGATGGCTTCGTTTGAAAGTGCCGGCGTCAGTGAAAAATCAGAAGCAGGTAAATAATGCAGAGTACTTTAGCTAAGGAATGGCGTTATTTTCTGCTGGCAGTGGGCTTCTTTACGCGTATTCCTGTGCCTGCTTTTGCGAACTTTGAGGAGCAGGAGCTTAATCATTCAGCAAAATATTTTCCGCTGGTAGGCATGATCGTTGGCTTGGTGGGTGCGGTGGTGTTTGTGCTGGCTACGTGGATTCTGCCTATCAATATTGCAGTGTTGCTGAGCATGGTTGCTACCATTTATGTAACCGGCGCTTTTCATGAAGACGGCATGGCTGATAGCATTGATGGTATAGGCGGCGGCTGGGATAGAGAGCGAATACTCACTATCATGCAGGATTCCAGACTGGGCACTTATGGTGCACTGGCTCTGTTTTTAATGTTATTTGCCAAGTACCAGGTATTGAACGCTTTGCCAGCTCACACGGTGGTGTTGGTGCTGATTACTGCCCATGCGCTGAGCAGGCTGTGTGCGGTTTATGTGATGGCGACACTAAGTTATGTGAAGGCGAGCGGCAAAGCCAAGCCATTGGCGAATAAAGTGCAGATGAAGGATTTGGCTGTGGCGACTATTTTTGGTTTATTGCCGCTTGTGCTGCTGTATTGGTATTTCTTTGCTGATGCAGTTGATATGCGTGATGTATTTATTTTCTCGCTAAGCTGGTTACTCAGTGTCGGTTTTATCTGGGTTTGGTGGCGCAATAAAATCAAGCGCTGGCTGGGCGGCTACACTGGTGATTGTCTGGGTGCTATGCAGCAGATGTCAGAACTTGCATTCTATTTGGCGATGCTTGCTTATTTTGGATATATCAGTGAGTTGACTCTGCGATGAAGTTACATTTAATCCGCCATACAACATTGAATATACCCTCTGGCATCTGCTATGGCCAAAGCGACGTGGATGTCTCGGAAAACTTCCGTGCAGAATGTGATTTACTCAAGGATAAGCTTGGCCATATTCGTTTTGATGCTGTGTATGCAAGTCCGCTGCAGCGTTGCGTCAAGCTGGCAGAGGCGCTTGACTTAGGTGAGGTGCAACAGGATCATCGCTTAAAAGAATTGCATTTTGGTGATTGGGAAATGCAGGCTTGGGATAGTATTCCACGCGATGTGTTTGATATCTGGGCAAACGACTATGCAAATATGGCGCCGCCCAACGGTGAAACTTTCTCGCAGCTGCATATCCGCTCTAAAAGCTTTATAGAAGATGTGAGTAATCACTCACGCGGTAAGGAGATCGCTGTTATTACGCATGGTGGCGTGATTCGGGCAATGCTGGCGGATGTATTGAATATGCCGTTGAAAGGTTTATTCAGAATGGTGATTGATCACGCCAGTGTAACGCGCATATCGTTTGACGATGAAGTGCCGAGGATTCACTTTGTGAACCGTTGATTGCACGGAAAAGTCACCATGATGGTGTCGGCTTATCTGGCCTGGCTAATATTGCATTGTGTAGATGTCAGTTCAGGGTAGATGCCGTTCAGTTTTTTCATTCTTTTGGGGCAAGCCCGTTGGTCTGTCAGCTCACATCAAAGGTAAAAACCTAGAGTGACTTGAGTGCGGACTCCAATTTACTCCAGCCGTTTTCAGTGGGTAAGCCGAACCGCAAGGCACTGGCTTCTGGAAAATACCTGACCCAGATACCTTGCTTAGCGAACTGCTGCTGCCGTAATTGGGCATCTGTTATTGGTACGTATTGAAACAGTGCTGTCCCTGATTGCGGTGTCAAACCATATTCAGCATATTCAGAAAGTAATGCTGCAAGGCGCAAACTGCTCGCTGACAATTGCAGGCGAGTATTTTTCTGCCATGTAAAATCACTTAATGCCTGTGTGGCTACAAACCTGCTGGGCCCGCTCAGTGACCAAGGCCCAAGCATTTCCTGCGCTTTGGTCAGCCATTGCGGGTTGGCAAGCAAGAAGCCCACTCTGGCACCAGCCAAACCAAAGAACTTCCCCAAAGAGCGTAGTACAAATAAGCCCTCTAAATGTGCATGTTGTGCGATGCTGTTTTCTGGCGTGGCATCTATAAAAGCTTCATCTACTACCAGCCAGCTGCCACGTTGTTGCAGCCGTTGATGTAGATGGAGTAAGTCTGCAACTGAGAATCTATTTGCAGTAGGATTATTCGGGTTGCATAACAACACCACATCAGCGCTGTTCACAACGTCATCGTTTAAATCTGTGAAAGTACTGATATGATGACCGCAACATTGCCATGCATAGGCATGTTCTTTATACATCAGGCCAGGCATTGCTACTTTGCCTGGCGAACGCAATCTGGGCAGAATTTGTATGGCAGCTTGCGATCCTGCGGTGGCTAGCGCATAGCGACTGCCAAAATAGGCACAGGCAGCTTCCACCAGGCCATCGTCATCAATCGGCAATCGCTGCCATATCGCAGCCGGTATTTCCGTTAGCGGATAGCCGTTGGGGTTGATGCCCGTGGATAAATCCAGCCAGTCTGCAAGTGGAATGTTGTATTGCGCAGCTGCCAGGGTTAAATTGCCGCCATGTTCAAGCATGAATGACCAATCTAATCAATATGGCAAGAATCAAAATCACTAATAGCCAGAGGTATACGCCATGCCTCACCAGTTTCAGCGCACGTTCTATATCTGCTGCAATAGGCGGTTTGCCTGCACCCAGAATCGGGCGCTCATGCCATTCGCCCTGGTAACGCGCTGCGCCGCCAAGCTGCACGCCTAGCGCACCTGCGCCGGCTGCCATTACCGGCCCTGCATTGGGGCTATCCCAGATTGGTGCTTGGGTTTTCCAGCAGTTTAATGCTAGTTTCGTATTGCCAAGTATTGCATAAGTCAGCGCAGTCAGGCGCGCAGGAATATAGTCCAGAACATCGTCCAGCCTTGCCGCTGCCCAGCCAAAATAGTAAAAGCGCGGTGTCTTATAGCCCCACATGGCATCCATCGTATTGGCCAGGCGGAACAATAATGCACCTATGCCGCCAGCGATAAAAAACCAGAATAATGCGCCAAATACACCGTCATTACCATTTTCAAGCACAGATTCCACTGTGGCTGGAACAGGATCTATTGCTGCCGAATCGCGGCTTACCATATATGATGCTGCGATCTTTGCAGCGGCTTCATCATGGTTGCCCAGTGCGTGCGTTACTGCACGGGCATGATCATGTAAGCTTTTGTGACCAATCGCAAAATAGAGCAGCAGTGTATCTGCCACAAAGCCGACAACAGGAATGTGGCATAGCCAATAAGCAATTAAAATAAATGGGGTTAGCAGTAAAACCAGTGCAAACATGCCTACCCAGCGTTGTTTGGGTTTATTTGTCTGGTGTGCGATGTTAAGCCATGATTCCAATTTATTGGCTAGCCAGCCAAACCCGACCAAAGGGTGAAAACGGCGCGGCTCGCCTATCATAAAATCAAGCAGCACTGCCGCCATGGCAATGTACGGCATTATGAGATAATCAGGATATGAAAACATTAATGGTTCAAGGTACTACGTCCGATGCGGGGAAAAGCACCCTTGTTGCGGCGCTGTGCCGCATATTGTATCGCAGAGGCGTACGAGTTGCGCCGTTTAAGCCGCAAAATATGGCGCTAAATTCTGCTGTGACGGTAGATGGCGGTGAAATCGGGCGTGCACAGGCAGTGCAGGCCTTTGCCTGCGGATTGGCGCCGCATACCGATTTTAACCCTGTATTGCTTAAGCCTAATTCAGATACGGGTTGCCAGGTAATTATTCACGGTAAAGTAGTCTGCAATCTGGAGGCTACCGGCTACCACGCTTATAAGCCAACGGCGATGCGCGCAGTATTGGCGTCATGGCAGCGCCTGCAGTCAAATTATGAATGCGTAGTGGTTGAAGGTGCGGGTAGCCCGGCGGAAATCAACCTGCGCGAAAATGATATCGCCAATATGGGCTTTGCCGAAGCGGTGGATTGTCCGGTGATCCTGATTGCTGATATCGATAGAGGCGGCGTATTTGCACATATTGTGGGTACACTGGCTCTGCTGTCCGAGAGTGAGCGTGCGCGTGTCATCGGTTTTGTCATCAATCGTTTTCGCGGTGATATTGCACTGTTGCAGCCGGGGCTGGATTGGCTGGAACAGGAGACCGGTAAGCCGGTGCTGGGCGTGATTCCTTATCTGCATGGCATGCATATCGAGGCGGAAGATGCCGTGCCAAAAACCAGCGTAAATTCAAACCAAGCATTTGGCGAAGACGAGACGAGGCGGCAAGGAACGAGTGAGGAAGGCAGTACGAATAGTAAGGCGACGAGTGAGCGACGCAGCCAACAAAGTATCGCCGATGCCAGACGCTTGGTGGTAGTGGTGCCAGTATTGCCGCACATCTCCAACCATACCGATTTTGATGCACTGCGGCTGCATCCGCAGGTGGATTTCCATTTTGTGAAAATGAATGAAACTATTCCGCCAGCTGACCTGATCATATTGCCTGGCAGCAAGAATGTGCGCGGTGACCTGGACTTTCTGCGTGCACATGGCTGGCAGCAGGTGCTTGCCAAACATTTGCGTTATGGCGGCAAAGTATTGGGTATTTGCGGTGGCTTTCAGATGCTGGGGCGTTTGATTCATGATCCCTATGCTGTGGAAGGCGAAGCTGGTTCCAGTACCGGTTTTGGCTGGCTGGATATGGAAACCACGCTGGAGCAATCCAAACAGCTGAAACAAGTGATGGCCAGATTAGCTTTTGCCGAGGCGGATGTGACCGGTTATGAAATCCACATGGGTATCAGTACGGGCCTTGCGCTACAGAATCCTGCGCTATACATAACGGATGGAGAGTCCAGGCAGCCTGAAGGTGCAATTTCTGCCGACAACCAGGTGGCAGGCACTTATCTGCATGGCTTGTTTGATCATGCCGAATCAAGCGCGGCGTGGCTGCAATGGGCAGGGCTGCATGCGCAGCAAGCATTCGATTATGAAAAATTCAGAAATGATGAGCTGGACCGTCTGGCAGATTGCGTAGAGCAGCATCTGGATTGGGATAAGCTGGCCCGGTATATTTAGCGGCAGGTGTACTGGCCTAAACTACTTTAATCAGTTGTCCCATGCATTCAACAGTTTGTCCGGCACGTATCTTTGCAGTTCGGCGTGTCTCTATCGCGCCATCCACTTGCACAATGCCGTCGGATACCATCAACTTGCCTTGGCCGCCGCTGTTGGCGATACCTGCCAGCTTGAGCAGATTGCACAGCTCAATAAATTCGCCTTTTACTTCAAATGTGATGCTTTCCATATTTATCCTTTAAGTGTGAGTGGCAAGCCCGCTGCAATAAAGCTGACTTTATCTGCCAGTTGCGCGACGGCCTGATTCAGCCTGCCTTGTTCATCCTGAAATTGCCGGTTGATCTCACCCAGCGGCACGATACCCATGCCTACTTCATTGCTGACCAGCAATACGGTGCCGGGAAGTTTCGGCAAAGCTTCCAACAGTTTGCTACGTTCTGTCTGCCAGTCGAGATTATCCGGGCGGTCGCAATCCGGGCAAATACATTGCGCCAGCCAAAGTGTCAGGCAGTCTACGATCAGGCAGCGGTTCGGTTTTGCCTGTTCATGCAAAGTTGTGCCTAAATCGAATGATTGCTCGATGGTCTGCCAGTGGTTGGGGCGACGCACCTGATGATGCGCTACGCGCGCGCCAAATTCAGCGTCATATACCTGCGCGGTGGCAATATAAACGACTTCCTGCCCACTATTTGAAGCCAGATTTTCAGCGTAGGCACTTTTACCAGAGCGTGCACCGCCCAAAATTAAATGTATCGTCATAATTAACCTAAATTGTTTGCCTTGTTTTCAGATGCAGCCCATTGCTCGAAAATCGTTTGCAGCTGCTTTAAGCCATGCGTAATGACCGAAGGGCCGGGCTGCAGGATATCGGCAGATTTTATTTCTACCACAAAACCATTTTCAACCGCAGGCATTGCACACCAGCCAGCGCGTGCCGCAACTTGTTCCGGCTGAAACTTTTTACCGCACCAGGAGCCGATGATAATATCCGGCATGCGCGCCAATACCTGTTCCGGTGTTACGGTACGTTCCCGCGCACTGTGGAATTGCGACAGTTCCGGAAAGCAGTCTTCGCCGCCGGCAATCTCAATCAGTTCAGCCGCCCAGCGGATGCTGCACATCATGGGTGCATCCCACTCTTCAAAATATATTTTGGGCCTGCGCGGTAAATGGTGGCCGGAAACACGCGCCTTTTCAATTTGCAATTCCAGTTCCGCGATAAGCTTCAATGCCTCATTCGTTTTTCCCACGAGCGCGCCAACAGTTGCGACCATGCGTAGAATTTCGGCTACAGAACGCTGATTAAATATATGGACTTCAACACCGGCTCTGATCAGGGATGCGGCAATGTCAGCCTGCAGGTTGCAGAATCCCAGCACCAGATCAGGCTTCAGTTCGAGAATCTTGTCAATTTTTGCTGAGGTGAAAGCAGAAATTTTGGGTTTTTCTTTACGTGCAGCAGCAGGTCGCGTCGTGTAGCCGGAAATGCCGACAATGCGATCCTGTTCGCCCAGCGCATATAGCACTTCTACAGTTTCGGTGGTCAGGCATACAATGCGTTGCGGCAGGTATACCATCGCTATTTCCAGCCGTTTTCCATGATCATTTCCGATAGCGGTCTTGCCTGCTTCCAACCGGTTTCTATCAGCATTGGCTCTTTATAAAAGGTATTTACATGTCCCAGACATAATATAGCAATAGGTTTCGCATCCGCTGGAATATGCAGTAATTCGCTGAGTTTAGCCGGATCAAAAATTGATACCCAGCCCATGCCCAAGCCTTCGGCACGCGCGGCCAGCCACATATTTTGAATGGCACAACTGACTGAAGCAATATCCATTTCCGGTAGCGTTCTGCGCCCGAAGATGTGCTGCTCGCGTTTGTCACAAAGAGTTGCGATCAACAGCTCGCCACAATCCAATATACCTTCCACTTTCAGTCGTAAAAACTCTGCCATGCGTGCGGTATTTTCATAGTCACCGATTGCCTGAGCAGTTTGAATCCGTTCTTCATCTACTAATTGGTGGATACTGTTGCGAATATTAACATCAGTGATTCTGATAAAGCGCCATGGCTGCATCAGCCCCACACTTGGTGCCTGGTGTGCGGCTTGCAATATGCGCGTCAGCATTTCAGGCGCAACCGGTGTGGGAATAAAGTGGCGCATGTCGCGGCGCTCGGCAATCACGCGGTAGACGGCGGCGATTTCAGGATCTGAATAACGATGCTGGTTCATAGGAATAATTTTGCTGCTGCTTCGGGGTTGGATGCAAAGTAAAAATGTAAAAAGCTCGCATGAATTGACCCATGCCGGTAAACATTTTCTGCTTTTCCAAAGCGGGTAGCAGCACTCGCAATAGGCTCAAGCGTAGTTTCAAAACTGCCGTAGTGAAAGGTGTGTGTACCAAGCTGCCCCTGCGGCAGGTCAGTCTTGAGCGAGCCTAAACCCTGTAAGCGTTGATGTATCTGACTATTGCCGGGCAGTAAGCCAAAGGCAGGTTTGCCATCAATACTTTCTGATAATGCCATCATGCCGCCACACTCTGCCAGTATCGGTTTGTTGGCATTGAATGCAGTTTTTAAGGCATCACGCATCGCATGGTTCTGGCTGATGGCCCCAAGATGCAATTCCGGATAGCCGCCTGGCAGCCAATAGGCGTCAGCTTCGGGTAAAGTCTGGTCATGCAGGGGTGAGAAAAATTTCAGTGTTGCGCCCAATGCTGTTAAACAATCCAGATTGGCCTGATAGATAAAACAGAATGCTTCATCGCGCGCAATTGCGATGGTTTTGTTGCTGAGTAGCTGCGGTAGCGTGGTTTGGGCTGGCGTATTAAAAGTTACAGTCGGCGGCAAAGGTAATGCGGACGACTCGGCTAAGGCTTTTGCCGCAGTTTCGATCTTTTCTTCCAGGTCGGCAATTTCACTTGCCATAAACAAGCCCAAATGCCGTTCCGGCAGGCTCAGACGGTCATTTTTTGCCAATGCGCCGAACCAGTTTAAATGTGATGGCAAGTTATCACGCAACAGTTTGGCATGACTATCGCTGCCCACCTTGTTGGCCAAGACGCCGGCACCAATGAGTTGCGGCCGATATCCAATTAAACCGGATGCCAGTGCGCCAAAGGTTTGCGCCATGCCGCTGGCATCAATAGTGACTATTACCGGTAAACCAAAGTGTTGTGCAATATCTGCGCTGGATGGGGTGCCATCATAGAGGCCCATGACGCCTTCTACTATAATCAGGTCGGTATTCTGCGCTGCATGATAAAGTTGGGCTGCACAGTCGGCTTCACCGCACATGGTAAAGTCGAGATTGTATACAGGGCGGCCAGTCGCGGTAGCGAGTATCATCGGGTCAAGAAAATCCGGCCCGCATTTGAACGCCTGTACACGCAAACCTTTGTTGCGCCAGGCACGGGCCAGCGCTGCGGTAATTAAGGTTTTACCCTGACCTGAAGCGGGCGCGGAGATAAGAACGGCGGGGCAGGAGATTGGTTTCATGGGGGCTGACGTACTAACTACTTACCATTCAATACCGGGCATGGCTTGCACCCCGGCTTGGAATGCATGTTTCACAAGATTAGTCTCGCTGACAGTATCGGCCAGCTCAATTAGCGCTGGCGGTGCCGCGCGGCCGGTAATGACTACATGCTGCATGGGCGGGCGGTTCCTGAGGGCAGTCGAAACTTCCTCAATGCTGAGCCAGCCGTATTTAAGCGCATAGGTAAATTCATCAAGAATCACCAGATTGATGGTCTCATCGCGCAAATAATCACAAACCAGCTCCCACGCTTTGCGTGCACTGGCCAGATCCTGTTCCGGATTTTGCGTTTCCCAGGTAAAGCCGTCTCCCATGACATGCCAGCTTAAGTTGGGAGCCTGCCTGAAAAAAGCTTCTTCACCAGTATCCGAGCGGCCTTTTATAAACTGAATGACAGCAGCTCTCATGCCGTGACCAAGTGCGCGTGCCAGCAAACCAAAAGCTGCTGTGGATTTGCCTTTGCCGTTACCAGTGTGTATCAGCAGCAGTCCTTTTTCAGTTCTGGCAGACTCGATTTTGGTATCAACCACCACCTTTTTGCGCTGCATGCGCGCAAGATGGCGTGCGTTTTTGTCGCTATCGCTCAAGATCAGGCTTTAGCGCGGTAAGTTAGCTTTAGCACGGTTAGCCCCGCTGGCAAAAGCAAATGCTACATGAACGACAAGCGCAATACCGAGCCAGAAGCCAAGGTTTTCAAGCTGATGTGGGAAGTACTTCATCAAACGCTCACCAAATACGGCTAAAGTCGGGTCTGCATAACGGCCGCCGAAGAAATAAAAACCGCCGCTGGAGAACAGTTCGCTTACTGTTGCTGCAATAGATACGCTGGCAACCAACGGTAAAATTGCGCCAGTACTGAAACTATATTGTTTGGCAAACCAGCGTCCAGCTAGCCACATGACACCATAGGCTGGCAACAGAAAGCCATAAGCCGGTGTTACACAAAAACTGCTTGTGCCTGCGTATGTAATTGAATAAAAATCCAAGCCAGCGCATAAAGCGAGCAATGCTGGAAATACCAGCGCCGGCCTCAGATATAAACCCGCCAGAAAGAATACAGCAAGTGATGCGCTAGGCAAGTAGTTGATAGAAGCAAAGTGGTGGCCGCGCGTGGTAATAATGAGTGCGGCAAGCAGGATGCCTACAATCAGTTGATTGGTTTTAGAAAGAGTTAACATGGCAGGGGTAACCTCCGGTTCGGTTCATAAAATGTTTGGGCAGTATTTTAACTTAAATGTGTTTCATCAGGTGGGTTAGCCCCACCTGGCTAGTGCGATTGAACAATGCTGTTAAGGTTTCATCTGGTATCTCAGCCCTACAAAAATATTGCTGCCGGCCGTGTTGTATGGGACAGAGCTAGCAGAGTTGCCTGTATAGGCCAGTACATAATCTTTGTCCAGAATGTTGTTGGCGCGCGCTTCCAGCTTCCACTCCGGGTTAAGCCGGTAGTTGGCTGTCAGGTTGACCAGCATGTAACCTGACATTGATTTGGTGTTGGCGGCATTGTTATAGCGGGTTGATGCGCCAGTCATTTCAGCACCCCATTGCAGATCGCCCCAGGTATGCAGCAGGTTAACGGCGCCGTAGCGGTTGCTGCGTCGGGTAAGCAGTTGGTCTGATTGCTCATCACGTGGCGACTGTACAGTTAAATTTCCACTCAGCAGCAATGAATCGGTGATATGCCAGCTGCTTTCCAGGGTTGCGCCAAGTATTTCAGCTTTACCTACGTTAACAGGGCAGAAGCCGGAAAACGTACAGCCTGGAGTCGCCGTGCCGGAAAACTCGATCAAGTTACGAATCTTGTTCTCAAAAACCGTTAAACCTGCATTCCATGAACTGCCTGTATATTTGAGGCTGGCTTCTACGTTATCTGATTTTTCCGGGCTCAGATTGGGGTCACCAAAGTTAGGAAAATAGAGCTGGTTAAAAGTCGGCGCTTTAAATGCTTTGCCATAATTTGCGCTGATGCGCCATTCCGGGCTTAAGCGGTAAGCATAGCCTGCGCCGCCAGTGTTGTAATTGCCATATTGCGTATTGTGATCTTCACGCAGCGAGAGTTGCACGGCATGGTTACCGATATCGGCAATATACCCTGCCAGAAAGCCGTCGCTATTGCGGTCTTTGCTGTATTTTGATGTAGGGCTGCTTTCGCTGTCGACCTTTTGTTCAAGCCTGTCGTAAGCGAGTGTCAGTGTACCCAAGGGCAATTTAAATTCATTTTGCCAGGTAAGTTGCTGTTGTTCCGTACGGTATTCGCTGATGCCGGTAGGGTTGCTTCCGCTTGGTTTCGCATGGCTGTCAGAATCATCCTTGCCCACGCCAATTTTGAATGTACTATGCCAGTAATCGGTAAACTGATTTTTACTGGTAACTGCATAGCTTTGCAGGGTCTGGTTGCCATAGTTATTGTATGCATTGTCAAAATGGCTGCGTGCTTTGCTTTCAAAGAACTGTAGTCCCACAACGTGTCCTGGTTTTAATGTTAAATCCGCAAAGGCTGATGCGCTTAAATTGCGGTAACCATCATCATCTTTGTCAAAAGCGTTATTACGGATACGCTTGGCTGAGAAGCTGTCAGTATCATAGCTGCTTAAATTAACACCATATCGCAAATCGCCATAAGCGCCGCTCATACCTGCTTCAGCAGTCTTTGTGCCGTAGCTGCCCAATCCGGCTGCCGCATGCAGCAATGTTTTCTCAGAACTGCTTTTACGCGTGAAAATCTGGATGACCCCGCCAATGGCATCAGCACCATACAGGCTGGAGGCTGGTCCACGCAGGATTTCGATTTTCTCAATTTGGGAGAGCGGAATGCTTTCGTAAGCTGTGGTGCCCAAGGTGGCAGAGTTAATGCGCAAGCCATCTACCAGCAACACGACATGCTGGTCATTGGTGCCGCGCATGAATATGCTGGTTGCCGTACCCGCGCCGCCGCTGTTAACAACCTGTATGCCGGGCTGTGCGCGTAATACATCAGTGAGTGACGCCGCACCTGCACGCTCTATGGTTTCGCGGTCAATCACGGTCACATCGCCTATCACACTGGCGCGTGACTGCTCAATGCGTGAGGCGGTGACAATAACATCACTCAGGTTTATTTGTTCGGCAGCAAAAGCCGGAAAGGTTAAAGTGGCGCCAATCAGGCTCACGATAAGTTTTTGTTGCATGTGGTTTCCTTTTGTTACATGCGACCCCGCATGTAATTTAAAAAAAGGAAATACGTCAGGAGGGCAGAATTACAAACGAAAAAGCGTATCGTGCTGTTCGTTTTTTGATACACCGTCACCCCGCGGTATTTCCAACTTGTGTTGCGAGGCCGGTCTCCGGGCTTGTGAGCTTCGGGTTTTAATAAACCCTAGATTTGCGCCTTCCCAAACTATTTTCAGTTCAGTGGCATAAAGCAAATCATATGAATAAATCAGACTCACCTACCGTTGCGGGGGCAGCACAGGAATAGTTTTTAGTATAAAAACGCACCTGTTTCCCAGTTTCACCTCATTTGCAGAAAGCAAACTTGGCACCTATCAACTGCGGCAATTATAGCTATTTATTTATCAATGTCGGGAACTATTTTTAGCCGGCAGTTTTTGTAAATTATTGTAATACTTTATGAAATCCATGTTAGCTATTGACTACAATGAATTTTTTAAATTATAGTGATCATATGGATGCAGACTTAAAAGTGCTCGAACAGAAATTATCACACTTGATTTCAATGTGTAATGAGTTGCGCAGTGAAAACGCAGAATTACGCCTTAGTCTAGGTAAGATAGAGGCTGATACTGCAACATTAAAAGCCAATATGACACAGGCCAGTGCGCGCATTGAAACGCTGATCGATAGTCTTCCTTGAATCAGATTTAACATCATACTTTTGAGCAAAAATAATGAGCGAAATTAAAGGCGTAGACGTCAGTATCATGGGGCGCAACTTTACGGTGTCATGCACCGATGAAGAACGCCCCGGCCTGATTAACGCCGTGAATTTTCTGGATAAGAAAATGCGCGATATCCGTGATAGTGGCAAAGTGATCGGCGTAGAGAGAATTGCGATCATGACGGCGCTGAATCTTGCGCATGAATTGCTTAATAGTAAAAGCGGTGATGTTGATGTCGGTGACATCAAGCGCAGAATTGCAATCATGCAGGATCAAATTGATCAAGCCTGCGCCATAAAATAAATATAAATTGTTGTTAAAAATGCAGGTTAAATGAGAGTAGAATTACTTCAAACAGCTTTATCTTAGAGCTAATCAGGTTTAAGATAATTCGTCAGATTTCAAAGTTTGTTCTCTGCGGTTCGGTTTAGGCTAATAATTCCTTGAACTAGTCTATAGCATCGGTTTTAGTCATTCGAGCGTCTGTGTGAGCGCCTCTTGCAGGTGTACCTAATGCACTCTAGGCTGTTACCACTTGAGCCTTTTTGGTTCAGGATGCTGGCCTAGGCTGTTCCGTGGAGAACTTC